>DASRHT010000082.1:0-22365 GCA_035650355.1 Ktedonobacteraceae bacterium
AAGGCCGCGAGGCACCAGGCGCGACTGGTACAGCAGGAAGCCCAGCAACAGGTCGCAGATGGCTGGCATAAAGCTTTGTCCTTGGAGGAAGATGCGGTCATACAGGGTGGCAAGCGCATGGCTGGTGACCAATGCCCCTGCTCCAGCTCCGGCCTGCCGCAAGATCACAATCGACATAAGGAACGCCACGCCGACGAAGATGGTGCCGGATTCCAGAATGCGGGAGGCAACCAGGCCCAGCGCGCCCGCTTCGTTCTGCTTCTTGAGTACCGGGAACAGCACGACGGCGGTGCCGATGCCGGCGAGAGCCACGATGATCTCCAGGAGAGCGCCGATGATGGCGGCAGTGTCCGGCCCAGTGCCGAGGATGTAGTTCGCACTCTTTACCGGACCGTAGATAAACAGGGTCGGGATCGAGACAAAGGTAAGCAGGTAAAGCACGCCCGCGACAAGCGCGGTCTTTCTATGGGGATTCATCTGAAATGCTTCACGGTCTGCTTGAAGCGGGCCTGCTCGTGTGGTCTTTACAGTGGTCATTGTCATCACAATGCTCCTTGTTCTTACGCTGACAGGACACGTTTCCTGTCCAGCACTATTTCCAATACGACGAGAGTCTTCGGCGAGAAGGCTCACCACATGTGGTGTCTTCCTCATACATGAGAGGGGAGGATATCGAGGAACAACGCACTCACTCCAGGGTCTCTTGTAGGACTCACCGTTCGCTTCTGTGCTCGGCAGTTCGCTACGAAGCGTCCTGCCAGGAGAAGGCGTCGGACCGTCATCGACTTCCCGGTCTCAACGAACTGAGGGGCACCAATTGCGAGCGCGTGTAGCGGGGTCGGCTGGAGCAAGCGGCACTGACGCCTGCTTGCCTCACCGTCCTCACCTGGCGGGCCCCCTCAAGTGCGCTCCTGCGTTCGTTGGTGCATGTCGAGTTTCCCGATTTAGACGGAACTCCCTGTCATCTCTCTCTGCACCAGGGCTTGCGGCTGTTGGTACCGGATGTGTTGGTCAATCGAAGTGAGCACATCATGTAAGGCATTGCGTTGCTGCATGGCACCTATTGCTGCGGTAATCAGCAGAGGATGGATGAACAGCCCAACCGCTCCTACAGCAATCTGATCGACCCAGTCCTGCGCTCCTACTTTCACGAGCGTCCCACCGTTGACACGTTGGAAGGAAATCGCGAGGACCTTCTCAAAGCCGGTAATGGCTCTCAAGGTACTTTCCTTCTTCAGTTGAACGGTGGTCTGGTTGACATCACCAAAGTGTTGGGCCTCGTAACCCTGTGCTTGGTACTCAAGCACCAGCCCTTCAGCAAGCACTGGAAGAGTAATCTCCTGGGTGTGATAGAAACGAGTTTCCATGGTCGTCCTTCTTTCTGTTGGAGGGAAGGGTAAGTAAGGGATGCGTGTGGGCTGACAGATCAGGCCATCGTTGTCGCATCTCTTGCTCCTCGTCAAATCGACTGAGGGGATGTGAGTGGCATTACTGGGGAATGCAGAAGAAGGGAAATACCGAAGCTGCTTCTGTTGGAAGGAAGAGCATTGCACGTACTCTTTCCTCTCCTTTATAGGATAACATAATTTTCTATATTTTGTCAAGCACATAAAAAGTTACAAGTTTCTGTTATAATGAATTCAAGACCAGGAGGAGAAAGGCGAAACTGGTTCCTTTACTTTCTCCTCAAGAGATAGGGCAAGGTGGCCGCAGACAAAACGGATGCGAAGCCCACGGCCCTCTTGTCTCCCCGAACATCCCCACAGGGATCCTGAAGGCCGTTACGCAATCACCTGACAGGTGACCTGAATCGTATGTTGCAAGGGACCGCTGGTCGCGATGATGGTGAGGGTAAACGTGCCCAGAGGCGACTGCGCAGCATCGTAGCGAAAATCAACGTCCCCTGAGATGGTTACCGAATCCGGGTTGAAGAAGGCCAGGACGTTTGCGGGCGCACCTGTGGCACTAAAGGTTACCGTGCCGTTGAAGCCGTTTTTCGCACTAATATGCACGACATAGACGGCATTGACTCCCTCTGATTGACGTTCACCTTGCCTCGTTCCCACACCAGTATTCAATGCCAACGCTAGAAGGTTTTAGACAGTATGGTAAATGGCACTTCACCAACCTTTCAGCAGATGCGCTACTTTCCCTTGTGGTGTGACTTCGTAGCGAACGCGGTCGGGATTGATATCCTGCGTGTGTGAAGCCTGTTCTGCTGCGATCACCGTATCATGCGGATGAACAGTGCGCCACACCTGCTCAAGAGCATGCGGTTCAAGTTTTCGGTACAAAAACAGGCGCTTCATTTTGGACTTCTGTGCCAGGTGCTCGGCTTTGCCAAAGATCTTTTGCGCTTGCTCATCATCGTAGTACGGGTCATGGAACTCAAACAAGCGCGGTGTTTGCCCGCTATTCCCGCTGCCGAGATAGAGAAAGACGACGGGCTTCCCGCCAGCATGATTGATTGCTGAGTGAATAACTGCATCGTTGTGTTCATTATCAGGCATCAGCACGGCCAGGGTGCAGCCGGGCAAGTGTTCTTCGCTATGGGTGACCGCTACGGGCAAGTGTTCCTCACGCTTGTGACGGGCATAGTTGAAGTAGGCTATCCCCATGCCAACGACAGTGACCGTTCCTCCAAAGGCGGTTGCCAGAGGCTTTGCCAGCAGGTTCGTTGTCCATGCCGTGACTACCAGTGCCGTTGTCAGCAATCCGATGGAGAATTTGAAGGTGTACCAGGGGTTGAGCATCTTTCCTCCAGCGTACGGCGAAGGCGGCGTCTCTTCTGTCCGTGGCTTCTTCGTCGAGGTGTGGCCAGGTGGGGAAGGAGGCTCTTGCGTGAACGCGGTCGTACCATCGCGCGCCATGGCTGGCTCACTTCCATGTTCAAGCGGTTCACCTGGCGGATACGGGTGGTCACGCGCCGTTCGTGCGGCTTTCCGTTCACGATGGCGCACAATATCTAGCCCCAGACAGGTGAGGGTGAAGGCTCCCAACAAACCAAAGGCGTACATGTCGCCAAGGATAAGAATATTGCCTCTCACCAGCAGTAGGACGATGATCGGAATAGCCGTGGCGAGCAGGATGGCGTAGTGAGGGGTACCACGGAGGGTATTGTGCTTCAGGAGAAACACCGGGAAGAACTGCATACGCGAGAGGGCCAGAAAGACGTAATAGGCCCCAATAATCGCTGTATTGCTGGCAAACACAAGCAGCGCGCTGGCACTGACCGCCACTTCCGTCTGCAAGGCGATACTGCCGAAGTTACCACCCAGGAAAGAGACGACCTGCGCGGAGAGGATCGGATCTTCAAGCACGGATCTTGGAAGGAGAAGGGTCGAGAGCATCGTCAGCAGCGGGCTCGTCAGGCCAACGGTGAGCACCACGAGCACGAGCGCTATGGCACCTACCTTCTTGCGCGGCGTTTTCATCACGGGTGACAGTTGCGAAATGCTCTCCAGGCCCGAAAAGGCGAGGAATGATCCGGCAAAGCCGATCAGGATGGTTATGGGCGTCAGTGTATGACTAGCAAACATGCGGGGGAACAGCGCAAGAAATGCAGGCAAGGAGAGATGGGTAAAGACGGTGACGAGCAGAGCGATATCGCTGAGAAAGGCAATGGTCGCTCCTACCAGGCTCACTTTCGCACTTGCGCTAATGCCAATCCAATTGAGAATACCCAGCAGGACCAGCGTGCCAAGCGTTATTTCTAGAGCAAAGGGTCCCAGCACTGGAAGGACCACGCTGAGATAGAGTATTCCCGAGAGGCAACTGATCGCAGCCGTGAGAAAATAGTCAACGAGAATGAACATGCCACCCAGGGCACCAACCCAGTGGTTCATAGCCTGAGCTGCCACCGTGACAACGCCACCCCCCTGGGGGAAGCGATGGGTCACCTCCGCATACTTGAGTGTGGGGAGTACGAAGACAGCCATCGTCAGGAAGACAAAAAAACCGGCGAGACTCCCAACGTTGCCATAGAGAATACCAGGAACGTAGTAGACGGAGGTCCCAATGTCGGCAAACACAACGGCCCAGCAGAGAATGGGACCAAGCTGCGTTCTTCTCTGACTCTGACCTTTTTCTTTGGCCTGGTCAGGTGGTGAGACTGCTTGCACCATCGTGCTCCTTTTTCACTAGAAGATCCTACGTTCCTTATTGTAGTGGGCAAGAGAGTGAACGAGTCAAGCAACTCATCGGGAAGGCAGAGATGTTGTTTCCTCGACGGCAAAGCTTCACCTCATTCCGGTTTCCCCCCCATCAGCCAGCTGCTGTCTCTGGTGCGAATGGGACGGTAAAAAAGAATGTCGATCCTTCTCCTTCCTGGCTTTCGACCCACATCCGCCCTCCCTGACGTTTGACGATTTCGGCGGAAATATAGAGGCCAAGCCCAAGTCCAGGAAACGTCTCGTGCGCCGGGCCGCTCACGCGAAAAAAGCGTTCAAAGAGATGTTCTTGTTTCTCGGGAGCGATGCCAAGGCCAAAGTCTTGCACGCCGACAACGGCGGCGTCTTTCTCCGCGCGAAGCGAAACCTTGACAGCCTCCGCCTGGGGAGAATATTTTATCGCGTTGGAGAGCACATTGATGAGCACCTGACTGGTACGTTCCGGATTCCCCAAGACCGGCGAGGAAAGGGTTCCCTCGATGTATATCTGATGCTGCTGTGTGGTCTGCAGAGCGTCCTCGACACGGTCTCGCACCAGGGCATCCAGGTCAAACACTTCGCTGTGCCAGTGGAGTTTCCCTGCCTCAATGGCGGTGACATCCAGCAGTTCATTGATCAGGGTGACGAGTGTATTCATTCCCGCATCCGTCTTTGCGAGCAGAGAAGCAGCCTGCTTATCGCCTGCGGTGTGAAGACGACGGTGCAGGAGCTGGATATACCCTTTCAGACTGGTCACGGGCGTTTTGAGTTCGTGACTGGCAATCGCCATAAATTCCTCGCGTTGCGAGAGCAATTGCTGCTTCTCCTTCACCGCCTGGGTGAGGGCGGTAATGTCCTCCATCGCCAGCAGGATGAGCGGAACATGATCAATACGGTGGGCATTGAGCAACAGGGTCTTGTGACCAATGCGAGGAAAGGTGGACTCCATGGTGTAATCGGTGAAGGAATGGTTGGTGGGGAGCAACTCCTCCAACAGGGTTCGCAGGGCAGGAACGTCCCACTGACTGTCCTCCAACTCAAAAAGGCGGCGGTGCTCGATCTCGGCAGGCTCGACCTGGAAGAACTGGTAGAAGGCCGGGTTCGCGCCTTGCACACGCAAGTCTGCATCCAAAACGAGCAAGGGCTCTCGGATGGTTTCCACAATGGCATCAGCATACTCACGGGCGGCGTGCAGTTGCTCATTCCGCTGCTGGAGTTCCGCATTCAGAATGAGCAGTTCTTCGTTGCTGGCCTGGATTTCTTCCTTAGATGTTTCCAGTTCTTCGTTGAGGCTTTGTAACTCCTCATTCCCGGAGAGGCTCTCTTCATTGGCCGAATGCAGTTCCTCGTTGGCAGCCTCCAACTCCTCAATCACCTTCCGCATTTCCTCGCGGGTGGCTTCCAACTCGCGTTCCAATTCTTGGATGCGCTGATCTTTGGTCCCCCGTCGTGCCGCATCTCCTGGTGCGATGAGGGTGGTAGGCTCGGGAGACGGCGCGTTCGTCTCGGCAAAGAGGATCACGAAGTAGCGTTCGGAGACGGACGCGTTCAGCGGAATCACTTCCACGGTAATGTCACGGCGAACGCCATGATCGTTGACCTGGACCCCCGCTTTTTTCACGGGTTGTCCGCTCTTGCGAGCTTGGGAAAGGGCGGTACGCAGTTCCAGGTCCAGGCCCGCGCGCGCCATCTTGAACAGGTTGAGACTCGCGCGGCCAGGTGCCGGTCCTAGATAGGGGTCCGTGTCTCCACGAAAGTGGAGGATCTCCATCTGGGCGTCAATCACGACACTGGCTGGGGCAAAACGGGCCAGCACTCGATTCGTCTCTTGCTGCAGATCAAACTCCCGCTTCTCCTCTGCATACGCCATAGTGTCTCCCCTCTCACTTGAGGTGTGTCCTCTGATCGAACTGCGCGTATCCCTGACGACAAGGGGCCGCACAGTGCTATTTTTTTTCGCATACCACTGCCGTTTGTTCTCCCCGACCGGCGCAAAGAGATCGACAGCCGTCCCGATGGTTTCCGATGGTCCGAGCAGAAGCACGCCGTGGGGGGCGAGTGCATAATGGAAGGTTTGGATGACCTTCTTCTGCGCCGCCAGCCCCAGGTAAATCAGCACATTCTGACACGAGAGCAGATCAAGCCGGGAGAACGGTGGGTCCTTGAGCAGATTGTGCTGGGCAAAGACGCAGAGCTCACGGACGGCCTTGTGGATCTGGTAACTGCCCTTCACGGAGTGAAAGAAGTGATTGAGACGTGCGGGGGAGAGCACGCTGATGGAGGCGGGTGGGTAGAGACCGGCCCTGGCGTACTCGATGGCCCTGGTGTTGAGATCAGTGCCAAAGAGTTGGAGGGGGGGAGTTGGGAGTGGGTGCTCACCCAGAGCCTCCAGCAAGCAGATCGCCAGGGAGTAGACTTCCTCGCCCGTGGAGCAACCTGGCACCCACACCCGCAACGGGGAACCCGTGGCTTTTACCGCCATCAGACGTGGCACGATCTCCTGAGCAAGCGTCTGGAAGGTGGAAGGGTCCCGAAAAAAACTTGTCACGCCAATCAGCATGTCCTGATACAGGGCCTCTACTTCGGCCTGATGATCGGAGAGATAGGTCAGGTACTGGGCAAGCTGCTCGATCTGTAAGAGCGCCATGCGCCGCCCTATGCGCCGTTCAAGCGTCGCGGCCTTATATACGGTGAAATCGGTGTCTGTTCTTCTGCGCAACAGCCATAGGATCTGCAGGAACTCCGGCTCCGGTCTGTGGAACGCCTGTCCAGAAGCAGTCACGTCCTCCTCTGTCTCAGCGTCTGGAGGCTGGTGGATATACGGGTGGCGGCTGATCCTGCTCAGTTCCCTGGCAATCGCTTCCGGCGAGCCGATGAAATCGACGGACCCGGAGTCAATGGCACTCTGTGGCATTCCGTCAAACTGGGCCGAGATGGGGTCCTGGGCAAAGGTCATGCCCCCTGCGGCCTTGATAGCCTGGAGTCCCAGCGTCCCATCGGCAGCCGTGCCCGACAAAATCACCCCCATAGCCCCGGTGGTTCGACTCTCGGCCAGCGAGCGCAAAAACGTATCAATGGAGAGATGCAGCCCACTCGTTTCGGTGCGGGGCACGAGTTGGAGCACACCCTGCGAGAGTGTCAGGTCCGTATTGGGGGCAATGATGTAGACCTGGTTGGCTTCGACTGCCATGCCATCTCGTGCCTGGTGGACCTTCATGTGCGTGGCCCGCGCCAGCAGGCCAGGCAACAAACTTTCGTGTCTGGGGTCCAGGTGCTGCACCAACACATACGCCATCCCGGTATCGGCTGGCAGGAAGCGCAGGACTTCTCTGAATGCCTCCAGTCCACCAGCAGAAGCTCCAACCCCCACAATGGGGAACGAGGGGATCGCTGTGTGCTTCGTGGCATCATCACTCTGTGTCAGTCGAGGCTCTCTCTCCAAGGGTTCCCTCCGATCTCCTCCCCGTCCGTGGTGAGGTTTTTTGTGTGATGCCTATAGACACCCACTTATCCATCAAGGAAGTGCTTCACCTGCGCAGAAATCAAGGGTTTTTCCAGTTTTCCCATACTGGCCTCTGCCTTCATCTGTTTGGGGAATTTCGCGCTCATGAACATGACGGGTGTTTGCTCAAGACCCCTGGTGGCCCGCAGTGCTTCCAAGCAGTCCGGGCCATCTCTCCTTTCGGTATTGGGCGAAAGAGATGTCCTCTCTTATTACGCATGAGCTATGTGGGAAGTTTCAGGGCAGAGACGGAAGAACGAGTGAGTTTTTTCAGGAACATTTTTGAGTGATCAAGGCCATTGACTGAACTTTTTCAGTCACAGAGACGGTAGCTTCTTGCTGTACAGCCTGTTCACTCTGCTTCCAGGTGGTTGGTCACCATGTAAACCAGAGTGACCAGGTCATGAGGCATCTCACGTATTCCTTTGACATAGGCGTTCACTTGAGCGCCGAGGAAGAGAATCACTGCAAAGTAGTAAAAGAAAATGAGGAGAATAAGCAGACCTAACGTCCCGGCAAAGATACCGAGAAAATGTGCCACAAAGAGGGGAAAGAGGGCAAGATACAGTTCCAGGAGGATGGCTGCCACAACGGCCCCAAGCCAACTCTCGCGGAAACTGATCCTCTGGTTCGGCACAACCAGGTAGATGACCTGAAACAACATATACCAGGCGATCAAACCGCCAAGCATACCGCCCAGACCGAAGACGAGGGCGCTTCCGGGAACCTGGCCCAATGAGGTCTGTTGCAGAAGCGAGAAGACAAAAGCTGGAGCAGCCGAGGCCACGACAGCAATTGGGAAGATGATCACGAACAGCAGCAGCATGAGGATAGAGAGCAGGTTTTGCGCGAGAAAGCCCCTTGGACGCACATGATAGATGATATCGAGACAACCTTCCATGAAGATGAAGAGACGCGAACCGTTAAAGAGCGCGAGCACGACCGCGATGATACCCAGAAGACCAGCGTCCTTTCTCACCTGCTGGAAAGCAGCCGCCACTATCGGTTTGGCTTCTGCAAGAGAAGAAGAGCTGTTAGTAATTGTATCGAGAGCACTTTGGTATGCTCCGGGATCAAGGGTACCCAGCAAGAAGCCAAGAATGGAGAGCAGCGTAATGACGATGGGGAAGACAGCCAGGATCAGATTATAGGCTAGTCCTGCCGCATTGTTCCAGGACCAGTCATTATTGAATTTGGTCCAGAAGGCCACCAGAGGCTGAACGTCCTTATCAAGGGTGTGCAGAGCCGCTGAAACAGGATGCTTTTTCCTGCTGGTAGCTGGCTCGTGCGATGTGTTTGTCATACCTCTCCCTTCTGGATGGTGTATGCGAGGGGTTTGCTCCATCGATGCTCCCTGTGTCTGTCATCCTCGTGCCTGTTGCCTAGCGGCACCATCCCGGCTCGCCTTCACTCGTTCATACCCCCCCTGTAAGGGTGGACGTTTCCTCGGTTGTGCGTTTCACCCTACAAAGGCACCTTCGGCGGTGATTCTGGTTCGCCTGGCGTCTCCGCAGCGAGTTCCTCCCCCTTCTCAGCGAGGTCGTCTTTCGCCGTCTGGAACTCTTTAGGATGGGTTGCGCGCCATTCCGTCCAGATGGCTACCAGCAGGGCCTGGAGAACGCCTGCAACAGGCGAAGCGAGGAGCGCTCCCGTGATCCCAAAGAGTTCGGCTCCGGCGATCAACGCGGCGAGCGAGACCACAGGGTGCAGGCCAATGGCCTTCCCGACGATGCGTGGCCCCACGACATCGCCCTCGACCACATGCACAACGACGAAGTACACGAGCACGATGAGGGCGATGACCCATCCTTTGGTCAGGGCAAGTAGCACGCAGATTGCCCCAGAGACGAGCGTTCCCAGGACGGGAATGAACTCTAGCACGAACGCCAGCACACCCAGTAAGAGGGCATATGGCACGCCGATGACTTGCATCCCGACCCCAACGAGTATGCCAATGAGCCCACAGAGGAGTAGCTGGCCGCGAATGTAGCCACCCACGACCCGCTGCAAGGTATCCAGCAGCAACTTCATGTTCCCCTGCTGCTGTTGGGGCATGTTCCGACGTAACCAGTCGGACACCTGTGAGCCACCCGCGAGGAGGTAGATACTGAGCACCGCCACCAGGATCACATCCAGGATAGCGCCGACCAGACCCGTGAGCAGCGGGACGACGCTGCCCGCAAAGCCTTCGATGGAGGCTACCACTTGAGCGCGGGCCGAGGCAACCTGACTCTGCGAGAAGCCAAGCGACTGCAAGGTCTGTTCTAGTGGTGCGAGCTGACCACTCTGGCCCGGCGTCAGCAAAAACCGCACATAGTCGGAGAGCGAGATCACCTGCACAATCGCCGTCCTCACGATCAGATAGAGTAACACGCTGAGGGCACCCAGAGCGACGAGGTAAACCAGGAGGATGGCGAGGAAACGCGGCATCACACGCTCCAGGAGCTTCACAGCAGGCGCGAGAGCATACGCGAGCAGTGCGGCAAACGTGAGCAAAAGCAGAGCTTGAATCACATGTCCTGCCAGCCAGAGGATGAGCAGCGTGACTCCTGTCCAGGCGAGAATGGCCAACGGGAGCCCGACGCGCCGCATCCATTTCGCGAGCACTGCCACGGAGTCAACGTCTCGGATCGTGCGTGGATGAGTGTTTGAGGACATACACCTGCACTCCTGTCAGCGATACTGTTGTGCCTTCCATGATCGCTACCTTTAACACGCTGGCACACTCAAAAAGATACACCTTTTCCTGTGTCTTCGCATCCGTTTCTTGCAATTGGCCTCGATCCGGCTCATGCTTTCACGGTTGTCTCCTTTCCGGTACTAAATTTTGTGATTAGGACAGTCTGTGAGGCAATGCATTCTCCAATGCTGCGTCAATAACCATCTTCTGCTGCCTTAGTAACATTTATTTAACGCGTTATTTAACGCTGCGCGGTTAGTATGCTAGTAGATAGTACAAATTATGGCACTGATCGCGCAGAAGATCCATGATCAGCTCATAACTGAAGGAGGTTAAGGAACTGCTGGTCGATGAATGGAGCGTTGGCGTCTATCGACGTGAACTGGCACTCCCAGTTCCGGTCAATGCAGTATGTGCCAACGTCACCTATGGCAATGGCGTGCTGATAGTGGCCTTGCCCATCAGCGACCAGACGTCTCCCGCACGACTGACACTCGAACGGATCACGCCTACGCACGGAGAACACAAAGGCAACGCTGGCCAGCGTGCGACCTGCATTCAGACATAAATCGTATGAGTGACTCTTCTGGCTCAAGCGACGAACGGTCCTTCTCACGCTCTGCCAGTACTATGACACTGCTAGTAACTCTCAGGAGGCGTATTGATGGTCACGGTAAGCGTATCAGCCCCAAGGGAAGACAGCCTGCTCATAACGGCTTCCCTCGTCAAGACCATCCTGGTTGTGGAGCATGACCCCTCCCAGGCCGAGTCATTCACCCAGCACTTTTCATTCAAGGATCATCATTATGCGAAACTGGTGACCAGTGCTGCGGCAGCGTTGCATTTCGTCAAACACATCAAGCCCGACCTGTTCCTCCTGGCGTATCACCTCCCTGATATGGATGGCCTGACACTCTATGATTTGCTGCATGAGACGAGAGGACTCGCCAGCACTTCTACCATCATCGTCGGTGTCCCGCTGCCCAGAGAGGCTCTCGCTGTCATTAGGACACAGCAACTCATACTCCTGGGCCATCCTATCGATCTGGAGGAGCTCGGACGCGCTATAGCGCAACTTGGCATATCCTTTGTCATGACAGAGGAAACGCGACCATGCATGGATAGTCCTATCCCATAGCTGTATTGCGGGTTTATGCTGATCTCACTAACTTTATGATCTTCATTGGGCCAGTCAGCTCGATCTTCGGCTTCTTGACCTTCTTCATCATGATTCAGGTCTTCAACGCTGGCGCTGTGCTCTTCCATACCGGGTGGTTCAAGGAGGAAATGTGCATGACAAACAGATCAATGTGGCAAGTTCTTTCCTGGCTCCTGGCGGGCAGTCTTATTGGCCTGGGGCTGCTCGGCTTTGATGTCTTGTTCATCTTTATTCCATGCTTCATTATCGGACTGAGCCTGGTCATTTTGGGGGTCAGGCGTTGGGGGAGCCATTATCTCTGGGTGGCTTTCCTCAGCTTCGGTATTGTTCCTGAGCTTTTCCTGCTCAACGACATTGTCAGAGCCTTTCCCAGTTGTCCACCAGGAGGACTCACTCTCCCGGCAGATGCCCCAACCGGAACCACTGTCTCGTGCGGCGGCCCTATTCCCACAACGTACTACATCTTGCTGGCATGCTTCGGAATAGTTGCACTTGGAGCTTTAGCTTGGCCCATCCTCCGCAGGTGTGTCTACCGCTAAGGTCTCATCCCTAGAGTGGGGCAGCCTCTTGAGGTTTCATGGTAGAGCTCCACTCACCATGAAAGGCATCACGCACAATGTTGAGGGCCTGGAACTCAGCGTCGCTGACAGTGAGGCCCGTCGGATACGTCTGGCTGTCCTTAGTGGCGGTGGCGCGCCAGTTAGTGGAGATAAAAGTTGGGAAAGTTCTCACTGTTTGCCTCAGGCAAAGTTCTTATTTTCATCGCGGATATACGCCCAGACACTCAGAACCGCGAAAACCACCGCGTAGCCAACCAGCACGAGCAGATGCACCCAGAGCGGGTGGCTATCCTGATACGAACTGCCTACAATGATCCAGGCGAGCTGGCCTAGCTGATACGTGGGCAGATACGGAGCGACATTCTGCACCGCAGACGGCATAATCGAGAGCGGCACAAAGAGGCCTGAGCCGAACGAGAACAGCAGGCCCAGGAGCGTCGCCAGTACGTTGGTCAGATTGGCCGAGCCAATGAAGCCCAGAAAGATCCCTGTCAAACTCAAGGGGATCATCCCAACAACCATCATGCCCAGCAACTCTGCCCAGATTGTCAGGCTCAGATGCACCTTCCCGTTGAGATCCGCGACAACGAAGAGCAGGAGCAGGGAGAGGATACCGGTGATGATGATTACCAGGAACTTGGTTCCGAGATAGAGCGCAGGCGTCATGGGCGTTGAGCGCAAGAGCTTGTTCCAGCCCAAAGCGCGTTCATTGGCCAGTGACATGCTAAACGTCTGGAAAGAGACGACAAAAGCACCATAGGCGGCTAATCCCGCCAGTGTGCTGGTCGCTGCCAAGGGGAAGGTATTGCCGAAGATCAGAAAGAACATCGTGGGAAAGCCAATGCCGAAGAGGACTGCGGGCGGATTGCGCAGGATCTTCATGAGTTCGCAATAGAAGAAGTAGCCCCAGGGAGCCGCTTTCCGCCCGGTTGTTGTCGTTGCTCCCCCGGTTTCAGGTTCCTGGCTAACAGATGTCGTCGTCATACTGCTTGCTCCTCTGCCGCATAATGGTGACCGTTGCCAGTCAAGGCAAGGAAAGCCTCTTCGAGTCCGGCACCTTCAACTTCGAGATCGCTCAAATCGGCTCCATCCTTGAAGAGGGTGGTCAGGATTGCCTCTGGCTGCTTTGTGTAGATTTCAAATTTCTTGTTCACCAGCCGTACAGATTGTACCTCGGCGATTGCCTGGAGATCCTCAATGCTCAAATTGGCAGCATGGAAACGGACATGCTTGCCGCCAACGTGTCCCTTGATTTCGTCCGACGTGCCATCGATGATAATTTCTCCCTGGTTGATGACGATGATGCGTTTCGCCAGCGCATCAGCCTCTTCCAGATTGTGCGTGGTCAGGAGAATGGTTTTGCTGCGCGCAACCTGGATGTTGATCTGGTCCCAGAAGTTGCGTCGCGCCTCCACGTCAAGGCCGGTCGTGGGTTCGTCCAGGAAGAGGACATCGGGGTTGCCAACCAGCGCGAGGGCGAAATAGACGCGCTGTTTCTGCCCACCGGAGAGCCGACTCAGGCGCGTATTAGCCTTCTCCTCCAGCCCTGCTATTTTAATTGCCTCCTGAGTAACCATCGGGCTATCGTGAAAGCGCCCAAAAAGCTCGACCAGTTCGCGGACCTTGAGCGTTTCTGGCACGCCGGATTCCTGAAGCATGACGCCGATGCGCTTGCGGTGGTTAGCGAGTCGGGGGTTCTCACCAAAGAGCATAACACTGCCGCTACTGGGTCGGCGCATGCCAAGCATCAGCGCGATCGTAGTGGATTTGCCGGCGCCATTGGGGCCGAGAACTGCCACCACTTCGCCCGGCTCAATCGTGAGACTGATGCTTTTGAGGGCCTGGACACTGCCATAGTTCTTGGTGACATGGTCTAGCTCGACCGCGGGGATCGCTGCGCCTGTTACCATCAGATGGACCTCCTTGCGTTTTTTTCACCAACCAGCAGGAGCGAGTTTCTCAGAATAGATAGCCGAAAGGAATGTGACCATTCTTGGCTGGATAGTACATGCACACTCTTTACGCCCACTCTTCTCCTCTTCCTCATGATTCACTCGACCAAGACTGTCTTCTCCATGCTCAATGAAATCCGTTGTCCGAGTTACTTTTATAATAAACGGGGAGCGTTAAAAAAACCGTTAAAAACGTACGGCTCTCAAGCGAGAGTCATCCGCAAATAACTCCCTGATCGAGAGTGGGGCAGCCTCCTGGGGTTTCATGGTAGATCTCCACTCACCATGAAAGGCATCACGCACAATGTTGAGGGGCTGGAATTCGGCATCGCTGACGGCGAGGCCCGTCGGATACGTCTGGCTGTCCTTATCGGTTGCTCCTCACTCGTCTCGGAAAGGCGTGACGTTTTCCAAACTCCGCTCTGAAGGCTCAATGGCGAATGTCAGAGCATCTGTGATTGGCGCAGGCACCGCTCCTTGATCGCATGCATCATGGCCAACGCGCTTCCTCTCCTGAGTGGTCAGGACGAGTTCAATGAGCTCTAAAAGCGCATTCAGGGCAAACGGTTTTTCCAGACCGGAAAGGTGACGGACTTGCAGTTCTTGTTGCCACTCTCCCCTCAGGGCACTGAGAAGAATGGCTGGAACCTCTTCTAAGCCTTCGAGCGTGTGGAGTTGATCATACAGCTCCACCCCATTCATAGAAGGGAGGTGGTAATCAATGAGAAAGAGGTCTGGCTTTCTTTGTGACGCAACGAGTAAGGCTTGATACGGATCGTTCACGAGCATGGGGTGATACTGTTCTGCTTCACTTAAAATAAGCCAGAGGACGTAGCGAGTATTCTCATCATCCTCTACCACTAAAATGATTTTCCTCGTACTGGAAGAGGTATGTTCCATAGGAGCCTTCTTACGGGATGCGAATAACATCATCCCTGATAAGTATAGCACATCAAGCGCTTCATTGCCCGTCATTTTCAATCTACGATGTTTCTCCATCGACACATAATATGCCTGAACATAGGAAGATCGTGTCAAAGGGAAAGATTGGGCTTCTCGTTGGAGATTTCCCACGGGCCTCATCGGTCATTTCATATGAGAAAGAGATGCACTATTCTCTCATATGGTTAATTTACGCTGAGAATAGTGAAATTATCACTTACGTGTCATGAAAATACTACATAAAAAGTTTTATGTATTGACTACTACTACACTATGATGGTATACTATAGATAGGAAACAAGAACAACCATCATGCACTTGCTTCTAACAGAAGCGGCTTCGGCACTTCCCTACTTCTGTGCTACCCGGTAAATGCCACGCAACATCCCCTCTGTCGATTGGACGAGGAGCCAGGGAGACAGCCACGGTGCTCTGACAGTCCAGAGACCGCACGAAAACCCCTGACGTATCATAGAAAAATGTGCCCAGGCAATGAGCACAAAGGAGACCACATTATGCATGCTTCCATGAGCGACCTGAAAGGGTTACAACCCGAGGTGAAGACGAAACTGGAGTCGGAAGGGATATGGACCACGACGCAGTTCTTGGAGCACACCCGAACACAGCAGCAGCGCGCAGAACTTGCCCACAAAGTAGGCACGACCCCTGTTGCTATCAAGGAGTTGGCCAACCGCGCTGATCTCATGCGCTTACGTGGAGTTGGGGGAGACTTCTCCAACATGCTGGAAGAAGCTGGTGTCACTAGCTGTAAAGAACTGCAACACCGTGTGCCTGAGAATCTGTACAAAGCGCTTGAAGCTATCCATACTGAGAAAAAGATTGGGCATCGTGTCCCCACGCTTGTTCAAACGACCGGGTGGATCACTGAAGCAAAGACGCTGGCCGCAACCTCACCAGTGTAATCACGGCTTTCTGTGTTGATGGAAGCACCATCCTCTTCAACAGCGAGAAGGAGATGCTTCCATGCGCTGCTCTGGTGGCTTGATACGTTGATTCATGCGCTTCAATCGTATATGCTACCTCAACCCCCTACGCCGTCTTGCTGCACCGCATCAAGTCCTGGCTCTCGCGCGAGCGGAAGGGTAAAGAAAAAGGTCGCGCCTTTGCCAGGAGGACTTTCCATCCAGATCCGCCCTCCTTGCTGGGCGACGATCTGGGCAGCAATGTAGAGCCCTAGCCCCGTGCCTGGTACCCGCTCGGACTGGTCAAGGCGAGCGAATCGCTCAAAGATTCTCGCTTGCTGATCCTGGGGGATGCCTCTGCCATGATCCTGCACACTCACCGTGATCTCGTCTTCACTGGCTGAGATCCTCACCCCCACAGGCTCGGTCGGAGCGGAATATTTCAAGGCATTGGCGAGCAAATTGCGTACGACCTGTCCCGTGCGCTCTTGATCTGCGTACGCCTGTGCTCGTACTGCTTCCTCAAGATGCAGGCGACTGGCAGGAGAGCCAAGGTCCTCGATGATCGCGCGCACCAGGTCATCCACCACAAATGGGGCCAGGTGGATCGAGAGCATGCCCGATTCAAGCGCACTGGCATCAAGTAAGCTGTCGATCAGGTGGTCAAGCGTGTCCAGGTGCATATCGACCGTTCCAATCTCGGTTGCCGTCTGCTCATCTCCCGCTTTGCGTACACGCCGCTCGAGCAGTTGGAGGAACCCCTTCACGGCAGTGAGGGGTGTCTTGAGCTCATGGCTGACCATGCCAAGGAAGGTCTCTTTCTGCCGCTCCAGCTCTCTGCGCACGGTGATATCCTCCATCGCCAGCAGGATCAGATGCTTCCCGGTTCCTTCCCGTTCATGCACGATACGACGGCCATTGAGCATCATAATTTTATACCCGATGGCAGGAAAGTGGTGTTCTACTTCAAAGCTGTGGAAAGATCGGTTTGTGATCTGCATCTCCTCCAGCAACTTCCGCAACGGGGGAAGATCCCATTGCCCATTGCCCAGTTCAGAGAGCAAACGATGTTCTGTCTCCGGCGGAGTCACCCGGAAGAATTGATAAAAAGCGGTGTTGGCACGCTGCAGCCGCAAGTCTCCGCTCAGCACTACTAGCGGCTCGCGAATGGTCTCGACAATGGACTCGGCATAGTCCTGGGCCGCACGCAGTTGCTCATTCCGTGTCTGCAGTTCCTGGTTGGCAGTTCTCAGTTCTTCATTACTCGCTTGCAGTTCCGCCTGAGAGGTCTCTAGTTCTTCGTTGAGACTACGCAGTTCCTCATTGCTCGACTGGCTCTCCTCGTTGGCGGTCTGTAAGCGCTCGTTGGCGCTATCGTGCTCTTCCAGGATGGCCTGTACCTCGGCCTGCGTCGTTGCCAGTTCCTGTTCCAGAGCGGCAATTCTGGCTGCTTCGCCTGTCTGCTTGCCTTGTTTCCTTCCATGAAGAGGAGGGGAAAGGCTCTCTTCAAAGACAATCAAGAAGCAGTGTGTCATGGAAGACTCCTTGAGCGGCACCACGGTAATCTGCACCATTCTGTTCGTGCCGCTCACCTGCAAGCCGTCCCTTTTGATCGGCTGGTCCGCATTCTGAGCAGCATGAATGGTAGCGCGCAGGCCCAACTTCAGTCCTTCACGGACCCATTTGAGCAGATGGAAGTTGGCCTTCCCGGGAGCTGGTTCCAGGTAGGGACTGATATGTCCCCGGACGTAGAGAATCTGCATTTCAGCATCGATGACCACGCTGGCCGGGACATAGGTCGTCAGCAGCAGGCGGTCGGTTTCTTGTTGGACATCAAACGTCTTCATCATCGCTTCCGCTCTCCTGTCGAGGCGTTCTTGCCTCATGCCAACGGTACTCTCACCTCCAGGCACGACCTGGTGCAGCGGCAGGCTTCTCCCCTGACTTTTTTTGGCAAAAATCTGCTGGTGCTGCTCTAGACGAGTAAAGAGTGTGGTGCTCGTACCAACACCTTCCGAAGCTCCCAACAAAAGGAACCCATGTGGTTTAAGGGCATAATGCAGGGTCTGAAGCACTTTCTCTTGTGCTCCAGGGAGCAGATACATGAGGACGTTGCGACAACTGACCAGATCCAGTCGAGAGAATGGCGGATCGTTCGCCACGTTATGCGTCGCGAAGATGCATCGCTCTCGAATGGCTTTGCTGATCTGGTACCGCTCTCCTCTTCTATCTATAGGAACAAAAAATCGCTGGAGACGTGCGGAGGAGACCCCTTGCAAGAGCTTCGTCTCGTAGATGCCTGCCCTGGCCTGCTTGAGAGCTGCCGTATCGATATCGGTCGCAAAGAACTGGATGGGAGGGGCGAGCGAGCGTTCTTCCAGAAACTCGAGCAAACAGATGGCTAGCGAGTAGACTTCCTCGCCAGTGGAACATCCTGCAACCCAAAGTCTGATAGGGTCTCCTGAGGAAAGATTCTGCACCAGTTCTGGAAAGACCAGGCGAGTCAGAGCCTCAAAAGTATCTGGATCGCGGAAAAAGCTGGTCACATGGATCAGGAGTTCTTGACTCAAAGCGGTCACTTCAGCAGGATGGTCATCCAAATAGGTGGCATACGCGGAAAACTGATCAATCTGTACCATCGCCATCCGGCGAACGATCCGCCGTTGCAGGGTCGCAGGACGATAGGCGAGAAAATCCACATCGGTCGTGGTGCTGAGCAACAGGAGAATCCTGGTGAACGCCTGCTGCTCGGAAGGCGAGAGTCTCTGCGTTTCCAACGCGGTGGCAGTGGGGAGGCGCTGCTGCCAGCTAAGCGTGCTCAGCACTCTGGCAATGGCTGCTGGCGGCAGAATCTGATCAACGCATCCGGCAGCAATGGCATGCTGGGGCATCTGCGAGTATTTCGCCGATGGCGCGTTTTGGGCAAAGGTCATGCCTCCTTGCTTCTTGATGGCCTCAAGACCCGCCGTGCCGTCAAAGGCGGTTCCTGAGAGGAGCACTCCAATGGCTTGATGGGTCCGATCCTGTGCCAGGGAGTGAAAGAAGCGGTCGATGGTGAGGTGCTGACCATGCTGCTGTGTGCGCGGTATGAGGTGGAGCGTTCCTTGCGAGATCGTCAGGTCGGTGTTGGATGGAATCACATAGACGTGATCCGGCTCCACGCTCATCTGATCCTGAGCAGTGTGCAGGGGCATTTTCGTCATCTGAGCAAGCAGTTCAGGTAAGATACTGGGAGAGGAAGGGTCCAGGTGCTGCACAAAGACGTAGGCCATCCCCGTCGTTGTTGGCAGATGCTCCAGCAACTGCGTAAACGCTTCCAGCCCCCCAGCAGAAGCACCGATCCCCACAATAGGAAAGGAAACGTACCCAGATGAAGGCTCGCCAGATGGCGGAGCGCCCATAAGATTTTTTCCTGCATCGAACATGCTTTTTTCCCTTTCAGGCGAAACCGTAGCGTATAATCATCATACAAGTAACAGCCTCACCTTCCTGCCCACCCTATACGCCGATGTACGAGAGAAAGGCTGCTCTGCGAGACGCTCAACATGAGCAGGGGAGCGCCGTTCCTGAGGAAGGAGGCTCCAACAAGCGCCTACGCATCCCATGTTCGAGTTGGCAGGGGTACAACTCCTGCGAGAAAAGGGGTCATTTGCTCACAACACCAGTTGTTGAAAGAAGAGAAAGATACCTTCCATAATATCCTCTTCCACATAACTATCCAGCCACTATGAACAAAACGTTGCCACATTGATCGTACTTCATTATAGCACATACACTCCATAAATTCACATCGTAAATGCTTTTGCATATCATACTCATGCAGAGAGACAGAACGAGAATTCTGACGATTTCAGAATTTTTATAAATTTGCTCTTTGATTTTATAAATATTGCATTCTGGTGAAAAATAGTGTATACTTAAAAAGTCTCATAGATATGTCTACGAGTCTTGCCTCTCAAGCTCTGTTCCTCGTAACAAGAAATTGCTCATCACGAACACCCTTGTTTGGAAGAGCGAAGCCGCTCTAAGCCAGAGAGCAGTGGTTCTGATGGAGCGTTTCCGTCTCTGTCTATCTCACAGAATCAGGAAGTGGGATCTTATGACACACCAGGATCTTCTGGCACTTCTTTTATCGGGAAAAACGCTTTGGAATAGGTGGCGACAAGCCTATCCTGATGTCCAGGCGTTTGAGCCAGACCTCCACAACGCTCAACTGCACGGATCTAATCTGCGCGGATTTGATCTGCACGGAGCTGATCTTACTGAGGCTAACTTGCAGGAGGCAGACTTGCAGGAGGCAGACTTGCAGGATGCAGACCTACGCCATGCCGATTTAAAGCGTGCCAATCTGAGTGATGCCAATCTCCAGAAGGCAAACTTACACGGAGCTGATGTACGTGGGGCCATCCTCTGCCGTACGAATCTCAAGGGAGGAGATCTCAGCAACGTAGATTTGCGCGGAACAGATCTACGGGGAGCAGACGTGAAAAGAGCCATATTCGACCACGCGACATTCGATGAGGCGAACGTATCTCCCCTAGAACTCAAGCGGTGCTTGGAAGCCACAGGACGAGAGCCAGAGACAGTCTCAGCTCAGCAGGATACCCCGGCTGCCTGACTCCCCAGCTCTTTTCTTCGCACATTCTGCTATACACAGTAACAAAAGGAGAAGGTGAGCAAATGCAACAACACGTTAAAACATACATATCAGGACTGTTTAAAGGAGAAGCACGGGATCAGCTTGGCAAGGATATAAAGAAAATGGCAAAGATTGGCTGGCATGTGAAGACGGTCACTGATGAAGGCGTGGGAGAAGGTCAAGCGCATACCGGGCGACTGAAAGTGATCTATGAGAGGGGGGGTAATTTCGCTTGATAGATGACTTTTTATTACATAAATATTGCATTGTGCTTTAACATAGTATATACTTACCATAGCTGATAAATCTTCTTATGAGCTTTGCCCCTTCAGCCATGTTCCTCGTAGCAACTGGCGCTCAGAACCTCTCTCCACCACCGAAGTGCGCTGTCCGGGGTGGTCTTGCTTGTTCTCCCCGCTTGCATATCCTCTCCTCCCTCACTTATGGACAACGTTCTATGGAACGGACGTTTAATCCCGTGAGCAAGAAGGGCGTTTTGAAAACAACGCGAAAGGACACAGCTATGCTGGTAGTCATCTTCTCAATCCTTTTCTCTGTAATATTGCTGGGCGCCCTCTGGTTCCACGATGTCTGGTATCCGCCTGAAGGGCGAGCAGAGCGCAAGCAATGGAGCCGTTCCTTTGATCGTGTCGAGGGCGAGAACAAGCACAACAGTCAAGATGTTGCGCTGCTCCAGCCATCACCCCTGGGGAAAGAAACTTCGTGAGTATTCCCTGTTTCATCAGGAAAGGGGGCACCTATGACCATCTCTGGGCAGACAACCTTGCCACTTGATACGGTGGGAGCAGCAGAACCTGATACACATGCGCAAGAACCCGTGACTGTTCAAAACAGCGCTCAATTAGGATCTGGTGATCCTACAACGGGGTGTAATGGAAAGAATAGTCATCCTCCAGAGACAATCCCACAGTCTGAGCCAGTTCACCGTCCGTTTGCCTATCCAGCCTGGCCAACGTCCCAACCTGGGCCACAGGCCACCTCGCCCCTTCTAGGACAGCATCCGCACCGGCTGCGCACCGACCAAATGGTGTACGAGTGCTACGATCAGGAGCGAGGCATGCCCTGTGTTTCCCCTCCACTATTAGCCGTACAGCTACACCGAGGCAGGACATATCTTCCTGACATTAGTGTACAGGAGGTGGCTTCTGAGGCGGAGTCCATAGAACGGTGGCTCGATGACGGCGGTACAGATTCTCTTTGTCTTCATCCAACGAGTGCTTTGAAAGCCTAAAGGAGGCTTGCTATGAATCTCTTGGTATGGATCGTACTTGGTATCATCGTTCTACTACTGCTCTTCCTCGCCCGCTCGGCGATTCGGGTGGTGCAACAGTATGAGCGGGGCGTGATCTTCGTGCTGGGACGATTGATCGGGGCGAAGGGTCCAGGTCTTTTCCTCGTCCCGCCATTCATCTCGCGCATGAGCAAAGTTGACTTGCGCATTGTCACGCTCACCGTGCCTCCGCAAGAGGTGATTACCCGTGATAACGTGACCATCAAGGTGACGGCAGTGCTCTACTTCTACGTCGTCGATCCGGTGGCCGCCGTGGTCAATGTCGTCAACTTCAATCAGGCGACCACCCAGATTGGACAAACAACCTTACGCAACGTCCTGGGTCAATCGGAACTGGATGAACTCCTGGCTGAGCGCAAGAAGATCAACCGCGACCTGCAAGCCATCATCGACGAGCAGACGGAGAACTGGGGGGTGAAAGTGACCGCAGTCGAGATCAAGGATGTGGAGTTGCCCGCCACGATGCAGCGCGCGATGGCTAAACAAGCAGAGGCGGAACGGGAGAAACGCGCGAAAGTGATTCACGCTCAGGGAGAATTGCTCGCCTC
>DASRHT010000083.1:0-42344 GCA_035650355.1 Ktedonobacteraceae bacterium
GAGGCGAGCAATTCTCCCTGAGCGTGAATCACTTTCGCGCGTTTCTCCCGTTCCGCCTCTGCTTGTTTAGCCATCGCGCGCTGCATCGTGGCGGGCAACTCCACATCCTTGATCTCGACTGCGGTCACTTTCACCCCCCAGCTCTCCGTCTGCTCGTCGATGATGGCTTGCAGGTCGCGGTTGATCTTCTTGCGCTCAGCCAGGAGTTCATCCAGCTCTGATTGACCCAGGACGTTGCGCAAGGTCGTTTGTCCAATCTGGGTGGTCGCCTGGTTGAAGCTCACCACCTTGACCACGGCGGCAATCGGATCGACCACATAGAAGTAGATGACCGCTGTCACCCTGATGGTCACGTTATCACGGGTAATGACCTCTTGTGGGGGCACGGTGAGCGTGACGATGCGCAAATCGACTTTGCTCATGCGCGAGATGAATGGCGGGACCAGGAAAAGCCCGGGGCCTTTTGCTCCGATCAAGCGCCCCAGCACGAAGATCACGCCCCGCTCATACTGTTGCACCACCCGCATCGCTGAGAGAGCGACGATGATAAAAAGAAGCACGAGCGTGCCAATGACAACCAATACCAGTGCATTCATAGCAAGCCTCCTTCTGGTTTTCCACACTGGAGCGGGGAAAAACCTCCCGCTCCCACGGTCTATGCAGCCTCGTGGTCCGACGCGCCGCCATCATCAAGCCATCGTCCAACGCCTCAGCCACCTGATCCATCAGGTCTGACTGCCGCTTATTTGATGCGAGATACATGTGCAGAGACGTCCCTACTTCCTATCCACGCCTCATATAATGAGGATGTCTTACGGTCACTACCCATGTGCCAAAGAGACTCACCAGTCCCCCACCAATGCTCCACAGACAGAGCAGCAGGAAGAAGATGACGAGACTTCCAGTCGTCAAGGTCGTACCATTCACCGCGAGATTGCCTGGATAGCTGGAGATGAGGCTCACCAGGAAGGTAATCAGGAAGAAGACGGCTCCTGCGAGAGCACCTGCCAGGAAGCCGAGCCGACGACGGACGGCGATCCTGCCAACGATCACACCGACAAAAAAGCCAACGAGCAGGCTCAGCGTGACATTGAGGAGTTCCAATCCTGCCAGGGCAAGTGCCGTCTTGACCGTCAACCTATCCACCGCAATTTGCAGGCTGGCTGCATGAAAGGTCGCTGCAAACACGAGCGTGACCATGATCGTCAGCAGGGCAGTGACTACTCCTGCAATGATACCAGCAATCGCTGCATAGTACACCCCTCTTTGAGGAAGGAACGTGCGATGCTGAGCATGGGGGGCACTGAGTGGCACCGGTGACGGCGTTCCTCCCTCTGGAGACGCATCGATGAGCGCCTCCGCTGGTTTATCGTGTCCTGTCGGTTCGTTGTGGCCGGGTGGTCTTGTTGACTCCCCGGTGATGGGTGGGAAATCTCCACCGCTATGGGGGAAGGGCAGATCGCTCGGCCCTATTGTGTCTCGCATCTTATTTCTCCTGTTCAGCGACATTTCGCCTGAATATCACCTTCTCATTTACCGTCGTCCCCATCCTCTCGACCGACCTGCTCCCCCACCCGAGACAGCGTGTAAGATGGCAAGGAGAATACAGGCTCCAATAAAGGCAATCACAATACTCACGATCAGGCTAGAGGAGCCTCCCAGCCCCAGAAAACCGGCTAACCATCCTCCAATGAATGCTCCAACGAGGCCCACCACAATATCGCCGATCAGCCCATACCCTCCCCCGCGCATCACCCGGCTGGCGAGAAAGCCAGCTATCAACCCAACAACCAGCCACCAGAGCACATTTGACAAGCTGAGATTGACATCAGCAAGAATAAGCGTTGCAAGTGTCATGATCGAATCCCTTCCTTACATATAGGATGTATCTCTATCCATACAGAGGTATCGCTCTACGTTCTTTCTGCCCCTCCTTTGGGCCTGCCAGGCCCGGAAGGAAAGCCATGCTCTACTTTTAAGTATATCTATGGAGCGTTATCACAAGCGTTATGCAGACGTTAAATGAAGGTTCTCCGCTGCTCAACTGCCTGGTTGCTGGCTCGTCTCAACGAACCAGAGCCATTTGTCGATGCCTCGGGCAATCTCGGTGAAGATGTCGGCTGTATCGGCATCCTGAAGTTCAGCCGCCTGCTCGCTGGCGTAGCGCATATGTTTCCCAAAGTCTGTGAGGGTCGTCGAAAGCGCAGCGATGTGGCTGCTTCCATCTGCCGCCGCCAGGCGGTACCCGTCGAGCGACGTCCGGTCGGCAACCGCGTGCGCCGTTCCCTCGGCCTTGCCACCAAGCTGCACGATGCGCTCGGCGATCAGGTTCGCATACTCCTCCACTCCCTCGGTAATCTTGTCGAACAGCTCGCGCAGGGAGAGGAAATTTGGCCCTTTCACATTCCAGTACGCCTGCCTGCTTCGCAACTGTAGATCGATGGCATCAGCTAAGCGACGGTTCAACAGCTCGATCAGTTTGGCCTGCGGCCCTTCGGGCAGGACAGTGTTTTTCCTGGGCATGGGAGCGCTCCTTCCACTCACGTCGTGTTTTGTGCGATAATAAAGAGGCAACATGGAGTCGTCAACTTGAAACTCTCTGGTATCCTTCCTGTGGAGTCAACCCTCTTACTGGTAGCATTGCTGATCTCATGATAGCAGCAGAGCGTTATAAGGAACGTTAAATGGGTGACTTATCCTTGGCATTACTAGGCCCGCCAGAAGTGCGCCATGCTGATCAGTTGCTGCTGTTCTCTACCCGCAAGGAACAAGCGCTCCTTCTCTATCTGGCAGTGGAAGGCCATATTCATTCGCGCAAGAGCCTCTCCGAGCAGTTCTGGCCAGAAGGGGACGCGAGGCATGGCCGGGCAGCCCTGCGCATTACTCTGCTCCATCTGCGTCACCTGCTGGGTGAGGATACTGATGCTTCTCCTCTCCCTCACCTCCTCATCACACGCGACACCCTCGGCCTTGATGTCGCTTCCACTCTCGACCTCCATCTCCTCCTGGAAGCCTGGACGTCGGCGCGAGCGTCACTCCACATGGCGCAGACCATAGCGGAAGAGGCGCGTCGCAGCCTGCTTGCCAGACTCCAACACGCGATCAGCCTCTCGCGTGGCGAGTTCCTGGAGGGCTTCTCGCTACGCGATGCTCCAGCCTTCGACGATTGGGTCCGGTTCCAACGTGAATACTGGCACCTACGTACGAGCGAGGTTTTCGACCGCCTCTCCCAGATGCAATTCGAAGCAGGAGCGCTTGAGACCGCCATTGAAACGGTCAGCCGCTGGCTCATCCTCGCCCCGCTGCACGAAGACGCCTACCGCCGTCTGATGCGTTTGCACTTCGCAGCTGGTGACCGGGCTGCGGCCTTGCACGTCTATGACATGTGCCGGGCGAGGCTTTCAACAGACATGCAGATTGAGCCGACCCCAGAAACCCTGGCGCTGGCCAGCCGCATGCGGGCCGTTGCCCCTCCCCGCCGTAAAGAGGTGCCCACGCCCACGCTCACGCTTTCCCCAGCAACGTTCCTCCAAGGCCCGCTCCTGGGGCGAACGACGGAGTTGCGTACCTTGATCAAGGTCTACCATACCGCCCAGCGTGGTCAGACGCAGGTGGTGCTTCTGGAAGGGGAGCTCGGCATTGGCAAGACACGGCTGGCAGCCGAGTTTCTTGCCTGGGTGCAGGTGGAGGGGGCAGACGTGCTCCAGGGACAGGCCTTTGAAAGCGGTGGTCAGCTGCCCTATCGGCCCGTGATCGAGGCCTTGCGCCCGCGCATCGAGCGGGAGAATGCCCCCGACGATCTGCTTTCAGACCTGTGGCTGGCGGAACTCACACGCCTCCTCCCCGAACTCTGCGACCGCTATCCTGACTTACCTGCCCCGACGGGGGATAAGTCAGTGGCCCGCAATCGGTTGTTCGAAGCAGTGGCGCGCCTGGGCCAGGCCCTGGCGGCACGGGCGCCGCTGGTCTTGTTCATTGATGATGTGCAGTGGGCGGATGCTGCCTCACTCGACGTGTTGCATTACCTCGCACGGCGCTTCGCGGAGAGCAAGACCCCTGCGCTCCTGCTCCTGACGTTGCGCAGGGGAGAGAAAGCTATGAGACCCGCACTCGCCGAGTGGCGAACTGATATCGAACGCGCCGTGCCGCTGACCCATCTGCAGCTTGGCCCTCTCTCCGCCGAAGACATCCTGCGCCTGCTCCAGGCATTCGGGGGAGAAGGAGGCAAAGACGAGCAGCGAGCAGCTAACCTGGAACGCTTTGGCCAGTGGCTTTTTGCGGAAACCGAGGGACAACCGTTCTATCTGATGGAAACGCTCAAGGTCTTGCTTGAACGTGGCGCGCTCGCCTCCCGCCCAAACGAAGAGGGAGGATGGACGATTGACTTTACGGCAGCCATGGAGCATGAGATGGTGGTACGTGGGTTCTTCCCACCCAGTGTGCGCGAAGTCATCTGCGCCAGGCTTGATCGACTTCCGCCGAACGCCTTTGCGCTGCTGGTGGCAGGAGCCGTCCTGGGTCAGGGAATCACCTTTGAGCACCTGTGTCAGGTGGCCGATCTCACCGAACATGATGGGCTTTCTGCTCTGGACGAGGTGCTGCAGAGCCATCTGCTGCACGAGCCGGAGCGCGAGGGAGAGCACATAACTGATGGGCGCTACCTGTTCGCACACGCGAAGATCCGTGCGGTGGTCTACGCTGAAGCGAGTGAGGCGAGGCGCTCCATCTTTCATCGCCGTGCCGTGAACGTGTTGCAAGCGGCGGAGGCCCCTGCCGCGGTCCTGGCGTTCCATGCTCTGGCTGCGGGGCTTGTGGAACCAGCTTTCCGCTGGAGTCTGACGGCAGGCGATGAGGCGATACGGGTGGTAGCCGTGCGCGATGCCATCACCTTCTATGAACAGGCACAGCATCTGCTAGCCGAGCCGGTGCAATCGCATAGCCTGGAAGCCACGCTTCCCGCGCCAGAGATTGAGCATCTTTACACCCACCTGGGACGGGCGTATGAACTGAACGCCCAGTGGGAGCAGGCCAGAACGGCCTATACCTTGCTGCTCGCGTATGCTCAAGGCGCCTGCCAGCCGGTGATGGAGAGCACCGCCCTTCACAGCCTGGCGGCTATGGTCGCGCAGTAGTCCTTCGACCTGGCGATTTGTGAGGTGGAGTGGATTTAAGCAATGATGTGAAGCATTACGCGATCACCATCCTGAGCGCCGTGAATTGCGAACATGGGCTGGCAAGCACTATGATACGAAGTCGGACCGGGCTCACCCACGCCATTGCTGGTCTCTCTGCGCTTCAGCACATAGGATGAGCCTCAAAGAAGTCCCAGATGGTGGCGCTGGCGTCGAGATTGCGCGAGGTTTTACCAATGATCGTAGCCGGAAGGTATGGAAAGCCTCCTGGCCAGGTGTGACCACCATTGACAATAGTATAGAGCTCTACGCCAGCCTGAGGTTCGCAGCCGGGATAGCGAGTGTGCTGTACCCATGTGCCATCGTTGGCACGAGCTTGCAGCGTTTCAGTGATGGGGGTGCCAACGGAGCAGCCGTTGCGCTTGGCCCAGAAGGCGGCGCTTTCGGTGGTGGAGAGAATATGGCCGCCCGTGCCCATTATCCCGCCGTTGGCGGGTACCCGTCGATCCTTTGTGCCATGAATAAGCAGCAGAGGCACAGGCCGATTTGCCGGAGGTGCAGCGGTCAGACTGGCAGGCAGTGTTGCCGCGACCGGCGCTATCGCCGCAATTTTTTCTGCGAGTAGGCAGCCAAGACGGAAGGCAAAGAAGCCGCCATTGGATATGCCTGTGGCGTAGATGCGCCGGGGATCGATATTCAGTTGTGTGCGAAGTGTCTCTATCAGAGTCGCGATAAAAGCGACATCATCTACTCCATCTCGTTCCGAAGGCGTGTTGCCCCGTCCATCACCCCACTGCTCCTTATACCCATTGGGATAGGCTACCATAAAATGATGTTCATCTGCCACGCTATTGAGATGCGTTCGACGAGCCATCCAGCCTGCTGTCGTTCCGCGACCATGAAAGGCCAGCACGAGTGGATATGCACGCCCCAGTGTGTAAGCAGCAGGGAGATGCACGACATACGTGCGGAACATCCCGCCAACATGCAACGTTGCTCTGTTCTTCACGTATAGATCCTCCAGGAGGCTTGTCATCTCGCCTCTGTCCGCCTGCTTTCCTTCAAGATTGTACAGAAGAAAAGCACAGAGGTCAATTGGTCAAACTCCCTGATTTTTCTCCTGTCGTCAAAAACCAACTGGACTGACTACGAGCCCCTCTGCAAAAAAACAACGAACGCCCCAAGCTCGTTTCATAGTTTGACAGGGACGCACTATTTTCCTATACTTATACTTGATAGAAGCACGCTCCTTGATCAAGGAGCGAGCACTTTGCGTATGAGTTCCTTCTATATCGTAGACTAGAGCAAGCGAACTTGAAACAGGAACGTGTGACCAAGTGAAACCAAGAAGAAGAGTTCCAAAATTTCTTCAAGCGTTACAGGAGATGACTTCAGAATTAGCCCTTCCTTATGCGTTTGCAGAGTACCTCAGATTAGCAAAACTCCCCATTGCCATACACGGAGATACTTCAGGATGGAATAGAACTGGCAAAGGCGTGCTCTTTATTGGAGACCATCGAAATGGTCTGGAATATTTTTTACTTCTTGCTGCATTAGGGCAAGAAGGAAGAAATGATATTAAGATTATTGGCAAACCCTATGCTCTTTCTGTGCGTTTGACTGACGCATTAGATATGCACCATGAAGGATATATCCTACCAGTGATACCAAGAACATTAGTAAGCAATAGACTCAATATCTTCAATCGGGATATATGGATGCGTTTATTCAATGCAAACAACTTATCGACGCAAAAAGAAGCGAAAGCGATGAATGCGACTGCGATGAAGAATGCAGTATCGTTCTTAGCCAATGGTCATGCCGTTGGAGTTTTTCCTACAGGTGGAGTGAAAAGCGCAACCAAAAGCGAATGGTATCGAGGAGTAGGAGAAATGATAAAATTATTACCAGAAGAGGCAAGAGAAAGAGTGGTGATTGTCCCATTTCAATTTGGGCATTTTACTCAATTCCAAGTAGTCAAAACATTATGGCTCTATAGTAAAGGGTTTGAAGTGAAACCAAGAACGCTTTCCCTGAATTTAGGCAGACAAATCACTGTGGCAGATTTCCTCGCTTCAGAAACAGCAGGCACTACTGATCCGCAAGTCATCACTGAAAGGCTTCGTATTCGATATGTTCAAGACTTTCACTCTCACCAGTAACCGCTTAGCCTAGAATCTGCATTTGCAAGACCACCTCTGATCTCTTGGTTGAACTCAATTTCTGAGATTGACCCACTTTCATAGAGTCCCCAAAGAGGGGATGACGTCTGCTGTGGCTCAAAAGCCACTGGGCTGAGATAGCCCAGCACTGCCTTTTTTCAGAGAGCACGCTCCTAAAGTGGGGCAAGGTAAATGCAGCAATCTTGAAGAAGCATGCTTAGCATAAACATACTATCATAAAACATGTTGACAAAAAATATTGCTCAATGAGGAGATACAGCGATGAGTAGCATTGATCAGAACTCTGGCGACAACAGCATTCAGGATATTCCTCAGCTAACTCTCTGGCGCATGATTACCGGCGGGCAAATTGCGCAAGCTGTAAATGCTGCTGTACAGTTGAATATCCCAGATCTATTAATCAGTGGTCCTATGACCGTAGATGAGTTGGCGCAGAACTGTGGGGCACATGCACCGACGCTTTATCGTTTGTTAAGAGCATTAGCAAGCATAGGTGTGTTTGGGGAAGATGGCCAGAGACGTTTTCACCTGACTGATACGTCACAGATGTTGCGATCAGATGTTCCTCATACCATGCGTTCACTCATTTTACTCTGTCATACACCTGTCCAGTGGACTGCCTGGGGAAATTTCGTACAGAGTATACGAACCGGTGAGAATTCATTTCAACATCTCTATAAGCAAACGTACTGGGCTTACCTGGATGAACATCCAGACGAACAGAAGCTCTGCTATGAGGCGTTATCTCATCTCTCAGCCGGGGAGATCGAAGCCATATTTGATGCTTATGACTTCGCGCCTTATCGCCTCATCGTCGATGTCGCAGGTGGGTGGGGAAAACTATTAACCTTGATCTTACAAGCACATCATGAGTCTCGCGGCATTCTTTTCGATTTGCCATTTGTCACAGAAAAGGCCTCAGAGCAAATCCAGACGACAGAAATTGGGGGAAGATGCCAGGTAGAGGCAGGAGATATGTTTGTATCAGTACCCAATGGGGGAGACCTTTATATTCTGAAAACTGTTATTCATGATTGGGATGATGCTCATGTATTGACTCTTTTGCGCAACTGTCGCGCTGCAATGAGGCCAGGAGCCAGACTGCTCATCATAGAACAAGTCCTTATGCCAAAGAATATGCCTGACATTGGGAAGTTTTTGGATCTGTTTTTGTTGGCGGTCATCGGAGGACAGGAAAGGACGGCAGATGAGTTTCAATACCTCGTTGAAGAAGCTGGTCTGATCTTTGAGCGGGTTATCCCAACCCGACCTATTCTTTCAACTCAGTCTGCAATTTCGATCATCGAATGCAGCAAACATCCTGAAGATGTATAGGACACCGACCGATATGATTGTTTACACGTAACTACGCAGGTCTGTTCACGGAAGTCGACTTTTCATCGTTTCAGGAAAGACGCAATGCATAAGAAGCTATATCGCAGCGAATAGGGTATAGTGTCGATAGAGAGACATCCAGGAAGAGCAGACCTCGAAGTAGGCCATCCCGTAGTTTTACGCAAGCTGTATACACGTTGTCTATCTCTTATCAAAGGAGAATATCATGGCTCAAAAGACAGAGCAACCAACAGTTAAAGCCCTGGTTCCAAGCCCCAAGAGCCTTTCCGAGCTGCATCTCTTTACGATGCCGGAGGGGGGGACAGATCGCTTGAACTTCATCACCTGGGACACCATTGCTGTGCAAGGGTATGGCGAGGAGACTATCGAATTCCACGGATTCTATGCCATTGAGCGGGCCACGCCAACCTCAGCCGACTGGCAAGAAGCTTCTGTAGATATTACGATGCGCGAACTTTCGGTCGATGGTGTGAGCGAGAAGTTTGGCAAGATCCATGCAAGTGTTAACGACACCATTGGGATGCCATCAGGTGGTCAGGTTCGCCCCGGGACAACCTACCCTGACGTGGCCGACTCCCCCAAGATGTGCCAGATGTATGGATATATGAAGTTCGATCTGTCCGATCTGGGCATGACGGTCTTCAACAAAACTCCCATCCTTCTTGAACACAATATTACTCACATTCCGCCCATCGGTCAAGGTGGTGGCACCCGCCCAGAAACGGAAGTCGAGCTTTATCGCATGGATGATCCCGACGGGGCTCCAGTTGCCATACTCAAACGAGTGAAGACCCATATTGGTGCCTGGCGGAAGCCGTAAGACTGCGCCGACGCTGAACGACTAGTGTGAGTGAGATCAATCCGCCTCCAGGCAACGGAATTTTGCTACTGCGACAGCACCATAGTATATGGTGAACCCGCTGCTCAAGTAAAAGTGCGTTTGCTCACTGACACCAATCGTCTGAGTTATCCCAGGTTTGAGAATGCGTGTTGGATATGAAGTTTCTCTGGTGGAAGAAATGTAGTCTCTTCACGATTCATGCGCAAACCTGGGATGGCCCGTGACTATCACGCCAGGGAACGCTAGTATGAGAACAAATGATCACCTTCTGATTCACAAACCAGCCAGGATCAAAGTCCTATGTCGCCGGGAATCGCTCCAGGAGGCGGCGCATATGCTCCAATGGGCACTTGGGCGTCGTGTCTCAGTGGTGGAGGATTCCTCAGATCCTAATATAGGCTGCTTGTTTGTCAGTACTGATATTGAGCACTATGAGAACGACACCAGGTTATTTGAGCACCTGGGGTTTGATATTATTGGAAAAATCCGAGGAGTGATCCGCTGGGAGGTGATCGATCTCGGTCCTCAGGAGCAGCAACAGAGAGAAGAGGAGAGACTCAAACAACTAGAAGCTGAACTGATGCAAAAGCTCTCCACCTTGCCCATTACTATCTCCATTATGGCCCGTATGGAGGGCACGTATGCATGGAAATGCCTGGAGGCTAGTGGGTATGCAGACTCCTTCTCTGAAGCGCTCGAAGCTGCTTTGACCCATCTCACACATCTTTTTAAACTTATGCGCAGTGAATTGCTTGGTTAGACGCCAGAGATCAGTCCTTGGAGTGAACCCATTTTACGGCTCTCCGTCATTTTCTGTGAAGGATGAGCTTATCAGCACCCTTTCCCTTTTTCGCTGCCCGCTTTCGGAGTGGGCAAAGGTTGCCAGGGCTCCTTGTTGATGAACTTTTTGCCCAGAAGATGACGGAGAGCCGTCTTTCAGAGGTTCAGTCCACCTTCCACTCATGATCTCCATCCAGCGGCGCCTCTCGACACCGTTTGCTTCCTCTTGATCGAGCAATTTGAAAGAAGCATTTACTCTAGAAGCATGCTATTTTATTTTATAATGCAATAGGAGCAGCAGCAGCAGAGTAGAGAACCATTATGCCCGGGAGGTATTCTATGACTGATCCTCGTATCCAACGTATGGCGCACGTCCTGGTTTGCTATTCCTTACATGTGCAGCCGGAGGAGCGACTAGCAATTCGCGCGGAGCCGGTGGCGATCTCCCTGATCCGGGAGGTCGTGCGCGAGGCGCTGCGTGTTGGAGCTTACCCCGAAATCTTTCCTATCCTGCCAGGCATGAAAGAACTTCTCTTGAAGGAAGGCTCACAAGCACAACTCTCTGCTCTCCCTTCCACCGAAAGCTTGATAGCAGAAGAGTATGAAACCGTCCTTGATATTTCCTCGCAGGAAAATACGAAGGATCTCAATGCTATTGATCCGTCACGCCTCATCTTCTATAATCAGGCGCGCAAAGAGGTCGTGCAGACCTTTCGACGGCGGAGCAACGAAGGTTTGCTGCGCCGTTCTCTTACCTTATACCCTACCAATGCGTATGCTCAGGATGCGTCGATGTCACTCAGTGATTTCGAGGATCTGCTGTATCATGGCTGTTTTGTCGATGATGAGAATCCTATACATTGCTGGCAAGCATTGTCTCAAAAACAGGAGCGATTGATACAGTGGTTGCATGGGAAACGCAACGTCCGTATCATCGGTCAGGATACCGACCTTCGGCTCTCCATCGATGGGCGTCTCTTCCTCAACGATGCTGGGCATTACAATTTTCCTGGAGGAGAGTTCTTTACCGGTCCGGTAGAAAACTCAGCCAGTGGCTACGTGCGCTATACCTTCCCAGCCTCGCTGAATGGCTACACGGTAGAGGATATACGTCTACGCTTTGAAGATGGGGTCGTCATTGAGGCCCATGCCGCTCAGGGGCAGGCATTTCTCGAAAAGATGCTGAGTCTGGATGCAGGATCTTGCCGCCTGGGAGAATTTGCCTTTGGGAACAATGATCATCTGGACCGCTGTACCGGAAATATCCTCCTTGATGAGAAAATTGGCGGTACATTTCATCTTGCACTGGGTGCGAGCTTTCCAGCTACAGGTGGAGTGAACCAGTCTCTTCTGCATTGGGACATGATCTGCGACCTGCGTACCGGAGGTGAAGTTTGGGTGGATGACGAACTATTCTGTAAAAATGGTATGTTCGTAGTGTAGCTAAATGAGTGCGGTAAAAAAAGAGAAAGAGAAAAGGAGCCTCGTTCGATGATGAAACCGTTGTACAAGCATTTTCTTGCGCTCCACGCCGTTCCTTTTCCCCTGTTATGCGTCTGCATGGGGATATCGGCGGCATTGATCCTTGCACTCCTGGCCTTTAACTGGACCCTCTGGCTGGTTGGACTGCTGGTGCTGGCTGCCTGGGTGCCGGTCATATTGTATCAGATGAGGGATATCTCCCGGCAACACGGGTGGTTAGCGCTGCTCTTTCTATTGCTTGCCAGCCAGACGGCACACTTCTTTGAGCATATGTCGCAACTGGTGGAAATACATCTTCTGGGACTCACGGGAAACCAGGCAGCGGGGATCATCGGTGTGCTCAATACCGAATGGGTGCATTTTCTTTGGACTAGCTGGGTTCTCCTCATTGCCATCATTTTGATGTTCTTTTTCCGAAAAAATCCCTTCCTCTGGCTGCTCTTTATCTTCTCCATCTATCATGAAATCGAGCATGCCTATATGCTCTCAGTCTACCTCCATACAGGTATACAGGGCACTCCTGGTTTGCTCGCCAGCGGTGGTCTTATTGGGGGTGGCCTGCCTATCAGCCGACCCGACTTGCACGGCCTCTATGCTGCCTATGAGGAGGCCCTGCTGCTAGTTGCCTACTATGTGGAATTTAGCAGAGTTACTATACCTGCCATTAGGCATCAGCCTCAACTCACGCTATGAGTCATCCCAAATTGATACTGTTGGCGAACCCTCAAACTAGCTCGCCAAGGCAATGGGAGCTAAGGCCGCAAAGCGCGACATTCGCGTTTTGGCGGCCTTTTTGCCTGCAAGATGGGCATCGAGGCGAACCAGATTGAGAGCGGCAGCGGTAAAAAGGTGCTGCAAGCTCGTTTTCGCCAGGCCAAAGTAGCGGGTTCGGCAAGGGTTTGCCAACGGTATCAAGTTCGGGATGACTCATAAAAGATGCCAGGGTTTAGCGGCGCACCGCTACCACTTCCAGGTACTCGCCAGGAGCAACCAATGTGTCATCAGAGGACTGATTTGCCTGCTCAAAAACAACCTGGAGATCGCGATACAGGCATTGACGGGTCGCGGGCTCAAGTGCCTGAATAGCCATTGCAACAGGACCATAATATGTGCAGCTGATCTCTACTGCATGTTGAGCTGAGCGATAGCGATGGAAGAAAATGCGTTGTGTTGCCTGGAGGGATGTAATCTCTGTACCAAAGAGTTCCTGTATACGCTCCTCAGTTCCCCAGAGCGCGGGTGGCCTCAAACCTGCTGGTGGAGGTACATATGTCGCCATCACACGACCCATCTGGCCAAACAGACCACCTGGACTCCAACTGGCCAGACCAATTTTCCCGCCCGGTCGGCAGACGCGCAGCAGTTCGTTTGCGGCCTGCTCCTGATTGGGAGTAAACATCACTCCCAGGGTCGAAAGGACCACATCGAAAGAGGCAGCAGGAAAGGGGAGATTTTCTGCGTCGGCCTCAAGAAATGTCACTGGGAGTCGCTCAGCCGACGCTCGTTCCTGCGCCCTCTCAAGGAGAGAGGGAGTGTAATCAATGCCCGTTACCTCACAAAAACGTCGTGCGGCTGCAATAGCTGTGTTGCCACTACCAGTAGCAACATCCAGCACCTTTTGATTGGCACGTAGTTCAACGGCCTCACAGAGATTCTCAGATACCACGACGAGACACGCTCCAGGAACAGAATAATCGCCAGCGGCCCACCCGTGTCGCTGGCGTGCTTTGATCGCAGCCAGATCCGCGGTCCCAGACGGTTGGAGAGTCATGAGGGTTCTCCATTTCACCAGATTCCCTCTTGCAGAGAGGGGAAATCTCCAGTCTACATGTGTACTCAACTATGCTGCAATGTGTACAGCGCCCTGGCCAGGCTGTCGATCTCTTCTGGTGTATTATAAAAGCCAGTAGAGACGCGCAAGGCGTTGAATTCAAGGATTGTACGCAGATAAATATGGTGCTCATATTCGAGCCGATGAACAATAGTCTCGGCATCGCAGCCATCGAGGGTAAAGGTGAGCAATCCGCTTGAGCCAGGATGAGGAGTGAGTACAGTCAGCCCTGGCAGCTCTTTCAGCACGTTGTAGGCATAGCCACTCAAAGACAGAATGCGCTCAAAGATCCAGGGGTATCCAATAGTTTCCTCCAACCAGCGCAGGCTAGCAATCTGCCCAACGACTCCCGCAGTTTGCCGTCCTCCCTGTTCAAAGCGTTGTGCCGAATCGTGGAAGGTCCACCTGGCCCACTTGACCAGCGCCTCGAATTTCACCGAGAACAGACTCCCGACATAGGTTGGTTGTAGCTGATCAAGTGCCTCGCGCCTCACATAGAGGGCACCAGTCCCATCTGGTCCGCATAGCCATTTCTGCATAGGGCAAGCATAGAAATCGATATCCATAGCTTTCATGTCCAGTGGAATCACCCCTGCCGCCTGCGCACCATCCACCAGTAGTGGAATTGCAGATCGACGTGCCAGTGCCGCTACGGCCTGCACATCCAGGACCTCCCCCGTCAGGTACGCAATATGTGAAAGGACAATCAGACGGGTTCGAGATGTAATCAGCCTGGCAATAGCCTCATCTGCCGACTGATCTCCGCTTTGCCCCAGGTCAGCGACACGTACAATCACGCCATAGCGAGCACACAGATGATCAATCAGGACGATCAAACTGACATACTCATGGTTAGTAATAATCACTTCGTCCCCTGGCTGCCAGTTGAAACCATTACAGATGATATTTAGCCCCTCGCCCGTATGGTTTGTTAGGGCAATCTCCTCGCTCTCGGCGTTCAGCAGGCGTGCAACATACTCGCGTGCTGCAGCATACAACTTGCCTGCGGCTGCAAAAGGTTTCACCCCTAAACGCCCATCAACACTCTCTTTGTGTACCCATTCTCCCATAGCTTGCGCTGTCCTCCGGGGTAATGGTCCGAAGACGCCTGTATTCAGATAGATCTGGTCTGTAACGATTGGCAGTTCCTGGCGAATTGTGGCTATATCTTTTCCGGTTTCAAGCATAAGGCCTCTTCATGTGATGACAAGGCGCTCCTCGCAGGAGCCGTTTCTTTCATATACTGGGCAACAGATCGCATAGTAGTGAAACTATCCTCTTTCGCATGTCCCTGGCGACAAATGGGGTACAGGATGGGATAGACACCATGATCCAGCAGCCAGCGCATTTTTCGGCGGCGCTGTTCTGGTGATCCAACCACAGCAAACTGCTCCATCATGTCATCTGTTACCAGGCGGCGTGCAGCAAGAATGCCTTCTGTACGCCAGACCTCGCATAGCTCCCGAACTGCCGGACCATACCCAGACGCCTCCATCACAGGGAAAAAATGAGGAGCACCAAAGAAGTAGGTCAGGCCCATTCTCAAAGCGTCTAAGGCCTCACCACTCTCGTCGGCAGTCGTCATGGTTAGCGTAAAGAGTTTGATCTCGCTGGGGTCGCGACCGATAGCCTGCGACTCTTGCTCAAAGATGGCTCGATACCGGTTGTAGGATGCCTCGGAGAGACCGTTGGACACAACCCCATCAGCCACGCGAGCAGCTAATGCGATCATTTTAGGCCCCAGCGCTGATAGATAAATACCTGGCGGATTCTCCAGAGGGCCCTCGCGCAGACGAAATTGAAATAATTTGTACATTTTACCCTGGTAGGAGAAACGCCTGGTTGGACCCCCTCTCACAACAGCATCACTGGGGAGACCTGTGATAGCAGTTGCCGCTTTCTCGTCCTCTTGAGAAACCAGGATGCCCCGCAGAATATCAACGGTTTCTCTGGCTCGCTGAAGGGGATGATCAAGAGGGATACCATGTGCAGCCTCCATCCAGCTTCCGCCACCCGTCCCAATTCCATAATATCGGAAGCGACCGCCGCTGAGCCGCGAGATAGTCGCAGCACCCATAGCCAGCAGAGTAGGTGTCCGGGAATAGAAGTTCACATCACCTGTTCCCAGGCTAAGCGTTCTGGTCTGAGCAGCAACGGCTGCAAGCACAGCAAAGCTTTCTTTCCCATCTCCTTCCCCGACCCAGAAGCCCTCGTACCCTAAAGCTTCGGCTTCCTGGGCATACTGTACAATCTCTTCCATCGTCAGATCGCCGGTATTGAGGAGCGACACACCAATATGATCTAGCATCATGCTCTCCTTTCAGGATGAAGTCTCGACATCCTGATATATGGACCGCATATAACGTATCCCGACCTGGTAGAAAGCAGACGAAGATCTGTCAGCCCCAAAGAAGCATAGGGCATGACAGGTCAAACGTCATGGACATGAGACGCAGTAGCCTAGCCAGCCAGGACAGAAGGCACAGGCAGGGCCTTGCCTGTCTCGAGCAAACTCTTAAGGCTGGAGAGGACAAAGATCCACCCTACACCCATCTGCGCACCCTCAAAGGTCGCATCATCTATATCCGAGTGGGTCAGTTGAAGCAGAGTCAAAGAGTCTAACGCTTGAAGCTCCCAGCTCAGGGTTGAAGGCTTCGCGTCAGGCAGCCAGGCGGGCTTGAAGGTCATTTTCAGATGGCTCTGCGCCTTGGCCTCCAGAATTCGGCCTGACGAGGTCAACTGGCCCTGAGTATCAGTGAAGCGGTAGTCTGAGCCCGCTTTCCAGCCTGACTCAACTTCAATGCGGGAGCCAAAGAAGTACTTTTGAGTCTGAGTGGGATCGGTGAGTGCCTGCCAGACGTGTTGCGGGGTACTGTTTAAAATGACCCCGTAGACATGATTGGATGGGTTAGTACTCATGTTAATACAACCTCTTTCATTAGTTGAACAAGACAACGCCACATTACTTTGTACCATAGGAAGAGCGGTTTCACCCGCTTTCTCCTATTATCCAGTATAGGGTGTTTATGAAAAGAATGCTTCTTCCAGATTGCTGCATTCAGAGCTTCTGTATGCTCAAAAAACGCAGGTTGTTTGAAAAAGTTGCCAGAAGAACGCCCTTCAAAAGAAGCAAACTCAAAGAAGAGAAAAAGCAAAAAATCATCTAAACTAAGGAGGAAGTCTACCTGTACTGTTTTGTTTGTTCCAGGGCATGGAGAAGATCATGAATCAATCCACGGAACTCAATCTTGCTTCACCGGCTTTTAAGGCCAACCCATACCCTACCTTTGCCAGGTTACGTGCGCACGACCCGGTGTACCAGCTCGCCTCGTCTGCTGGCCACAATACCTGGCTGATTACCCGTTATGCGGAAGTAGAGTTTGTGCTGCACGACGAGCGATTTACCAAAGATCAGAGGAAGGTGTTGCCCCCCGAGGCACTGGTTCACCAGCACTCCTCGATAGATGATCTCTTCAGCACGGGGATGGGCAAATTTGATCCGCCTGATCATACCCGTCTGCGCTCGCTGGTCAACCCGTTCTTCACGCCGCGGAGGGTGGAGCAGTGGCGGCCACGTATTCAGCAGATTACTGATGAGCTCATCGACGCCGTAGCGGCAAAGGGCCACATGGATCTTATCGCAGAGTTTGCCTTTCCGCTGCCACTCCAGCTCATTTTGGAGATGCTGGGCGTACCAGACACAGACAGCCTACAGTTGCACACATGGGCAAGGCAGATCGTGGATGCGCTCGACGACCCGGTGGCGTTTCAACGAGTGGGCGAACAGTTTCGCGCCTGGAATGTTTACTTGCTGGCATTGATTGAGACCAAGCGCCAGGCCCTCGCCGATGACCTGATAAGTTCGCTGATTCGGGACGAGTCGCGGCTCTCGGTCAGAGAAATGGTAGCCATGATCTTCTTGCTGATCGTTGCCGGGCACCAGACTACAGGCAGTCTGATCAGCAATGGTATATTGGCCCTGCTGACGCATCCCGAGCAACTGGCCTTACTTCGCCAGCAGCCTACGTTGATCAAAACCGCGATAGAGGAGTTTCTGCGCTACCATAGCCCGCTTATGCACGCAACAGATATGTGGGCGCGCGAGGATATCGTGCTGGGAGGCAAATTGATCCGTCGTGGCGATCTGGCACTCGTCTCATTGGCCTCGGCCAACCGCGACGACCAGGCTTTTGTTGAACCCGACATCCTGGATATTACACGCCAGGAGAATCGGCAGCTTGCCTTCGGCAAGGGGATACACTACTGTCTTGGGGCGTCACTAGCTCGCCTCGAAGCGCAGATCGCGATTGGCACGCTTGTACGCCGTCTGCCTCATCTGCGCTTGCAGATCGATCCGCAGTCCCTGGCTTGGCGTCCAGGTGCGATGATTCTAGGAGTGAACTATTTGCCGGTAGCCTTCTAAACGCCGTGCAGGCAGCCAGATCGCTCAATACACCGAGAGGAAAAAGACTGTGAGTCAATCTCTGGAACTCAATCTCACTTCCCCGGCTTTTAAGGCCGATCCCTATCCCGCTTTTGCCTGGTTACGTACAGATGACCCGGTTCATCAGCTCGCATCGTCCGGTGGGCAAAGTACCTGGCTGATTACACGCTACGTAGATGCTGAGATCGCGCTGCGTGATCAGCGTTTTATCAAAGATAGAAAGAATCTGCTCTCACCAAAGGCACGCAAGGCTCTACCCGCCTCGCAGCCTTCAGCCGCAGACCTCATGACCTTGATGATGACCGATGTTGATCCTCCCGATCATACTCGTCTGCGGTCACTTGCCAATCTTGCTTTCACGCCGCGGCGGGTAGAGCAGTGGCGGCCACGCATTCAGCAGATTACTGATGAGCTCATCGACGCCGTAGCGGCAAAGGGACACATGGATCTCATCGAAGAGTTTGCCTTTCCGCTGCCGCTCAAGGTGATTCTGGAGATGCTGGGCATTCCCATGTCGGATGGCCCACAGGTACACACATGGACTAAGGCAATTGCCGATGCCCTGGGCGACCCGGTGGCATCGGCGCAGGTGAGCCCGCATCTTCAGGCATTTTATCTCTACCTGCATGCCTTGATTGAGACCAGGCGCAAGACTCTTACCAATGACCTGGTAAGTTCGTGGATTCGGGCCGAAGGCGAGCAGCTCTCAACTCGGGAATTAGTCACTATGGTATTCTTACTGATCGTTGCTGGGCATGATACTACGGGTAGCCTGATCGGCACGAGTATGCTGGCCCTGCTGACGCATCCCGAGCAACTGGCCTTACTTCGCCAGCAGCCCGCGTTGATCAAAACCGCGATAGAGGAGTTCCTGCGCTATCGTAGCCCATTTATGCACGCGACCCTGCGCTGGGCAAGCGAGGATGTCCTATTGGGAGACAAATTGATTCGTCGTGGTGATCAAGTGATCATCTCGCTGGCCTCGGCCAACCGCGACGATCAGGCTTTTGCTGAACCCAACACCCTGGATATTACTCGCCAGGAAAATCCACACCTCGCCTTTGGCAAGGGAATACACTTTTGCCTGGGAGCCCAATTAGCCCGTCTCGAAGGACAGATTGCAATTAGCACGCTTATCCACTGCCTGCCCCACCTGCGCTTGCAAACCGATCCGCAGTCCCTGGTCTGGCGTCCAGGTTCGCTGGCTCTGGGACTGGACCATCTGCCTGTGCTTTTCTAGTATTTCGACCAGGGGCAGGCACAGAGGGAGCATCAGGGGGAAACTTTTCGTCATGTGAACTTATAGAAAGGAAGATGATTTTGAGTAGTCATACAGATCAAGAGGTGAAAGATTTTGGCAGTTTTAGTGATGTTGATGCCACAAAGCGTGCGGAACAGTTTATCGCTTTCCTGGACCGGATCGAAGCGCTTCCCCAATCGGTGTCTTTGAGAGAGAGGTCATATCAATTACTTCACGGCCAGCCGGGAGAGAGGGTAGTCGATGTGGGCTGTGGCACCGGGCGTGCTGTGGTTGAACTAAAGGCGCGGGGAATGCAGGCGATTGGCGTCGACATCAGCCAGCAGATGATCGAAACTGCGCACCAGCGTTTCCCTGGTGAAGATTTTCGTATCGCAGATGCCACATCGCTTCCATTTGGAGAGGGAACGTTGAATCTCTACCGTGCCGAGCGTGTCTATCAGCATCTTGCGCACCCAGCAGAGGCACTCCTCGAAGCCCGCAGAGTACTGGCACCGGGCGGGAGAATAGTGCTGCTAGATCCGGATGCTGATATGTGGGCTATCGATGCCGATGATCAGGAACTGACGCAGGAATTGATGAAAGCATTCTCTCATGTCGTCGCAAGTCGCTGGATTGGCCGCCGTTACCGCAGCCTGCTGTTGGATGCTGGCTTTGTCGAGGTGACGATTGAAGTGAAAACGGGAATCTTTACTGACTATCTTCACGCTCCTATCCTCCCTGGTATGGCGAATGCTGGTGTTGCAGCAGGCATCCTCAGCCAGCACGAAGCAGATGCCTGGCTGGCCGAGCAGAAACGTCGGACGCAGGAAGGCAGATTCTTCGTGGCCATGCCAATTTTCCTGGCATCTGCTCACCGTCCCTGAGCTTGCTTATCCCAACAGGTAGAGGACATTTGAAGTCAGCAGAGAGTTCACTCAAAGGAGGTATTTTCATGTACGACTATATTATAGTCGGCGCAGGCTCCGCCGGCTGCGTTTTAGCTAATCGCTTGACCGAAGACCCGTCTGTGCATGTCCTGCTTATCGAGGCAGGAGGTCCAGATACCAAACGAGAAATACATATTCCTATTGATTTCGCCAAATTGTTCCAGACGCCTTATGATTGGGCGTACATGACGGAAGCTCAGGAGCAATTGCATCATCGTCCTCTCTACTGGCCTAGAGGGAAGATGCTGGGCGGATCAAGCTCGATGAATATCATGGTGTACATCAGAGGAAACGCGTATGATTATAATCAATGGCGCGATAGCGGGAACGTAGGTTGGGGCTATACTGATGTGCTCCCCTACTTCACCAAAGCAGAACACCAGCAGCGCGGTGCATCCATGTATCATGGAGCCGTTGGGCCACTCTCTGTCAACGACCAGCGCTCTCCTAATATCCTTTCCCGAACATTTGTAGAGGCTGGTGTAGAGATCGGCCTTCCCCGCAATCCTGACTTTAATGGCGAGACGCAGGAGGGAATAGGGCTTGTGCAGGTGACCCAGAAACGAGGAAGGCGCGACAGTACTGCTGACGCTTATCTGCGACCCGCCCTCAAGCGACCTAACCTGAGCGTCCTGACCGATACACTGGTGCAGCATCTTCTGTTTGATGGAAGACGTGCTGTTGGGGTGGCTTATACCCATCAAGGGAAAGAAGAACAGGCCGAAGCCTCACGGGAAGTCCTTCTGTGTGCAGGGGCTATCAACTCCCCCCAGTTACTACTGCTCTCCGGTGTTGGTCCAGCCGACCAGCTCCAGGCCCTTGCTATCCCCCTGATCGCAGATCTACCAGGCGTGGGGCAGAATTTGCACGACCATCTGATTAGCCCGATATGTTATGCTGCAACTCGCCCTATCACGCTTGCTAATGTCCAGGACCTGAGCAATCGCTTGAAGTTCAGCCTGTTTAGAAGGGGGCCACTTACCTCAAATGTTGGAGAGGCAGCAGCATTTTACAAAACCAGTGAAGATCTGCCCGCGCCAGATCTGGAAATCACCTTTGCTCCCATGCCCTTCTTCCCGCCAGACATCATGAATCAGCGACAGATGTTTACCCTGGGCGCGATCTCGCTCTCTCCAAAAAGCAGAGGATACCTCGCCCTGCGTTCACGCGATCCCCAGCACTCCCCACTCATCCAACCTCACTACCTGCAGAAGGAAGAAGACCTTCAGGTAATGGTTGAGGGAGTGAAGCTCGCACGACGACTGGCCCAGGCGCACGCGTTTGACTCCTATCGTGGTGAAGAGTCTGCGCCTGGTCCACAGGTGCAATCTGACAAGGACATCGGGGACTTTATCCGTGAACATGCCGCTACCGTCTTTCACCCTGTAGGGACGTGCAAAATGGGCAAGGATCCTCTGGCAGTTGTCGACAGCGAACTACGAGTCTATGGAGTAGAACACCTGCGAGTTGTTGATGCATCTATCATGCCGATGATCGTTCGCGGGCACACAAACGCAGCGGCGATTATGATCGCGGAAAAGGCTGCGGATCTAATCAAGCAGGCGTCTCGCCAGAGTCAGTCAGGAGAGCCCATAGCCATAGGACATACACCAACATCCTCTCAGGACTGATAATCAACAGAGGGAATGTAGGGAGGAAGCTGATCTGGCCAAATCTGACACAATTCCTCATGTGCCACTAAAAAGGACAAATCGATTGTCAAATCACAGCGTGGATGAAGATCACCCGTTAGATAAGCCAGCTGTTGTGCCCAGGGCTAAAGCGCTCTTGCTTTCCCTATTGCAAGAGCGTGTAGCCTCGGGTCTGCTTAACGAACTGGATGCACGTATTCTTATTTTGCGCCTGGGCCTGGAGGGGGAGCGCTGCCATTCTCTTTCTGAAACGGCTAGCTTGATACACAAGTCAGCGGAAACCGTTCGTCATCATCAGTACCAGTCCCTAAGGCGCTTGACCAAAGACCCGTACTTTGATCAAGTGCTCAGAGAGTATGCTCGCCTGGTGTCACTGCCCAGAGGTGTCGCATATTATCTTCACAAATCTTAGACATTTGCCTCCTCATGGCGAACACCATTGGGTGAGCCATGCAGTGCTGCCTCCACCAGGGCGGCGCGGACGTGTCGCAGGGCGAGGGCATAGGAGCATAACTCCTGCGCAAGCAAGGCCAAACGTGCTTTCAGACCTTCATCGATGAGGATATATCCCTGTTGAGTACGCACAAAATCCGTAGGCAGGGCCACGATCTGCGTTGGGATAGCCACTGCGTGCAAGCCACGAGCGATGCAGCGGAGCTGATCGCATGGCTGGCTGGCAGTACGGTCATTATTCCCACAACTGACGAACGCCACTGGCTTATGATGAAACTGCTGGAGCGAGAGGCTATCCAGGGCATTCTTCAGGACTCCTGAAAAGGAGTTGTGGTAGACCGGTGAACCCCAGATAAATGCATCCGCCTGCTCAGTGAGCGCCGCCAGCTTTCTGACCAGGGCGGAGGCATTCTTGTGGGGATCAGGATAGAAATGCGGATCGAAGAGCGGCAAAGGAGTTTGTGCCAGGTCCCAGATGTGGGTGTCCGTTTCCAGGAGGCGCAACTGTTGTGCGAGCAGATCCAGACAGGTCCGTGTGTGCGAAGGGTGCCCTGCGCTGCCTGCAAGTAAGCAGACCTGAAGCGATGATGGTTGCATAACAATCCTTTCCGCGCTCTACCAGGCGTCTCTCTTCTCCTCTTCTTAACAGAATTGTTGACAGAATTTTTGTACGAAAAACCAGGGAAAGGCCAGAGCAATAGGAGGATCAGCCCAGCTAGAAGGAGCGAGCACGATCTCTCGCTCTTTAGTTGCCGACCCATTGCGGACCACAATCGGAGGCGTATGCCGACCACCAAGCAATCCTGGTCCCTGTTCCAGGATCGAGAGGAACCTTTGCGAGTGATGGACGGCTGCACTAAAAAGATAATACTTCCCATCAGACACAGGTGGGAGACAATAGCGACCAGGCGTCGTCTGAATCACGCAGGCTGCAGGCTGTCTCTGCGGAAGGGGAGTAGTAAAAAGCCCGGTGAAAATGAGGCCCTTGAAGGGTTGCGAAGTATGGAGCGTTCCACAGATTCCTCCAGCCTTTGAGTGAGCCTGATGGTTTTGGAAGTGTGTGAGCACTTCCGAAATATCTGCCGGGCAGGTGTGCATCATGTGATTCTTGGCCAGTTCACGAAAGCGGCCCGGCGGCAGACCAACCAGGAGCGTAAAGCGCGAGGTAAACGTTCCCAGACTGGTATAGCCAACATCGAAGCAAATGTCTGTGATACTGTTCGTCGTGGTGAGCAGCAGTCGTTTGGCTTCCTTGAGGCGGATCGACGCGAGAAAAACATGGGGCGATATGCCAACCATACTATGAAATACCCGGTCGAAGTGAGAGGGACTCAATTTAGCCGATTCAGCTATCTCCGCAAGTGTCAACTGGTCCATATATCGCTGCTGCATCGTCATAATGGCTTGTTCTATAGCCTGATTGCGCATTGTCACAGTCTGATGGCGGCGACAGCCGCTATCCAGGAAAATGGGGGATTGCTTCAGTTCCACTCGATCAAGTTGTTGTAACATCCTCTCAGCTCCTTCTTCGTAGTATAGAAAAATCGACTTGACCTATATCACATAGGTCTTCGAGTGAGAGACCAGCTCTCTTTTTTCCCCTTTTCGCACATCCTACCTGGAGTACGTTTCCTAGCCTTCTATGGAGACTATACCATGCTAACTCATAGCCTGGACTCCGTATTGTTGCTGTCATCCCTTTCGGGAAAAAGAAGTAAAAAACGTACATCTGATCTTGCGAGAGAACTTAAAGCCTCTGTTTTTCCGCAATGCTGCAGAGTAGATCAGTAATCGCCTTTGCTTTAACGTTGACGTAAGACGGCTTGAGAAGTCTCCTCTACTATGAACTGGTAGCGTGTAAAGACGCTCAAACGTTCACGTTATGTAGACGCTCGTAGTTTCTAGTTCAACGCCTTTGCAAAGCACGTTCACGTTCCGTTTCCATACAATGGTTAAAAAACAATACGCAGTCCATGTGTTGATCAAGTATGAGACTGTACCGATACAATGCTCAATTTGGGATGGTGTTGCGTTTCTCCTTCCAGGAGGGAACAACTGGCTATTGTATTAGCGCGTTCGCGCGTGTAGCACTACTGGGTGACAACATCCTGTATATCTTTGCCTTTTTGGGTGGCTCCCTGCTCTTGTATGCCCTGGTGTGACTCACGCCAGGACGCCAGTTGTATCTTGAAAATTGGTGTCAACCAGCGCAGGAGGGGCACGCAGGCCGAGATGAAAATCAAGGCTATAAAGGGAGAGTTTTGAATGCTCATCATGCGCAGTACGCCATCGACCACGGCGATGCTCAGACCGAAAAGGATGCGCATCTTCCTGCTCTCCGGTGTCGTTTTTGGATCGGTCAGCATGCTCAAGGTAAAGAGCTGGAAGGCCGCCCCGAGCATTGGACCATAGACAAAGGCCAGACCGTTGTGCTTGACAAGATCTTCAACCAGAGCCATGACGGCGAACCCGGCCACAAAGGAGAGCACCAGGTCCCAGCGTGAGACCCGGAAAGATGTAAAGCCGCCGATAGCAAGGATAATCATCACGATCAGCATCGATCCACTCCACTGAGCGGCCAGCGTGGTCACAGTTGTAGGCGCCAGGATCAGCAGGATGGTCAGGCCGAAATTGGAGGGATTAAACACGTTGCGTCCCTGGAAGCGAATAAATGCTTTCGCGCCTATGGCCAAAGCTGGAGCGACAAAAGATGGCCACAGAGGGATCGCCTCCACCAGCAATCCCAGTCCGAGCCCGGTGATAAGTCCGCTCGCGGGTAGGATGATCTGGCGTGTTTTCCAGAAGCTCAACAGTGTATCCAGCGTACAAGCCACCAGAACCGAGATCCCTATCTGAAGCCAGGAATGGTCAAAGGAGAGCAGCGTCTGACCCACCAGGGTATAGATAATCAACACGCTAATCATAAACAGGCGCGGATCTTTGAGGCCGGGAAATACCACCTCGAAGCGGCCAATCTTGCGTATCATAGTCATCACCTTCCAGTCTTCCAGAATATAGCAAGGCTAGTATCAACAAACACGCCCAGGCCACGCAGCGGGCCATTTTCCTCGTTGACCAGCTGATTCGTTGCAATGGCGAGCCGTGAATCCAGCATACTAGAATCAGAAACTACGGCTTTGCCGTTGAGCCAGACGTTGCGCGCTTTCTCCACCTGGCCATCTTTGGCAAAAACGTCGCCCAGGGCCATATAAGCCTGGGGGGCAAAGGCTGAGCTCATGGCCGAAGGTAGCTTGCTCAGTGCAACCGCGTACTGCAAATCGACCTGTGCCAGGGGAAGATGACCCATCAGGTTTGGCCAGTAGAGATGGTTCAATCCTCGTGCAAAACGTGCCACGACATTATACGGGTGGGCTGCTAGCACGGTATCGAGGATGCTGATCGAGCGTGAGGATTCCTGGGCCTGGCAGACAAGTCCATCAGGCGGAGTAGGACAGGAGCGCATTTGATCAACATAGGTTAATGCCAGCCCAATAAGGACATTGGGTGAGTGGGTATGCTGGGCCAGTTGAGAAAAGTAGGTATATTCAGTCGTGTAGCGCTGGTGATCGCGCAGAGCCACGCGGTAATCGTTGTTATAGCGCAGGTTCTCAGGATCAGATTGTGCGGCGGCTTGTAGGTAGGCCAGTCCGCGTTCGACCTGCCCTGTGGTGAGGAGTGCCTGGCCCGCTGCATCTTCCAGCAGAGCAAGGGAGGAGTCTACTTGAGGCGTTGCTGGCAAGTGTGGATCGCTCAAGGGCTGTGGTGGCAAAGGCTGCTGGTATTCGTGCCAGTTGGCCAGTCCAAGATCGGATTCTGTAAGATGTGCAGGCAGCCTGGGAAGCGAAAGGGCCTGCACGCGTGGCCGCAGGAACAGGTATACCCCCGAGACCAGTAGCAGCAGCATCGGCATGAGTAGAAGCAGCCAGACTGCAAGAAGCAGACGTGAGCGCCGCTTGGACGAGGCAGAGGGGATAGATGGCAGCGATATTTTTCGATCTGATGATGTAAGTCTCATTGGGTTACCTCCCCCTCCTTCAGGGTGTGATAGCGGTCGATAGGGAGATTGCTCGTAGTTTCCCTGCGACCATCTGGCCAACGGATCTCAAGACTGTCAATGTGGGTGAGTGTACCCAGGCCAAAAATAAGACGGCGATCTGATTGCGAGGCAAAGCCGCTACCAGGGTCAACCCACTTCACCCGGCGTCGCCCACCTGCGCTTATCGTCAGGCGCGCCCCAATCGCGTCCCGGTTCGAGCGGCCCGTCCCAATCAGCCGCAGTCCGAGCCAGTGGTTGCGCTGCACAGGCTCATTTTTATAGAGCTGGAACGGCTGACCCTGGTTCGCTACAAAGAGTTCTGGCAGCCCATCGTTATCAAAGTCGGCCAGGCAGAGCCCACGGCCATCGTAGAGATCGGTCAGCCCGGCCTGTTCAGCAATATTGATATAACGGTTGTCCTGCTTGACAAACAGGGCCGATTGCTCATACCCGGAGATGCTCTTATCGCCGATAGGAGGCCAGTTGCGTGCATCATCAATAACCAGGTCTGGGGTCGTTGCCATCGTCCCCAGCTCAAACCAGTAGTCGCCCGGACCGGCAGAGACGAAGCCATTGAGCACGATTATTTCCATTTCCCCGTCGTTGTCCAGGTCAACGAACTTGGCTCCCCATGACCAGCCAGCCTTATCTACACCCAGAAGGGGTGCATGATCGGTGAAGGTGCCATCGCGATTGTTGTGCCACAGAAAGTTCCCTTCGACCAGATAGCCGGACTTAGTGATATTGGAGACATAGATACTGGGATAGCCGTCTCCCTCCAGATCTGCGAAGTCTACACTCATACCCTTGCGCGTATCGATTGGCAGAGCGTGAGCGGTAATATTTGTGAAGGTGCCATCTCCGTTGTTCTTATAAAGAATATCTTGGCCAAAGTCATTGGCCAGGTAGAGATCCATATAGCCTGTCTGAAAGAGGTCACAAGCACCTACATCCAATGTCCATCCTGTATCATCAACTCCCAATTCGTGGGCGACATCAGTAAAGGTGCCATCTCCGTTATTGCGATAGAGCACATTGGGACCACCATTTCGCGCATGTTCAAAATCGTTATGGAAGATACGGGTGGTATGCAGGTGCCACAGGTCATTTTCCGGGCGAAAATAGTTACCGATGTATAGGTCAAGTAGCCCATCGCCATTGTAGTCGAACCAGATGGCGGCATTGCCATTCCCGCGATACCCGGTCCTAGAGGATGTCGTAATATCGGTGAAGGTACCATCCCCATTATTACGGAAGAGGCGATTGGGGGCGCTCCACTTGACGATATAGAGATCGGGCCAGCCATCATTATTGAAGTCGCCCCAGACTGCGTCCATCACTCCGCCTTCTTGATTGAGATGGGCTATTCCTGCCTGCTCGGCTACATCGGTGAAGGTGCCATCTCCATTGTTGCGGAACAGGTGACAGGGCGCGTTGCGGCCCGACGAAGAGACGAAAATATCAATCAGGCCGTCGTTATTGTAGTCTGCCGCGCTGACTGCAGCTCCGACCGAACTCATCCAGGGCATCACATTGTCGATCTGGTGATCCAGCAACACTTTCTGATGCGTCACCGCCATCTTTGCCTGCCTGGAAATTTCCCGCAAACGGAACGAGGGCAACGCAGACAGCGAAGGTGCTTGGCCAAACACACTCTCAAGCCAGTTGTTTCGACTTGCTAGCCCAATAACTGTAATGGTAGCCAGTCCCAGCCCTGCCTGGCCTATTTGCTTGAACATCTGACGCCTGCTCGTTTTTTTGGCTAGAGGCTGCTTCATCAGTCTGCTCCTTTCCCTTTTTTGACTAGTCGGTGTAGTGTTGCAAGGCTGCCAGTAGAGGGGCTGGGACGGGGACTGGCTCCATCGCGTCCCCTTTCCTGCGCATACAGGCAACCTGTTGCTCGCCTCGTGCAATCAGTTGTCTCGATGACTCTTGTTGGCGCCAGTATTCAAAGAGCAGTGTAATACGGTTCTGCGTCAGCGCGCCCAGGCGCATTTGCACGATGACACGGTCAAACGCCAATAGCTCGGCTGCATACTCACATAAACAGCGAACCGTTACCAACGCCAGCCCGGCTTCGATTTCAGCCAATACTTCAGGCGCGTGGTCGCGCAGGAACATCTCTCGACAACGACCCTGCCAGCGGAGATGATTGACATAGTAGACATTGCCAACCAGGTTGGTTTCTTCAAACCCAACAATATGCTGGTATTCATAAGCTCGCACTGCTGTTGCTCCTTTCCTTATCCGATGCATATTTGCGAATGTGCTCCATCTCCTGGCTCTGCTCAGGTGCGGAGCAAACGGCGAAGATCAGGCTCTGCTCTTCGCCCTGGACCTGTGTAAGATAGGTAGAGATGCGCAAAGCTCCAGCTCTGAAGAGAATCCATCCATCATCTTTATCCTCGTCCAGATACAGGGGGGTAGTAAGCATGGCGCCCACTTTTTTCAGGCATTCGCCGGCGGCCCATACCCGTGTTGCCGCACTCTCTATGTTTTGTTGACAGTGAGCAGCCAGCCAGCAGGCCAGTTGAAAATGCTGGGGACCAAGCACATCTTGCCAGACCTGATGAGAGCGGGGGCGGACCGCTTCAACATCACAGCCAATCTGCCCGATGCTGGCAACCACCAGCGTCAGGTGTGCTGTATGTGAGGCTGATACGGCTTGCTCTCCATGTTCAAGCCGCTCGACCACCACGGGTTTGCCATCGGATCGTCGCTGCACGCGCAGGTCAGCCTCCAGCAGGGACTGAAAGGCGAGGTCGCTGGATTGTCGTCGTGGAAGACCGTGGTTGTTCTGAACTAGCAGGCGAAGCGCGGCCTCGGGGTAGAAGTCGTTGAGCTTGCGCTCCAGGTACGGACCCAGCAACACTTCATGCCAGTGTGCAGGCGGTGGCAACGTTTCAACGAGCCGCAGTTGGAGACCCAGCCACTGCTCACACATCTGCCCTTGAGACGTCCACATCTCCACATCATAGGTAAAGAGATCTTCAACCCTGTTACGCTCCCGGGCACAGGCGTACAGATAGTTCGTCTCCTCACACAGATTTGGAGCAACACGGATCTCTTCTACGGCTACAGGCAAGAGCCGCCCCTGCGGAATACATGCCTGAATGCCATGTATGAGTGCATCGCGTGCGCTGAAATCGCCGAGGACGAGGCTGGCAGGGAGGTAGTAGACAAAGGGCTGTTCCTGAGCAGAGGAGGAGATCTGCGTTACGCACTCGGTGGCGTGCAGATGCAGGTAGTGCTGGATGCGCTGGAAACGCCCTTCATGGAAGAGTAGTGGCCCATAGAGATCTTGTGCGGGATCGAGGGCAAGAGGCGCTTTGCCAGCTGCTGGTACTCTGGCCAGCGTCTCCAGCGACGATAGTGGTTGTGGCTGCTGCGGTTCAAAGTGGCAGGTAGCCCGGAAATGTGCTACCTGAAAGCCAGTTTCTTCGCTCAAGAGCAGGGTCTCTACCTCCCCAGACTCGGCCACCAGGGCCGCCAGGCGGATCTTCACCCTCTCTGTTTGTGGTACAGCTACTGGACGATTCAACTGGACCTGCGTAAAGTGTGGGGCGGAACTCCGACCTGTGACTGCCATGGCGACCTGTGCCATCGCCTCCAATCCCACGACGGCAGGAAGTAAACGCTCTCCATGGAGCTTGTGTTCTTCCAGGTAAGGGTCCGTCGTCGTCGAGAGTTCTACGTCGCTGATGAGCTCGATCCCAGGGAAATAGACCTGTGGCTGTTCCAGGAAACGCAGAAACGGCAGTTCAGGAGCTGGCAGACGCAGGGTGGGGAGGCTCCCGAAACGACTGGTCACTATAATACGCACATCAGGCAGGCGCTGATGAAGCAGGGTAAGGAAGCAAGAAACTCCCTTATCGACCGGGATCGGGTGAATGCCCTCTCGCATCAGCGCTTCAATTCTGCCAAGGCGTTCCCCCATACCCACTCCAGCCCATACGGACCATTCGAGACACAGACACCGGCAGGCGGGGTGTTCCTGCTGGAAGCGAACTGTGAGATCGGCCAGCCAGTCATTTGCCACAGCGTAATCCGCCTCACCCTTCATTCCTGTGCGTGCGATCACGGACCCGAAGGTGACGAGCAGGCGAAGTTTGTGCGGGGCGATAGCGGAGAGCACATGTTGCAGCCCTTCAACTTTGGGTGCCAGCGTTTGACAGAACTCCTCTTCGGTCAGAGTGCTCAAGAGCCTGGGAGTATTGGTCCCCACTCCATGTAGCAGGGCGGTGACAGGGCCAAGTCTGTCCTCTATATCGCTGATTGCCTGTTGTAGCTGAGCGGGGTTGGTGACATCTGCACGCACGTAGCAGAAAGCCACCTCTGATCTCTCCAGTCGTTGCAGGTTCGCGGCTAGCTCCGGGTCACGAGAGGGATCAGAGCGGCCCAGAAGCACCAGACGCACTCCTGTCTCCAGTGCTAAGGACAGGGCACACTCAGCGGCAATACCTTTCCCTCCCCCGGTCACTAGCAGAAGATCATCTCTATCTAGCGAGAGGGGAACATGTTGATTGGCTGTCAACTGGCAGAGTTGTAGGATCGGGATGCGGCGTCTTCCCAGAGCATCATAGAGAACTTCGTGATAGCCTCCAGATCTTTGTGCGGCCTGTATTTCCGCCATGACCCATGCTATGGCCTGAGGATGTGTGGGAGGCACATCAACAACGCACACCGTCAGGTGTGGTGCTTCCAGCGAGAGTGTGCGCGCCACACCCGCGCCGCCTCTCTGTTGCTGGACGAGGACAAAGCAGGAAGGGGTTTCACTTCTGAGTGCCTCCTGGGCCCCCTGGAGCAGCAAAGCGATCACCTCTTGAGAGAGCTGAGCAGGAAGCAAGACGATGACACCCGTGCCTGGCAAGCTCGCGCAGGTTTGCTGCAGAGCCTGGGCAAAGGGAGAAGCTTGCAGGACTCGCACCTGCCACAAGCAGGTGTTCTGCTCGGCATCGACCGCCCTGGCTTCAGGTAGGTAAGCAGGGACATCCGGCGTTTCCACAGCCTGTATGGTAAAGGCACGTATCCAGGCATCTACTCCAGCCAGAGCGGTACCAGACCCTTCCTGCTCATCTGCTGTCGGCAACTCGGTCAGTGCTTCTGCAATAGCGGTCAGCGTGGCATCAGCATATTCTGTTGGAGCGATGGGAGGACGCAAGTGGAGGGCCCGCGCTGCCTCAGAGATAATCTGCCCGACTGTAATCGAGTTCAAATGCAAGTCGCTTAACATGCGAGCATAATCCTCAATGGCCTGCTGAGGAAGCTCGGCATGTCGTGCTACTAGCTGACGAAGCATATCGATAGTTGTGAAGGGCGTTTCGCTTTGCTCCTCCGGCTCTTCCGGGGGCGTGGTCTCCTGGAAGAACGCAGCATCAGCTGGTTCCTCAGAGAGCGTGGCGAGGATGGCTCCGGTATCGGGGAGCGGTGCCTGCTCGCAGGGATTAGAGAAAAAGCGAGGCTGCCAACTGAGATTGAAGGGACGGCTGAAACGGTTTTGTGCCAACAGCGAGACTTCGACCGGCGCTCCCTGAGAGAAGAGGGCTCCCACCACCCTGAGTAGACCTGTAATCGAAGGTCCATCTCCATCAATAGAGAGTGCAGGCACGGGCACACACTCACTGGCCAGATGGCTCAGGGTCTGGCCGGGTCCTACCTCAACGAACATATCCACATGTGCGGCAGCTTTCCTGAGCGCATCGGCAAAGAGAACGGGCGATGTAATCTGTGTGCATAGGAGCGCTTTCAGATCCACTTCAGGCGGCAGGTGAGCCCCGGTTACTGTCGAAATCACTATGCGCTGCAAGGGGTGGAAGCGCATAGGAGCCAGAGCCTCAACGAATGGAGAGACGGCGGCAGCCACTAACGGAGAGTGAAAGGCGTGAGAGACCTTCAAAGGCGTTGCCTGTATCTGCTCCTGCCTCGCGCGTGCCATGACCACGGCGAGGGCATCTGCCTCCCCAGCAATCACCACTTGTCGAGGAGTATTCAGACCAGCAATCACTACCTTGCCCTCTGTATCCGCTATCAGTGCCTCGACCACGTCCCTTGATGTCTGAAAGCTGGCCATAGCTCCATCAGCACGAGCGAGAGAACCCATGATAGCTCCCCGCATCTGCGCCAAGTGCTGGAGGGTCTGCTCATCAAAGGCTCCTGCCCAGTGCAGCGCGCTCAGTTCACCTAGGCTATGGCCCACCGCAACTTCGGCAGTGATCCCGAGCCGTTTAAGCACACTTAGCGCAGCCAGGGAAGCGGTCACAATTGCCGGTTGGGCAATAACTGTATCTTTCTCATCACCCATTGCTGGAAGTTGCGCCCCACAATACAGGGCGTGGACAAAATCGAAGCGACGGCGTAGCAGCCCGGTGTGTAGATAAGCAGGTGAGCCCTGCCCCGGAAAGAGAAACCCCAGACGCGGTGTCTCTTTCTGTCCTGATCCCAGGAACACGCCCTCCCTGGGATCGAAGATCGTGTGCTCTCCACCTTCCAGCGCCCTGTGGACCCGTTCCAGGCGGCTCGCCAGGTCAGACGGGCGCGAAGCCAGGATGGCCGCGCGTACCGGCCCGGTCGATAGTGTGCGCATCAGGTGGAGCGAGAGGTCTGTCAATTCCGCTTTAGAAAGCCTGGAGGCGAAACTCAGAAGGTGAGTCACATGGTTGTGCAGGTCCGCGTTATCCTGGGCAGCAAGCGGAAACAACTCCATGTCCTGTGGAGTTGAGCAGAGCGTCTCCTCTGCTGCTGTCAAACGCTCACGTCGCTGATTGCCTGTGCCTTCCAGCACTACATGGGTATTGATCCCTCCAAACCCCATAGCGCTTACCCCGGCCCGTAAAGGACGATCAACTGGCCAGAGCGTGCCAATTGGGCGAATCAGAAGCGACGCAGGCTCATGCAGAAGTTCGGCATGGGGTTGGCTGGAGCCTGTCGTCGGGGGAATGATCTGGGTAGTTAGTGCCATGACCGCTTTAATCAGGCCTGCAACTCCTGCCGCGGCCTTAGTGTGGCCGATATTGGCCTTGACCGAGCCAATAGTCGCAGCAGGTGCCAACACGCTCGCCTGTTGGCGCGCACGCGCAACGGTTTGCAGTTCGATCTGGTCGCCGACGCTTGTGCCGGTTCCGTGCCCTTCAAAGTACTCAACCGTCTCAATCCCTATGCCAGCTCTTTGATAGGCGCGGGCCAGGGCAAGCGCCTGGCCTTGGCTATCCGGGCGCGTAATGCCCCCGCCTCCATCCGAAGAGATCCCCCAACCACGGATAAGCGCATAGATGCGACGTTGTTGTGCCAGCGCATCATCATGGCGCATCAACACCACAAATCCACAACCTTCGCCGGGGATGAAGCCATGAGAGCGCATATCATAGACCCACATCTCGTCGCTGGTCAGGGCCGAGGTTTTGGCAAAGCCGACCAGCTCGAAGGGGTCCAGGCTGAGATCGACTCCCCCAGCCAGTGCCAGGTCACACTCGCCGCTAGCCAGCGCCGTAGAGGCCGTCGCGACGGCCAGCAATGAAGAGGCGCAGGCCCCATCAACGGTATAGCCTCCGCCTTGAAGGTGAAAGTAATTACAGATGCGACCCGCAATGGTGTTAGAGAGCCCGCCTGCGAGTGTCTCTTCTCCAATTGGGGCGAAGGGAGCTTTATAGAGCGTTTCCAACCTGCTCACAAAATCCTGTATTGGCTGTCCGCTCCACCCCTCTTCACGTAAGGTCGCCTCCACAACGCGGCGCACATAGGGCCAGCGGAGCCGTAAGCTTTGAGCGCGTGAAAATTCTCCTGTCAGCGTATTGCCAACAATCACTCTGCTTGTCTGAGCGGGCAGATCGTCAGGAGAGTGAAAGCCTGCATCGGTAAGTGCCTGCGCAGCAATGTCCAGAGCCAGCCAGTGCGCCAGGTCGCTAGTACGATAGGTACTTCCTGAAATGCGAAAGTGCGTACGATCAAAGAGATATCCATCGATAACTGCCGCCTGAGATGCATAGGTCGCGTCGGGCGTCGAAAGCTCCTCAGAGAAATAATCTTCCAGGCGCAATCGCTCAGCGGGAATCCGCCTAAACGCTTGTCTCTGAGCGAGGACGTTCTCCCAGAGTTCTTGAGGGGACCTGGCATCAGGATAGCGACAGGCCATTCCAACGATAGCGATGTCTGGCATAATGATCTCTCCTTGTCTCTGTGAACACTAACAAGAGCATTCCTCGTAGTGATTATCCCTGCTCCACCCGCTCATTCTGTCCAGCTAGCTGTGCCCGGATGCGTGCTCGCCAGAGCGCATACGCCCCCTGCGGCAAATCAATCAGACAGGCATCGCTTACTGCTGCCGCCTCCTCGCTCGACAAACCAGAGAAGATGCGACAGGCGAGATCCGTATGCGCTGCTGGGTTTCCTGCCCGCTGTCGCGCTTTGGCGGCGAAAGCTGCGCCTTGCGCAAGATGCCAGCGCGCCGTCCCAGCGGCAGAGCATAATGCTTGGACCTCATCTTGTCCTATCCCTCCAGCATAGGCACAGGCCAACCCGATCCCACTCCAGAGATCCCCCCGACGCTCGGCAGGAAAGGCAAAGACAGCTTCGTGAATGCGCGCAATATCAGCCCCTTTGACAAACCAGAGGCTTCTGCCTAGCCCCTGATCAAAGACCTGTGCAGCTTGTGCTGAAAGACGTGCAGGCATCTCCTGGCCTGCAATGAAGCGAGGCCAAGAGAAAAAGCCTTGATGAAATCCATAGCCATCAACAACTAACCAGCTCAACAGCGGATCAAACTGCTTCATCAGTCCCTGAAGACTGCGTGGAAGTCTGCCAAGCGTCCAGCCAGCGCCAACATGTAACATATAGACGTGATGGGCACCAGGTCCCTGTATAAAAGAGGCCAGACGGCGTTTGAAAGGTGAGAAATAGTCCAGCAGTGATAGCGCCATAGCTGCCCCTTCAAAGGCGAACCCTCGATATGCGGCCTCCAGCTCTTCAAGAGCAGGCACTAGAACCTCCATCCGGTCGTCTGCGAGCGCGAGATGATATCCCTCAACGAACAAGGCCCCGATATGCTCCAATGTTCCTTGTGTACGGGAATCGCCTCTGGAAAATCCCCTGCGGGCGAAAGTGGTTTCCTCTGAAGAGATGCCAAAGAGGGACCTTCGCAGAAATGGGAGTAGAGAAAAAGAGAAAAACATCCTGCAAGCTCCTTCCTTTTTGTGATTTGCCAGAGAAAATGTCCAGGGTAGGCACATATCCTGTCCGGCTTCGATCCGCTTCCAGACTGCTTTCTGACGCTAGACATGCTATGGTTCAAAGCCGGATATGATCTTTGGCAAATCACACTTTTCACTATGAGAGGCTACATCTGATATTCAGAGGCACATCAAAGAGAGTGTCATTAGCTTGCATCAGTAAGCAATCAGGTCTACGAGATCATGAAGATGCCCTCACGAAAAAGGTTCGGATTCACTCTCTCACCATTGCCTCTGCGTATGTGCTGAGAGCCTTCAGGGCATGATCTGCCCGCGCTGGAGTTGTAGTAAGAAAGTAATGGACCAGTTCATGATCTCTCTATACCTCAGCAAAATCGGATACTCACTTAGGTATTGATGAGCATGAAATCATTTTAGTTGTAACTAGTCTCATGAGAGACAGAAAACAATATATCATGAAAGAGAAGAAGATTGCTTCTTCGAGATTGCTCTATATAAAATAATATCGTATGAGAAGAGCTAGACAAAGCTGATGCCCTACGGGTATGACCGAAGAAGAAGCGAGCCAACTGAGACAAGAGCATGCCGAACTCAAAGAAGCACTCGCCCAGAAAGATCAGCGCATTGAGGAGGTAGAAGGGCTGCTGATGAAGTGCCTTGCTGCGTATTGAAGAATTGGGAAGGCGGCTGGCCAAAGACAGTCATAACAGCAACAAACCGCCTTCCAGCGATGGCCTCGCGCGCAAGGGAAAACAGCGCCAAAAGGGTGGGAAACCGTCAGGGGGACAAACTGGCCACCAGGGCCATGCCCTTCAACAAGTTGCGACGCCCGATCAGGTGATCCCGCATCGACCAACGCACTGCGAAGCATGCCACGCTGAGTTGTCCGAGGTCGGCGGGCAGATCAAAGGGTGCCGGCAAGTCCACCAGTGACAGCTATCTGGCTCTGCTTTGTCTCAGCCACCGCACTGCTTCAGTTTTAAATTCTTTGCGCTAGGTGCGCTGTTCCCTCTTCCTGGTTCTTTTCCCTGCTTGATAACTTCCAGTATATTCCCTCTTTCCTGATTGGACTAGAGCGGGGCAAGCTCGGAGTATCGTTGGTTTTCTTAACTAACGGAATAAGAGGAGAAGTGCAGTGAGCACAACGCGTGGCACCGATGGGGACGGATTGCAGGCAGTAGGGGCAGTCGCGCGTCGTGGGAATCTGGACCTCCTTCGGCTTATAGCGGGCAAGCAGGGCTGAGACGGGTCGCATGACAAAGAAATAGAGTACTATCGTGATGATCAGAAAACTGATGGCTTCATTGATGAAGCCGCCAAGATTGATCTTGGCATGGGGATTATAGGGCACAGGCCATTGAAGAGTAGCTAAACTTGTGTTCGATATGGGGATCAGTGGCGTAATGACATTGCTGACCAGGCCATTAATGACAGATTCAAAAGCGGCGCCAATAACAACGCCCACCGCTAGATCGACGACATGACCACGCAAGATGAACATTTTGAGATCACCCGCGGTTTCCATAGCATAATGGCTAACGCGTTCAAATTCATTCTGAAAGTTGGATTGGTCTGGCGTAGGCATGCTTCTCCCTCCGCAACTAACAATAGTGTTCGATTCTCGCTGAAAGGACAGGAGAATCCTGCCTTTTTATTTGATACGATCAATAAGGTCGGAGCGATACAAAAATTATGAATAATCTTGCCTCTAGGGTGAACCGAGTTGTATACGAAGAGCTAGCATCCGACTTGCTGGCTCTTCGTAGCACCGGATTTTTGTAACGCTCTGGTGGAGATCAGCGATACAGCGGGACGTTTGATTTATGCGGAACAACGCGGGCTATTTGTCAAAGGCACATGAGCTTCTCTGTTGTGTCCCTGAAACAGAGAAGCTGACATGTGCTCGAACTCACGCACCAGAGGAGCGCTGAGGCAGCACTTCAACGACGTGCTAGGGCTTGCTAGCAACGTCAAGGTGCCTCTCAGTTTGAGTATTGCGAGAGTCCACATGACCAAAAGAAAAGTCAAGTGGTGGCTGGTCGTATGGGGGGCCCCATTGGGGAGCAACCTTTTTCTCGATCCAGTTCAGCGCCGCCTCGTGAAATTGCTGTATCTGAGCTTCAGTGTGATAGACAGCAAAAATCACGGCCTGATCATTGCCTACGTCGATGACATAATGAGAAACCAGACCCGGGATGCTTCTCATTATGTCCCCAAGTTCGTCATGTCCATGTCGAACAACGTGCTGAGCCCTGTGATCAGTCTTAAACCGATATATAGCTGCGTACATAGTCTGTCCTTTCTCTATGCAGTGTCTTTTCTTGCATAGTTTGCGCAAAAGCTTCTATGCGCTCGACTGCGAAATGTGAAGAGGGCAGCATGCAGTAGTAGCTTGCTACCTATGAGAGCAACCAGGAAGTTCTTTCGTTCCACCTCCTCTCGTCTTTATTTCATGTGTTGTTGGTTTTTGCTACTTGCAAAGGAAGTATAACATGTTCTCCGTATTTCTACTTTCTTATAACTTGCTCTACTTTTAGGGTCCGCAAAGAGATATAATGGGGGCGGAGTGGTCCAGACCACTGATTCGCGCCATGGCTTACCGGTCTATCCAAACGAACTAGCGGCTGTGGAACTGTGCCCTTAGCCAGAAGTTGACTTCCTTCTGTGTCCGGCAAAAGGGGTTCACTCCAGACATCTCACCATCTGAGTTGGCTTGTGAGGAGCGTCCGTGGAAAAGCCCCTCACCCCGCGCCGATTTTCTCAAGTTGGCTGGGGTGAGGGTGGCTCGTGGGTCGGGCGCTTTTGTGTACAAGATCTCCTGCCAAGATATGCTTCACAATGTGCCTGAATACTGGCCGCCTTTCTGTCTATGTGGGTACGCTCTTGACGTTTTCTGAACTGGCAAGAGGCGTGCAGTCCCCCCACAAAGATGAGCACCCCAGCTGTAAATATGAAAATTTGATGAGGTAATTTTGAGATAGGTATCTAAGGAACCAAGCGTGTTATTTCTTCTCGCTCTTCCCTCAGATAATTGTCAAAATCACCTCATCAAATTTTCATATTTTCCCGTGCGATTCTAGCAAATCATGTTCTGTTTCGTGATGGCATAATGATGGTGACTCGATCGATTGCCTTCGCTGTCGTCTTCATCACGTGTCCCTTCATAGATCATGCCGCACTTCTGCATCACGCGGGCAGAAGCTGTGTTCTGTGTGTTGCATTCCGCGATAATCCGAGCGGTTCCTAACGTCGTAAATTCGTAGATCAAAACGGCTCGCACGGCTTCGGGCATATAGCCCTGCCCCCAGAACGGGCGGTTGAGCGTGTAGCCGCACGAGCGGACTCCTTGCGCCGCCTCTTTGGGGTCGCTGGCCGGCTCGATCCCAACCCACCCAATGAGCGCCCCGCTTTCCCGCAACGTCATCGCCCAGACGTACGTGTCGCGCTCCTGGCTCGATGCATTCTGAAGAAGCCACTCAAACCACTCACGACGCTGTGCCTCATCCCAGGAAGCGAAGTCCATAAAGCGCGTCACCTGTGGATCGGAAAGAATGGCGTTGAGTGTGTCCCAATCCTGCCGGAGAAAATCGCGCAGGATCAATCGCTCTGTTTCAAGGGTCAGCATATGTTCCTCCTCTGCTCACCGACAATGTTTCTCTACTGTATCAGATCTCTGCTCTAGAGATACGAGAAGGGTTCAAGCGTGTCTCTAGAGGGGGGTGCGGTGCGAAAAAGAGAGGGGATAGATCCCAACAGGGGAAACAATGGGGAGAGCTTGCCTCTCCGCTCACTCCTCGATTCGCGCCGCATGCGGCGCGAACACGCCGGTAGAGTGAGCAAGGACGCGTATGAGGCAGGTCAGGGAGAGGTGAAGTGGTTTCATTGGCTGCATCACGATCCTTGTTGGTAGCTATTTGAAACGATACTGAGAGATTAGCACAGAATGTTCCCATCTGTCAAATGTCATTCCACAGAGGCGAATTCCCCGTCTTGATCGACAATGCGCGCTCAATATCATCTCGGCGCGACGCTACATGCCTTGTTCTGGATCTTTCTCCCCGACTGGATAGCGCTTCGGTTTGGGTTCCCCGACACGCCTGGTTCGTTTGGGTTTTGTCGGTGGAGAGCCTCCATCAACATCAATCGAGACCTGTGGTGCAGAACCTGTGGATTCGGGTAAGGTCTTGACCTCTATGGTAACGGCTGCATCTTTCTTCGGAGTCCTGAAGAGCTGAATGCGCAAGAGCAAGAGACCCTGATCCAGCTCCATTCAGAAGTGGATCGAGCCTATGAGTTGGTTCAGCAGCACTGTATCGCAACGTATCGTGTCGCAAGGCGTAAATGACAGGTATTGTCCACTGGCTTGCAAGTAGCGTCAGAAGCTGCTGTGTGCCCGTTGTCTTCTGCCCATCCGGCATACTAATCCTATGTTTGTTTTCCGTAGTATTCAGCAACGGCCTTGAAGGCCTCTTTCGGCTCCCATGTCATGTCGGGGTAGGTAGTGCCATGTTTGCCACCCTCATAATACTTTACTAAACTAGAGCTTTCTCTATCCAAGTCGTATTTAGATGTATCGCTATACGGCTTGATTGGGAATATAAACATATCTATAAATGCTCCGCTAAAACCAGCTTTGTCTATTAATTTTAGGTTATCAATTAAACGTTTAGCCTGGAGTGCTTCACTTCGCTCGTCAACGACTTTGAGTCTTGGTCGTATCAACCGCCCGATGACAGGCTGTTGGTGCAGGAAGAATGAGAGACCGGATATGTTACCAAGTGTTGACGCGACGCCTCTAGCCGGTGCGGTGGTCGTACTAAAACCGAAGCCGGTGTTAATAACCGGCTTACCATAAGCGAATAGCGGTTTGACCATATCTACATATTTGTCTTGTATCTGTTCAGCCCAATAGTGGTCAATGCCAATAAAATCGAAGTTAGTCCAATCGACTTCCTCGAAGTACAGTGAGCGGTATATAACCGGGCCGTCAAATACGGCACGGACTGCTTTATTAGCCTGACTTAGGAAGTCGTTAAGTGGTTTGTTGTGCTTGCCGGATTTTACATAACCGGCATTAAAGGCAGTCTGCAAACGCTGCATTATGGTCTTGCCCGGTACGATACCTTGCATAAAGAGCGTAAGCTCCGAACCGACACTGAATACTACCTTACCCAGGTAGCGTTGATATAGTGGCTGGGCCGCCTTGGCTGCTTCGGTAATATAGGCGAGTGTAGGCTCAGGCGGTTTATTATTCCAATCTGCTGGGTTGAGCCACGCTTCAAGCCCCTGGCTTAGGGTAGCCTCGGCCGTCAACATCACACGGCCAATGTCTCTGCCACTAATACCGACGGCGTTGCAGTGCAAGTCGTTTTTGATAATTTCAAGTTCTCGTTCTACGACTTGCGGATGATAGTCTGGCCGCCAGTTGATATCCGTTACGGTACCGACATCATAGTTTATGCCTTTATGTTCTATCATGATTACTCCTTTGCCTCTTGTGCGTTGTCAGTGTTCTTAAAAGCGGCTTCAAATTTCACTAGGGGCGTATGAAGTTCATCTAGCTCTTGTGGGATAAACTGACTCTTTAACTTATCCTGCTCAATTTTTGATGGCACTTCTGCCCGTTCCTCTCGTTGCTTACCCTCGGTTGTGAGCCGTATATCGGGTGTACAGAGCAGCTTGATGGCGATCAGGGAAGCGGCCATCCACCCAACTAACGTTCCGAGCCGCAAGAAGAGTGAGCCCCCGACGAAAAAGGACAGGATGAGAAGGACAGCGCTTGACAGGCAATAGAAAGCCCACCAACGCTCCTTCCGCTCGAGAAAAAACCGGACAAAGACTCCCAAGGCCGCTGCCAGCATAGCGAAGAGGAAGAGGCCGGCGAGATCATGAATAGCGGCGTGCCAGGAGAGACCCGTTGCGGCAGGAACTCCCGGAGGAAACCCATTGGCAGGATCGTCTCGAAACACCCCGACTACCATCAGACCAAGCCCATACGCTCCGATCAAGAGCGGTCCCCACGTTCCGGCTCGTCCGGGGTGCAACCGCCGCCAGAGGCCAGCAGCATAGAGCAGATTAAGCACGCCAGCCAGCACAAAGTTTACAATCTGAACCCATCCCCAGTCACCAAGCGAGAGGAGGCTGAGCTCGACGAGCCGCGGGTCAAACCCAGGGCGAGTGTAGTCCTGAATGAGCACTGTCAAGAGAAAGAGGGGACCGGCGATAGCTCCGCAGAGCAGCAATTTACCCGTCAACGACCGGGTCTTTGAGGTGCTGCGTCCACCCGATGATGCAGTCATGAGTTTCATCTCACTTTCTTCTTTGTTCGAGGGAATCAGGAGGGTTTGAGCATGCCCTGGATGATGCTCGCATCGGGAAAATGCTGCTGGAAGCGCTCCGGGTCGATGAGCGCCAGCCGGGTTAACCCATCCAGAGCCGCCATGACAGCCGTCACCAGTTGGTCGGGATCGGCGGCACGGACTGCGCCTTCGGCCTGGCCCTCAACGATCAGACGCCGCAGCAGGTTGTGAAACGCCTGGCCGTACCTGAGCACCTGTTCGCGCAGGTCCGGCGGTGTCGCGGCATTGCTGAGGACCTGATAATGCACCTGCGCGAATTCGGGGTGGTCACGGCGGGTCTCTACCAGCCGCGAGATGAGCCGGTCCAGACGCTCCCCTGGCGTCCCCGGAAGCGCTGCAAAACGCTGCAAGGCGGCGTTCCCAGAGTGGAGGGTCTGTTCCACCAGTGCTTGCAGAATGGCCTCTTTGCTGTCAAAGTAGCGATAG
>DASRHT010000084.1:0-83289 GCA_035650355.1 Ktedonobacteraceae bacterium
GATGCGATGCCGGTTTCTCTGCACACACTGTAAGGAAATACCAGAGGCCACAGAAATCGTCCGAGAGCATATCTATCAGCATTTGTTCGTAAAGCCGGTCCACTTGCTCCTGCGTTGCCACACCCATTTTAAGGAGGAAGGGTTGCCCGAGTTTATAGAGCACCTTGAGATTCTCGTAGTTGCTGAGGAATGCTCGCTCTTGCGCAGAGTAGTTGAGGATATGGATTTTTTGATGAGCATGAATGCCTCCAGCCTCACGCACAAATTGCTTCAACAGCGGTGTAATACAAATATGTGGGCCGTCCGGGAAGGGATGGAAGCTCTGTCCGTTGCGCGAAAAAGCTCGCCCATAAAGCTGCTTGAGGGTTTCATACGCGAGACTGTTACTTCTGCCTGGCTCATCACACTCGGTAAGTCGAAGCATTCCTCCAGGCCGGACAACCCGCATAAATTCTTTTACGACGCATCCCCAGTGCTCACAGGAGAGATAAGGAGCGATCATATGAGCATTGACAATATCAAAGGAGTTCGCGGGAAACTGTAGTGGCTTGACAATATCCATCACCTGGAAAGAGACATTATGTAGCCCTTGCACTTTTGCCTGCGCACGGGCGTACGCGACCATATGCTCGCCAGGATCGATGCCCACGACCTCGATTTCTGGGTAAGTAAAAGCCATTTCTAAAGCCCACTCCCCCGGACCACAGGCAATATCCAGCACGCGCTCGACCTGCGAAAGGTCGGGATGCTCTGGAAAGAGGCCGCCCATTGCTTGTATAATGAGCGCATCCTGACGCATTTGACGCGCCAGTTCAGCCCCGCTGGTCAGGTCCAGAAAGCCGTGTCCGCTCAGCGAATGACAGGGCCAGGAGGTGTGACTGCTATTTGACTCAATCAGCATACGGATCTATAACCTCCTGGAAGTTGAACGGCTGGCAAGAAGCGTACCGTACCTGTACCTATTACCACAAAATAGTGTAGCATGCGCTTGTTAGTGTAGAGTGAGATCGCACCGCTATTATTAATTATTCCCCTCTCTAGCCTTTGTGGTAGACACCTCTATTTTTGTGTGCGAGAGAGTAACGATACTCCTAAAAGGTAGCATAATGTATGGTGGTGAGATACACTGATAACACCTCTTATTTCGTCAGTAGCAATGAGTATACGGAAGGAGATTGTATGTCCACGAAAATCACCACTTCAGGCATCCATCACATTCGATTAATTGTCACCGATGTTGCCCGCTCTCGCGAATTCTATACCGACTTGCTCAATTTCCATGTCGCGGCTGAACTCCCGCCGGGAGTTGTCCTTACGAACGGAAACATTTTGCTGGGTCTTACCCTTCCCTGGGATGCTAACCTTGCCCCGGCAAATGATCGCTTTAGCCCTCATCGAGTAGGGTTGGATCATTTGAGCTTCTCGGTCGCCAATCGTGAAGAGCTTACCAAAGCCGCAGCTCTTTTCAAGGAACGAGGAGTCGTACACGGGGAGATCACCGATCTTCCGCCCTTTGGGATTACTATCTTGAGCTTCAACGATCCCGATGGTGTCCAGCTTGAGCTTACCGCACCCCTTGAATAACATCTCATTACCCCGAACTCCTTTTTTTGAGGCAGGGCTTCGCAAAAGTCGCTGCACGCGCTGACTGCTCGCGCCAAAGGCGCTCACAGGAGAGGAAGGTGCTGGCTGTGGGCACAGCCAGCACCTTCCTCTCCTGAACAGCTCGCAAGCGAGCTGTTCAGGATGAAAAGACAACGTTTGCGAAGCCCTGATTTTTGAGGGGTTCGGGGTTGCAAATTACCGGCCACTAGTGTAATTTATCCCTATACCTTATTGACAATGTACTATTATAATAAGGTGCATTTTAGCAGTAGAACAGGCTTCTGCAATCATGTTGTATGCTCTTTTAAGGACTCATATCCCCCTTGTGGGTAGAAAAATGGAAAGAACTCGACTATAGAGCCGATCACCTGTACACTATAGGGAAGCAGTCCTTTCCAGAGAAGCCGTTGTGAGAGGAGAAGAGGCATGATGCATATTGAGACGCACGATATTCTATTTTCGCTCAATCAACCTGAGGACGCGCGGCATGCGTTACTAACACTATTGCAGCAAGTGCTTAATCAGGCAAGGGGGAGTGGCAAAGAAACACCCGATTACCGCAATATTTTAGTGATTGATGCCCAGGAACAACAGGCGTTGTTTCTCGCCCACTTACTGTCGAGCGCGGGATACCGGTCGATGATCATGGGCACCGCTCTGGAAGCTTTTACGTATTTCTTACGCAACCCCTATATCCCATTCGCTGTGATCTTAGGGCAAGAGGATACATCCAATCGCCTTTTCCTACACCGTCTGTTGCAGCAGATCTATCAAAAATATAACTGGGATGTTCCACTGATCAAACTGCGCTCTCCCACCCCGGCTGAACGTCACCCCTCTGGTATGTCTTTCCCAGAAACGTCGCAACTGGCGGGAGGATGGCAACAATCCCCAGTGCCAAACACCTTTATGCCTCCCCCCTCAGGTCCCAAAACTCCGTTTCCATCTTCCGGGGGACTCAATACGACAATGCCTCAATCTCCCTCGCGATCAATGTCTAGCGGAGTATACAATACGTCCGTTCCTCAGATTCCCACTCCGATCTTAACAACAAAAACGGCTTTACCCCCATCGTATCAACAGAGAGTGGATGAAAAGAAGAGCGACGTGGTGAGAATCTCGCTGGAGGGGCAGAATCTTGGGCGGTACCACATTCAAACCAAAATTGGCGATAGCGCTCACAGCAATGTCTATCAAACCTATGACCGTCTGCGCGAGCAGCAAATTGCGCTCAAGGCGCTCCAGACCAATTCTATCCCTTACCATGTCCTGGACGCTTCTCTAGATGAAACAAACTTTTTCCAACAAGAAGTCGATCTTGTTCATTCCTTGAATCATGCGCATATTCTCCCCCTCTGGAACAGCGGAAAATCTTATGTGAGTGGCAATCCATTTGTCTATAAAACCATGCCGTATTATGAGGAAGGCTCGCTGGCCGACTGGCTGCATAAGTTCGGCAGCGGCAAGCCATTTGTCCCGCGCGAGGTTAGCTATATCATCTTACAACTGGCTGATGCGCTGCAATATGTCCATGACCGCCAGATGTCATTCCAGAATATCAAATTATCGAACATTATTATTCGTGACAAAGTCAAAAATATGCGCGATATGCATGTTCTACTGGCAGACTTCGCCATCTCTCAAGATGGAACGTTCTTCTCCAGGACGCATGAGGCGTATCCCTATATGGCTCCTGAGCGGTGGCAGCGCCAGGCGTTTCCTGCCTCGGACCAGTATGGCTTGGCCGTTATCGCGTATGAACTGCTGGCTGGTCGCCCCCCATTCCAGGGCAACGCTGAGCATATCATGAAACGGTTGCATATCAACATGCAGCCACAGCCCCCCAGCACGTTCAACCCGGCACTTTCGCCAGCTATTAACAATGTGTTACTGCGCGCCCTGGCGAAGCGACCAGAAGACCGTTTCGCTTCTATCGCCGATTTTGCTAATATGCTGCAGCGCTATTGCCCGTGAACAAAAAGTCACTCAAAAGAGTGTCAGACGTTGAGGGGCAGTATGACATAGAAGGTCGAGCCCTGTCCCTCCTGGCTTTCAACCCAGACCCTTCCCCCGTGACGGATTACGACCTCCTTGACCAGGTAAAGCCCGATGCCGAAGCCACTCAAGGAGCGGTCCAGGTTGCTGGCGCGATGGAACCGCTTGAAGATATTGGATATTTCGTTAGCTGCGATGCCGATGCCGTGATCCTTGACCCAGATCAAAACTTCGGTGGCTCTCTCTGGTATATGGCGTAAGCCGATTTCGATCTCGCCTCCCGCCGGGCTATATTTGATGGCATTGCTAATCAGGTTGTTGAAAACCTGCACCATGCGCTCTTCATCGGCGTAGGCTATCAGCGTATCGGTAGTTTGCAGACCATCCAGCGCCAGGTGCAACTGATGCTGGCGCGTGGTGATGGACTGGCTATCAATAACGCGTGCCAGAATGCTCAGCAGGTCGCAGGGGGTGCGCCGCAAAACCAATTGGGCCTGTTCGATGCGGGAGATATCAAGCATCTCTTCGATCAAGTGGGTAAGGTGCTGGCTCTGCTCCGTAATGCTGGTAAGTGCGTACTGGGTCAAAGAGTCCAGCGGCTGGTCTTGCGTTGCCTTCAATTGCAGGATTTCGGCAAATCCCTGAATAATGGTGATTGGCGTGCGCAGTTCATGGTTCGCAATGGAGAGGAAGTCGTTCTTATGCTGCTCAAGACTTTTCTGCGCGGTCACATCTTGGAACACGATCATAGCTCCGGTCATGGCTCCGTTATTGGCGTAGAGAGGGGCGCTCGATGTGAGGGTTACAATCTTGGTGCCGCATGGTTTGATGACCAGGGTTTCCTTACTTTTGATGGTTTCTCCCCCTAAAGCGCGAATGACGGCAAAATTCCAGGGGAGGATGGGCTTGCCATCAATCGACTGTCCGGTGTAAGCGTGCGACCAGGGGTGGCGATGCAGAGGAGTGGAAAGCAGCTCATCAAGCGACAGTCCGAGAATACTCGCGGCTGCCTGATTGGCGTAGGTGATGGTGCTATTGGAAATATCGGCAATCAGGATTCCTTCGGGGAGCTGATCGAGGATAGAGAGAAGACGCGTTTGCTCCCTTGCTGTGGAGCTGTGTAAACGAGCATGAGCCAGGGCCGCAGCCAGGTGCGTTCCGCTGCCCACCAGCGCTTTCACCTCCGGCCCATCAGGGCAAATCGGCCTGGTGAAGTTTGCGCAGAGCGTTCCTTCAAAGCGATCTCCGAACCAGAGGGGAACACAAACATAGCCCCGCACACCAACCGTGACTAACGGATTCTTCTTATTAAAGAGCCCCATCTCTGCCGCCACCTGCAAATCTTCCAGCACGATGGGCTCTCGTTGCCTGCATGTCTGCTTTCCTGCTATGGTCCTTTCGAAGGGAATATACTCCATCGACTTCCACCCGTCTGGGTCGCCGCCCTCTTGCTGGCGTGCGCAGACCAGCCTCAGAACCTGCTGAGCGTGATCTGCGATATGCAGGCATGAGCCATCTGCCTGAAAATGCTCTGCAATGGCATCAAGGGCGATATTGCCGATGTGTTCCGTGTCCAGGTATTCGCGCACGCTCCTGGCTACCGTTTCAACCACTTCCAAACGTCGGCGCTCGGCTTCGACCGCGCTATGAGTCCGGCTGAGCGCGTTCTGGGCCTGTTCGGCTTTGCGGCGTGCCAGGACCTGTTCCGTCACGTCATTGAGCGTCTGCACCAGGTGAGTGACCCGCCCATCCTCGTCGCGCACAGGACTCACCGACCAGTTCCAGTACGTGGTGCCGCGCTTGCCCGTGGTCACAACCAGTTCAGCGCCCCGGTAAGGGACGCCCGTTTCGGCGACCGTGCAGAATATTTCTACAACACTTAATGCATAGAAATCGATATGCGTAGCCCAACTCGTTAGGGGGTGCCCGATAACCCTCTCGCATTGCCAGTGAGAATCGAGGAATGTATTGAGGATCGTCATAAAAAGCGTGTTTGCTTCCAGTAAGCGTAAATCACGCGCATCATACACGGCCATGCCGACTGAGGCATGCTCCAGCATCATGTCCGTGTAGCGATAAGTCCTGGTGTTCATCATAGCTGGCACTCACCCTTATCCTAATCAAACGTACAGATAGGGACGCGTCTACCTTTAAATAGATAATATTGTTATTTACTGTAAATGATAGCAATATCAGATGTCAAGTGCGAAGAAATATTGCGGTACCAAAGGTCACTACGTTATAATAGTTCCGTTGCCAGTGGAGCGGCAAATTCGATCATCCAAATCGATTACTTTATGATGAAAGCGCAGGCAGCAAAAAAGAAAAGAGGGAGAGACGATGTCAGTAGAACCGCGGATGCCCAGAAATACCTACGTGATTGATTCAGAAAACGCTGCCGAGGTGGCGCGCCTGAGCCGACAGGATCGCTATATTACCGGTGTCATGGGAGGACTTTTCCCGGAGCGATCAGATTTTTCCTCAATCCATGATGTCCTGGATCTTGCCTGTGGCCCTGGTGGATGGACAACCGACGTCGCCATAGCGTTTCCAACGATGCAGGTAACCGGGGTCGATATCAGTCCATTAATGATCGCTTATGCTCAGGCGAATGCTGCGGAGAAAGGCGTTTCCAATGTCCATTTCCGTGAAATGGATGTGTTACAACCTTTTGATTTTCCCGATAACTCGTTTGACCTGGTCAGTGCAAGGATGATCTTCGGTTTTATGCCTCCAGCGGAATGGCCAAAGTTCTTGCAAGAATGCATGCGGGTGGTACGTCCCAATGGGATTATTCGTTTGACGGAGTGTGATAACTGTTTGACCAATAGTCCAGCCTGCGAACAATTAGGCAGATTGATAGCGACAGGATTAAAAAAAGCCGGACAAAGCTTTTCCCCCGATGGCTACCATTTTGGCCTTCTCCCGATGTTAGGCTCTCTTTTGCGCGCGGCTGGCTGCAAGGATATTCACAGATTAAGTTATTGTAGCGATTTCTCAGCCGGGATGGAAGATCATATCGAGGCATTTCAGGATATGATGGTGGGGTATAGATTGGCTCAGCCATTTCTGTTACGGATGGGCATCGCCACCCAACAAGAGCTGGAACGGTTGTGCCAGAAAGCAGTAGAAGAGATGCAAGCTAGCAGTTTCTGTGGCATAACTTTTTACTTAACTGTCTGGGGCGGGGTTGCCAAATAGCGGAGCACGCATAAAGGCAGCGTGCTCCTGCTATGTGGTATGTGGGGTTAGCTGCTTTGCCAGACTCTGGGCCTGCGATCCTCCACGCGTTTGGCTTTGAGTTCGAAGCGGGGCAATGAGCCTGTGGGGACGGCCTCGATTGGCATGCGTAAGCTGAGCGATGAGTGCAGTTCTTCTTGAATGTGCGTGGTAAGTTCAGCCGGGCACTCGACCTGCAAGGAAATCTCGTCCAGCGGGCCTTTTTTGGTGACGATGACCCTGTATTCGGCTACTTCAGGAAAGCGATGCAAGATATCCGCCAGGGTGGAAGGATAGACATTAACACCTCGAATGATCAACATATCATCGGCCCGTCCCAGCACTCCGCCGTCCAGGTTGAGAAATGTGCGACCGCACTTGCATTGATAGCCTCCGTGACGCACCAGATCGCCGCTGCGATAGCGTAGCCCTGGCGTTCCCCACCTGCCCAGATTGGTCAGTACCAGTTCTCCTATCTCCCCTTCCTTCACCGGCTGTTCTGTCTGGGGATCGATGATTTCGGCAATAAATTCGCGCTCGTTGACATGCACGCCGCGCTGCTCTGAGCAGGCAAAGCCAAAGGCCCCTATCTCGGTCATCCCTGCATGGTCATAGGCCCGCGCTCCCCATGCTTTTTCGATTCTCTGCCGCGTTGCAACTATCGATGTTCCGGGTTCTCCCGCATGAATGGTCACGCGGATGCTTGATTCGCTGGTAGTAATTCCATGTTCCTGCGCCACTTCTGCCAGTCGCAGGGCGTAACTGGGCGTGCAGACCAGCACGGTTGCCTTGACTTCCTGGATAGCGCGCAGGCGTTGCAGAGAGTCCATGCCCCCGCCAGCGACAGTTAATGCGCCCAACCGTTTTGCCCCTTCGTAGGCGGACCAGAAGCCAATGAACGGGCCAAAACCGAAGGCGATGAAGATAATATCGTCGCGTTTGACCCCTGCGGCCTCGTAGACCTGGCTCCAGCACTCGGCCCACCACTCCCAGCTTTCCTGGGTATCGAGCAATTTCAATGGATGCCCGGTAGTACCGGAGGTTTGATGCAGGCGGATATAGTCGCTGATTGGATAGGTGAGGTTGCTGCCGAATGGCGGATTGGTCTCTTGATCGGTGATCAGTTCTTGCTTAGTGGTGAAGGGGAGACGCCTGAGATCGTCAAGGTTCTTGATGGGGAGCGAAATATTAGCCAGTTTCCGCTGGTAGAAATGGTTGCGGGGCAGAATATGCGCGAGCCCAAGGCGAAGACGTTCTATTTGATGAGCGGCGATCTGAGCGCGTGTAGCCGTTGCCAGATGAGACATAAAAATAATCCTTCCTACTAGAACAAAAAAATGATCAAATCTGTGTAAAATGAGCAAGAGCGCGCCGAATATAGACCGGGGTGACCTGCTTGCGATAATTGATGGTAAGATCGGCGTTATCAAGCGGTTTGGCGCGTTTAGCAGCAACGATTGCGGCGGCATCTATCCGCTCTGGGGTCAATCGCTGCCCTACCAGCATGGCGGCAGCATCGGTCGCTTCAACCGGGTACGAAGCAACTGCTCCGAGGACGATGCGCGCATCAGCCACGGTGCCATCATCGCTCAAACGCAAAGCAACCGCGACCCCCAGAATCGGGAAGTCAAAAGACCCCCGGCGACGTAGTTTCAAATAGATGCTGCGCCATCCGGTGGCAGGGGGTAAAATGACCTCGCTCAATATTTCATCAGCAGCCTTTGTATATGGTGCGATTCCATCATCGCGGAAGAGTTCCTGAATGGGGATCAGGCGTTCACCACGCATACCGGTGAGGCGCACCTGCGCTCGCAGGCTCACCAGCACAGGCGCGGTGTCGGCGGAGGAGATCGCCCAGCAGCGCGGGCTCCCGGGCGCGACCAGGCAAATCTCCCCATCCTTCTTCATACAATACCCAATGGAGTGGCGCCAGAATTCGGTCTGGTTATAATAATTACAGCGCGTATCCAGCAGCAAATTCCCGCCAATCGTGCCAACATTGCGCAACTGAGGCGTCGAAACCGAACCAGCAGCCATTGCCAGCGCCTCATAAGGGTGGGTCCTTTCGCTCCCTCTGCCATTCTTCCCTGCCACATCCTCCCCCTTGATCTCAGGATGTTCTGCCAGCGCCGTAAGCGTTACTCCCGCGCCAATCCGCATTCCCTGCTCCGCAGTCCCATTCACGGATTGCATGGAGGCAACTTTGCGCAGCCCGACGAGCACGCCAGGCGTGAATTGACGTCGCTTCATATTGGGGTAAAGGTCGGTTCCGCCTGCAACCAGCATCGCCCCTTCGCCCTCCTGAGCGAGCATCTTTGCCGCTTCATCCAGGCTGCGGGGTGCCAGATAGCGAAATGGTGGAAGACGCAGCATTTAATCATCTCCTCCCTTCGCCGGTACAGGTTGGGCCTGTACCGTGTCTTGTTCGGGGCGCCAGGTAATCAGGCGAGTGGGCCAGGGTGAAGGAGCAGCTACAGGGGCGATCTGGGCGCGCTGCGTTGTGCGCGTATCTGTAACGGCTCTGATGGCTCTGAGTATTTTATCGGGCGTGATCGGCGTCTCATCAATCCGCACGCCGATGGCATTATAGACCGCGTTGGCAATAGCGGGGATAACCGGATTGAGCGGCCCCTGACCGGCCTCTTTGCCGCCAAAGGGACCTTCCAGATCGGGTATTTCAACCAGGATCGTCTCAATCTCAGGTGTGTCCAGCGTTGTCGCCAGCTTGTAATCGAGCAACGATGGGATTTTATGCCGTCCTTTGCGGAAAATCTGTTGTTCCATGACGGCCTCGCCAAACCCCATATAGGCGCCTCCCTCGACCTGTCCGGCGACCAGCAGGGGATTGATAGATTGACCAACGTCGTGAGCTAACCACAATTTCTCCACCGTCAGTTCGCCCGTTTCCAGGTCAACAGCGACCTGGGCAGCGCAGGCAGAATAAGAGTAAGCCGGAGAGGGCCCAACGCCCGCCCCTTTATAGTTGCCATGAATACCTTCGGGAGGAGCGTACGAGCCGGAAGAAACCAGGGCTCCGAAGCGCGCCTCCGCCATCTGTACCGCTTTAACAAATGGGAGGGCCAGCCCCGGATCATCCTCGGCGTAAATTATGCCATCAGCAGCCGTCAGACGCTCGGCTGTTAGCTGCAAATGCTCGGCTGCTACCATGAAGATCTGGTCTCTCAGCTTGCGGGCTGCGGCGATAGCGGCGTTACCGGCCATAAAGGTAACACGGCTGGAGTAGGAGCCGAGATCAACCGGAGTCAACGTGGTGTCAGCCGTCTCCAGGTGGATCTGTTCCGGCTGCACTCCCAGTTCTTCGGCCACGACATAGGCCAGAATCGAGGTCGAACCCTGCCCGATATCGGTCGCACCACAATAGACGGTAATGCCGCCACCGCGATCAAGCTTGATCTGCACTGCTGAGTGGGGGAGATCATTCCAGTAGATGGGTTTGCCCGCTCCACAGATGTACGATGAGGCGGCAATCCCCAGACCACACTTGATCGGATCGTGCTTTTGCCCGTTTTTGGAAGGAGCTGCTTTTGCCGCATGAAATTCGTGCCAGTTGGAGTGTGCTACGACCTGATCCAGGCACTCGCCTAATGCGCAACTGGTGACGCGCAGCCCATTGATGGTACGGGTATATGGCTTGATCAAATTGTGGCGGCGAAACGCGACCGGGTCCAGCCCCAGGTCGTGCGCAAGCTTGTCCATGTGAGCTTCCACTGCATAACGCGGCTGCGTCGTTCCATGCCCACGCTTCGGCCCGCAGGGGGGCTTGTTGGTGAAGAGACGCATGCCCTCAAACTTATAGCAGGGCAGTTGATAGGTGACCGTCTGCAAGACGCCAGTATAATAGGTGGTGGCTACGCCATATGAGCCGTACGCACCGCCATCCAGAAATGAACGGAAATGCATTGCGGTCAGCGTGCCATCGCGCTTCACCCCGGTTTTGATCCACATTTTTACCGGATGGCGTCCCCGGTGCAGCAGAAAAACCTCTTCGCGCGTGCAGGTGATCTTCACGGGACGCCCGGTGCGGCGAGAAAGCTCGCAGGCACAAATTTCGTGCGAGAATGGATCGCTTTTCCCGCCGAAGCCGCCTCCCACGGGAGGAGCAATCACGCGAATATGCGACTGAGGAATCTTCAACACCTTGCTTAACTCGCGGTGAACATAGTGGGGGGTTTGCGTTGAAGACCATAGCGTCAGCTTCCCACCGACTGGATCGCTTGGATTGGGCTCCCAACTGGCGACGCAGGCGTGAGCCTCCAGGGGAGCGTGCGTATTGCCTTCGTAGTAAAACCAGTCTTCTCGAATATAGTCAGCGTCGGCAAAACCTGCTTCGACATCGCCAAACTCATAGGAAACGGCCTTATGAATATTGCCAATGCGCGCATCCTCGTTAATCTTCACCTCTGGATGGCTCAGTGCCTCGTCAATGCTCATCAGGGCGGGAAGTTCCTCATATTGCACATTGATCAGCTTCATGGCCTCATCAAGCGTTTCCGGGTCAAGCGCGGCAACGGCAGCCACCGGATCGCCTACGTAGCGCACTTTGTCGATGGCTAGTGCCAATTCATCCTGGCTGGAGGGGAGAATGCCGAATTTCTGTGGTAAATCCTCACCGGTGAGAATCGCCACCACGCCTGGCAGTTCTAAGGCCCGACGCACATCAATGGAAAGAATGCGCGCATGGGCATGGGGAGAACGCAATAGCCTTGCGTAGAGCATGCGTGGGAGCATGATATCATCGGCGTAGAGAGCGCGTCCCGTGACTTTGCCATACGCATCGACTTTGGGACGAGGAGTGCCGACAACATGGTACGCCCGCTGGTTCTTGCGCGGTCTGCTCATCCTTTTCCCCTTTCGTGAGCGGCAGAGACATCAGCGGTTGCAAGCCGCTGAACGGCGGCATCGATGGCCTCATAGATTTTTGTATAGCCGGTACAGCGACAGAGATTGCCCGCCAGCGCCTCGCGCATTTGCTCGCGAGTCGGGGCCGGGCAGGCGTTGAGGAGAGCAACGCCGGAGAGGATCATCCCTGGTGTGCAATATCCACACTGGGCCGCTCCCAGTTCTGCGAATGTTTCCTGTAAAGGATGAAGCTTCCCATTGTGCTCCAATCCTTCGATGGTGGTAATCTCGCACTCCTGAACCTCAACAGGCAAGGTGAGACAGGAAAGAACGGGAGCGCCGTCGATCAAAACGGTGCAGGCCCCACATTCTCCTAGCTCGCATCCATGTTTTGTGCCGATCAGCCCCAGATCCTCACGCAACACCTCAAGCAGCGTGTGGTGGGGAACGACGGCAACTTCGTGACGTTCGCCGTTAACCCGCAGGGTGATAAGTTCGCGCATACCGGCCTCCTTTCTATGCTATTCAGAGCAGCGCGCAGGTGATGCTTCACTGCATGTCAAGCCCTCCTGCGCCTCTTCCCTGGCACCTAAGGCTTTCGAGATCATCGTTGCCTCCATCAGGAGTTGCTGCTGCACATTTCTTATAGTCTTTTCATTGAAGCGCGAAGAGAAGCCAACGATCCAGAGCAGGGCTACCAGTGAGCTATCTGGCCCCCTAATCGCAGTGGCCACGGCATTGACTCCGGTCAAATATTCTTCGTGGTCCTCTCCGATGCCAGTACAGCGCGTTTCCTCCACGGCTGCAAGAAACTGCTCGGGATCAGTGATTGAATGTGCGGTAAAACGGGGAAGGGGAGTGGTTCGCAGGTAGCATTCGCGCTGCTCGCGGGGCCAACTGGCGAGTATGACGCGTCCCGTTGCTCCGGCCAACAAGTGAACCCGAGTGCCTCGTGGAGCTGAGATATGCAGTGACGGCTGAGCGGGTACGAAGCCAGTACCGGTCGGAGTGAAGCGGGTTGACGCAAGTCCAGCCTCCATATCGGGTTTGATACACTCGATAATGCGTACACTTTCCTGCTCTACTCGTCCCAGAAACAGCGTTTCTCCAATGTTGGCAGCGAGCCGCTGCATCGCAGGCAGCGCGAAGCGGCGTAGGCCAGCTCTCTGCACATAGTTTTGCGCCAGATCATACAGCCTGGGTCCAAGCACATACAATCGCTCCTCCGACTGCTCAATCACATGATTGCTTTCCAGCGTCTTGAGCAGTCCGTGGATGCTTCCCTTGCTCATATCAAGTACGCGAGCCAGCTCGGAAAGGGTCAAGCCTTCTTCTGACGCGCTCAAAATCTCCAGCAGCCTGAATGCCCGCTCCACCATAGGGGCGGGCACGACAGCCGAGCCGGCTGGGGCCTGCGGCTCTGACTTATGTTCATTCTGTCGAACAGTTTGTTTTGCCATACGAACAGTATACGCATGGAGGGAAGTTCCGTCAAGGGCCCTGTTCTCCCTCAAGCTTGTGCTGTTACACAGTAATGACGACATCTCCCTTTTTGTGCCCCTGGTCAACATACCTGTGGGCCTCGACGATCTGCTCCAATGGATAGCGTCGATCAATGACCGGTTTGATCTTGCCTGCTTCAACGAGTTCTTTCAGGAAGATGAGATCCTCAGTCTTTGGGGTCGCTGTCCCTCCGATGAGGGTCTTGCTGCTTGTCATCCCCACCCAGAGCATGTGCAGACTGAGTGCCGGCGCAGCGAGCGGTTGCAGATAGACTCCTTCTTTCTTCAGCACTTTCAGACAGTCTGGAAATGACGTCTTGCCGACCGCGTCAAAAAGCACATCATAGGTCTCACCACCGCGGGTCCAATCCTCTTTGGTGTAATCGATGACCTGATCGGCTCCTAACGATTTCACCAACGCGACATTGGTCGTACTACAGACTGCGGTCACAAGAGCGCCAAAGTGCTTTGCAAGCTGTACGGCAAACATCCCGACGCTGCCAGAAGCGCCATAGATCAGCACATGTTGTCCGGCTTCGATCTTGCCTTGTTTGAGGAAGTGCAAGGCGGTGATGCCTCCATAAGGAATGGCGGCAGCCTCCTCATAGGTGGCAGTCGATGGTTTGAGTGCGATTGCGCTGTTTTCGGGCAGACAGGCATATTCGGCATACGTCCTGAATCTGGTGATGTCATAGGCAAACACCTGATCCCCACGTTGAAAGCGTGTGACCGCATTCCCGACCGCTTCCACTTCTCCGGCTGCGACCATCCCCAGGATCGCTTTTCTGGGTTTGCTCCAGCCAATCGCGAGTCGAGCGATGAGCTTGTATGAGAGAGGCACCGCGAAACGTCGTACCAGGGATTCCCCTGCGGTGACGGTGGTCGCAGAGACTTTCACCAATATCTCATTGTCTCTGGGGACAGGTTTGGCAACCTCCTGGAGCTGAAGAACCTCGGGTGGTCCGTATTTGGTACAGATGATGGCTTTCATGTGAGAATCCTCTTTCTAGTAAGTAAGGGTATTACCTGTACTGAGAGTTAAGCGACTTCCCAGAGAGAAGTGCTCGGCTTTGGTCGTGCCCTACGTCCACCTGCTTCTGGCAACCCTTTGAACGCTTCCTGCGAATGAGCCATTCGGCCACGACGAGGTTGATTATCCAGCTAGCACCCATCAGCAGGTCTTTGTACGGCTCGCTCTGGGCGCCGAAGATGATCACCCAGATCAGCGCGGTCAACGCCTGCGTACCCGCGCCCTGGCCGATAGCATAGCCGCGTATCATCCAGGCGCGGTGCAGGACCATGTCACGTCGCAGGATGGCGACCAGGCCCAAAGCCAGCGACAGGACCATAGCTGAGCCGAACAGCATGCGGAAGCTATAGAGCAGCGTGCTCTGGGACGGGAGAGAGAAGAGAATGAACTGGGTCATCCACAGCCCCGAAAGCCCGGCAGTCAGGCCACACAGCACCACCAGCCGTCCGGCGAGGCGGTGAAAGCCTGTCCAGCGGCGACGCACGCCAGGGGCGAACTGGAAGGCACCCAGCAGGCAGAATGGGAGGGCGCTTACGATGTGGAGCACGACCGGCAGGGGCAGATTGTGGAACTGGGTATCGTCTGGCGTGAGCGCCGTGCCGGAAGCGAACCCGATCAGGGCGAACACTCCTCCCAGGGCCGGGATCGCGGTGAGCAGGATCAGCCCGGCTGGTATCAGCCAATCGGCCCTGGTCAAGGCGCGCTTGCGCGACCTTCGAGGGGTACTCGCCCTGGACTGCTTTGTGGTGATCAACTCGATCTGCTCGTTCATGGCCTTATTCCTTTCAGCTTGAAGAGTTCCGTCTTCGGCAATATCGTCAGACCCTCAAAACAATGTTCATACCTGCCACCAGTTCCTCAGTGAGAGATGTCACGGTTTGGCATCCAGCACCTCTGCTTGTTCAGGCTCGACTTGCATGACTGCAACCAATGGCAGGCCAACATCACGTACTTTTCTCAGCAAGCCGTGCAACATGGCCTGATCGAGCACCGGGCCGGTTAAAAGGGTCTCGCCGGAAGCCTGCGAGGTGATGCTCAGACCAGCAAACCAGTCGGCCCACTTGCGATCCAGATGACCCTTGATTCTGATCTGATAGATCAGAGGCTTCGCCTTTTCATGGCTTGAGTTGCTCTCGTGTAACATGTCTTTTGTCCTTCGTGTGCCGCGCCTGAGAAGGCCGCTCCTGGAGTGGCGCGGTTGGCGCACCGTTTCCATGCACTTGGGAGGTCAGTGCTCTGCTCATCTGTCAATAACAACCTCTTTGGTGTCGTCTTTTTGCTCCCTCTGTGTACCGTGAGCAATGCGCTCGCACATCGCTCACGGTACCGAGATCAAGGTATTCCTGTATCACGCAATTTTTGAGAAATCCATGCGGACCTCGCTCGTGCTCGACTTCTCGTTGGTCGCCGGTTTCACGGACTGGGAAGCGGTTGCCGCCGGGTTGAAGCCTTTCACGATCAGCCAGCCCCCTAGGCCCATTCCTTGCAGGAAGAGGGGAAGGACCGACGAGATGATCAAAAACGAAAGAGGGTTGAAGCCGAACATGACCAATACCGCCGCTGCGAGCGCTTGTACGCCTCCAGTCAATCCCCCAAATGCCAGCCAGCGAGGAACGAGTCGTGTTTGATACAAGACCGCATAATACATCAGCGCACCCACGCTTAAAGCGATGTCCCCAAACACGGAGTGCGCCCAATTCGTGATAGCCAGAGTGAGCATGCCGAGGATTTGAAAAGAGGAAGTGCTGGGCGATCCTGCTTTGACAAATTGCTGGCTGAGCAGCACCAGCGAGAGCAGGCCGATGATCTTCACCAGAGAGAACACACCCTTAATCAGCCCGAAACCAACCGCTCCCAGGGCCAGACCTTCGTGATATTTCCTCAAGACGGGATAGAGTGAAATGGCAATACTGGCGGATGCGATAGCCTCAATCAAGGCAACAATCGCTCCTATCATGATCTGGGTGCCATGTGCAGATACGCTGGTAAGATAGTCTGGAGCACGAAGCGCGGATTCTGTCAAACCATTACTGACGAGAGCCGTCACCGCCCCAATAAGCAACAATACTCCTGCAATGCTTGCGACCTTTCTGTATGAATTCATTTCTTTTTCCTCTTTGTCGATATCGATGACTTTCATGTGTTTACTCCTTGTTATGTGCTACATACATCATGTATCTTCATGTAAGGAGTATAGCTTCGACGGAGCAGGAACAGAGAGCATCTAAAGTTATGTTCGAGGTAATGTTCTCTCTTTTTTGCGGGAGGAACAGAGTAATACTAAAGTCATGTTGGGGGAGTGTTGCGGGATACGAACAGTTCTATGCGGGTAAAACGACAACAGACTGGCTTATAACAGCCCCAGTTCACGAGCGCGTGCAATTGCTTCGGTGCGCCGCTGGACTCCGAGCTTGCCAAAGATTTTCTGATTGTGGCCTTTCACGGTACCCAGAGCCAGAAAAAGCTGCTCGCTAATCTGCTGATTGGAGAGTCCGGCAGCAACGAGACGGAGGACTTCCAACTCGCGTGGGGAGAGTGGTTCGAGAAGAGGCTGATCAGGGGGCGGAGGCGAGGTGTTTTCGCTCTGCTGCTTCTCGCCTTCAAATGCAGCCAGCAGCTTCCTGATATAGTCGGGCATTCTCCCAAGAGCCATCGCTTCGGACAAGAGGGAAGCCATGAGGAGACCTTCGTCGAGAAAGAGACGGATGAAACCGGCAGGCTCGGCCATTGCCAGTGCGTCAACGAGCAGTCGCACCGCCCTGTCCTTTTCGCCATGCGCCTGTAGAGCGAGCGCCTGGAGCACCATCACCTTGAGTTGCTCATCCTTCCAATCCTTCGCCTCCACCAGCTCTCGCTGGCGAGCGAGCACCGCCAGTGCTGCCGATGGGTCGCCCTGAGCCAGATGGACCCGGGCCACGCTGAGAGGGAGTTGATGTGCATGAGCCAGATGGGCTGCTGCTGTCAGACTCCCCTGGCGAAGGAAGGTGAGCACTTGCGCGGCGGCAATCTCAGGCATGCGAGACACAACGTTGTGCTGCTGCGCGAACTGACTGGCCTCTGCGAGCAAAGCAGCAGCGTCTGCCACCTCTCCCCGGGCAAGAGAGAGGCGGGCCAGAAAGACCTCACAGGCAATGGAGTACTCAACAGCATGAGCAGACTGCCGCGCCAAGTGAAGGCTCTGTCGCCTGTGCTGCTCGGCGGCCTCCAGCTCGTTCCATTCGTAGAGGACCCGGGCCAGGCCCAGATGCGCTTCACAGAAATGAGGAAGTGGCTGATCCCCTGCTAATTGTAGAGCTCGCTGATAGGTCTGGACCGCCAGATGGAGCTGGTTATCTGCTTCCTGGAGGATGCCCAGGCACATCGTCGCCAGGATGGTGGTGAACATATCCTCAGCGGCCTGGCTGTTCTCGATGACTTGGGTATAGGCCCCTCTCGCCGCAGCACGATCTCCCTGCAGTTGGTAGGCCGCCCCCAGCGTCCAGTGAGCAGTCGCGCGGGAAAACAGATTCGCGGGGTCCAGATACTCCAGGGCGCGGCGTGACTGGGCAAATACCGTTTCTGGCTGGTAGGGAGTGAGAGCCAACGTCGCCCTGATCGCGGCGATTTGTCCGATCAGGTCGCGGGTCCTTCCATCCAGATCGGAGCCTTGCAGTGCGGATTCAGCCGCCTGGAGTTTCTCTTCCACACTGCTCATCTCGGCACTCACCAGCAGCAACGTGGCATACCTCACCCACAGCGAGGGCCTGGCATCCAGGACCGTCTTTGGCAGCGAGCCCAACCAGGAGAGGACAGTGGTCACCGCGCCAGGAAAATGCCGGGGCATGCCATTTCCTTCAATCAAACGCTCGGCTCGCTCCACATCATTGGCGGCTGCCGCATGGTGAAAGGCTTCCATCGTGAGGCCCTGATCTTCATACCATGCACTGGCACGGATATGCAACGCGTTCACCTGGCTTTGCGCCATGGCTGGCGAGGAGGAAATGCTCTGGGGGAGGCGCAGCCTGAGCATTTCTGCAAAGAGATGGTGATAGCGGTACCAGCGCCGGTCATTGTCCAGCGGGATGATGAACAGGTTGGCGCGTTCGAGGTCTTCCAGGGTGGCTTGCCCAGGAGTAGTGGAGTCGAGCACCACAGCATCACACAAGGGTCCTGACATCCGGTCGAGGATAGAGGTGTGCAGCAGAAACGTCTGGACGCGCTCGGACTGCCGCCCGAGGACTTCTTCCATCAAGTAGTCCAGCACAAAATGGTGGTTGCCGGTGAATGATGTGATGAGACTGGTGGCATCTTCCTGTCCCTGGAGCGAAAGCGCGGCTAATTGCAGACCGGCAATCCAGCCTTCGGTGCGCTTTTCCAGGGCAGCGATATCTTCGGCTGAGAGGGTCAGGCCCATCGCCTGGTTGAGAAATGCGGCGGCTTCAGAAGGGGTAAAACGCAAATCAATGGCGCGCAACTCGGTCAATTGCGCCCGAGCACGTAGACGGGCCAGTGGGAGGTGTGGGTCTTCACGGGTGGCAATGACCAGATGCATGTGTGGTGGGAGATGATCGATGAGATAGGCGAGGGCCTGGTCAACTGGTTTGGTATCAATCGTATGGTAGTCGTCAAGGACGAGAACGAAATGGTCCGAGATGGTGGTAATCTCATTGAGCAGGGCCGTCAGCATCGCTTCGGGCGGCGGTGGCTGAGGAGATTGGAGTAGACCCAACAACCCTTCCGCAATGTTGGCCGCAATGGTCTGTAAAGCAGCGACCAGGTAAGCCAGAAACCGTGCGGGGTCATTATCCTCTTCGTCCAGGGACAGCCAGGCAACCGGTCGCCCAAGTCCGAGGGTCCATTCACTGAGCAGCGTGCTTTTGCCACAGCCAGCGGGGGCAGAAAGGAGAATTAGTTTGCGGTGCAGCCCCTCATTGAGCCGCTCGATCAGCCGAGGACGGAGAACAACGTTTGGCCGAAGCGGGGGGATATATAGTTTCGTCGCTAAAATGGGCGTCACTTTTTCTCTTCCCTTTGAACAATACCATCTGAGGCTGGCGCGACCATCAGCATCCGCGCCTCCCAAGAGTAGCCTGCGGAGCCTTTCAGCGATCAGCTCATTGAGATGTGCGAACGCCATTAACAAGTCCCAGAGGCAGTATACCAGATCTGGAGCAGTTTTCCCAGAGCCTGACCATCATAAAGTCCTGCCATGTTCCTGGCAAGGTTGCGGGAGCGGTTTGTACCGGCGCGGGTGACGGAGCTGGCTGAACCACACCGCGACAAAATACGAGAGGGCGGCAAGGGCGGCAATGTAGAAACTGACCGGCCAATGACCCACGAAAGCCAGGACGAGCCCTCCCCAGGTGAAGATAACATTGAGCAGGATAGCCAGCCCGATGGCTGCCAGCGGACGACGCGTCAGGCGCTCGGCGGCAGCGGGTGGAGCAACCAGTAAGGCGAAAACGAGCAGCACTCCCACAATCTGTATCGCCTCAGAGACGGTGATTGCGAGCAGCAAAAGAAAGACGATGGAGAGCGGACGTACAGGGACGCCGCGCGCTTGAGCAACTTCAGGGTCAATGGAGGCAAAAAGCAATGGACGATAGAGGAATGCCAGAATGAGCAGGGTAATAATGCCGCCAACCAGGGTGATCAGCACATCGTTACGTGTCACACTAAGAATGGAGCCAAAAAGCACGTTAACCGTCTCTGTTGAGAACTGCGTATAGAGGCTCAAAAATAGCACACCCAGGCCGAGCGCCAGCGAGAGCACCATGCCGATCTCGACATCTCTTCCCCTGACCCGTTCGCCGAGTGCTCCCATGCCACCGGCAGCCGCGAGGGTGAAGGCAAACATGCCAAGCAGCGCATTGGTGCTGAGCAAGGCTGCCCCGGTCGCGCCCGCAAAACCAATATGGGAGAGGGCGTGGCTGGCAAACGCCTGGGCGCGCAGCACCACAAAGTATCCCATAATAGCCGTAACGATGGCGACGATGGTGCCAGCCAGAAACGCATTTTGTACCAGTTCGTGTTGCAATAATTCCAGCATAACATACTCTCTCAGTGGGATAAATTTTGTATCGGCCCGGTCATTTCTGCTCTGCGATGCTGAGCCGGATCGACGGGGGTTGCAAGCGTATGGTGACGATATGGCTCAATCCTGCCGGGCGTTCTGATTTTTCGCAATGGCACAAGCAGCCGCACGAGCAGGTAGACGCCAAAAGAGAGGGCTGCAATAAAAAAGCTCACCGGCCAGTTGGTAGTCGCCGCGAGCAGGATACCTAGCCAGGTATAAGCCAGCCCCAGCACAATCGCCAGGATTATTGCTATCAATGGGCGTTGGGCTAGGCGAGTGGCGGTGGCTGCCGGACCAACCAGCAAGGTGAAAATCAGTAATATCCCCACCACCTGAACGGACATAGAGACCGTGATCGCCACCAGCACCAGGAAAATAATCGCCAGAGACTTTACGGGGACGCCGCGGGCCTGGGCGACTTCGGGATCAAACGAACTGAAGAGCAATGGGCGAAAGAGCGCCAGGATCAGTGCCAGCACACCGATGCTAAAGATCATGGTGATCAGCACATCCGTCTGGCTAATGCCTATGATCGTCCCAAAAAGAATACTATATGCCTGTTCTGCATAGCCGCGATAGAGCGAGAGAAAGAGAATGCCGAGGGCCAGCGTGAGCGTGGTAATCACGCCAATGGCGATATCTCGCTCTCGCAGCTCTCTGCCCAACAAACCTATTCCCACCCCTGCTCCAACCGTGAATAGCAGCAGGCCAAAGACAGGATCAGTGCCCAGCAACACAGCTCCGGCTGCCCCGGCAAAACCAATATGAGAGAGCGCATGGCCCGCAAAGGTCAGGCCACGCATAATAAGGAAGTAGCCTATGATGGCTGCGATAATCGCCACCAGGGAACCTGCTAGTAGCGCGTTCTGAATAAAAGGATATTGCAGCAATGTGAACATCGAAAGCTCTTTCTCTCTTCTTTTGCCTATGGCTGTTGTTGTAATCCCTGTTCCAGGGAGACAAGCTGGTCAAGCATCCATTGTTGATACGTCCTGGCCGATGGCATCGTTTCCGTCACCGCAACGGTGGGAATATGCTGTCTTTTTGCCGCGTTGAGCAAATTGGTCGTGACCGGCGTATTCGTCTGCACATTGTAAATCAGCACCTTGATCATTCGTTGCGCAACCTGATCACTCGCCTCAATAATGCTGCTGGCAGGGGGATCATTGCCTTCGGCAACAGCTTTTTGAAACTCGAAAGGCGTCAGGACTTTGAGCCCAAGCGGATTTGCCTGATACAGGAAGATCGTTTCAGTCAAGCCAACAGCGGTACCGGCGTATCGACCCCTTATTGCATCAATGCGCTGCTGCACTGGCATCAACGCTTGCTCGAATTGCTGCAAGTTGTGATCAAACACCGCGGCATGAGCAGAGTCCAGTTTTTTCAAGCTCGTGGCAATAGTGCGGGCAATGGCGCGGATATCCTCAAGGCTATACCAGACGTGGACGTTATCGGGCAGTTTAATCGGAGCGGCATCGTACGCTGTGAGTACCATGCGGTCGGTGTTGGGCGAGGCAGCTAACAGACGGTCCATCCATCCATCGTAGCCACCGCCATTTTTAATGACAAAGCGTGCATTGCTCACAGCTACGGCGTTCTGGACATTCGATTCATATTCATGGGGATCTACCGTCGGGTCGGTCAAGATGCTCGTGACCGAGACGCGATCTCCACCAATTTGTTGCACAATATCACCATAGAAGTTCTCCGCAGCGACCACCGCAATCGCAGACGTGTTGCCTGTCCCTGGCTGCGGAGAACTTCCGCAGGCGCTCAGGAGTAGTAAGACTGCAAGCATCAGTAAAAACCATAGAGAAATGTTTCTCCGTGGAGGCACAACGATGATCCTTTCACCAAATGATACTTTGTATCGTTAACTGAAAAGATCATAGCATAGAATGGGAAGAGGTGTCAAACGGACTGCTCCGATGATAGTTGTTGTCTTGCAGACCCATCTCCCAGTACAATCTTGCCGAGCGAACCATCGACCGTAATTACCTGTCCATTCTGAATCTGCTCGGTTGCTCCCGTGACGCCAACGACTGCCGGTATGCCATATTCACGCGCAACCACGGCTCCATGAGACATCGAGCCTCCCATCTCCATGACCAGCCCCCCGGCGGTCAGGAAGAGCGGAGTCCAACCGGGATCGGTTGAAGGCGCGACCAGGATCTCTCCCGGCTCCAGGTGCGCGCCAATAGGGTTGAGGATTACACGCGCGTTCGCTGTAACACGCCCGGCGGAAGCTGGAGTTCCTTGTAAAGCATCCCCGGTATCTCCTTCAGTCGCGGCTATCGGCTCAGAACCATCGGAGAGCAGCACTCGCGGTATGTGGCGACGATGCATCTCCTGCTCGTACACGGCGCGTCGCTCGCGAACGATGGGGCGCATATCTGTACCGGCAAGGGCTATTCGCGCTTCAGCAAAGGAGAGGAAGTAAAGATCCTCGTGTTGCTGCAAGCGACCGGCGGAGACCAATTCTTCGGCAACTGGTCGTAGGATCTCTCTGATGCGAGCAAGGACCCAGACAAGGTAAAATTTTGGCAATTCGCGCATGCCCATCAAGGCTCGTGTGCGCTTCAGAGCGGAATGGACTAGGCGACCGCGTAGCCAGTTGCGCTTCATTGCACGCTTCGTCAATTCCTGTACCATCGCATCCGCCTGCTGTGCCCCACGAGCGAACTGGACATCGGGCGCCAAGTCTTCATCCGTCAGGCGCAGGTAGTTCACAATCGCTCCCAGAATATGCGTTGGGTCTTCAGACCAGCGGGGAAGCCCCAGATCGATCTCGGCCACGCCCCGGTGCCCATAGGTGCGTAAAAATTCAGCAAGGCCGTTTTGTACAACGGGTGGGAGGGATTGTTGATGATATCCTGCGGATAGCTCTTCCAGGGAGTGTTCGAGTATAAATTTGACCGCATCCTGATTGGCTGAAATCTGTTGAGCAACGCTCCAGAGGGCAAGGTCCATCTCGGTGGTTGGATTATAGGGCAGGCCACGCAGCACCGTCTGCCGCTCGTCAGCGGTCCCCAGATTCCCCAACAACTTTCCGGCCAGCCCAAAGGAGAGAATACCACCGAGCAGGATCGGACCCACCGATGCCAGGACGTGAATGAGGCGATGGCGAACAAAGTTTTCCACCAGTTCCAGTCGTTCGAGCGAGTTTGCGTTAGGGGCAGGAGACAACTGCTGCTGCAACCATTCGCGTAGAGCCAGCACACGCCGGCGCGCCGCAGCCGGGCGGAAGATGGCCTGAAGGACACGCGGAGGAATGCCGAGGCGTGTCACTAACATGATCGCCCGGCGTATAAAGCTCCAGCGCCTGGAGGTGACCACTTGCAGGCGTGGATCAGACTGCACGACTTGCGTTGAGGCAAACGAGCGGGCTTCTGCGAAAGGGAGAACGAAGTTGATCATGCGCTGGCCAATGGGATTGCGTAGACCTCCTGTGACGTCAAGAAAGAGCCGCATGCCCGCTTCAGCAACGAAGCGCGGCCCGGCGTCTCCCTGTACTGGAGGAAAGCCGGCCAGCGGCACCAGAGCGGATGCGATCAGGCGGAAGAACGCGAGCCCCATTGGCGTGATGGGCTGATAGACGCCCTGAGCCACGTTAAAAGAAAAGTAGACGCGCAGTACATCATCTGATTGGGGAGCGTTGGCTGGAAGAGGATAGAGCGTTGTGATCGGTCGCGCCTGCGTCAGCCAGAGTTTCCCGCTGGTATCAATCGCCCATTCTGTATCCTGCGGCGCTTGATAATGCGCCTCAACCTTTGCCCCTAGCTGGGCCAGTTCCCGCACCTGCTCATCGGTAAGGCAGGCATGATCGCTCTGTTCAGCGCGCTCGATGCGTCGTGTACCGCCGCCTGGCACCGCCTGAATTACCACGCGTTTATCCCCAAGCCGCCGCTCCACGATCTCTCCGCTGATCGTATTGACCACAAAATGATCGGGGTTGGTCGCGCCGGAAACGACCGCCTCTCCTAAGCCCGGGCTGGCATCAATAACGGCCTGTCGCCGCCGTCCCGTGAGTGGATTGGCGGTAAAGAGGACGCCCGCCACCGCCACATCGATCATCCGCTGAACGACGACAGCAAGGCTGACGGTATGCGGATCAATCTGGTTATTCATGCGGTAACTCACGGCGCGCTCCGTCCAGAGCGAGGCCCAGCAGCGTCGAACGGCATCCAGCAAAGCATCCTCACCAACAATGTTCAAATACGTGTCCTGCTGCCCGGCGAAGCTGGCAAAGGGAAGATCTTCGGCTGTGGCGGATGAGCGCACCGCAACCGCTAAGGGGCTGCCTTTCCCAAGAGAGAGGTATGCAGCACGCACAGAAGCGGCAAGTTCCTGTGGGAACGCGACCTGTAGCAAACGCTCACGGATGGCCGCCGCAATCTCGCCACTATGAGTCTGCCCCTGCTTACTAGCCAGCCTGTCTAGTAGTTCGTTTAGTTCTGCCCTCCCGGCAACCTGTTGATAGGCTTCGGTGATAATACAGAAACCAGGCGGGACCGGCAACCCTGCGCGTGTTAGCTCCCCTAGATTCGCCCCCTTTCCTCCCACAAGTGGAAGGAGGGAGTAATCAATCTCTGTAAAAAAGAGGACACGCTGCTCTTTTTCTCTGCCTTGCGATAGGGTCGATTGTGACCTGCTGCTCATATAGTTCCCTCTCTTTAGCGTCCTGGCGCCATATTCATTTATTTACTGACCAATTAATAATTGCAGCGAAAAGAAAGCCTCTTCACCATCGAAGCGGTGCGCCACGCCATTTCAACCAGACGACATTGTAATTAATTGTCCCATTAATTAAATTATGGCTTAGAGATGGAGGAAAGTCAAGGGAGGTCATAGTACAGGTGAGCCTGGCACCACGCGCGTAAAAATCCTCGAAATAGAAGCGCATCGGTATGGGATTCAGCCAGGTGATCGCACTCTGATCATTGATGATTGGTTTGAGAGCGGAGAACAAGGGCTGGCTGCTATCCGGCTCGTTGAGCGGGCTGGAGGCATCGTTGCAGGCATAGGAATTCTTTTTGATGAGATGGCAGCAGAGAAAAGAGAGCACTTCCAACGCCATCATTTTCATGCTTTGATCCAGATTCACAGCGTCTAAGCACTATTTATCCTTCAGAGTGTGCTTGCCGCAATTTCAAATCCCGTAGAGGGAGAGAAGCGCAGACAAAAAGAGAAAATAAATAGGTTCATTAAAGGATAGTTTTATGAACCTATCTGTGGTACAATAAGAAAAGAGACAAAAACCACACCTGGAGGGACCCATGACACGCGCGCTGATACGACCAGATGACGATCAGACTCTTTCTTTCCGTGAGAAAACGCACCAGATTCAGCAATTTATGGGCTTCAATCAAACCCTGCTCGCCGGCCACCTGTCGTTGTCTTCCCAGAAAATTTATGCTCACGACTTTTATCACTATCTCACCTTTGCACAAACCAGACAGGTCGCCCTCGACCATGCCACCTTCGCCCAGTGGCGCACCTATCTCTCCACGCAAACCACCATCTCCCCCCACACGATTAATCGCATGCTCAGTGCGGTCAAACGCATGATGGAAATGGCCGAGGAACAGGGCTTTGTTCCAGAAGGAACGGCGGAACGATTTAAACGGGTACGAGGGGTAAAAGCGGTCGCACTCAAAGAGCGATTACGTCCGAATAACCGCATCAAAATCGAGCCAGAGGAGATACGGCAGATGACCAATGAGCCGGATCTGGAGCGGCTCATTGGGCTGCGCGACCTGGCAATTTTACATACTTTCGCCGGTAGCGGCTTACGCGTCTCCGATCTGCGCCAGATGCGGCAGGAGCATATCAAACGGCGCGGGAAAGGCTATTTTATCGAGGTGCGCGGCAAAAATGAGGCTGAGTACGATACCGTTCCCCTCACCCGGGAAGCCTATGCTGCCATTATGGACTGGTTGACCAATAGACCCGTCTCCTCCCCGTACATCTTTACAGGCTTTGCCGGACGCGGTGAACGCCGCTTGACCGACCAGCCGCTTTCCAGCCGCGGTGTCTGGCTGATCATCAAAGGCTATGCGCGACGCGTCGGCCTGCCCGAAGTAAAACCCCACGACCTGCGACGTTTCGTCGGCACGCAGCTCGCTAAAACCAATCCTCGCCTGGCCCAGAAGGTGCTGCGTCATAAAAGTATCGAGACGACTTACAAGTATTACGTGCTTGATGAGATTGAGCCGGGCGCGACCGATGGGTTGTATTAAGTCACATCATCGCTTTCTTGCGCTGAGTTGCTCAGGAGTCAAAAATTCGACGGACACACTATCCTTTTTTTTCAAAGATTTGCCAAATATTCTATACATTTGCACATGCTTCTGCTAAAATATTTGTCGATCCATAACGAATGCCCCTGTGACTGGCCAACGTTGGGGACATCAAACAAAACGGACTGGAACGTCGTTGGGAGATAAACGATGAATGGCAAGAACAAGTTTTCTCGCTTTCGTCATCGTTTGCAACAATCCCCACAATGACTTCTCAGCATTCTTGATAGAGATAGCAGAAAAGGAGATGAAGATATGTTCTGTCAATTGCAATGCTCAAATATTGGGAAATATCGATGTGGAACGTGCGGAAAACTTGTTTGCGAGCAACATGTGCATATGGAGCGCGCTTTACGTCCACGTTATGAAGGCTCCCCCGATCATATCAGCCAGATTGATTATATCGAAACAATCCAGTGTGTTGCATGCTATCAGCAGCAGCGAGAAGAGACTATCGCGCATAATTATCAATTGCTTGCTGCTAAGCAAGAAAAGGAAGCAAAGGAAAGTAAAGGCTGTTATACAGCTCTTATTGGTGGCGCTGCGGTCATTCTAGGTATCATTATTGACATTGCTTCAGGAGGCGGTAGCGTAGGTGGCTCCATTTTCTTTCTTCTCCTCGTAGGAGGGTTACTCACAGGGATTATCGGCGTCATAATATTCTTGTCAAGTTCTGACTGAGTGCGGCATTGTTCCATGTTTGAGGGCCAGATCCTCGTAGGACATTTACCAGGTACTACAAAGATGCAACCTGCATATCCCCAAACTCCTGCAAGATCGGCTTGAGGCGGGCGCAGAGCGTAGCATCCCACTCCTCTATCTCAGCAATCAGACAACGTGTTGCCGCAGCCAGGGCGCGGCGCAGTTCTGCTTCGTCGAGAGAGCGGACAAGCGTATCTATGAGCGGATCGGTGATGGAGGCGGGGAGAAGATCGATGCCACGTCCGTGGAAGGCGTTTTCCCCCTTGCGCAGACAGGCCAGGGCGAGGATGTGATCGCGGATGCTGCCGATCCAGTATTCGGCTCGCCAGGGCTTATGGCGCTCAATGCTCGAACGAGCGTGCAGAACGTGATGCCAGCTCAGCCCGATGAGAGATGCAGCATCCGGCTGCGGCTGCGATGTACGCTCTAGCTGCCGGGCTGTGCCAAACAGTGTACGAAAGTTCGGGCCGCGCGCGCCGAAGTCTGCTTCAGGCGTTACCGACAGGTCGATCTCCAGGCCGTCGGGGAGAAGCAACACACGGTAGATGCTTGGTCCAGAACGCAGATCAAAGTGATTGAGCACGCCAAACTCTTTCTCAAGTATCTCCGTCCAATCATCAAGGACAGCCTCAATCGCGCTATTGGTTGCGATCCCGAAGGTGATGTCGATATCGGACCAGCGATCTTCAGCTCCGGCGGCGAGAGAGCCGATGATCGCTCCTCCCGTGGTTCGCTGGTCGGACTGGGCCATTGCTAAAACGTAGTTACGCACATAGTCGCGGCGCTCTGCGGTAAACATGGTAATCTCCAGTCTCCTCACGACTTCACTTCTGCGAGCTGCTCTCATGCGCTATGCAGACGCGAGGGGCATAAGCTGTATTGCCCTCGCGTCGCACTTCAGAAAGCCTGTTTAGAGTATCCCATCCCATACACGGCGTTCAGCCGCCTGGGGATCGTCGATGACCTGACATTCATCGTTGAAGATCATGGTGGCGCGGCGTCCGGTATCATAGCCGGGCCATTGCTGGGCGCCAGGGACGTTCGGATCGCCGGTTCGCGCGAAAGCAATCCAGGCTGCGTGCATTTTATCCGCCAACGGCTGACGGGTCGGCCCCTCGCCGGTGAACGCGGGCACTCCGGGCCTATCGAGATTGTTCCAGGCGAACGGTATTTCCAGAGCGTGGCAGGAGCCCAAACGACCGTCAAATGCTGGCGTACGCCAGTCGAAACGGTACATCCACACAGGCGTACCTCGCTTTGCCAGACACTCGGCAAGCCGGATCGCAGGGATGCGGAATGTGCGATCCGTGAGGATATCCACCCACGCCTCGTCAGGTGAAGCGCCTGGATGAGCTGCGGCATAGGTGGCGAGGACGTTGGATGAGGCATCGCCAAAAGTCTTCTTCAGGTCAGCTTCGTCGAGGACGCCCTGCTGGGGATTCATGGCGGTAAATAATTTCATCTCATCGCGGTTGCTGCCAATAAGTACGGAAACTCCGCTGGCAGAGCCATTGGCAAGGGCATCGAGAGGGCGGGTTGGCAGAGAGACTTCATCAATGACTGGACGTAGAGCGAGCGCCCCTCGTCTCCTGTTCGAGAATTTTGCCTGAATATCAAGCACCGTGGCAACAGGAAGATCCGCCAGGGCTGCGATGTCGTCAGTGCCAGCATGTGCTAAAAATTCACGGGCAACCTTCGTGGCGATTTCCCGATCAGGCACCCCGTGGCTGGCTCCGCTCTGCAAGATGGCCTTATGGAACAAGCCTTGAGCGGCAGGCATCGCCAGCAAGACGCCAACGCTCATCGCACCGGCTGACTCACCCGCAATCGTCACATTCCCGGGATCGCCCCCGAACGCTGCGATATTGTCGCGTACCCATTGCAGGGCGGCAACCTGGTCAAGCAGCCCATAGTTGCCTGACGCGTAACGCTCACCGGCTATATCGCCCAGATAGAGGAAGCCCAACGCTCCCAGACGATAATTGAGGGTGACCACAACAATGTCGCCTTGAGTGGCAAAAGAGGTGCCATCGTACCAGGGAGTTGAGCCTGAGCCACCCACAAAGCCTCCGCCATGAATCCAGACGAACACGGGCCGTTTCTTGCCATCCGCCCCAGGGGACCAGACGTTGAGATAAAGGCAGTCCTCTCCCTGCGGGATGTCAGTGGAGCCACTACCAAAAAGGGCGCTCAGCGGAGCACTGATCTGGGGAGCAATACGGCCAAACCTGGTCGCATCGCGAACGTCGGTCCAGGGCTCCGGCGGCTGGGGCGGTTGGAAACGGAGCGGTCCGAGAGGAGGTTGAGCAAACGGTATCCCTTTCCATACAGTGACGGTATCACGAGAGGTCCCTCGCACTTTCCCATAGCGAGTCTCCACAACAGCGTCAGACATAGGTCGTCGGTCTCCTTCTTTGCGCTAAGTGCTGCCTAACAATATCCACATCTTGCTTTGGAATTCATTATGTCACAAAAAAGATGGAATATTACTCGTCTGATCCTGATGGAGGAAAATGAGTGGGAATGGAAGTAAGTTCCCTGACTGCTTTACTGATTCCCCTCGTAACGCCCTCAAAAGCTTCATCCTGATTCGACCAACTGGTAATTGGCTTCCCGTTGATCGGAAGCATTTGGAGTCTCGCAAATGGCGCTCCTTCGCAAGAAACTGGTCGTAAGAGGATCGGAATAACGCGTGCCTCGCCGCTTTTGTGACGTTCCATAGCGCGCTGCATCTCGATGCTGTAACAATAGTCCGAGGCCATGAAGTCTGGACTGACGAGCAAGAGAATGATCTGGGCAGCATTCAGGTGCATATCTATCTGATCTCTCCATTCCATACCTGCGCTTATCTCGCGGTCGTACCATACATTTATAAGGCCATGATGCTTCAATAAGCTCAAATGTTTCTCAAGCTCTTCCAGGAGCAAAGCATCCTCTTGAGCGTAAGAAAAAAAGAGGGTGAGGGCCGACCCTGCTTGCTGCGAGGGTGCGAATGGCAGAATAGCATCTTCCTTGCTGGCGGAGGTATATGCAGGCAGGAGAGCCTGACCCTCGCTCCAATCAATGCCTTGAGGAGTCAGATAAAAAGACTCAAAGACCCGTGTCCCCAAATAACTCCTTTTGACAGTAATGTAACCTCTTTCCTCTAGATATACTATTTCCACACGAAGGTCATCCCATGCTATAGCTATGTGAGCCAGTAATTCCTCTTTACTGAGTGACTGAAGGGGATCTCTAGCGGGTTTCTCGGAGAGAATGCGCAGGATCTGCTGGCGTTGCTGTATTGTCATGGTTATCTGCTCCTGGCATAAACTGACGCGCTGATTAGCGCGAAATTTCTCCTCCATAGATACTATTCACTATTTGCCAAATAAAATAATCTAGCCAGGCTCGTAAGTTCTTGCAATCGGCTGCTTTGTCAAAAATTTGTATCAACCGAGAACGTAACGCTGGTGATCTCAACATAATCTCGTCTCTTATAAAGTACCAACCGTTTTGCCCGATGACATCGCCAATAGTTTCGCCTGGCTCCTTTATCTGAACTTGTAGGCGGAAGCCATCTTTTGCTTGCTGTTCTTCAAGGAAGTCATCTACTTCATTAGGATAACGCACACGCAGGCGTGACAGAAAAGTTTGAACCATCTGATCCACCTCGACATTGCCACTATGGAAAAACATTGCCAATACATCCAGGGCGACCAGTGGCTTTTGTAGTTCAATACCGACATGAACTAATTCGGTCGAGAGGAGCAGATCAAAAAATGGAATGCGGTCTTGTGAAAGAGCTGTCCGTATCCGCACTTCAAGCCACTCTGTTCTGGCTGTGCCTGTTCTTTGATATTGGTATAAACTGTAAGGCCCTAAATATGCTGCCTCTGGCGCTTTCGCGAAGCGGGTAAGAAGAGCCTGGGGATATTTTCTATAGTACTGGTGATTTGTTTCGAGTGTATAGACAAAAAAGTCAAATATCTGGTCTATCATGGGATCTTGATCTAAGACACACTCCAATGCTTTCGTAACGTTGTTCAGGTGGGGATTCGCCATACTACTTCTCGCCTCTTCAAACATCCTTTTGAGAAAAGGTAAAAACGTATGAGGAGAGTGACATGCATGTGTTACGAGCCCTATGACAGCGACTAAGACGGGCAGTTCGCTGTTAATCTTGATGACTTCGAGGTAATCAAGCTGCATTTGCTCCTCAGAGTAGTTTCCTTGTAAATCAAGGTATTGAACCAGATTTCTATAGAGTGATTTTTCGGCGGCCCCTAGCTGAAAAAACTTCTCCAGCCCTCTATAGGTAACGGGGCTATAATCGGGAAGACTATCCATGATCCTAAAAGCAACTCTATATACAAATGATATAAGCTGCCTACGTACAAATATGCGCATAACGCTTTCTTTATCCCGGATACGCAACAACCTGGCAATGATCCCGCTCCAAAGCGTTTGGAGCTTTGCAAGGATAGATTTATCTTGATAGTGATCAAAAAAGATGACAGCAGACAACCCCAGAGCAGATTCAAGTGCGAGCACATTTGGCAAAAAGCCGTGAACCGCCTGCCTCGCAAGTTCCTCCAATATGACAAAGCCCCCTGCTTGATCGCGCTGCCAGAGAGCATAGCTATAGCGCATCGTTGCCGCTCTCAGTGACTGATCCTCGTGAAGTGCTCCCCTTTGTAATACCCAGCGAATACCCACATTACTGGCAACCTCTATGGCGATTCTTCCCGCATTACGTGAGACTATATTGGATGTTTGGAACGATTTTCCCAATAACCATCGTCCCTTACGCCACTCGGTTGCTTTCTTTTCCTGAGGTATCAACTTTTTGAGAATCTCCTCAACCGTTTCTTGGCTATCTGAACCGAGCTGGGTAAGGACGCTCACCATCATCTCTTTTACGCGTTGCTGGGTGGTTCTACAAAGCTTCAGGATCGTTTCAGAACTCGGTTTCCTCGCCTCTTGCACCAGGGCATTTTTGACAGCACCCCACAAAAAGGGAGTGTGGATAATTTCTTCGATCAAGCTCAAGAAGAAAGTATAGCGGTCTCTTTGAGCTTCACTAAGACTTACTATCCTCTTCCCGACGAAATACTCATAGAACCGCTCATACTTAAAGGAGATTTTTTGCTCGATCCCCTGCCTTTGCACCACCAGAATATCAGCATCTATCAGGTGCCTGAATGACAGGTTGGCTACTTGTCCATCGCTGAGTACCTGCTCACTAAATACGGACGTGTAGAGCGTCTCGCCTGCCGCGTCAAGGTCCGCCGTTGTAATCACATTGCGATAGTGTTCCTCCCTCACCATCAGGGGGACGAGCTGTTTCTCTAGCAATCTCAAAGCCTCTTCCGGTAACAGAGCGTTTACATACTGCTCTATCAGCATGGTGACCTTCAAATCATGGGGAAGCGTTTGTCCTCTGTAGGTTTTTGCTACTAACCAGAGATTCAATGGATCTCTTAATGCCTCGCGTAACTCGTTTGATAAGTGGTCGTAGGAGGTTTGCAACTCAAAAGCTTCCTGATACCTGCCATATGCTTCGGGGAGTTCCTGACGCGAGAATGATTCCATGCGTTCGGAGTAGCTAAATAGTTCCAATTCGACACCCAGCGTTTTCGTGTCTTGCTCCTGATAGTAGAGGGCCTCTGCCAGCTTGACTCCTCGCTTGATGGTCTGCCACGTCTCCGGTCGGGAGGTAAAGATAATTTTTAGCCAGGGCCAGGGACCCTGCGCTAACGCGTCTAGCTGTTTGAGTAACTCCTTCGCCTGCGGATTCTCATTCACTGCGTCTATGCATAAGATGACTGATCGTTCCTCTATGCCATCAATTTTCGCTATCTCATGCCAGATCTGTTGTATTTGTCGTCCAGAGAGAAGCAGTCGATCACTGACATCCTGGCTGATGATCCTGGTGATAGATAATGCGACATCCAGATTGGCTCCATCATACATCAGCACACACGCATCACGGCGTGATCGGCGCAATTCCTCGCCTAATGCGAGCAGAAAGTTGCTTTTTCCCACACCGGACTTTCCCACCAGGACAAAACATCGCTTCTCAGGATCATGTAAAAATAGCTCAAGTTTCTGGCGTGCTTTGTCTCGCTGTAAATAAAGTTCTTTCTGGTATTTCCTCTGCACCGTTGCCATCCGCCGCCGAGTAATATCTTCGCAAATATCACATAACTGTATCCAGGTCAGTTTTTCAGCTCTCTGGCGCTGGCGTTTTGCCTCTGTAATTGTGTCGTAAATGAGCGTCACGAACTCCTGGACACGTTGATGATCCACACTTGTTTGACCAGACAGCACTAAAAGATATTGGAGCTGTTCGTAAACCAGGCGGTCAAAAATCCCCGTATCTGTTGCAACGATCTCGTTTTTCTTGAGTTCCCCTTCCCAAAATACCAATAATGGATGCAGAAGAAGGAAATCATCTCCCCTCGCGCGGAGATAAAACCAACCAGGGTTAAGCTTCCTTACTTTGGGGCGAGGCAGGTGGCCTCTGAAAAGGTCAAGTCCTTTATATATTTCGAAGCTATAGAACAGATCATCTAGGTCAAGCACTCGGATGAGCTCATACTGCTCAAAGAACGAGAGGTTATGCAGGATCTGCTGAAGATGCTCCCTCAGCTCTGCAGCTCGTATCTTCCAGCCTGATTCATCCTGGGGCAACAAACGTCTCATCTGCGCCTCTACCGCAGCCTGTGTCAAACGACGAAACGCAAGATTTACTTCATCTCGTCTTTTATGGGGGAAAGTTGAGATGTCCCAGTAAAAATCATACAGCTCCGGGATGAAAAATAAGTCTCGTTTGCCCTCGTAAGCTTTCAAGGCAGTAAAAAGTATTTCTTCCCAGGCATCAAGCGTTAAGTGGGGAAATTTCTGTAGCAGCAATCCGTCAAGATACGGATCGCTGACACTTTCTCTATCTCGGATAAGATACTGGCTCACTAGAATAATGGTCAGAGTACGAAGAATAAGATTGTAAATGTGTATCGCTAGCTCCCCTTGCTCTTGTGGCTGCTGGGCTTTTAAGAGCTTCTGGTAGTGTATCGCGATGTAGTGTGGCATATTTGCAAGAATAAATGTATCGAACGTTGCTTCGCTCATCACATACTCTCTTTTCCCACAATAGAAATGCAAAGCTATAATCTGTATTGAAAAACCTTCTTTAGTATACTAGAGCTGAATTGAAATTACTAGAGGAAATAGCTCTTCTGAGAAGTTCATCATGTATGAACAGATGAACAAGACTCGCGGTCCCTCTGCACTCCTCCGTTACCTATCAGTCGCAAATTATTATCAAGACTATAAGAAAACCATGCAGAGACAGAGAGAAAACGTTGGAAGAAGGAGAAATATGAACATGTGGCACGCTCCCCAAGAAAACGCTCTTTGTTTCAAGACTATTTGGCGGGGCTCTGTATAGTGGAAGTGGATGGAAACACTTACTGTAACGTGCAGATGCAGGAGATCCCAGAAGCCAGGATGGCTGCACACACAGACGTGTGCTTCGACTCGCACTCTTGCAGAGGTCTTGCCAGACCGCGCTGGTGCGAAACAGACTCATGTGCTTTCAGGATGTGTGTTGATATTTATAAGGCAGAGGGGCTTTTGTCCCGACATTCCATTACATTCACATGTTGAGGAGTAAGACATTATTATGAAGACCAGTTCGACCGATAAGCAGCACATTGTTGTCGGAAAAGACGAGCTTATTCACCAGGTGGCCGCCCGTGCAGGTTTGAACCTGAAGGAGACCAGCAAGGTGATTGACGCCTTCACAGAGGTCGTGCGCGAAGGTGTGGCTCAGGGTCACGAGGTTCGCTTAATGGGTTTTGGTACCTGGAATTTGCGCGAGGTCGCGCCGCGAAGGGTGAAATCCATTCGTGGCGGCAATCAGATTACCATTCCGGCCAGAAAGCGTGTTGGTTTCTCGGTGGGAGCCGTGCTCTCTCAAGCCGCGCTAGGCCCGGATGCGATCAATAACAACAAACTGGTGAATACGAAGAAATCTGCAGAGACGAAGCAGAGCCGCCATAACGGATCGAAAAACGTATAGCCTCCCCCCTCTTTTTAACCGTTGCATTGGTCCTATGGCCCCAGGTGTTGCAGAAATTGCAGCACCTGGGGGCGCTCTGAAGGTAACAGCGGGCGAAATCCCCCCTGCGCGTTGATAAACACGATACGCGACCCCTGAAGATTGATGATCATATCCGGCAAGTGGTCATGATTCACATCCACAAAGCTCAGCGTAACGGGCACGAGAGCATCATTGGGGCCATATAATTGCGGACCAACATAGATATGGGTATGGGCAGCATCGCCGCCTGATATCTCAATGACTTCAATATGGCGGTTGAGATTGATCGCGATAAAATGGCTGGGAATACCAGATTGCTCATTATGCCCTACCCAGGCGTCGGTCTGGAATGTTCTTGGACGTCCATAGCGCATATCATCCAGCATGGTACCGAACCAGCCAAACGCAGCGCTCAAGGTTACCCATAGCGTCATCATCGCCAGCATGCCGAGACCAAGATAGAGCAAAGGATGGGCCTGCGGCCATGTCTGCTTTGACAAGGAGATTTTTGGACGGAGCGGGCGCGGCGGCGTTTTTGGCGCTTTGGCGGCATGGGCTGGCCGTTTCCCTCCAGGTTGCGTCTGCTTTGTGACGGAGCCGGTAGTTACACGCTGCCATTCAGCGATTTCATCGGCCACATCCGGGAGGCGCGGGCGCGATGCCCGTTGCGCGACGGGTTGAGGTCCGGCAGCGGTCTCTCCCCTCTTCCCCGTGGGAACGCTCTCGCCAATCGGGCGATGGCGCAAAATGCTCTTAGGTGTTATACGATCAGTTGCTTCCAGTACTGGCATGGTGGTCTCTCCTCTCCTCGTGGACTCAAGCTTTTTTCCTCTGGACGATGCCGGTGTACGCCCGACGAAGAAGAAATAGCTCCTTTCAGTCGGAGGCATTTTTGCAGGTGTGTTACCTAGTATACCACGAATTAGAACATTTTTTCTATACTCAGGAATGCAAAAATAAAAGGATCAGGAAAAACAAGGAAACAGACAAAATACTAATCAGGTTGTCTCAACGTCAGGATAGTTGCTACAAGTCCTTGTAAGTCGTGGCCAGGGTCGAAGTACTTGGAAACGTTCCGCACTCCAACGCTCCCACAATGAATTGGGAAGCTACAGCCGCTAGCTCCGCTACGGAGCGCAGAGTCGAAGTGCTACGAAAACGCCTTTTTGCGCAGCCGTTGCGTCTCTTCTGCCTGGGCTTGTTCGAGCGCAGAGTCGAAGTGCTACGAAAACGCCTTTTTGAGAGGAGCATCCCCTCTCACTTTGAGCTTGATCTTAGTATACCATGAGGGTGTCGGAGATGCTATGTGTCTATAGGATATTTTCCCGGGCCAAAATTTTTTGCAGATCATCGGGCAGAGGGGCTGTGAATTCGAGGGCTTTGCCTGTGGTGGGATGAGTGAATTTTAGCTGGTACGCGTGCAAAAACTGCCGCTGTAAAGGCAATTGGAGCTGCGAATGACGGCTGCCATAGACCGGATCGCCGACGACGGGGTGTCCTATAGCCTTGAGATGAACGCGAATCTGGTGGGTGCGTCCGGTTTCCAACTGCAAAAGCAGCAGCGTATGCCGAGCGTACCGTTGCTGGACGCGAAAGTGCGTGCGTGCTTCCCGCCCCTCCTGTGCCGTGATCGTCATTTGCTGGCGATGACGCGGATCGCGGCCAATGGGGGCATCGATGCTTCCCTGATCGAGCGAAACGAGGCCCTCGACCAGAGCCAGATAACGTTTCTCCACCTGATGACGCTGCATCTGTTCGATCATCGCGGCCTGCGTACGTAGGTTTTTTGCCACAATGAGCAGCCCTGACGTATCTTTATCCAGACGATGCACGATTCCAGGCCGTATCTCTGCTGCGACCTGGCGAAGCTCTGGATAGCGTGCCAGCAACGCATTGACCAGCGTGTCATCATGATGCCCGGCTGCAGGATGCACCACCATCCCGGCCTCTTTGTCAATTACCAGCAAATTATCATCCTCGTACACGATATGCAGCGGTAGTTGCTGTGGTTTGACATCTTGAGAGATCATTGCAGGTCCTGTCCGCAGCAATCGCACTTCATCATTGAGCCTGAGCAGATAGCCGACCTTCGCCGCGCGCCTGTTCACCAGCACGGCCCCTTCGGCGATAAGCTGCTGTCCTGCTGTGCGTGAGATGTCGCTCAGCACAGACACAAGGAAGCGATCAAGCCGCATCCCGACCTGCTCTGGTTCGATATGCCAGACGTGCTTTGCCTCAGAAGAGAGTTCATTAGAGTGATGCATCTTGCTCCGTGGGGCGGATCGTTCCGCTTTTTGAAGGTGGTGTGGATGATCCTGTTGTCCCCTGTTCTTTACTGCCCTCCTCTTTCTGGCGCAATCCACTGAAGAGCACCAGAATAAAGAGGAGAAATACCCCTACAGAGATGCAGGCATCGGCCACGTTAAAAATGGCGAAGTAGAAGCCGATCTCAGGAATGCGGAAGGAGATGAAATCAACGACGTAGCCAGCGTTATGCGCTCTATCGATCAGGTTTCCTATAGCTCCGCCGATGATCAGGCCAAAAACAAGTTTATACACCAGCGGCCCAGAATTGAGCATACGCAGATACAGGTACGCAACGACGCCTATTGCCGCTGCGATCAGGACGGCTAGAAGTAGATTGCCAGCCAGGAGACTAAAAGCAGCTCCGCGATTCTGGATATATTCAATAACCAGGTAATGGCCAAGCAGAGGAATAGGTGGCTTGCTTTCTGGCGGGCTCAAGTGTTCCACCACCAGAGATTTTGTCCATTGATCGAGCGTGATAACAAGCATAACGGTCAGCAATGCTAATGTATCATATATACGCGCTCGCCTGAATGTCACGATGTTATCTTCCTTTTTTTCTATGACACGACTTATGTTCTGTGCTATTTTGCTGTGTGCTCATATAGAGCGACATGGGAATATTACCATAGATCGGATACATTGTACCCGATCCGTCGTCAGTTGAAAAGCGTTTCAGCGTATCGTATGTGTTTGTTCAGTTGATATCCGCGTCATACAATTCTTCCCGGCTGAGATTTCTGCGTTCCAGTTTTTCCTCGTCTTTAATGCATCGTGCAGCCCAGGGGATTGCTTCCAGGCGCTTTTCTGGGATGGGCTGTCCGCAATCCACACAGGTGCCATAGGTGCCTTCCTCGATACGCTTCAAGGCCCGCTGCACCATTGTGAGCAACGCCTGCTCGTTCACGAGAACGGATTGTTCCTGGTTCATCTCCAGAAAATCGACTGCCGTCTCTTCAAAGTCCTGTGGCCCTTCGCTGGCCTCGATGGGATCGACGGGCGTGGGATGCGCCTCAGTCAGGCCGGCAATCTGTTCCTGCAGTTCTGCCTGTTTCTCTCTTAGCCGTTGTTTCATTTGCTGTATATCAATAGCCATGATGGTCCTACCTTCCTCTAAGCAATTTATCCATGAAGAATACACGTTAGTGGTGGTTATTTGGTCTCATTTGGCAGCAGCCGTATCACGGATGTGTCTCAAAGCACCATGCCGAGTTCCGCAAGGCGCGAGAATAAGTTTTTGCAGCATGCCGAACGAGAGCAGGAGTAGATGCGTTTGTTACATTTGTCATCCTTTTTTGATACTGTATAATAAGAAATCATTGCGGAATCGGCGTATGACCATTCTCTTTGATGGCCCGTATTATCATTAGGGAGCGAAGCTGATGCCCAGAGTTGGCACTCAAAGGCCCGGCAAAAAAATCAGCAATGCTATCTCCTATAGCCTGCTCGACTAAAATGAGCAAACACGCAATCGTACAGCTAAGGATATCATGTATGGCAGCAGCACATATTCCATCACACTCTGAACGTGACCCAGGCCAGCCCGTGCCCTCGCTCTTTAGCGAGTTCGACTTACACCTGTTCGGGCAGGGAAAGCATTATTTTCTCTATGAAAAAATGGGAGCCCATCCTCGTACCGTCAACGGAGTATCTGGCACCAATTTTGCCGTCTGGGCCCCCCACGCCCAGGAGATCTCGGTAATAGGTGACTTCAACGGCTGGGAGCGTGGGAAAAACTCGATGTACTTGCGCCATCATGATCTAGGCGTCTGGGAATGTTTCATTCCAGGAGTACAGACCGGCACGCTTTATAAGTATGCGCTTTCCTCGAAATCCGGTCATTACCTGGCAGAGAAGACGGACCCGTACGGATTTGCCTTTGAACTGCGGCCAAACACTGCCAGCGTTGTCACCGATATTCAGCGTCACCAGTGGCAAGATGAGGCATGGATACAGCAACGCGCCGAACGGCAAGCCCTGACAGAGCCAATAGCCATCTATGAGGTCCATCCCGGCTCGTGGCGACATATGCTTGAACGGCAGAGGGAGGATATGCCAGGGGAGCCGCGCTTCCCGACCTATCGCGAGCTTGCTCACATGCTGGCGGCCTATGTCAAAGAGATGGGATTTACCCATGTCGAGCTGCTCCCCATCACAGAGTATCCCTATGATGGCTCCTGGGGGTATCAGGTAACCGGGTATTATGCCCCAACCAGTCGTTTTGGGACGCCGGAAGATTTCCAGTACTTTGTTGATTACTTGCATCAGCAGGGCATTGGCGTACTGCTCGACTGGGTGCCCTCGCACTTCCCTAAGGATGGCTTTGCTTTAAGCTACTTTGATGGCACGCATCTCTACGAATACGCGGACCCCCGCAAGGGTGAGCATAAAGAGTGGGGGACCTACATTTTTGACTATGGGCGCAGCGAGGTGCGCAACTTCCTCATCGCCAACGCGCTATTCTGGCTGCGTGAATACCATATTGACGGCCTGCGGGTGGATGCGGTGGCCTCAATGCTCTATCTCGATTATATGCGCCCTTCCGGTGCGTGGGTGGCGAATCAGCATGGGGGACGAGAGCACCTGGAGGCGGTTGCTTTCCTGCGACAGTTAAACGAGGCCGTCTACGCTGAGGTCCCAGGAACGGTGACTATCGCCGAGGAATCAACGGCCTGGCCTCTGGTAACCCGCCCCACCTACGTTGGAGGATTGGGATTTACCTTCAAATGGAATATGGGCTGGATGCATGATATGCTAGAGTATATGCATCTCGATCCCATCTACCGGCGCTACTATCAGAACAATATCACCTTTTCCCTGATGTACGCCTTCTCCGAGAATTTCGTCCTGCCGCTCTCTCATGACGAGGTGGTCCACATCAAAGGGTCGTTGATCAACAAGATGCCGGGCGACCTGTGGCAGCGTTTTGCCAACCTGCGGGCCTTCTTTGGCTATATGTGGGGACATCCAGGGAAGAAGCTGCTTTTTATGGGCGACGAATTTGGGCAGTGGAGCGAGTGGAATTTTGCCCAGAGCCTCGACTGGCACCTGCTGGAGTCCCCTAGCGATCCCCACCACGCCCAACTGCACACATTTGTGAGCGATCTCAATCAGCTCTATCGACGTGAGCCTGCGCTTAGCGTCCGCGATTATGACCCGGAGGGCTTCTCCTGGATCGATTGCCATGATGCGGATAACAGCGTGGTCTCTTTTCTACGCCGCGGCGAGCGAGAAGAGGACACGCTGGTGTTTGTCTGTAATTTCACCCCCGTCCCCCGTCACGGCTATCGACTGGGGGTACCTTACGCGGGAGAGTATTATGAAGTGTGCAATAGCGATGATCTACGCTATGGAGGAAGCGGCGTGCGCAATCTGCAAAAGATGCCCAGCGGCCCCATGTTCTGGCAGTCCTGCCCCCATTCTATTCTCTTGACATTACCGCCGCTGAGCACCGTTATTCTAAAATGGCATTTCCCTACAATAGAGGAACAAGAGGAATTCAAAAATGAATAAAAAGTTTTCTAACGGACGCCCGATGAGCAATCGCAATTTGAGAACAGCGAAATCGACCCCTCGGTCCCGCGCTCCCGGCCAGCAGGCGCGACCGGTGACCGAGGATGAGCGCCTGCTGCGCCGCCCAACTCAGCCCTTGATCAGTCCCAGCGAGCCCGTTCCCCATGAGCGCGTGCAGGAAGAACGGCATGCCCTTGATCGCGCTCTGAACTTCGATTTTACGCTCACGGACCCGTGGCGCGTGTTCCGCATTATGAGTGAATTTGTGAATGGCTTCGATGCCCTCTCTCATATTCCGCCATCCGTGGCGATTTTTGGCTCGGCGCGCATCCAACCAGACCACCCATCTTATCTGGCGGCAGAGGAAACGGCCCGGATGCTGGCACGATCCGGCTTTGGCATTATCACAGGCGGCGGCCCTGGTATCATGGAGGCAGCCAACAAGGGAGCGCAGGAAGGTGGCTCCATCTCTATCGGCTGTAACATTGAGCTCCCTTTTGAGCAGCATCTCAATCCCTATATTGATATCGCCCTCGATTTCAATTACTTCTTTGTGCGCAAAACCATGTTTATTAAATATGCAGAGGGCTTCGTCATTTTCCCAGGAGGGTTCGGCACGATGGATGAGCTTTTTGAGGCGCTCACGCTCATTCAGACGAAAAAGGTCAGCCACTTCCCCGTGATTCTTTACGATTCGAAGTTCTGGGGAGGAATGGTCAACTGGATCAACGATGCCATGGTTGAGATGGGAACGGTCAATGCAGAGGATGCCGCGCTTTTATGCATGTCAGATGACCCGCTGGAAATTTGTAAGATCGTGACGGAATCTTACCAGGAAAGCTATCAGCAGGATCGCCTCCAGCCCTTCCGCTATGGCGAGCAAATGATCCGCTGATAAGTCACATGCGTTTAGTTAAGAGCAACAAAAAAGGCTGAGCATGTTGAGGTTGCATGCTCAGCCAACCAGGAATGAGGGGTTACGGACTATTGAGGCGGCAGGCATTCCTCAGATTGTCCCACTCCAGTTGGACCTCATAAGGATGGCCATTCATGGTGGTATCCCCATTGGCAGCGGTGGTGGAGCTGAACTGGAAGTTGCACTTGTCGCCAATTTCCTGGCCGCTCGAATCGAACCAGGCATTGAGCAAGGGATCGGTCACGGCCTCCGCTAACTCGTGAGAAGTCACATTGATGGTGCTATCGGCATCAATGTTATTATTCGGAGTTCTGGGAACGCCGCAGCCGTTGAGGCTGGTCCCGGTATACGGAAGAAACGCGTAGAGCGTGTTGCTACCAAAGAAGCTATGATAGCCACAGAAGGTCGTGAAGGTACACTGCGACTGTGACGTATCAAAGCATTCGTTCTCATTCTTCGCGGTGAAGACCATGAAGAGGTTGTTGATCGAGGACGTCCAACCATTGACGCTCTGAGCATGGGAGACTTCGGCCTGGACATCAGAGTCGAACATGGGATTGCTCGGATAGGCACGCGTATCTACAAACGTTCCAGCAAGTCTGCCTGTCGAGGGAGCTCCTCCGCCCGACTGGGTATACTGCTTGAGGATCGTGTAGTACGTGGTTCCATGCACATCACCCAGGAAGCGCTGGATCAGGCTGTTATAGCCAGAGCTCACGGTTGAACCGGTGGGCTCCCAGAAAATAGCAAAAATGTTTGCCGTTCCGGTTATGACCTGTCCACCATTGTAGACGAGGTTAGAGGCCAGAGGCGCGGCGGCCTGTGATCTGACCCCTTTTGCCCCGTTGATCTGCATGATATGTCCCCCGCCAATGGTGGCAGCACTCGCGTTGAATGAGCTCGCAAACATCATGGCTAGCATAATGAAGCTCGCTAAGGGGAGAAGGGCAAGCATGCGTATGCGTTTCAAGAATGGCACCTACTTTCAGTCTGCTAAGGAAACTACGGCTCCATTGCCGCCTGGCAGGCAGACCTCAAAGACTTCGTTCAAACCTCTGCTTTCACTTCATCCAGCATGGTTTCCCAAAAAGTCCCTGCATACCAGTTGCTTATAACTGTACCATTCTCTCCTTCATTGCTAATTCATTCTGTTTTTTACAGATGAAGTGTATACATAAGTCTTTTGCAGGTGAAATAAACGGGCCTTCCTTCCATCAGTGAAGCCTGTATAAGACGGATCTTCTCTAAGAGTTTCTAAAAATAATTCTGCCTCGATGCACTAGATGGTTGCACCTAAAATCCAGGGCGAGAACTCCTCTTCGCCAATATCCTGCTCCTCGCTCTTGCTCTTCTTGCCACTGGCTACAGCAATGACCTCTTCGAGGATCTGCATCCCCACCTCCTGCGTACTCACGCCGTTAAGCACCACACTCGCATTAATATCCATATCCTGCTGCATTTTCTCGTAGAGTTCGTTATTGGTGGCAACTTTGATCGATGGGGCAGGCTTGAAGCCGAAGGCGGAGCCGCGCCCGGTAGTAAAGACAACGACGTTTGAGCCACCTGCAACCTGGCCTGTGACCGATACGGGATCGTAGCCGGGCGTGTCCATGACGACCAGGCCGCGTTCGCTGATTGGCTCGGCGTAGCGATAAATGGCGTTAAGCGTAGTGGAACCCCCTTTGGCGACTGCGCCGAGCGATTTCTCATAGATGGTGGTTAATCCTCCCAGCTTGTTACCCGGCGTGGGGTTATTATCCAGTTCCATGTCGTTCATCGCTGTGTAGCGTTCCCACCAGCGGAGACGCTCGATAAATTGCTCGCCCACCTCGCGATTTCGCGCTCGTCGCAGCAACAGATGTTCCGCGCCATAAATCTCTGGCGTCTCGCTCAGTACTGCGGTTCCACCCTGGCGTACCAGTTCATCGACGCAGTAACCGAGGCTGGGGTTCGCTGTAATTCCGCTCCAGCCATCGCTACCGCCACATTGTAAGGCCAGCGTAATTTCTGAGATAGGAACAGGTTCGCGCCGGACATCGTTCACCTCTGGCAGCAGTTCGCCAATCACGCGGGCCGCTTCCTCGACCGTCCCGGCCACCCCGGAGCTTTCCTGGATGGTCAGGAAAAGGGGAGCTTTCCAGGAGTGCTGCCCGTTATGCAGTTCCATTGAGTGTATCATATCCTGTACCTGATTGCTCTCACAGCCCAGTCCCACCAGGATGTATGCCCCGACATTCGGATGCACAGCCATACCAGCAAGCACGCGCTGCAATTGCATGATCGGCGCGCTGCCATGCCGCATCCCGCAGCCGCTTTTATGGGTCAGGCCGATCACTCCATCGATGTTAGGATAATGACGCAGGATCTCGGGGCCAAAGCGGCGCTGGATGTGGCGCACAGTGCTGGCGGAGCAATTGACGGTACTGATGATGGCGATATAGTTGCGCGTTCCCGCTTTCCCATCCGGTCGTTTGTATCCCATAAAGGTCCGCCGTTGATCGACAGGGACATACTCGATGGGACGTACATCGACGCCATATTCGTATTCCTGCTTGAGTTCGCCCACTGCCAGATTGTGGCTATGTACATGCGAACCCGCCTGAATAGGTCGAGTGGCAAAGCCGATAATCGAGCCGTAGCGCCGCAAGGGTTGACCCTGCTCAATATCCCGCAAAGCAACTTTATGGCCCGAAGGGATGCGCTGGATGACGGTGACCAGCCCTCCAGGGGTATGGAAAACAACGCCTCGGTTAAGAGGGACGCGCGCTATGGCGACATCATCATTGGGATGCAGGAGCACCGCCACGGCTGAAAGAGGAAGCGGCTCTCCTCCAGGAGAAATTCCTTGCGTAATCTGGATGTTGGCGGGCTGTCTGATTGGAATATCCATCATGTTACCTTTTTTCTTTTGCACAGTTGTACGTAAGGCGATAAATCGCGCAGGTCGCGCTGAAGCGGGACCCTACGGGAACGCACTAAATACGCCGCCAAAGGGGGTGAGCGAGCCGTCGGACCTGAAGGTGAAGGGGTGAGGTGCGCTCATTACTTCGACATAGCTGCCGGAGCGCAAATGATCCAGGCAGGCAACGCTGGCCAGGATATATTCGAGCCGGAGGGTGTTCTCGATCCGTGCCAGGAGCGCCATTGTGGGATCGGGATGACCGCAGGAGCGCAGGGCAGCCGCCACGGCTTCACGGTCAGTCTCTAATACCATCGGGATCTTGGCTGATTCCATCGCAATCACTCCGGCGGTCAGGCTATTGATGTACATCGCCTGCGTATCAGCCTTGTTGATGACGTGCGCGGTCGTAAAGTCGGCCAGCCCCAGGCCGATGGCGTTGCCGTGCGATTCCTCGGTCAGATCATGGACAGTGACATTGGTGATCTTTGCAGCAGTGGCTTTCTGTTGAGCAGTGCAACGCATGCGACCAATGATATTGGTATCCATGCCCGCACCACTGATATTTTTGCCCATTTTGTCGATGACGAGTACATCTAACGAATCCCAGGGCAAACGCGGCATCATCGCTTTGGCATGTTCCAACAAGGCGCGCTCCGGCTCATTGCCGATCCCCTCCGCCGGGACCACCGCGATTTCTGCCACTTCGTCAGAGGCATTTTCGACTATCGCCAGCCCAAAAAGAATGGCAGAGCGAGCGACCGCGAACTTTGCCGCTTCGGCGGTATAGCGGCTCAATCCCTCGACCCCCCACGAGTGAATGGTCAAAGCTCCTGCATGCTTGCCCAGACCGATGGCGACCATTTTTGAGAGGCCGCTTTCGATAGGAGCTTCAAAGTCGGTATGAGGCTTGATACGGTTCACGACGACAATGCCATCGGCGGCATGGGCCATCCGATCAATATGGATGGGCATACCATTTGACAGCGTCCCAAGCACGTCAACATCAAGGGATGAGATGATAGGCGCGCCGACAAACGTTTCCGTTACGCCAAGACTTTCGAGAATCATGCGTTGCCCTTCGGCGGTTGCACCTCCGTGGCTCCCCATCGCGGGCACAATAAAGGGTTCCGCTCCATAGTGGCGTAATGTGGCCACCAGCGCGCGGACAATGAGCGCAATATCGGCGATGCCGCGACTTCCCACGGCAATAGCAATGCGGGCGCCAGAATGGATGTGAGTCGCGATGTTAGCCTGCTCAAGCGTCGTGACAACTGCTTTGGGTACATCGTCGATCCGGGTCTGCGGGAAACGCTGGCGCAATAGCACCATGTCTGGAAAAGGGACGGCTCGTAGAAGACCGGCGGTATCTTGATACGGAAATAAGCTCATGAAAAAACCTCCATCGCCGCTGCTAGCGATGATCGTTGCATTGCTTATGGTGAAAAACATCTACAAGGTAGAGATTTTTGGTTTGAAAATATCATACCATTTTCTCTTCGCAATTTGCTCAGCCATAAGTACCCGGCGGGCTTGCTTACCAGGGGCAGGGCATGTATATTTTTATATGTAGAGTAGGATTATTGGACTGTATCTTTTCTAACAAACAGCAAAAAGGACGGCTGGCTCATGACGGATAAACGCGATATCACTAGTATTCAAAACGCCTGTACGCGCTTCCTGACCCATCATTACCGCAAAAGCCCGCACCAGATTCTGAGCGACCTGGCGCAGGCAACCGATTCCTCCATCCAGGCGGACAGATACGGACAGGGCCAGGTTATTAGCCAGTTTGAAGAGGAAATTGCGGCTCTGCTGGGGAAAGAGGCAGCGGTCTTTATGCCCAGCGGGACAATGTGCCAGCAGATCGCCCTGCGCATCTGGGCCAACCGGCAGCACAGCAACAATATAGCCTTTCATCCCACCAGCCACCTGGAGATCCATGAACAGCAGGCGTACCGGGTGCTTCATAGGCTGCATGGCATCCTGGTTGGTTCTCCATATCAGTTGCTGACGTTATCCGATTTGCAAGCCATCACGGAGCCACTAGGGGCCGTGCTGCTGGAATTGCCTCAGCGTGAAATCGGTGGGCAATTGCCTTCCTGGGAAGAACTGGTCGAGATCATCGAATGGGCACGCTCGCGGCACATTCCCATGCACCTGGATGGCGCTCGCCTCTGGGAGTGTCAACCCTTTTATGGGCGCGAATATGCGGAAATTGCGGCCCTGTTCGATACCGTCTACGTCTCTTTCTACAAAGTATTGGGCGGGATCGCGGGCGCTGCACTGGCCGGACCATCTGATGTCATCGCGGAAGCACGCACCTGGCAGCGCAGACATGGAGGCAACCTTATCCACCTCTTTCCCTACGTGCTTTCAGCCAGAAAAGGGCTTGCCGACCATCTCGGCCAGATAGCTACATATTGCGCAAAAGCCAGAAGCGTTGCAAGTATTCTTGCCTCTTTTCCCCAGATCCAGGTTGTCCCCAATCCCCCTCAGACGAATATGATGCATGTGTTCTTCTATGGGGAGCGTGATAAGTTGATCGATGCCGCTCTCGATATCGCTGAGGAAACTGGAACATGGTTGTTTCCCTCGCTTGCCCCCGCACAACTTCCGTCTTACCATAAATTTGAGCTGACCGTGGGCAGTGCAACGCTCGACCTGCCAGATGAAACGATCCGCGAGCTGTTCCAGCTTCTTTTTGCGAAAGCAGGAGTTGAGCGAGGCTCACAATGAGACAGTTGTATCATTCAGGCCAGCAGCTCGGTGCTTACCGCCTGTTACAGCCATTGGGGCAGAGCGGACATTCCGCTGTGTATCTGGGTGAGCATCTTCAGGAGCGCAGGCAGGTCGCCATTAAGCTGCTGGCAGGGCAACGAACGGAGCAGGAGGTGACAAAATTCCTTACGCAGGCGTCCACCCTTACCCTCCTGCGTCATGCCCACATTGTTCAGGTGCTGGATTACGGAATACACGATGATACGGCGTTCCTGGTCATGACCTACGCCCCCAACGGAACGCTGCGCCAGCGCCATCCCAGAGGAACACCTGTTCCCCTGGCGACAATCGTGTCCTATGTGAATCAGGTGGCGAGCGCCCTTGAATATATTCACCAGCGTTTTCTCGTTCATCGCGATATCAAGCCGCATAATATGCTGCTAGGCTCGAACAACGAGGTCATGCTCAGCGATTTTGGCATTGCCGCCGTCTCTCATAGCATTGATCCCACACAGCCGGATGGCTACGACTTCGAAGGCACAGTTCCCTATGCCGCCCCCGAACAATTGCGGGGGCAGCCACGCAGGAGCAGCGATCAGTATGCGCTGGGGATCGTTGTCTATGAATGGCTCAGCGGCGACTGGCCCTTCTCCGGTACCTTCGACGAGGTGACGCATCAACACATGTTTGCCCAGCCGCCATCGCTGCGGATGAAAGGGATAGCGATCTCGCTAGAGGTTGAGCAGGTCGTTATGAAGGCATTAGCCAAAGAACCGGAGAGGCGTTTCGCTAGTATCACGGAGTTTGCTCACGCATTGGAGGAAGCTAGCGAAGCTCATGGACAGGAATGCCTATCGCAACAAGTCAGGCAGCTTCCGCCGAAACGCCAGTTCCTCTCTCCGCTTCCCTTTCCCAGAGAATGATCTTGCCTATAGACAAGCTTTGAAGAAGGCAAGCAGGACTATTTCCTGGAGCGATCTTGAACTGGTTAATAAATCTTAACCAGTTATTGGTACTTTTTTGTGAGCTTGAACAACAAACGTATCTCTTCCTGTGTACGTTGTGTTATGCTGTCTCCAGATCAGAAAATATCATTGTGTTTCACCACATTTCATTCTGTGACGTCTTTGATCCTGATGACTGCTTGTACGGTCTCCCTGAAGAGAAGGTATGATTTGACGACGGCAAAGGGGGAAAGACAGAGCAAACTTTGCAGGCTTATTTAGAGGTATTGCAGTGCGGCAAGCACGAGACACAAAGCTTGCGCATACTGGAAAGAGGTAAGTTAGACAGATGTTTAAGCAACGGAAGCTATCACTGCAAAGGCCAACGCGACGGCGTCTCTCGCCACTTGTTCTCATCGGGGCCAGTGTGCCGCTGCTGCTGGCTCTGGTGGCGGGCGTGGTATTTATCTTTCCACGCTCGAACTCGCAGGCAAAAGCGGCCAACATGGATTGTACGCTGATTGTGCCAGAGAATCCATTATCGGCTCAGGGGCTGGCGACTCCTTACCATCTCGTGGCGACCAATCCACAGAACGGGCCATGCCGGGAGGCAAATCCGCTTCAGGCAGCATTTGTCCAGGGAGCGATTATTGATCCGGCTACCGGAACGATCTCTATTTACGATCCGCTGGTCATCGACAAAGGAACGCAGCCAGCCGCGGCCCCGGTTGTTCCCCAGTTGCCAGCGAATGCGATTGTCGGGCTCTGGTTTGGCTTCAATGGGGCTAACCTCACGCTCAAAGGGACGAATGGCAGCCTGGCGCAGGGGATGTGCGTCAACGGCGTGCAGGGATCTATTTTTGGTCAGTTCGCCTACTGCAATGCTCCTGCCTTCTTCAATGCTGCCAATCAGGCGATTCAAGCGGGACAATTGCAAGTACCCCCTCTGGGCACGGGAAATGATGGCAAAACCTGCCCTTCGGTCCGCGATTTTACGGTGGTGGATATGGATCAGAGCGATAACGTTACCACCACCTATCTGGCGACCGGCAACGGCAAGACTGCACAGATGAACGCGACTAACGCTGCCGCATCGCAAAATGCGCAGGCGCTGGTCAACGCCAGCGACAATCGCCTGGTGGCCGTGGCGCTGGATGGGGCACTGGGCTGCACCCCCTGGATGGCCCCCGATCTGGCGGACCCAGGCAAAATGGTGCCAGCCTTACCATTGGACGAACTACAGGCTGCTGCCGATCAAGCTGCCCCGGTCGCACTGGTGCCGATGGGCGATCCGATGGTGCTCAATAATAACAATCCCGATGTCAACAAAGTTAACGCGTACCGGGTCGGTGTTGATCAGGCGCCTGTTGCCAATACAACGGCCAGCACTAGAATGTATTGCACCAATCTACTGAATAACGCGCCAGCGCGGTTGCAGCTCGATATGCCGCTCACGCAACAGCGTCCCTCCCCCGACGCCGCTGCCGCCAACTCGCTCTTCACCTTTCTGGCGCAGCGACTCGCGACCACCTTCGGAGCAAATGGCCTCAACTGCACCGGTCGGCTCAACGTCGCAAATCCGATCAAAGTGAAGACCGATGGCAACGGCGTCGCGATTGACGCGACGTTCAAAGCGAATAACGGGAATAACGGCGGCAACACCGGAAACACTGGTGGGAAAGGTGGCAAAAAAGGGAAAAAGCGGCATTAACATAGCTCCATCCTCGTTCATCCGCAATCGACTCTCGGAGAGGTCTAAGCTTCTCCGAGAGTCGATTTTTCTCATCTTGAGAAAAAAACAACCAATTCACAAAAAATGATATACTTACAGAAGCTCATGCAGGAGTTGATGAGAGCGTACGAACAGCGTATCCGTATCCTCCAGCGGAGAATCGTTCATCAAACGATTTGCTCGCTTTACGTTGTTGTTCTAGCTTCCATTACCTGGTGACGTGTGCCAATGACATCTTACCTTCCTTCAATGCGCAGCATTGGGGCTGATGTCATATGCTGTTCCTTGTAGCTTTTTCATGGATAAAAGCACTTGTTGCCAATAAGGAGTTTTCAGGCGATGAAACGACTTTTATTTCTGCCACTTCTGCTGCTCATCCTTCTCAGCGGCCTCATGGTGACCAGCACAGCAACCGTCCAGGCCGCTATGGTGAGTAAATGTGTCACTCCAGGGGCGACCAATACGCAGCATGGCGTGATTGGAGGGGCCAACTATACTATTTCTGTCCCCGCTAATTGGAATGGGACGCTGGTGCTCTACAGTCATGGCTATGTCTTTTCCACCTCCCCGCTCCTTAATCCAGCGCCCGATGCTGGAGACGCAACCACAGCCGCCGCTCTTCTCCAGCAGGGTTATGCACTGGCTGGCTCGTCGTACAGCAGCAATGGCTGGGCGCTTCAACAGGCGTTCCACGATCAAATCGCGCTACTGGACTTCTTTAACCAGACCTGCGGTCATCCCGCGCGTACGATTGCCTGGGGTCATTCACTTGGCGGCATCATCACTGCTGGCCTGATCCAGCTTTTCCCCGAGCGCTTTAGCGGCGCGCTTCCCATGTGCGGCGTGCTGGCTGGCGGCGTCGGCACCTGGAATCAGGCGCTGGATGGGGCCTTTGCCTTTAATGTGCTGCTGGCCCAGAGCTCCCTGCCTATCGTTCATATCACGAATGCGAACGGCGCGTTCCAGCAAGCAGAGAATATTCTGGCAGCAGCCCAGCAGACGCCGCAAGGCAAAGCGCGTATCGCCTTGATTTCTGCGGTATCGGACACGCCAGGCTGGTTTAGTGCCGCTTCTCCTGAGCCTGCTGCCAATGATTTCATCTCGCAGGAGCAGAACCAGTTTTCGTGGCAAAGCAAAGTCGATTTTGCTTTCGCTTTCGCAGCTCGCGCCGAGCTGGAGATGCGTGCAGGTGGCAACCCGTCCTGGAATACGGGGGTTGACTATAGCAGGCAACTGGAGCGTTCAGCCGACCGCAAAGAGGTTGAGGCGCTTTACAAGCAGGCGGGATTGAATCTAAATCATGATCTGGATATGCTGGAAGATGCTCCGCGCATTGCCGCCGATCCGCAGGCCAAAGCCTATCTGAGCAGGTTTGTCACTTTCAATGGAGAGCTGGATATGCCGGTTCTTTCCATGCATACAACCGGCGATGGGCTGGTCGTCAATCAGGATGAGCAGGCATACAACAGCGCCGTTCGCCAGGGGGATGATGCCAATATGCTGCGCCAGATCTTCGTCCATCGCGCTGGTCACTGCACCTTCACCCCGGGCGAAACTGTGGCAGCGTTCCAGACGTTGATCCACCGCATTGACCACGGGACATGGGGCAATAGCACTGATCCCAGTAAGCTGAACCAGGAGGCGGCGAATCTCGGTCCGGCCTTCAACGTTGTTTCTCCTGCCTTCATCCCGTTCAAACCCACCGTCTTCCTGCGCCCTTTTAACGCAGAATCGGACGATTAGTTGGAACTATAATCAGGAAACCGATCCCGACGCAGGCTCAATAGCGCATCTATTGAGCCTGTCAGGCAAGCAAGGAATATTATTTTGCCTCTCCCTCATCCACCACCTGAATCTTGTCTTCCTCGGCGACGCCCTTATCTGCACTCACATTGATCACCTTCCAGTGAGAAGTTTTCTCCTCATGCCAGAAATGGATTGAGAGCATGCAGGGACCGACTCGTAAGCGATGTACTTCAAGCGAGGGCAGCCAATCGGGCAGCGTTGGCTGCACAAAAAGCCGCTTGTTGGGGGCGTCTGCCCGCAGGCCGAGGATAGTCTGGATCATCTGGAAAATGCTGCCGGTTGCCCATGCCTGGGGAATATTGGCCCCGCCAGGATAGAGCGCGGGAAAATCAAAATCTCCCTCGCGCTGCAAGCCTGCGAAGACTTCCGGCGGTCGATAAGAATCAAAACGCTCGATGGCATCAAACATGCCACGAATGACGAAATTCGCCTCATCAGCCAGGCCGTAACGCTTAAAGCCTGCCGCGATAATGCCGTTGTCATGAGGCCAGACGGAGCCGCGCTGGTAGGAGAATGGGTTATAGGCGGCATTGTTGCTTGACAGCGTGCGAATGCCCCAGCCGCTCCACATATCGTTCTGCAAGAGGCGTTTGGCGGTCCGTTGAGCCTTATCCTGATCGGCAATACCGCTCCAGAGGCACTGGCCCGCGTTGGAAGCAATCGAAGTGATCTGCTTTTTATCGGGATCGAGGCCAAAGGCATAGCAGCCTTCATTTTCCATCCAGAACGCCTGATTAAATTTACGTTTGAGGGTCTCGGCCTGATCGCTCAGGGTTTTCGCTCGGTCCTGATCGCCCAACGCCTGAAAAATCTCCGCCATGCGCAGCTTCGCGTCATAAACATACCCTTGCAGTTCGCACAATCCTTTGGGCTGTTTTACCGGGCTGCCATCGGCATAGACGACGGAATCGGCTGCGTCCTTCCAGGCAAGATTGTTGTAGCCAAGCGAGGAGAAAGTTTTGTACTCCTGAAAGCCGTCGCCATCGAGGTCGCCATAATGATCGATCCAGTCCAGGCATTTCTCCGCCACGCTGCGGAACTCTTTGAGCAGTTCCATGTCGCCAGTCCAGCGATACGCTTCGGAGAGGACGAGCAGGTAGAGGATGGTAGCATCGGCGGTGCCATAATAGGGAGTGAATGGGATCTTATGAAAGTGGGCCAGCTCGCCAAAGCGAATTTCGTGCAAAATCTTGCCTGGTTGAGCATCACGCCAGTCGTCGCGCTCCTGGGCCTGGTACTCGGCCAGGCGTTTGAGGGCGCCTCTGGCAAAGCCGGGCGAGACCAGCATATTCTGCAACGAGACGGTCAGGCTGTCGCGACCAAAGAGGGTGACGAACCAGGGAACGCCTGCGGCGGGCACCCAGGCTTCATCTGATACGTCCAGATCGTAGATGCGCAATGCTCCCATATCATCGATGGCCTGGCGGTACATACGATAGACATTGTTGTTCGGTGTCGTGATAGCTGTACAGCGGCTCTGCCAACGCGCCTGCCGCTTGTCAAAATCGCTGCGCGGCTCTGCGCCCGGCGAAGGTGTGGCTCCCGAGGAGGACGATCCCTGCTGACCAAAACTGCACGAGCTGGGATCAGGTTTTTTGACTTCCTGCCCATGTTCCAGGATAATATCGCCGCACGATTGCCACACCTGCCCTGGTCCAAGCTCGATCTCAAAGAAGATACGTCCGTTGGCATAGCCTATGGGTGTTTGATCATTGAGAATCTGGTAGATGATGGCACGATGGAAATCCTTGTGATCGTAGGTTGTGCGTAGCTGTTTTTTTTGAATGTGCCATTCGCTATGTGATTTACCTCTGAGCACAAGGTTTTTAGTTTTGACTTCAAAGATGTCGGCAAAGTCGGCGCGCAGCGCCAGTTCCAGCAAGAACTTCACGTTCTTCCCGCTATAATTGACGATCTGAAACTCTTCATGAATGCCTTCGCTGACCATGCGGTTTAAGGTCATGCCCAGCGTATTGGCTTCGACCTGACCTCCTTCCGTCATAATCTTGGGATTGGTCAGGTGGAAGCGCGAGGCGTAGAAGCTCAACTGGCTGGAGTTGACCACGTTCAAGGGGACACGATTGATGTACAGGCGATAAAAGCTGACGAAGCGCGTGTCAATAGCATAAACGCCTTCGTCGCCATCGGGCAGAATCTCTCCCGCCTGGGTCGTGACCATGAAGGTGCGTCCCTGGCTGATGGTAATGACTGGCGGCCCTACTTTTATTTCAAAAGACATACTTGTTCACTCTCATTCTTTATGAGAACAGGGCAACCGCGAGGGATTGCCCCTACAATCCTTATGAGAATAGGGCAACCGCAAGGGTGTGCCCTTACAGGCTTTATGAGAACAGGGCAACCGCAAGGGATTGCCCTTACAGGCTTTATGAGAATAGGGCAACCGCGAGGGATTGCCCCTACATGCTTTAGGGGGTGTGAACCCTGCTGCTTCCTAGAATAATCCTTGCTCCACGTTGAAAGGTAAAATATGCCCAGGCATATTGGAAAAGCACGATGAGACGATTACGAAAACCGATCAGGAAGGCAATATGGACCAGCACCCAGGTGATCCAGGCGAGCAGGCCGGTAAAGTGGAGAGGACCGATATCGACCACGCCAAAGGCCCGCCCCACGGTTGCCAGCATCCCTTTGTCGAAGTAGTGGAACGCCTCTGCTGGTTGTTTGCCGGTTGCACGATTAATGATGCTCTTTGCCGCGAAATTTCCCTCCTGGATGGCAACTGGGGCCAGACCGGGCAGTTCTTTCCCGTTCTCAGTTACCAGCGCCGTATCGCCAATCACAAAAATGTTAGGATGGCCGGGAACTGTAAGGTCCGATTGGACTTTGACGCGCCCATCGTGGTCCGTCTCTGCTCCCAACCATTGCCCGGCAGGGGATGCCTTGACTCCGGCTGTCCAGATGACGTTGTTGGTGGGCAGGCGCTGATCGCCGATCTTGACACTGTCCTGGTCAACGGCGGTGACATGCACGCCGGTCCTGACCTCAACGCCGAGTTGCTGCAACTTTGCCCTGGCTTTGCGCGTGAGCGATGCCGGGAACGTGGGAATGATTCTCTTTTCTCCCTCAACAAGTACGATGCGGGCGCTTGCCGGACGAATATGGCGGAAATCTCCTTGCAGCGATTTGCGCGCCAGTTCCGCTAATGCGCCTGCCAGTTCTACGCCTGTTGGCCCTCCGCCCACCAGCACAAAGGTCAGCAATTCCTGACGCTTTTCCTCGTCTGTTTTCCGCTCAGCCGCCTCGAACGCTGAGAGGATCGTCTGCCGCACCTCTATCGCATCATCCAGCGACTTCATGCTGGGCGCGTAGCTCTGCCACTCCTGGTGGTGGAAGTAGTTGCTGGTCGCTCCCGTTGCGATGATGAGGTAATCATAGTGAATCGCCTCATTCCCCATCAATACCCGCTGCTCTTGCAGATCCACCCCTGTGACTTCAGCCATCAGTACCGTTGTATTGTGCTGCTTACGCAGAATCTGGCGTACCGGCGCAGCAATCTCGTCAGGAGGTAATCCGCTCGATGCTACTTCGTAGAGCATGGGCTGAAAGAGATGATAGTTATTGCGGTCAATGATGGTAACGTCCACCGGGGCTTTCTTCAGAGCTTTGGCAGTCTGTAAGCCGCCAAAGCCCGCTCCAACGATGACGACCTGCGGTCTGCTGGTCACGGCCCCTGCCTGTTGATCGGCTTTTTCTGCTCTGCCGGTTTGTGTTGTATTGGCTTGCATGGTTTTCCCCCTCTGGGAAGGCGATTTATGTTATGTCCTGGTCATGATTTATGTTCTGGTCTGGTGATTGGGAAGGCGATCAATCGCGCTTGGACGCGCTAAATCGGGTCCCTACAGTGCTCCTGTATTCAAGGTCAGGCCACCATCGATGATATAGGTAGCTCCGGTGATATAGGCTGAAGCATCGGAGGCCAGGTACAGCGCCAGTTTGGCAATCTCGTCCGGCTGACCCATGCGATGCAAAGGGATCTCGTCGAGCAGCGCCTTCATCTTCTCGGGGTCGGCTTTGACGTCGGCATCGATGGGGGTGTCCACTGCCCCAGGAGCAATATTGTTGACGGTAATGTTATAGGGGGCCAGTTCAAGGCAGATGGTGCGCGTCATCATACGTAGCCCGCCTTTGGCGCAGCAGTAAGGCGCGTTCTTTGGCATGGGCAGATCTTCATGAACGGATGAGATGTTGACGATGCGCCCGGCGATTTTGCGTTTGACCATCTCGCGCGCCGCAGCCTGAGCACAGAAGAAGGCCCCTTTGAGATCAATGCTGACGACACGATCAAACTGCTCTTCTGTCACGTCCAGGAAGGGATTATGGATCTCCATGCCGGCGTTATTGACCATAATATCCAGGCGTCCAAAATGGTCAATGGTCTGCTGAATAAGGTTCGTTGCCTGCTGATACTGCGATACATCTGCCTGGATGACAATGGCCCTGCCACGTTTCTGCTCAATCAGGTTGAGGACCTCCTGCGCTTTATCTTGCGCGTGCGCATAATTGATCACCACGCTTGCACCCTCTGCGGCGAATTGCAGGGCGATGGCGCGCCCAATGCCGCTATCGGAGCCGGTAATAATGGCAACTTTCTGATCTAACTGTCCCATCATTTCTATCCTTTCGTGTCGTATATGTTATGGTATGAAAACAGTACCGGTTATCCTTTGACCACCAGCCAGTCGAGATCGCGCGGCAGCGCCACCGAGAGCACTTCGCATCCGTCTGCTCGCACCAGCACATTGTCGTTGAGGCGCAGGCCGCCTTTGCCATCCTTATAGACGGCGGGCTCCATATTATGCACCATGCCATTGTGAAGCACCGCGCTTGAAGCCGGATGCAACACTGGCGCGGCTGAATGGTTGATGGCCTGGAAGCCAAAGCCGTGTCCCAGACCATGCTTGAAAAATTGCCCCAATCCGGCCTGCTGCATGACATCGCGGGCGGCGGCATCAACGGAGCGGGCGCTGGCCCCATCGCGGATGTGATCTACCGCAGCGTCCTGGGCTGCCATGCAGGCTTCATGCGCCTGACGCCACTCGTCGCTGATATCACCAGCGAAGAAGGTACGGGTAAGCTCGGCCCAATAGCCATTGACGCCAACCTCCATCTGGACCGTTACCGTATCTCCCCGCTCAATCGTGGCGTTGGAAGTCAGGTTGAAAGCCCGATACGCCAGGGCAGCTCGTGCTCCGGCCATGACGTGGACGTGCGGCTGCACATGCTGGACTCCAGGTTCGGCGTAGCCTTTGCGCAACAGCGCGACATACGTGGCGGCGGCCACATCCGCTTCGGTCGCTCCCACACGCACGGCATCTCTGGCGGCGATGAAGCCGTGATAAGCCAGAGCTTCCGCTCGCTTGATAGCGGCAATATCCTCTTCGGTTTTGATGGCAGCCAGTTCGTCAAGCAAAGGTGAGGCGTTGCGCAGGTAACTGCCGAGCAGCAGCGTATGCAACAATTCGCGCATGCCCACACCGGGGACGCCCACCTGAGTATAGGCCGGAATAATGGGCGCGAACGTCTCCTCGTAGCCAACGATGACGCCCTCGTTCACCCCGGCTGACCGCAGCAGATCTCCTAGAGGCTCGCGTACAGCGTCGAGGGTGTCGCCAATGTAATCCATCGTTTCCTCGGCAAACGTTTTCACCTCAACTGCTGCCCCGGCAGGAACAAGGTCCTGTTCATCCACGGGGACGGCCAGGTGGACATTGACTTTCCCAGCCTGATCAAGCGAGACCAGGCAAAACGAGTTGCCGAGGATGGGCTGGTAGCCGGTAAACATCAATACATGCTGCGGCGTGCGGCACACCAGCGCCTGACAGTTTTCACGCGCCAAAAGTTTTTTGAGATGTTCAATACGCATCTGGTTCATAACGCAATCTCCCTATTTCATTTTGATATTCTGCCAGCCAGCGCTGTTGTGCAACGGTAGGGGTAATCCCTTGCGGTTGCCCTGCTGGTCTCCCCTGCGCAGGGCAAGGACCAGCCCACCCCTACCTGATCATTTCACCCCTTCAATCGTGGTACGCCGCTACCTCGCGTCCATTGCGGAGAGAGATTGTAGCGGATCGGCGTTTTTTTTGTGGTGGCTGGACGACCGTTCAGGATGTTCTCTCGCTCGGAGATGAGGTAATCGGCGGTACGCGCTGCCAGCGCCTGAATGGTCAGGCCGGGATTGGCCGATCCCTGCGTTGGCAGCAGGCTACCGTCGCAGACGAACAGATTGGGAATATCATGTGTGCGACCGAAACTATCGGTTACTGACGTACGGGGATCATCGCCCATGCGCGCTCCCCCAACCAGATGGGCGTAGCGCGCTTCCTGGACGACTTCTTGAGCGCCAGCCGCGTACATGATTTCGGTGGTTTTCTCAACGCCAGCCTTCGCAACTTTTTTATCGTTGTCATGCATCCCAAAGGTAACTTTGGCGACGCGCAGACCGAATCTATCGGTCTCATCGGCTAGCTGGACGCGGTTATCGGCCCAGGGCAAAATCTCGCCCAGCACACCGAGGGCAGCCCAATGGTTATAGTCCATCATGACACGTCGCATGCCCCAGCCCCATGCTCCTTTAGCAATCATCATCTGTTTGGCAAACGCAATTGGCAGCGGGCCCACGGTCTGGATGGCAAAGCCGCGCACAAAATCGCGCTTCGGGTCGGTCTCGTAAAATTCTTCGGTCAGCGCATGGGCAGGCGGCGCTTTGTACATGCGAATGGGCTCCTCAAAGCGACCAAGCACGACATTGCCGATCTGCACCATCAAGTAGCGGCCAACGGTATCGCTGGAGTTGGCAAGCCCGTTTTCGAAACCGGGACAGGCCGAATTCAGCAGCAGGCGCGGCGTCTCAATGGCATAGCCGCTGACGATGACAACCTTAGCCTTCTGCTCCACTTCACGCCCCTCGGGATCGAAGTAGGTCACGCCTGTTACGCGCCCGTTTTTCCCCATGTTGATCCGCGCCACCATGCAATCGGCGCGGATCTCGGCTCCGTGGCGGATGGCATCGGGAACGTGGCTGACGAGCGTGCTCTGCTTGGCTCCAACTTTACAGCCCTGGATGCAAAAACCACGATAGATGCAATGAGGACGATCTCCATGCGCGCCGGAGTTGATGGCAACCGGACCGCCCGCGCTGATACGAATGCCCAGGGCGCTACATCCTTTAATGAGGACGTCGCCAACCCCTCCCATAGGATGCGGTCCGTAAGGATAGCCATGCGGATCGCCCCAGGGGAAGTAGGCGGGACCGGCAACAGGAATTTCTTTCTCCAACAACGCATAATACGGCTTGAGGTCCTCATAGGCGATGGGCCAGTCGGCTCCAACGCCATCCTCGGAGTAGACGCGAAAATCGGATGGGTGGAAACGCGGCGTAAAGCCTGCCCAATGGACGGAGCCACCACCGACCCCTTTCCCACTATTATTCGCGCCCAGCGTAATCGGGTCCTCGCCGCCGGTAATGCGCAGCTCGTTCCAGTAGAGCTTGGATGAGCCAGCTTCGTCGCTGACCCAGTCGCGTTCGGTATCCCAGAACGGCCCGGCTTCGATGCCCACGACGCGAAATCCGGCGCGGGCCAGGCGTTGTATCAGCACTCCTCCCGCCGAGCCGACGCCCACGATACAGAAATCGACCTCTTCTCCAGGCTGATAACGGTGCATGGGAGCATCTACCGTTTGAATTGGCCCTAGCTGATGCTTATGGGCTTTTGCCCCATTAAACGCACCTAGAATCGGACTTTTCATGCTTTTGCTCTCTCTCATTCTCTCGCCAATGACTAATGCGTCCCTTCCTGGCCCGACGGTTGCTGCTTATGATCTGTGGGTCCGCCCACGGGTTTGTAAACATCAGAAAGCGCGGAGGCGGGGGCGCTCCATTCATAGCGTTGCTCCTGCACCTCCCACGGCTCAGGCTTGCCGCCCTCCAGGCGCATATAACCACGGGGATAGGCCGGACCACCGAAGCCGATCTCATCCCAGGCGTAAGGGTGAGCGTAATAGGCATCGAGCACGTCCTGCATAATTAGTAGCCAGTAGTGCATAACTGACATGTTGCGCCATATCTCTTCGCCTGCCGGCGGATTGCCATCATGGATAGTCTGAAGCACTTCATCCTGCTCGCGTGGCCCGAGTTGGGTAAAGGGGCGCTGATAGAGGTGCCGAGCAATCTCCTCGATGGCTTGCAGCCCAAGACGGTGCGCCTCATGATCGTCTGGCATATCGGTGAAACGGTAGCCATCGATGCGTCTGTTGTAGAGCCGATCATCGATGTAATTCACCACCGGTATTTTATGACCCTCGTCGCGGTCGTCTTGTGGCAAGAGGCGGTCGCAGATCGCCTGCATCAGATCGGCCTCCTCTGGAGAGAAGAAGCGAATCGGGGGCACCTGCTCGACGCGCGCCAGCACAACATTGCGCGTCGCTTCATCCCAAAACGCTTGCTGGCTCAAGGTATGGAAGCCTGGATAATAGCCTGGTTGCTCGCGCGGAGCGATAGGCTTGCCGGTCTTTATATCAACCGGCAAACGCTGTTCGTCTAGCGGCTTCGTACTTTGTGGCGTTCTGGTGGCAAGATCAGAGCGATTGTTTCTTATTTTCATTTTGCCCTCCGTAAAAGACTGGCAAGCAGACCGAGAAAGCCGGTAGCGGCAAAGAGCAGGGGCGCGAAGATCGGCGGCCCGTAAAGGATGTTATAGATTGGTAACTTGAGGCCACCGGGCCGCCGCAGCACACCACGCATGTGATAGAAAAAGCCGATCATGCCATTGAGCAGAGCAAGGGCCGAGGTGAGAGGAAGCAGAGTTCTCGCCATCGTCCGGCTCCATATGCTGCCCAGGCCGGCGATAATCACGGCTGGGGTCAGGAGTATGGGGGTCCACTCAATGCGATAGGTGAAGTTATTTTTGTAATGTGAGTAGAGCGACTCGAAGCCGCTGAAGAAGGCCGAAATAGCGGTAGCCAGAGCCATCCAGCGTTGGAAGCGCCCCTCACGAATATCCTGCTCCAGCGTGCTGACATCACGCGTCAACTCCTGTGGCAAGAAGTCCATCCAGAGAGAACGAGGCTGGCGCGCCTTCGCAGAAGGGGTCAGGTCATCCTCACGGCGCAAGAAGGTTGTTATCAGACCGAGGAAGCCACTGATGGCAAAGAGCAGGGGAGCCAGCACCGGGGGACCCATCACGATATTGAAAATGGGGATACGCCATCCTCCCGGTTTGCGGTGAATGCCACGAACATGCATGAAGAAGCCAACCACGCCATCCAGCATGGTAATCAGGGAGACGATGGGCAAGGCTACGCGCGCCATCCAGCGACTGAACACACCGCCGATACCCGCAATCAGTAGCGCTATACTAACCACGACTGGCGTATACATAATACGCTGGCTGTAGCTGCCAATGTAATGCTCGTAAGCCGCTTCTAGCCCGCTCAAGAGGCTGGAGAAGGCGGTAATGAGGGCCAGGCTACGCTGGAAGCGACCCTCGCGAATATGCTGGAGTACGATTGCCTCATCGCGCGCCAGCCGCGGCGGAAGCAGTCGTTGCAGCCAGGACGCGCCGGACGCGCTGTAGCTCCCCGATTCATCGTGGGAGGTCCCTACGGAATTCTCCCCAATCGGTATTTTCAGTGCCATTGTCTCTCTCCTTCTATCCTCTACTTTTTCTCAGAATCCAGATCAATATCCCCATTACCGCCACGACGCCCGCCAGTAGGGGCAATCCCTTGCGGTTGCCCAACCCACTCCATGACGCCACAGCTTGTAATGCTCCCGCCCGCCCTCGACCATTGTACGCAGCCGCGATTTGGCGCTGTTCGTCCTCCAACGTTTCCCGACTTTTCTGTAGCGCCATCTGAAGGACCTCGGCCAGGTGCAACGCGCGCCTATCGGTCGTCTGGGCGATCTGTTCGCGACAACTGAAACCATCGGCGATAATCAGCGTCTCTCCAGAGGCCGCTCGTACAGCCGGAAGCAACACACGCTCGCCTGCTTTGATGGAGATGTCATAATGCTGCCTCTCAAAGCCAAAGGCCCCGGCCATGCCGCAGCAGCCAGAATCCAGCACCTTGAAGCGCAGCCCCAGTTTCTCCAGCACTGCCTCCTCCGCCGACATTTTCATGATGGCTTTGTGATGGCAGTGTCCGTGAACAAGAGCAGTATACTGCTGCAACGGCTTGTTCTCCGTCCCCTCGCGTTGTGGCGGTTGCCATCCTTCTTTCATCAAGAACTCGCTCAAGAGGAACGTCTGCTTGCTGAGACGTTTGGCATCTTCGTCGTGGGGAAAGAGGTTGATCAGTTCGTCGCGGAAGACGGCGACGCAACTTGGTTCCAGCCCGATGACGGGTATGCCTTCGGCGATCTGCTGGCGCAAAGTGACGAGTATCTGCCCCAGTAGATGTTTTGCCAGATCAAGCATGCCAAAATCGTACAGGGGCCGACCGCAGCAGATCGCTTGCAGGGGCACTTCAACGTGATAGCCTGCCGCTTCCAGCACTTCAACGGCGGCGATGGCCGTCTGGGGATAGAAGTGGTCGTTAAAGGTGTCAGGCCACAAGATGACCTTTGGTCCCCCGACATTGCACGGCGTCCTGTGGCGGAACCAGTGTTTAAAGGTCCGGGGAGCGAACGCGGGTATGCGGCGCTGTGGCGCTATTCCTCCTAACGCTTTAGCCATAGCCCGCAGGCCAGGAGTTTGCGTAAAGAAATTGACGACTCCTGGCAGCAGCGAGGCGGGACGAGCCCACCAGTGAATCAACCCCATGCTGTACGCCGTGATTGGTCGCAACCGGCGCTGGTAATAATGCGCAAGGAACTCGGCTTTATAGGTCGCCATATCGACATTCACTGGGCACTCGCCCTTGCAGCCTTTGCAGGCCAGGCAAAGATCGAGGGCACCTTTCACGGCCTCGCTGCGCCAGCCATTTTCAAGTGGGTTGCCCTGGAGCATCTCGAAGAGCAGGCGAGCCCTGCCGCGCGTGGTATCGGCTTCCTCGCGCGTGACCATGAAGCTGGGACACATTGTGCCTCCGTTTAAGCCACGGCATTTCCCCACGCCGATGCAGCGCAGCGTTGCCTTGCTGAAGCTTCCCTGATCCTCGATAAAGGAGAAGTGCGTTTTGGGCTGGGGAGGACGGTAATTGGTACCAAGACGCAGGTCCTGATCCATGCGGTTGGGCTGCACAACTTTGCCCGGGTTCATTTTCCAGTCCGGGTCCCAGATTGCTTTGAATTCGCGAAATGCCTCAACCAGTTCGTCTCCGTACATTTTGGGCAGCAGTTCGGCGCGAGCCTGCCCATCGCCATGTTCCCCCGAAAGCGAGCCGCCGTATTTGATTACGAGATCAGCAGCCTGATTCATAAATGAGCGGAATTGCCTGATCCCCTCGCTCGTTTCCAGATCAAAGCTGACCCGCATGTGGATGCAGCCCTGCCCAAAATGTCCATAGAAGGACCAGCGATAGCCATACCGTTCCAGCAAGTCTCTCAGGTCTCGTAAGTAACTGCCAACCGTATCAGGCGGAACCGCAGAATCTTCCCAACCGGGCCAGGCATCCTTTTCGCCTGGAACCTGCCCTGTCGCCCCCAGAGCTGCTTCCCGCACCAGCCAGATGCGTGCGGTTTCTTTGGGATTGGTAAACAGCTTCATCTGTGGAGCATGCTTCTCCTTTAGCTCCTCTATCAATTGCTGGGCCTGTGCCCGGGCCTCGTCTATCGTGTCCCGCCCAAACTCGACCAGCAGCCAGGCACCGCCAGGAGGCAGTAGAGCCACATCGTCGAGCAGGAGGTTTTTGCGCTGCATATCCTGGATCATACGCCCATCCATCCCTTCCAGGGCAATAGGATGGTGGGTAACGATCTGCGGAATGTGGTCTGCCGCCTGGTAGATGTCCGGGTAGCCCAACACCAGGAGAACGCGCGCGGGAGGGCTGTTTACCAGGCGGGTGGTGGCCTCCAGGACGGTGACACAGGTATTTTCCGTGCCAACGAGCGCGCGTGCAACATGAAAGCCATTCTCCGGCAGCAGTTGCTCCAGGCCGTAGCCAGAAACGCGGCGAGGAATATCTGGGAAACGTGCGCGAATCTGGTCGGCGTATGTATCGCGTAGTGCTTTGAGACGAGCATAAATCTCGCCGCGCCTTCCACCCTCCGCAATAATACGCTCAAGTTCCTCTTCGCTGGTCTGACCAACGCGCATACGCAAACCATCGTACGTGAGAATTTCCAATTCCTCGATATTGACGTCGGTTTTTCCGGCCATCACGGAATGGGTACCGCAAGAGTTGTTCCCGATCATACCGCCGAGCGTGCAATACCTGTGGGTGGCGGGATCGGGGCCGAAGGTGAGCTGATACCGCTCGGCCTCGTGACGCAGATCGTCAAGAATAACTCCGGGCTGCACGCGGGCGATCTTGCGTTGTGGATCGACTTCAAGGACGTGGTTGAGATACTTGGACATGTCGATCACGACAGCGACGTTGCACGTCTGACCCGCCAGGCTTGTGCCACAGCCACGAGCCAGCACCGGAACTCCGTACTTGCGGCAGGCGGCGATAGTTTTGACGACATCATCAACATCTTTCGGTATTACCACTCCGATGGGGACCTGGCGATAATTGGAGGCGTCGGTCGCGTAGAGCGCGCGGCTACCCTCATCGAAGCGCACCTCGCCCCGTATGTGAGCGCGTAGATCAGCCTCCAGTCCGTCGGCATCATATACCTGCGTGGGAGCTTTTTCCTGTTGCCGCGTGGTCGCACCTTTCACGTTGTTGCTTCCTCTCTATTCAGTAATGATGCCGCTCTACACTGCGTAGCGCGCCGCTTCAGACCGCTTTAATTCCAGCCCCATGCCGGGTCGGGAGAGATCGGGCCGTAGCTCGCCGTTCACGGGAGTAAGGACCCCATCGAAGAGCATATGCTCAATGCGCACATGGTCATGAAAGTACTCCATATGACGGAAATTGGTGAGCGCACAGCAGGGATGAACGTGCAGCGATGGTCCGCAATGTGAAGAGAGTTGGAGCGAGTGCGCTTCGCACAATGCGTCAACACGCATAAAACCGGTAATACCAGCGCAGCGAGTCGCGTCAGCCTGCAAAACATCCACAGCTCCGGCTTCGAGCATGCGCCGGAAATACCAGAGATCGTAACCGTATTCGCCCGCGGCAATATCCATGCCTGCCGGAGCGCGATCACGCATCAGTCGTAACCCTTCGAGATCGTCAGAAGAAACCGGTTCCTCGAACCACGTTACGCCCGCTTCGGCGAATCGCTCAGCCATCGCTAATGCCTGCTTGCGGCTATATGCTCCATTGGCATCGACAAAGAGTTCGGTATCGGGACCAATGGCCTCACGCGCCTCAAAAACTCGGGCGACGTCGTCGTTCGGGTGCGTACCAATTTTCATCTTGACTCTGGGGATGCCACTGGCGACCCAGTTGCCCAGTTGCCGCTGTAATTGTGCGCGCGAATAGGAGGTAAAGCCACCGCTGCCATAGATGGGTGCGCCCTCTCTGACGGCACCAAGCAGCGTAACCAGGGGCACGTCGAGCAATCGAGCTTTTAAGTCCCACAAAGCTGCATCCACGGCGGAAATCGCCATTGACGCAATGCCTGGACGACCAAGATTACGGATGGCCTTGACCATCGCTAACCAGTTGCCGGGAACGGCCATCGCATCACGGCCCTGGACGATGCCGATGAGCATCTCTTGAATGAGTTTCGCGGTCGCCAGGTCGGCGTAGCTATAACCGAGGCCGCACCTGCCGCCGGCTTGCGCCACGACGATGACAATGGTTGTCTTATCCCATGCATAGGTGCCATCAGCTTCGGGAAAGTCGGTCGGGATCGTATAGGCCGAAACCTCGATTTGCTGAATGGTCACCTCGTTGTGGCTGAATTTTGTGCCTGCCATATCTTCTCCCCCATATGTTGTTCAGTGCATCGTCATGCCAATGTCGTAGGGACCAGCTTTAGCGCGTCCGAGCGCGATTTATCGCCTTCCCAATTACCACCACGCAGGATAAGAATCGTAGGGGCAACTCCCACGATCTCCCACGATGAATCGGGGAGCCACGGAGCCACGGCGCTACCGGTTGTCCTGCGGTCGGACGGTTGCCCTGCGACAGTCGGGTTGTGGAACCGCGGGAAGGCGATAAATCGCCCGTTGGTCGAGCTAAAGCGGGACCCTACGAATTTTTGTGCGGGAATATGCCGGAGACCATCTCTTTGACCGACTCCTTGATAATCCCGCCTTCTTCAGGATCGCCTTTGACCAGGGCCGACGTATAGTTCTTCGCCTGCTCAAAGCTGATGTGTGGCGGCAACGTGGGCACGTCGCCAGAGGTGTACGCCTCGTATACCACGGGACGATCTGCCGAGAGCGCCGCCTCCCAGGCTGTGGCAACATCCTCAGGCTTCTCCACCCGAATCCCCTTGAGCCCTATTGAATCAGCAAAGCGAGCATAGGGAAAATCTGGCAGGTCCTGGGTCGTCTCCAGCTTAGGATTGCCTTCCTCTATGCGCATCTCCCAGGTGACCTGATTGAGGTCGCGATTATTGAGCACGAGGAAGACGAGACGCGGATCACTCCAGCGTTTCCAGTACTTGGCAACGGTAATGAGCTCGTTGAGGCCGTTCATTTGCATCGCGCCGTCGCCGGTACAACAGATGGGGATACGCGTCGGATAGGCGAACTTCGCGGCGATAGCATAGGGAACCGCCGCCCCCATCGTGGCAAGGCTGCCCGAAAGCGAGCCCATTGTGCCGGGCTTCATGCGCACGATGCGCCCGTACCAGTTGGCGGTCGTGCCAGCGTCGGCGCTTAATATGGCGTTCTCCGGCAGGCGTTTAGAGAGTTCCAGGAACACACGCTGCGGATTCAGTGGTTCAGCAGACTCGGTTGCCCGCGCTTCGACGACCTGCCACCAGTCTTTAATGTTCGACTCGATCTTTTCGCGCCACGAACGATCCGCTTTGCGCTTGAGATGAGGAATAAGCGCACGCAATGTCTGCTTGCTATCGCCAATAAGATTCAGCTCCATAGGATAGCGCAGGCCCAGCATGCGCCCATCGATGTCGATCTGGATGCCCCGCGCCTGTCCCTCTTTCGGCAAGAATTCGCCGTAGGGGAAGCTGGAACCGACCATCAGGAGGGTATCGCACTCCATCATCATGTCCCAGCTTGGTTTCGTGCCCAGCAGGCCGATACAACCGGTGACAAAGGGTAGATAATCCGAAAGGACCGCTTTTCCCAATAATGCCTTTGCCACGCCGCACCCGAGCAGATCAGCAACTTCTATGACCTCATCACCAGCGTGAAGTGCGCCCGCTCCAATGAGCATGGCAACCTTCTTGCCTTCGTTGAGGATGGCAGCAGCGCGCTGGAGATCTTCCTCCGTAGGAGTGATTCGAGGGTAGCTGTAGCCGATACCGGTATGGACGGTGTTATGAGCATGTGGCGGCTTCTCGGCATCCAGATCCTGGACATCTTTGGGGATAATAATGCAGGTCACTGTACGTTCGGTGATGGCGATACGCATCGCCCTATCAACCAGTTGACGTATCTGCATCGGGCTGGAGGCCATGTGAACATATTCGCCCGCGACATCTTTGAACAGATTGAGCAGATCAACCTCCTGCTGGTAGTTGCCGCCAATGGCTGGACGCGCTGATTGGCCCACAATTGCCAGAACAGGTCGGTGATCCATTTTGGCATCATACAACCCGTTGAGCAGATGGATCGCCCCTGGTCCCGATGTTGCCAGGCAGACGCCAACTTCATCTGTATATTTAGCATGCGCGGTCGCCATAAACGCCGCCATCTCTTCATGACGTACCTGAACAAACTCGAAGAGGTCCTTATTGCGCTCCAGCCCTCCCAGGATGCCGTTAATGCCATCGCCAGGATAGCCATAGATGCGCTTGACTCCCCACGCGGAAAGCCGCTTTAACAAAAAATCGCTAACTTTATCTCCCATTTGCGGACTCAACCTTTCTCTTCTGGCAACATTATCCATGCGGTGAAACCGTCGAGTGATAAAAGACTCAAACATTCCCCACCCGCCCCTCATTACCGGAGGCAAATTTGTGGATATGAACCATACTGGCATTTTCTATCGTATTACGATACAAATATAACACGATCAGAAATAACCAGGCGGTTACTCTACCATGTATTGCCCGCGTCGCTTACAATAGGCGAAGAATCTTTTATATGAGCCTTTTACCATCCCATTACACGTATCGAGGCAACGAAATGATGACGAATAGACATGCTAACATTGATAGCACTGATTACCAGGCCCTGGCCGAGTTCCGTTACCAGATCCGGCGCTTTCTGCGCTTCAGCGAGCAGATGGCGCGTTCGGCGGGGATTGAGCCGCAGCAGCATCAGTTACTGCTGGCCGTTAAGGGGCTGCCGGAGGACAGGGATGCCACGGTGGGAGAGATTGCGCATCGCCTGCAAATTCAGCACCATAGCACCGTCGAGCTCGTAGATCGACTGGTGGAGCGCGGCTTTGTCGAACGCCAGCGAGACGAGAGCGATCTGCGGCGGGTCATCGTCAATCTTACTCCTGCGGGGGAAGAGATCCTCGAAGAACTCTCAAGCACTGCGCTCGCCGAACTGCGTTCTACCGGGCCTGAGCTGGTGCGAGCCCTGAGTTCGCTTATTGCCCGTAAACGCCCTTAAAAGAGAACATGCCATTACTGAAACCATTTAGCGCCTCCAGACGAGATGATGTATGTGGGTTGACGAACACCCCATTGTAACTCTCTCGTAATCGCTCAGCTTGAGCGCAGTTATGCCGAATAAATTGTGAGCAAGGCAAGCGAACAGTGAGGCATGAATTTGTTGGAGGGCTAAATGATACAACTAGGATGGAAAGCAGGGCCGGAACAGTACCCGCCCGTTGAACTACTTGAATATGCGATCAATGCAGACAAGGCCGGTTTTGATCTACTTGATGTGAGCGACCACTTCAATCCCTGGAGCGAGGAGGGGCAGGCGTGCTTTTCATGGGCATGGCTTGGCGCGGCTGCCGCTAAAACCAGCCGCATCCAATTGGGAACAGGGGTGACCTGTCCAATCTTGCGCTACCACCCGACCATTATCGCGCAGGCGGCTGCCACGCTCTCCCATTTTGCGCCGCACCGGTCGTATCTGGCAGTCGGAACCGGCGAGGCTCTCAACGAGTATGCAGCTATGGGGGAGTGGCCTGGGTATGAAGAGCGCCAGCAGCGACTGCTCGAAGCCATCGAAATTATTCGTGCCCTGTGGCGAGGCGAACAAATTAGCTATGATGGGCAATACTATCAAACACAGAAGGCCAAACTCTATACGCCTCCGGCATCCCCGATTCCTCTCTATATCTCCGCTCTCGTACCCGCCAGCGCGCGCTTTGCCGGTCAGTTCGGTGATGGACTGATGACTGTGGGCGGTAAGCAGCCTGCAATATACAAGGAAATGCTCAAAAACTTCGAGGAGAGTGCCAGACAGGCCGGGAAAGATCCCGCGAAAATGCCGCGACTGATCGAGTTGAACGTGGCTTACACAGAAAATATCGATGCCGCGATCAAGGAGCAGCTTAAATACTGGGCTGGTACCTACATCCCGGCGCTCTTCGATCAGAAAATCTACACCCCGACGATGTCTCAGGAGAATGGCGAGGTCATCGGCGCCGATACGGTCAAGAAAACAGGGTGCTTCTCAGCCAATCCTGATGACCATATCAAATTCGCGCAGCGATACATCGACCTGGGCTTTACCTGCCTGATTTTCCATGCTGCCGGACCGGACCAGCGCGGCTTCATCGAAGCATACGGGCGAGACGTATTGCCAAAGGTACGTTCAGCGAGTAAAACATTAGTACGGTAAAAATATGCTACGATAGTAGGCATATTGTGCAGGATAAGAGGGCCGGAGGGACGAACGACTCCGGCCCTTTTAAACTCTCTTGTCAGGAGCAATGTATGGAAAAGCGGAAGCTAGGCAAAACGGAATTACTGGTATCGGTGGTTGGCATGGGAACATGGAGAACGTTTGATGTATCGGGCGAACCGGCGCTGAAGAATGCCCGTACGATTGTTGACGCCGCGCTCAAAGCGGAGGCAAACTTTTTTGACTCGTCGCCCATGTATGGCGCTGCCGAGCATGTGCTGGGTGAAACCTTGCGCGGGCAGCGCGAACAGGCCATCATCGCGACCAAAGTATGGGCCTCGACCAGAGGCGAGGGAGCCGCCCAGGTCAAACAGGCGCTCTCTTTCTTCGACAATTGCATCGACCTCTACCAGATCCATAACCTGGTAAACTGGCTGGAACACCTGGCGCTCCTGGAACAACTTCGTGATGCTGGCAAGGTGCGTGCCATAGGCGCAACCCACTATAGCAGTTCGGCCTTTAAAGAACTGCGTACCGTCATGAAAACCGGTCGCATCACGGCTATTCAAATCCCCTATAATCCCATACAGCGCGAAGTGGAGCGCGATATCCTGCCACTGGCCGCCGATCTTGGCCTGGGAGTAGTGGTAATGCGTCCTTTTGCAGAAGGCGCTCTGTTGCGCAATCCTCCTTCCGCAGAGGCGCTCAAGCCACTGCAACCCTTTGGCGTGACGACCTGGGCGCAGGCGCTACTCAAGTGGGTCTTGAGCGATGAGCGCTGTCACGTTGCCATTCCTGCTACCTCCCGCCCACAGCGTATCACGGAGAACGCTGTCGCCGGAAATCCTCCCTGGTTTGGAGCTGAGGAACGGGCATATGTTGCTCGCCTTGCGACTACTTAAAATATGACAGAGGGTGTCATGAACGCTTCAGTAAAATGGGGCAGAAAATGAAGTACTTCGACGCCGCGCTCCGTAGGGGCATTCCTATCCGCCCGCCTGAGCGCAGCTAGCTGAGAAGCAGCGTTGGCGGGCGGAATTTCAAGATAGGGCTAGTCCCTGCCCTGTAGCTCCCCGCTTCATCGTGGGAGCGTTGGAGCGCGGAACATTGCAAGGTAGGAACAAGGAGATGAGCAACGATGCGTTATGGTTTCGTTCTTCCTGGTGGCGATCTCTGGACAATTCCTGAAATGGCAGCAGAGGCGGAAGCTGCCGGATGGGATGGTGTATTTATTCCTGATTGCATTTCAATCGATACTCCTGATTATCCGCCTGGGCCTGGCTATGACCCGTGGATTTTATTAGCCCTCATAGCAGCGCGTACCGAGCGTATCATTCTCGGCCCGATGCTGGCGGCTATCTCGCGGCGGCGGCCCTGGAAGCTGGCCCGCGAAACGCTGACTATTGATCATCTTTCTCGCGGCAGACTGGTGTTGCCGGTTGGCCTGGGTGCGGCCCCCGATGACGCTGGCTTCTACAAAGTCGGGGAAGAGATGACAGCCAGAGGGCGCGCCCAACTGATGGATGAGTGTCTGGAGATCCTCAAAGGCGCCTGGAGCGGCGAAGAGTTCTCTCACGATGGAGAGCGATATCAGGTGCAGCCCATGAAACTCCTACCGCCGTCGGTACAGCAGCCACGTATCCCCGTCTGGGTCGTTGGAGCATGGCCGCGCCAGAAATCCATGCAGCGCGTGCTGCACTGGGATGGCATCATTCCGCAGAAGATGGATGGCAGCGATGCGCCGATGACTCCTGCTGATATCCGGGCCATCAAAGCCTATATCCAGGCCAATCGCCAGCTTTCTACGCCATTTGATATCACCTGGGAAGGCGAAACCCCCGGCGACGACCCCGAAGGTGCAGCGGCCATTGTGTCCCCCTGGCAAGACGCGGGCGTCACATGGTGGATAGAAGCGCGTTGGGGCGCAACAAGTCTTGAAGAGGTGCGCGAACGTATCAGGCAGGGGCCACCACGCGTAATATGATCAAGGGCAGATAGTATGAGCGCGAAGGCGTTCATTCTGACGATTCGCAGCTTTCTCAATGAGAATTTTTTTATTAGCAACAGGAGAAAAATTGCACGCGTGATAAAGCGTTCGCGAGGCTTGCTGAGCGCGATGTTTGCGCCCATGTCGGTGCGTGATTTTCGGCTGCTCTTTTGTGGACAACTGGTTTCGCAGCTAGGCGATATGTTTTACAATGTGGCCCTGCCCTGGTTTCTCTTGACGAGCGGAGGAGGCGCGGCTGCCCTTAGCACAGTGCTCGTCGCCTATGGCATACCGCGCATCTTCTCTCCGCTGCTGGGAGGTACACTCAGTGACCGCCTGCATCCCCGCCGGGTCATGCTCGTTACCGATAGCATTCGCGCGCTACTGGTGGGAGTACTGGCTCTGCTGGTGGCAATGGGGCATCCGCCGCTCTGGCTGCTCTGCCTGATCATGGTGATCCTGGGGACCTGCTCAGGTCTGTTTCTGCCCGCGTCGTTTTCGATCCTGCCGGAGATTTTGCCCACAGATACCTTGCAGGTCGGCAATGCATTCAATGCGACCTCAGTGCAACTGGCAACATTGATTGGACCGGCCCTCGCTGGGCTGGTCGTAAGCTACTTTCAGCCAGCAACGGGCCTGACAATAGATGCATTCTCGTTCGTCGTTTCCGCCGTCTCACTGATGCTGATGCACCAGAGCCGCATCACCCACGTACAGAAAAATACCAGCGAACAGGCGGAACAAATAGATTTTCTGAGCGAGAAAACAGAGGCCGCATATTCGACTAATGACTCTGCTACGCTGACCTTTATCATCCAGCAAAAATTTCCGCGCCACCTGCTTGGTCGCATTAGCGGCGCCTTTACCACCTGCGAGTTTAGTCTCCAGCCCATTTCCATCGCGCTCTCTGGCGTCATCGTTGCGCATTGGGGATCAGTCCCGGTCTTCCTCATAAATGGCATACTTGGATTACTATGTCTCAGCTTTGCTTTGATCCAGCGAGAGATACGGGAGATGTAAGATGATTACCTACAGGGTTGCTTTTTCACACCAGGTCTTTTAATGGTGCATCGCTTCTTGCCATGCCTGTTCCTGCGCCTCTCTGCGTTTTCGTCTTTAATCTGACCCTGGCGTAGAGGCAGGGCAACCGCGAGGGATTGCCCCTACAGCGCCCGCCCCTACGCCTGCTAATTATTTAGCACGGGCAGCACGCGATGCGCCAACATCTCAACATTGGTGAGGTCGGGGAAGCCGCCCCAGCCGAGCATAAAGTAATCGACGCCGAGATCGATAAATGGACGCATTTGCTCAATGACCTGCTCAGGTGTGCCAACAAACGCGTTAGCAGAGGTCATGCCGTTAACATTGAGTTCCGCCAGCTTCTCCTCGGTTGGGGCACATAAACTGCCACCGAACCAGGTACGACGAAGGGTTGCGGGATCACGCCCAACTGCGGCACAGGCTTGCTCACATTCTTTGACTTCCTGCCGGAACTTTTCGATCCCCGTCCATGAGACATTCCACCAGTCGGCATGGCGGGCGATTAAGCGCAGCATGCGCGGCTTCGCTCCTCCAATCATGATGGGTGGAATGGGATCGGGCTTGGGTTCGCAGTACGCCTCTATGGCCTGATAGTGCTTGCCCCGCACCGTCCCCTGCTCATCGTGCCAGAGGGCTTTGACGATCTGAAGCGTCTCTTCCAGTTCTTCCACACGCGTGCCTGCCGAGGGAAAATCGTAGCCGTACGCTCTATACTCGTCTTCTTTCCATCCCGCGCCAATGCCAAAGATAAAGCGACCGCCACTGAGAAACTGGAATGTTGCCGCCATCTTTGCCAGCAGCGCCGGGTTGCGGAAGGACTGACAGAGCACCGCATGCCCGAAATCTAACTGTGGATGGCGTGCTGCCATGTAGGTCAGCATGGTCCATCCCTCTAGCAGTGGATTGGCACCGAACTGGGTATGATCGACAAACCAGCCTGAATCAAAGTGGCCTGTCACCAACGCCAGCCCCTTCTCTATGGCAGCCATGTATGTCTCGTGAGACATCCCAGGACGAGGACTGGGCAGAGCTAGCCCGAATTGAATACGCGTCATGCAACCTCCCTGCCGAGCGACTGTAGGGGCAGGGCTTGCCCCTGCCCTGCTAGACGTGCTCGGAATTTCAAGGTATTTCCTTCTGTTGTTCAAAATAACACTAGGTAAAGCGGTGTCGTGCAGCCATTATAGCATGTAGTCCGCACCCTATGTGGCCCAGAAACACCCGCTTCTCTTGACAATAACATTGATGAGCAGGTATTCTTGAGATAAGATATTATCATTATTTGAGAATATTCTCAAATAAAGAGAAACCGCAAAAGCACAGGGGTTCGTACACGCGCCAGACACGTAAAACAATGTAGGTCTTCTTTTACACGCGTTTTCCTCTCTCATCTCTCCCGGAGCGGAGAGTAGACAAAGAAGCTGAGGTACAGAGGGTGTATCTCGCCAGTCTTTTAAGAAAGGGAAAAACCATGTCACAAGAATCTGATCTCATGCAACCGCGGGGCATCGCCATTCCTACCGAAACAGGATATCAGGTGATGGAGGGCAAAGGCGCGCTCGTCAACCGCAACTCTGTCATCTTTGCCATCGGGCAAGGTATCTCGCTCATCGGCGATAACATCTACCTGTCAACGCTCATTATCTGGATCTCAGCCGTTACGCTTGCAGCCGCGAGCACGCCAGCGCAGAAAGTGGCTGTGGCTGCGACGGTTACGGCCATTCAAGCCGGTATTTTTGGTGCAAATTACCTGGCGGGCTTTCTCATCATCCCCTTTGTTGGGGTCTTCGTTGATCGCTGGAACCGCCGCACGACGATGATTATCGCCGATTTAGTGCAGGCGGTGCTGGCTCTCTTGCCCCTGGTCGCGTTTCTCGTGGCAAAAAATGTCTTTATTCCCACCATTTACGTGACCTACTTTTTGCTAGTAGCTGCTCAGGGCTTTTTTATGGGCTCACAGAGCGGCGTCCTCCAGGTGATCGTCGCCAGGAAAAGTTTTCCGCAGGCTGTCTCTATTCTCAACGTTCTGATTGGGATAGGCGCAGTTGCCGGTTTTGCCCTGGCTCCGACCTTCTTCCTTGCCGTGGGACCGATTATCGCCATCACCTTCAACGCGCTGTCCTTTGTGATTTCTGCGATTGCACTTGTCTTGTTGCGCATCCCCAAGGAGGCCGTGCATCCGTATGCCTTCAGACAAAGAGACGATCTTGCGGCAGCCGTTAGTATTGGCAAAAGTATTGCAGGCGTGTTCAAAGATTTGTGGCGCGGCCTGCGTTTCGTCTTCACCACACGGGTTTTGTTTGGCGTTATTATTATGCTGATCGTCGTCCAGATTGGCGCAGCCGCTGTCAATTCCCTGACCTCTGGCTTTTTCTTTGCCAACCTGCATGCCAGCCCCACCAAAGACCTGGCGCTGATCAGTCTCCTTCCCGCTGCCCTGGGCACAGGTGGCATCATAGGGGCTATTCTCGTGGGCGTCCTCGCGCGGTTTGTCCCCCTCAAAGCACTGGCTATCACGGGCATTCTTGGTATTGGCCTGGGTCTGATCAACATTGCATTCCTGAGCAATGTGACGAGCGGGGTGTTCTTCTACTTCATCGCGGGTATTTTCAACAATCTGTTTGTTGTCAGCTATTCCGCTCTGGTTATCAAAGTCACCCCCAATCCCATTATTGGGCGTGTGGAGGGAGTGCTGACGCCCCTCGCCACCTTCTCCTCTTTTATTAGCGCCTTTGCCGTTGGCGCGATTGTAGCAGCCTATAACCCGGCGCTCAACCCCAAGACCCCTTTCCCCAATTCCGCGGTGCTGTTTACGGATATTTTCGTCATCAGTGGTATTGTGGCCGTGGCGGCCTGTATCATCGGCTTCTTGCTCCTGCGTAAAGCGAAGGAAGAGGTTACCGGGGTGGAGAAACTGGTCACCGCTCCTGCTCATCCGTCAATGGGGGATGAGCCTCCCATCATAGCAAGCGAGGCGGGAAGTTAAGCGTTGAAGCGCCAGAGCCATCAGGGGAAGCTTTTGAGTTGCGTTCCTGATGGCTCTGGCGCTTTGTCTTTCGCGTTTTGGAGCAAAAATTGACATATATCAGAATAAGGGGATAGGATACACATAACCCCAACATTGTATAGGTAAACGTCCTTCCAGTATCCGTTGCGAGAAAGGACCGTAACATGGATGTCGTTGTCGAAACCACTACGGGGAAAATACGAGGCACGACCGCCGATGCCATCACGAGCTTCAAAGGTATCCCTTACGGAGACACAACGAGCGGGCGCAACCGTTTTCGACCGCCCGTTAAGCTCGAACCCTGGGCCGGCGTGCGTGATGCTCTGGCATATGGCAACAGTAGCCCGCAACCGGCGAGTGGCCCATCGATCTTCCACACCACCCCACGGCCTGAGCCGGAGAGCGAGGACTGCCTGTATTTGAACGTGTGGACGCCAGGCGTAGGAGATAACCGCAAGCGGCCCGTCCTCTTCTGGTGTCATGGTGGCGGCTTTACAATGGGATCAGGCTCGGGGGCCTTTGTTCATGGCAGTAATCTGGCCCGGCGAGGAGATGTCGTGGTGATAACGGTCAACCACCGTCTCGGTCCGCTCGGCTATTGCTACCTGCGCGAACTGGTCGGCGAGGAGTATGCCGCATCAGGCAACGTTGGCATGCTCGATCTGGTGGCGGCACTGGAGTGGGTGCGCGACAATATCGCTGCATTCGGCGGCGATCCCGCCAACGTGACGATCTTTGGGGAGTCGGGCGGCGGGGCGAAGGTGAGCGCCTTGATGGCTATGCCCAGCGCGATTGGCCTTTTCCACCGCGCGATTGTGCAGAGTGGCCCGGGTATACGGCTGACGCTCCCTGAAAGGGCTACAACCAATGCCGAGAAGCTCCTGAAGGAATTAGGCATCTCTGCCAAAGAGCCGGAGCAATTGAGCAGCCTGACGACCGAGCAGATCTTCGCGGCCAATGCTAGAGCGCATCCCGATGGCCGCCTGGGCTGGGCGCCTGTTCTGGACAGCTATGTGCTACCTCAACATCCTTTTGAACCAGCCGCTCCCGCCATCTCAGCTCATGTCCCGCTCATGATTGGCACCAATAAAGATGAAGCGACGGCGTTCTTCCTGGCCGATGCAGAGCTAGGCACGCTCGACGAGGCTGGGCTGCGTAAGCGCGTACAACCCTACGCCAAAGAGCGAACGGACGCACTGATCGCAACGTATCGTCACGCGTACCCGGAGGCTTCATACAGCGAGCTCTTTCTCTCGATCATGAGCGATCAGATGATGCGTATCAACTCGATTACAGTGGCCGACCGCAAGCACGCGCAAGGTGCGGCTCCGGTCTTCATGTATCTCTTCGCCTGGGAGACGCCGGTCTTCGGCGAGCGGCTGAAATCGTGTCATGCGCTGGAGATCCCCTTTGTGTTCGATAATCTTGCCGTGAGCGAAGAATTGACGGGCGACGGCCCCGAACGCGCAGCCATCGCTGAGAAGATGAGTGAAGCCTGGCTATCCTTTGCTCGCGATGGCGTGCCCGCCTACCATGGCCTGCCCACCTGGCCCGCCTACACGCCAGAGGAACGGGCCACCATGATCTTTGATACGACCTGTCGCGTGGAAAACGACCCCGGCAGCGAGCAACGCAAAGCCTGGAGCGGGATGCTTGTGTATGGCATCAGGCTCGCCTGAGTTCGCGCAGCATCAGTGCAGTATCGTGGTTGCGAAAATCTGCTCGGGCTGAACAGATTTTCACCAATATCTTATGGAGAAACCAACTATGCCAAAATCTCAAGATGAACTGAGACAAACCTACCCATCTCAGCCAAGAGTCACGCCTCTTCCGCTTGCGGAGATGAGCGAGCGTACCCGCGAGCTGCTTGCTAAGAACAATCTCATCTCCAGTGGCGAGCCACTGGCTATCTTTGGCACGCTTGCCCGGCATCCCAAACTGCTTGCCTCCTGGCTCCCATTCGGGGGTCGTTTGCTGGCAGGAGGGAGCCTGGAGCGGCGCTCTACCGAACTGGTTATTTTGCGCACAGCCTACAATATGGGCAACGAGTATGAATGGGGTCAGCATGTCGCCATTAGCCTCGCTATGGGCATTGATCGGGCGACCATTGAGCGCGTCGTCACAGGACCATCAGCCGACGGCTGGTCGCCATTTGAGGCGCTTTTGATGCGAGCAACCGACGAACTACACGTCGAACGGTACATCCCGGACGACACCTGGAAAGCTCTGAGCGAGCATCTCAACGAGACGCAGTTGATCGAGCTTTGTTTTCTGGTCGGCCAGTACGAAATGCTTGCTATGTTTTTGCGCACCGCTGGCGTGCAACTTGAGCCTGGAAAGGAGTCGCTTCCGCGCCATGACCACATCTAACGAAACTCCCTCTGAACTGACCGCTGAGGCGCTGGGCGAGGCTCCCGGTCGTGGCCGCCTGACAGGCAGACGCATTCTGGTTGTTGGCGCTGGCACTGCGCGCTTCCAGGGCGAAGGCGATCCTATCGGCAACGGACAGGCCATCGCCCGCCTCGCGGCGCGAGAAGGCGCCGAGGTGATCTGCGCCGATATCGATCTCGAATCCGCCAATCGCACCGTTGCGGCTATTGTGGCCGAGGGCGGTTCGGCCACCGCGCTCCAGGGCGACGTTGCCGATGCCGCGGCCTGCGAACGCTTCATCGCCGCTTCTGGCTCCCTCAACGGCCTGGTCTGCAACGTGGGTATCGGCCTCGGTCGTTTTCTGGCAGATACTTCCCCGGAACAGTGGGATCGGGTTATGGCGGTGAATCTGCGCGCGCATTTCCTGCTAGCGCGTGCTGCGCTGCCAGTGCTGCCGCGCGGTGGCGCAATCGTCTTCATGGGCTCTGTTGCAGGTCTCAGTCCCGGCACTCAGGTCCCGGCATACGATAGCTCTAAGGCGGGCCTGCTCGGTCTCAATCGGCATGTGGCTGCCGAAGGGGCGCGGCGTGGCGTGCGCGCGAATCTGCTCATTCCGGGTCTTATCGATACCCCACTGGGCCGAAGAGCAAGCGCCGGGCGACCCAACCGCGCCACGACGCCCGTGCCACTGCGCCGGCAAGGAACCGCCTGGGAGGTTGCATACGCGGCCATTTTCCTGCTTTCAGATGAGGCGAGCTATATTACCGGTCAAAAACTCATCGTTGACGGTGGATTATCCTGGGCGTAAGTTGACCCGTCCAGATAGCTTAAAATATGTCGCGATGACTGTGTTATCAAGCAAGGGAGGAACTTGATGGATTACGATACCGTCGTACAGGTATTTTTCCAGCCCACCCCACCAGATACCCCTACCCCGTACCCCGTTGCCCACGCACGGCCTGCTCGTCGCCTGCGAGATGCCTGTGAGCCGCTGGCGATGCATGCCGTCTGGTCTCGCATCACCAATGAACGACTGGCCGCGCACGGCCTCAATTTTCTTACCGGCTACGTCTGGGGGCGGGCCGCCTCGTTAGGTGAGCCGCCCGCGTCACTGGTCGTTGCAGCCTTTGCCGCCTTTGAGCCAGGCTTTCTTACCAGCATCTATGAGGAGGCTCGCAGTCATCTCAGCCGCACCGATCTGCTGGCAATACGCGATGAGGCCACGATTACCAGTTTACAGCAGGTCCTGGGTGAGGAGGATGTGGCGTTTGCCGTCGCTACTTTGCGCCGGGGGCTGGCTGCTGCCGATGGCACCGGTCGCGCCTTATTTTCCGGCCTGCTCTCCCTCCCCTGGCCCGAAGCTCCTCTAGGCCAGTTGTGGCGTGCCTGCGATATGATCCGCGAGCACCGGGGCGATAGCCATATCGCGGCCTATATTGCGGCTGGCTTTGATCCAGTCGCCATGAACATCCTGACCGAACTCTATGTGGGCATGCCTCTAAGCTCATATACAGCCACCAGAGGTTGGAGCCCGGATGTCATCACCTCCACAGTCGCGCGCCTGCAAGCTCAGGGGCTGATCTCAGATGGCGCATTGACGCCTGAGGGACTGCGCATACGTGACGAGATTGAAGAGCGCACCGATGCAATGGAGTGGCCTATCATTGATGCTATCGGTAGCGATCTCGACCGCTTGATAGAGCAACTCAATAGATGGTCAGCAGCCTGCATCGCTGCCGCCGCTTTCCCGCCCAACGATCTCAAACGCGCGGCTGGCTGATGTATAGGCTCACATCTCATAGAGCGTTTTTTGTAGAAAACGCTCTATGTAGGTTGTTTTGCTTTTCTTTCAGACAAATGAATAGACAGGAAATCTTATGCCATTGCTTAAAGCTTTGCGTTTGCCACATATAGCTCTATTGTTGGTTAGCCAGGTTTTATCTGCTATCGGTGACTATTTTTATAGCATTGCGGTAATATGGATTGCGGTGAAGACTTCGGGGAGTGCTGCCGGTCTGGTGGCGGCGGCAGAAGGAGCGGCAGCTTTTTGCTTTGGCCTGCCTGGTGGTATCTATGCAGATCGCTGGAACAGGCGCATAACGATGATCGTTGTCGATCTGACGCGCGCTGTGATGGTGCTGACCTTACCCATACTGGCGCTGAACGGGCTATTGCAATTCTGGCACCTGGTCGCGGTATCTTTTATTATTGGTGCAGTAGGTTCGCTGTTCGATCCCGCTTTACAGGCCAGCCTATCTGCTCTGTCCGAGAATGATCAGGGGGCGTTGCAGGCGACCAACGCGCTGATGGACATTACCCGCCGCCTGGCGCGCGCCCTGGGGCCGACGCTGGTCGGGCTGCTGGTAGTATTCCTCCCTCTGGAGCATCTCTTCACGCTTGATGCCGTCAGTTTCGGAGTTTCGGCGCTGGCTCTACTCGCTCTGGGGAGCCGTTTCGCCTGGAAGCCGGTGCGTGCAGAGCGGCAGATCAGGGGAGTACGCGGTCTGCTGGCCGAGGCAGGCGAAAGTCTAGGGGGAGTGATGAAAAGCCCTGGTCTGCGGGCTGCTCTTATTTCAAGCTCGTTGAGTAGTTTTACCTGGTCTGTCACCTTCATCATTGGCGTTCCTCTATTGGTCGCACGTAGCCTGGGAAATGCCATTGGCCTCTACGGATTGATCATAGGGGCGTATGGTGTAGGCAATGTACTCAGTAACCTCATCGTCGGCAGTTTGCAGATCAAACGGCGAGTTTTTACTATCTACCTGGGCCGGCTCATTATCGGGCTGGGATTTCTGTTCCTCGCCTTTGCCTCTAATGTACCAATGGCGCTGCTCGCCAGCTTCCTGGCCTCCTTCGGCGGACCTATGGGCGACATTCCAGAAAAAATGATGATTCAAGAGCTTCCAGCCTATCAAATAGGCAAAGTGTTTGGCATGTTCAGTACATTCGAGTATGTGCTGTACTCGCTTGGCTTGCTGGTTGCCGTTCCACTGTTCGCGCTCGTCAATGTGCGCCTGGGGATGGCTGCCGGGGCGCTACTGCTGCTGTTGGTAAGTCTAGCTGGCCTCGCGTATACAGAAATACGGGCCTATGTAGAGCGTTCCCTGCAAGCTAAACGCTCTACATAGGTTTCTTTCAGGCGGGAGAAGATGACGATGCACTATCAACCGGATAATACGTTACCACTGCGCGCCTGAGCACAAAGATTTTACGTTGCCGTAGTACACGAATGCCCTTTGAGGTCGTGTTATAGCGTATGTAAAGATCCAGCGCAGGTCGATCACGTAGTGGCTCATAGGGCCTGGCAGGTAAACGCCAGTTGCTGAGCGTGGCTCCATTTTGGATGAGAAACGCCTCCAGATGTTCAGAATCGCGGAAGAATTCCTCATAAAAATATTCTTTGCAACTGATGGGAAAAAGCTCAAGCTCAGCATAGTTGCTCAGAAGTACCGCCTGATCAGTATGAAAGTAGGGCGCATAGTGCCTGCGCCCAAAAATTTCTCTCAGAGGATAGCCATCGAAGTTGCTGACCAGCTCTTGCACAATGATGGCCTCTTTGCTTAACGTGCGCAAAAAATGCTCATTAAGATTGGGACCGCGCCGGCTGAACGCCAGATCAAACGTGGCGTCTGGCAAAGGTTTGAGCGATGCTGGCTCGGTGACGTTTGCGCTGACCACCCTCGCGTTTGTCAGGCCCAGATGTTCAATTCGCAGTTGTGCCGCCTGAAGCAAATCGGCGTTCATGTCGATTCCCCAGATTTGCTTAACCTTAGACGCGAGCCGACAGAGTGTATGACCAGCTCCGCAGCCAACATCGAGTACATAGCTTTCTGTATTGGCATAGAGATCCAGCAAGCGATCCATCTCGATGGCAGGATTCTCACCATAGTACTCAGTGAGAGCTGGGGATATACCAGATTGATAGCTAGCGAAAGCGCCATAGCGTTTTGCCAGTTCAGTGTCAAAATCAAACATTTGTAGGTTCCTCCACAAATTTTTTGTAAAAAGGGTGGAATGTAGCAGTGTAATCAGGAAAAGCGGCGAAGCTGGCCTGCCCCAGCCCACTCATCCCTGAGTAACCCGAAGTAGTGTTCGTCCTCGAACTGATCGCGGAACGCGTAGCGCTGGCGCAAGTTCCCTTCGTAGGTAAAACCAAGTCTCAGCAACAGGTTTTTGGATGGCTCATTTGCTATATCAATGATCGCCTCAACGCGGTGTAGCCCCAGTTCGGTAAACGCATAGGTCAGGACGGCAGACATGGCCTCGGTCATCAAACCCTGTCTCCAAAAAGCGCGATTGAGCTCGTAGCCCGTTTCAGCACGATGAAAACCGGTATCGAAGTGATGGAGGCTGCACGAGCCAATCACCCTATCCTCGCCTTTGAGCGTAAGGGCCCAGCGAATAGCCTCACGCCGCGCGTAACGTGCCTGCGTCTGTTCAATCGATTGACGGGTCTCCTCTAAAGATCGATGAGGCTCATGTCCATAAAATCGCATGGTTTCCTTATCGGAAAACGTTGCGAAGAGCGCCTCCGCGTCCCCTGGCTGGATTTGCCGCAGCAGTAATCGGTTCGTGCTCAGAGATGGAAAGTGTGCAAATGCCGCATCAATAGTCATGAAAAAGCTCCTGTGTAGATGTTATCTGACATATACATACATCAGGGCCTTTTAATGTTCCGTCAGGGACTTGAGTAAGAGATGAACAGCGCGAAGAGGCTGTGCATCAAGGAGTCTCATATACTGCTTGACGTTAGGAACACGTAAGAAATCGAACAGAGCCAGCACAAAGGAATTGAG
>DASRHT010000085.1:0-93893 GCA_035650355.1 Ktedonobacteraceae bacterium
AGTTCCCTGGCTTCATTGACTATGCTATAGTTCATCTCGGATGAGTCCTCGTTTCGTGATAGTTTGGTACCATCACTTTATCAGGTTCTCATCCTTTTGTTTTGCTTTTGCGGCCTCTCGCCGAAAATTAAAAGGCCCTGGGATGATTGGGAGAGGTTTGAAGGCAAGGGCAAGATAGTTATAATATAGCTGGACAGTTTCTTATGACGAGGCAATCCCATTCACCGAAAAGTGGGATAAACCGGTTTACGATTTTCCTTTATATGCGGGATCTGATCCAAAAGAACACAATCATCCCGAGGGCGCCCACAATGACGATACCCACATGGATACCGGTCGTCGCGACGAGAAAGGCGCTTGTCGAGAGCAGGAGGGCCAGCGCGGTCTGAAGCACAGCGTCGGCGAGAGCGACGATACCGATTACGAGCGTGACAGTGGAGAAATCCTTGATAAACCGGGGATTAGCTACGGCTTTTTCGAACTGCGCGGTGTACTTCGTGTGTTTCATCCTGAACCGGATCAGAACCAAAAGGAGAGGTTTCCCTCTAGCTAGCGAGCCGAGACATGCCAGTCCAATTATGCCAGCCACCACTGCATGATGCAGCTTGAGCGGCAACGGGCCTGCGTTGAAGAAGATGGCAATGCCGAGGGTGATGCCGTAAATGGCGACTCCGACCAGCCCGAAGAGATTGAGACGCCGTAACCAGAGCGAGGAACCCAGAGTCCAGGCAACCGGAATGAACCAGGCGAGCGCCAGCGCCTCGGTGTCGTTCGCCACATATGAGCGAATGGCGAAGTAAGTGATCAGCGGCACAATGCCGCTAATCGCCAGGCTCACCCACTGGTACCATTGTATACCTTGTTGTGGTTGTTGTGTCTCCATAGCAATCCTTTCATATAAAGGCTGTTACAGCCCGTTCGTTGCGGCCTCGACGACCTCGCCGACATAGGCCAGGACAATATTGGCGTGTCCCGCCCCTTTGACAACAACCGGTTCCACATGCAGGTACTTACGCGCGGCCCATTGCTCCCATCGGGGGCGGATCGCGTCGTCTTTTTCTCCACAGATGTAGACATATTCCACCTTCGGCAGCTCGGTGAGGGGACAGACTTCAGTCATGCCGGGAGCCAGCGCTGCGAGAAAGCCGGTGAAAATATTCGCGAAGACCCGTTCATGCCTGGACGCCTTCAGGAACGATTGCCCCGGATGCGGGATGACCGCGTTGATCATTACGATGCGGCGTATGGGCCGGGCTGCTGCCACGAGTGGCATGAACAGTCCCTGGTTGGAGATGCCGGCGAGGGCAATCTCACCCTCAACATCGCGCAAAGCTTCGATCATGAACTGCGCGCGATCCTGATTCGGCGTCTTCGTTCGCTGCTTGGGCGAGCGAAAAATACGACACGAGAAACCACATCGCTCGAATTCGGCCTGCAACGGGCCAAATTCCCATGCCGGTTCAACGTCCTCGTATCCATGCAACGCAAAGGTGATCATAGAACTCACTCCTTTCGGGTGGCCAGGTCAAAAAGCGTCACCAGTTCCCGTGCGTAGTCATTTGGGTTCAGACCTGGATCGGCAATGAAGAGGGGAGGCAAGGCATCGATGGCTCGTCTGATGGTTACGGCCATCACGCGCAGATCAAAGTCCCTGAACTCGCCTTCTTGTTGACCTTTACGCAAAAGGCCTTCTAAAGCCTCCAGCACTGGCTTCCCGGTGGCGGCGCCGAAGCGCAGCTTTCCATCTTCGGCGCGATATAAGTTGATGGCGATCTCCATGAATGCCATCATCTGCTCAAGGTGGGTGCTGATGTACTCGACATGCGCCTGGATATAGGCCTGCAACCGAAGCCGAGCGGTAGGCTGCGCGGCTAGCTTCGGCCCAATAAAGGACGCGGCATCCGTAAGGATAGCCATCACAACCTGCTTGATCAACTCCTCTCGGCTTTTGAAGTAGTAGACGATCACGCCTTTACTGATGCCTGCCCTTTTGGCGACCTGGGCCAGCGAAGCCTGAGCATAGCCAAGCCGGGCAATGGTCTCTATGGCGCATTCAATGATCTGCGCCCGCCTGGCCACCTCCGTAAAGGTTGGTTGATTTTGTCCACCTGGTTTATCTTTTGTCCGCATGGTCAAATTATAGTGCGAGTGGATAGGTTTTGTCAACCCTTTTCAAAAGATGTTTCCCTTCTAGGGAGTATTAGAAATCATCGCAATAGAGCATGACAGTATTGGCTGGGATGTTCCGCGTATTGGAAAAGGTACAGACGGTCGAGCGCTTATCTGAATGACACAAAAGGGAGCGCACTCAACGCTCCCCACTCCTTTTATGTTCTGCTAAAAATTATGTTTAGAACATTATGTTTTCGTTTTTTCTGGATGAGCGGCTTTGACCTGTGGAATATCCCATATCTCTTCTTCAAGTGCGTGCGATATTGTAGGGATGTCGTCTCGATACTCCTCGTCGGAGCATAGCTGCAAAGGTGTCGTCATGCCTCACTTCCTCTCCTCACAGCCCTTCGATCATTGAAAGCTTTGGGCTTGTAAATCCATTATGCTCTAGAGGGACTGTTGATGCACGCCTAGAAGGAGTAACTGGCTACCGAATCGCCATAATGTGTGCTACACACATTATGGCACGATTCTTGCTGTTATGCTGGTAGATGGCATTTGCTCTATCATCATGAGATAGTGCTGGCCGATCTCTGTGATGCTCGTCGAGTAGATCCTTTCATTTTATGCAGTGTAGAATCGTCGCAAAGGAGATAGATCTATGCTCTCTGCCAGAGAACCGCGCAAGGGTGACACGGTTGTAAAGCGCATACTCCCTCTGTGCTTCGTCGCTTTATTGCTCTTCATGACCGATATTAGCAATGCTTATGCCGGTGGCACCGCGCCCAATGGTCCCGGGGCCTCCTCCAACTGGACACCGTCAAACAATACCATTCTCGGGACTGCCGCGAACAATACCAGCCAGGTCTGGTTCACCGGCTACAACGGCATCATCGGCGAGGTTTTCTATCCCACCGCGGATATGCCCAACAGCACCGATTTGCAGTTCCTCATTGGCGACTCGGCCCATACCTGGGCTGATGAAGAGAAGGTCGATACCACCTCCCAGGTGCAGCTTTTCGATAATCATTCGCTGGCCTGGACCGCTACGAATACGGCGAAGAATGGGAAGTACCGGATCACGAAGACCATCTATACCGATCCCGCTCGCAATTCGCTGATCCAGAACGTCACATTTACCGCGTTGAGCGGCAACATCTCGAACTTCCTGCTCTATGTGCTCTATAATCCAACCATGCATGACGCGGGCAACAACAATACCAGTTCCACCCAGGTATCCGGTGGCAGAACGATGCTAGTATCGACCGATGCTTCGGGAAATTTTGCGAGCGCATTGGCGGCGTCGTTTCCCTATCAAGCAGGTATGACCAGCTCTGGCTTCGTCGGGCAGAACGATGGCTGGACGGATATCAAGGGAGCGAGCAATTGTGGCAGCGGCAGTTGTCCCGATTTCACGATGAATGATACCTTTAGTGCGGCTAACAACGGCAATACCGCCCAGACGGGGCTGCTGGACCTCTCGAACGGCGGCACGATCAATACGCAGACGGCGACCAGCGTGACCTTTAACCTCGTGCTCTCCTTTGGGCAGACGGGCGGCGGAAACTCGGCTAGCGTTAACGCCGAACAGACCTTAAATAGTACGCTTGGTGATACCTCGAATATGCTCAGCACCTACGTCTCGCAGTGGAATAGTTTCGATAACACTCTGAAAACGCCCCCGGCGGTGGGCGGTACGACGGCAATCCAGCAGGCGCGGCAGCAGGAGTATTACCTGGCTGCCAACGTCCTTAAAACGTCGCAGGATAAGCAAACGGGCGCTATGGTCGCGGGCCTGGGCGTGCCGTGGGGCGCGTCAAACGGCGATGGCAATGCGGGCGGCTATCACCTGGTCTGGGAGCGGGATATGTTTGAGTTCTCCAGCGCCCTGATCGTCGCAGGCGATACCAGCGATCCCAAACGCGCTTTGCTGTGGGCCTTCAATACGCAACAGAAGTCGGATGGGCACTTCCCGCAGAATAGTTTTGTCGATGGTACGCCCTTCTTTAATGGCATCCAGATGGACGAGCAAGCCTTTCCCATCGTGCTTGCCTGGAAGCTGGGCGTGACCGATAGCACCAACTATAACCAGCATATCAAGCCAGCCGCTAACTATATCATCGAGCATGGCCCCTTTACCGGTCAGGAGCGGTGGGAAGAGAATAGCGGCTACAGCCCCTCGACCATTGCCGCCGAGATCGCGGGCTTGGCCAGTGCCGCCGATATTGCCAGGATCAACGGCGATACCGTCAACCAGACGCGCTACGATAACTACGCCGATTACTTTCAGGGGCTGGTCGCGAACTGGACTTTTACCACCACCGGCCCGCTCGGCAGCGGCTCCTACTTCGAGCGCATCGACGACAACGCCAATCCCAACGATGGGCATAGCCTCACCATCCAAAACGGCGGTGGCACCTTTGACGAGCGTTCGGTGGTGGATGCGGGCTTTCTGGAACTGGCACGGCAGGGCGTGATGCCGGCGAACTCGCCCTATATCACGCTCTCGCTGCCGGTCGTCGATTCCACGATCAGCCAGGTGATTAACGGCAATCGCTACTGGTTCCGTTACAATCACGATGGCTATGGCGAGCATGCCGATGGCTCGGATTTCAATGGTTCGGGCATGGGGCGGCTCTGGCCCATCTTCTCCGGTGAGCGCGGCATTTACACGGCGGCTTCGGGAGGAAGCGCCGATGCGGCTTTGACCGCGATGACGTCCGCAGAGAACGGTTCTGGCATGATCCCCGAGCAGGTCTGGGATAGCAGCGCACCGGCTGGCTTCACGCCGGGCACGCCGACCAAATCGATGGACCCGCTCAACTGGGCGATGGGCGAATTTATCACCCTGCTCTTCTCCGCCAGCACGTCAACCATTGCCGATGTTGCTTCTGTTGCCTCCAACCGCTATGTCAGCGGCGCTTTTCAGCCGCATTCTGGTTTTGCTGTCGATGCTGACAGCAGCCAGCTTGTGCAGGGCAAGGCATTGACGATCTACTATAATGGCTCCTTAACCTCCGCTAGCCACGTCTACCTGCACTGGGGAGAGAATAACTGGCAAAACGTCGTAGCAGCCGACAAGCCAATGGTCAAGCGGGCGGACGGCTTCTGGCAGACCACTATCAGCGTGCCGACCGATGCAACCCAGATAAATTTTGCCTTTAATGACGGTCACGGCAACTGGGATAACAACGGCGGTGGCAACTGGAACGACAACATCAGCGCAGGCAGCCCTTCGCCCGCGCTGGCAACGCCGGTGCTGAGCTTCCCCTATGTGCCTGTGCAGAGCCAGCAGGTCAAGATCACATATAACGGTTCGCTGGCAGGCTCAGCTTCCAGCATGACGATGCACTGGGGTTTTAACAACTGGACCAGCCCGACCGATGTCACCATGACGAAGCAGAGCGACGGCTCCTGGCTCGGCATCGCCTTCCTGCCACAGAGCGCGGGCCAGCTCAATATGGCCTTCTTCAATCAAAGTAATACCTGGGACAACAACGGAGGCAGTAACTATAACCTGGCGGTTTCCCAGCGGTAGCGGCTTTTAAGAAGACGACAACCAGAAGATGGCTGTCGTCTTCTCTTTCTCATGCAGGGCCTGAATTACCAGACATACGGAATGAGGCGGTATTTGACCTGCGTCATATAGGTATCATAGCCGGGCAATTCCTCGCGCAACATATGTTCCTCCAGGACGGCCCGCAACCCCATCCCGGCGATCAGGACCAGGGATAACAGCAGGCCATACCAGGAGCCTAGCAGTAAGGCTGTTCCGAGAAAAAAAGGGATCGCGCCAGCATACAGCGGATGACGTACGTAATGATAGGGTCCGGTGGATACCACGGTTTGTCCTCTGTCTTGCTGAATACGTATTGTTGACGACAGGAACGTGTTTTCGCGAAAGGTCAGGGCCATGAGAACAAACGAGATCAGCAGCAGAATGACTCCTACGACCTGGAGAGAAAGGGGCATATATGACCAGTGAAAGCGCACTGCATCAAGTGGGAGCAGCACCGTCCAGGCGAGGCAGAGCAGGTAGTAGAGCGGTGTGAACACTTTGTCCCAGGTTTTTTGATTCGGCTGAGAGAAGCTCATGCGCTCTTGCAGCAGACCGCGATTGTACTTGAAGAGCAGTGCTATGCCAACGCAGGAAACGCCGTAGACCAGGATCAAGAAAATCCAGGCAGCAGGCCAGGCGAGGGTGCCTGCCGGAAGAAACAGAGCCAGAGCAAAGACCACAAAGCTGATCACGATATATGCCAGCATCTTCAGCGCGAGAAGCATAAATCACCTCTTTCCATAGAGAACGAACATCTATATATATTTACAGGTAACTTTATGTACCATGTGAGTTCTCTTTCTTCTGCTGTTCCATCTGGATGAAATGCGCTCGTGCGGCATCAAGCCCTCGGAGCATGATTGCCTTGCCTGCTGCAAGATTGATGCCCGCTTCTGGCGTTAACATGCGCTCTAACATCTCGGAGATTGTTTCCATCAACTCATCATAGGACGGTTTGCTCGCATGCGCTCGGTCGCTGCGAGATTCCTCTTTGTAAGCAGCAAGCGTCTCCATGATGGCAGGCGTAAGCGCATCCATGACTAAGGCCATCGCTGTGATATTGACATCCCGGCGCACGACGCCCACCTCTTGCATGGCCTGGAGAAAATCGCGCGTGAGGCCGTTGTTGGGCAGACGGGTGAGGAGGTTGCCCGGCTTGCGTGTATATTTTCCGAAAATCTCTTCGTCGCGGGTGAGAATGGCGGTCGTCAATGGTAACGGCTTGAGTGCATGCAACATGCTGCGGTACAGGCTCGCGACCGTTCCTCCCAGAGGGTCGGCTTCGAGTTGCCTGCTCCACGCTTCTGCATACGTGTTCAGTTCGCGGATGATGAGGGCCTCCACCAACTCATCCTTTGATTTGAACTGGAGATAGACTAAGCCACGATGTAAACCCACGGCATCGGCCACATCGCTCATCGTGGTTTTGTTATAGCCATGCCGGAGCAAAAGTCCGGCTGCCGCGTCTAAAATTGCCTGTTCGCGCTCTTTCTCATCAATACTCATAATTATCATCTTGACAAAATTTGCTAATATGTCAAAAATAGTACAACGAAATTCCCCTGTCTGTCAAGACTTCTGGTAGTTCATGCCCTGATGGCTCTCCAGGAAGGCCAAAAGTACCTGCTTTGGCTCATTGTCGCCAGCGCGCTTTTATGTTACAGTGTGGAAGGAGGGCCGATTACGGGCCATCTTTGGAGAGATTCTATGTGGTTGTGCGGCCAGGAAGCTAGCACCAGGGATGTTGTCGCGCTGGCTATACAAAGGTGAAAGGGAACTATTTTTTATGGATACACTTAGACGCGAGGTGTTGTCACAGCGCGTTCGGCAGGTTAAACCTTCGGGGATTCGCAAGTTTTTTGATATCATCAATACCATGCCAGAGGTGATTTCATTGGGCGTGGGCGAGCCGGACTTTGTGACGCCCGAACATATTCGCCAGGCGGGTATCAATTCTATACAGCAGGGCCATACCAGCTATACATCGAATTATGGTATCCTCGCGCTGCGTGAAGAGATCGCGGCCATGTTGCAGCGCCGCTATGGCCTTAGCTATGACCCTAAAACGCAGATCCTGGTCACGGTGGGCGTGAGCGAAGGGGTGGACCTGGCGATGCGCACTATCATCGATCCCGGCGACGAGGTCATCTCGCCCGATCCCGGCTATGTCGCCTACGAAGCGGATATCGTTTTTGCGGGCGGCGTGCCCGTGCCGGTCCCAACATACGCTCGCTATAACTTTGCCGTACGCGCCGCTGAGATCGCAGCCGCCATTACCCCGCGCACAAAAATGATTCTGATCGGTACTCCCAACAATCCCACCGGGGCGGTCATTCCGCAAAGCGAGCTGGAAGGCATCGCGCGACTCGCCATTGAGCATGACCTGATCGTTGCCGTGGACGAGGTCTATAGCCGCCTTGTCTATGATACAGAACATGTCAGTATCGCCTCTCTGCCCGGTATGCAGGAGCGCACCATCTTGCTGGATGGCTTCTCGAAAGCCTATGCCATGACCGGCTGGCGTGTTGGCTATGTCGCGGCGGCTCCTCATATTCTAGAGGCTATGCTCAAAATTCACCAGTATGCGATCATGTGCGCCGGTACAGCAGCTCAGGAGGCGGCGCTGGAAGCGTTGCGTCATGGCGAACCCGACGTGCAGGCGATGCACGATGAATATGCGCGCCGTCGCCAGATGTTTGTCGCGGGGCTTAATCGCCTGGGTCTGCCCTGTTGCGAACCACGAGGAGCTTTCTACGCCTTCCCCCATGTTGGCGATACCGGCATGAGCGAAGAGGAGTTTGCGGAGAAGCTGCTCTTTGAAGAGAAGGTCGCGGTCGTCCCCGGCAACGCCTTTGGCGCGGCTGGCACAGGCTATGTGCGCGCCGCCTATTGTACCGCGTATGACAAACTGGAGGAAGCTCTGGTGAGGATAGAGCGGTTCCTGAAGAAGCATAAAGCTTAGAATGCATCTGCCTCCCAATGTCATTGTCTTCGCTTCGTTGGGACTGGCGCGGCTTCGCCGCGCAAAAGGTAATGGAAGGGGCACCATATGCGCGAAGCGCATATGGTGCCCCTTCCATTATGAAAGCGAGCGCCGCTGGCGGGCTCGCGCCAGTGCAACAAGAAGAGTCGCAGAGACATCTCTACGGCTCTTCTTATGACAATGAAAATGGTTATGCGGATACCGGTCCCCACTGGGCCTGAGCGCGGTCGCGTTTTAGCTCGAAGATATTGGGCTGATTGAGCGTCCACGCCGTATAATCCCAGAGCTCGCCGGCCTCTTCTCCGGTCGGAACGCTATGGATGATGGGGCCGTAGAAGCCGACGTTCGACCCTTCCAGGGCGATGGTGGGCACGCCAAAGGCATGGTAGCGTTTCACGGCTTCTTCATGATCGCCTAGCACATCCTGGATCGTGCTTTCGTCTGCCAGAGCCTTGTCTACAAAATCTGGCCCGAAGCCGACCTCTTCCGCACAGGCGGCGACAACGTTGCGGTCTCTGATGCTTTCCTTCCGCCCATGTTGCGCGTTGCCGAGAGCGACGTACAGTTTTTCCCATCCCTCGTTGCCGTGCTGGCGGCGAGCCAGCGCCAGCGAACGTAGAGCGGCCCAGCCATGCCCATTGACATAATCCGGCTCTGTTCCTTCCTTGCGGTTGACGACCTCAAGGCTAAATAAGCGCCAGTGGATATCGACGGGGCGAACATTGCGAGCCTCGCGTATCCAGAGCGCAGTACGCCAGGCCAGAGGACAGAGCGGGTCAACGTGGAAGTTGATGCTGGCAGGTGTTGACGCCTCTTTCAAGCTCATAAATACTGATCCCCTCTCATGTCGTAATTATTTTACCACTTCAAAAAATGAAGTACCCAGATGATAGGATATCGCGGAAAAACAGGCGATGTCAAGGACTACCTAGCCGCCCGCCTGACCTGTAGCTCCCCGATTGATCGTGGGAGTGCGCAGCACGTTGGCGGACGGAATTTGAAGGAAAAAATCGTTGTCAAACGGACTCGACAGGTTCGTTCCCTTTATGCTAGACTTCTTTAACCTGTAGCTCCCCGATTGATCGTGGGAGCGCGACATGCTCTCTGGTTGAGGAGGTCGTATTTTGCCATGCCAGAACTCAAACAATCCTCTATTTTTCCCCAACTAAAAAAGCCGTATATTTTCGCCCATCAGGGCGGAGAATTGCTGGCCCCGACCAACACAATGGCGGCGTTTGCGATGGCGGATAGCATTGGTGGTAGCGACTTTCTGGATATTGATGTGCATATGACCAGGGACGGTCACCTGGTCGGTATCCATGATGCTACGGTGGACCGCACCACGAACGGCAGCGGGCGCGTTGACTCTTACACCCTGGCGGAGTTGCAGCAGCTCGATGCAGGCTACCGTTTTCAGGACCTGCAAGGCGAGTATAGCTATCGTGGCAAAGGCGTACGTATCCCGGCGCTGGAAGAAGTGTTTAGTGCGTACGCGACAAAGTACTACTTGCATTTCGAAGTCAAAGATGCCTACCCCAAAGATCGACCATCGCAAATCGAGGCAAAGCTGTGGGAGCTGATCCAACGTTACCACATGGAGAAGCGCGTGATCGTGGCCTCCTTCCAGCAGGCCATCGTTCGGCGTTTCAATCAACTGGCTCAGGGACAGGTCGTGATCGGAGCCGGGCGGGCCGAAGTGACGCGCTTTGTGCTGGCCCACAACGCCTACCTCCCAGTCCTCTATCGTCGCTATTCCCACGTTTTAGAAATCCCGCTCACCAGCAATGGTATTAACCTCAAAAAACGTTCCTTGATCGCAAGGGCGCACCGCCTGGGCATGGAGGTCTATTACTGGACCATCGACGATGTTCCCACCATGAGAGAACTGATCGAGCTGGGCGCGGACGGCATCTTTACCAATCGACCGGACCTTTTGAAAGGCGTGGTTGAGGAGATGGGATTGCGGTAGAAAATGTAGTCCTTGTCTGGTAATACTCCTGGTTGCATTCAACAACATGGCCTTCGAGGAGCAAAGGAACCGATTACAAAAGACGATTTAAAGGTCAAATGCATTAATAAAATTGCAATGAGCATTGTAGAACCTTCGCGTCTCATGCGAACTGCTAGAGCCAATGTGAGCCATCCTGCACAGGATGGCTCACATTTGTCTATCCCTTATACGTCAGCACGCGTCCCCACAAACTCTTCGTTCCCCATATGCCTGCGCGTAAGCACTCAAGCTGCACAATCTGACTGTGATCAACGAACATATTCACTTCGGCCCCGTAATTTTTGATATACCAGGCGAACACTTCTGGATCGGCGGCCTCGAACATCACCTTCTCCAGTCCCAGCGCGCCAATGATCTTGGCGGCGGCATCGGTGCGCCACGTTTTGACATTTTCGGTGATGCCCTCCGACTCGATCATGATCATATAGGCCCCCGCCTCCAGAAATCTCCTGGCCTGGCTGATGGCCCACTCCACATCTCTTGTGCCCTCTGACTCAAGCTCCTCGGCGGTGGTGGCTCCTCCCGCGCCAAACTGGATGCCGACCTCCGGCTTGGCTTTGAGGCCCGTACGCTGCACCTTTTCGACCAGGCGCAGCCAGTCGTCAACCGGAATGGTGATAAAGCCGCTGGAGATTTCGAGGATGTCGAAGCCGACGTTGCGACACTCCTCAATATAGCGGTTCACGGCCTCCGATCCCTGCGCCAGCACATGCTCGATGAAGCCGCCTGTGGAGACCTGGACGTTGTAGCGATGGGCAAGATCAATGATCTCCTTCAGTTGCTTCTCCGGCATCAGGGTGAAGGAGCCGCCAGCGAACTTGAGCGAATCGACATAATCGCCCATTGTTTCCAGTACGTCTTCCAGGTAACGCTTGCCCATCGGCGTATAGTAAGGGCCACGAATTTCGGTGATGCCACGCGTGCGGGGTTTGCCCTCGCGCTCGTTCAAACGAATAAATGGAAATGCTCGCTCGCTCATAATGATCTCTCTTTCTTTGCTTAAAGGATATGTGCAAAAGATGCGCTTAACAGCTCGGTTAACTGCTCTACCGTTTTCGTCTCCAGGTGTGCCACCGTCTCTATGATGGCTGTACGGTCCGCAACCTGAGAGAAGGGAGTTGTAAGGCGCTCGAACTTGGCTACGGCCTCTTCCCACGACATAGGGCGCGTATAAAATCCCTCATAATCCTGCTTCTCAATGTGCAGCGTGCGGCCATCTTTGAGCGTAATCTGGATGCGGCTGGGCATCGCGGCGGGGAAGCGTTTGCTCAACGCCTCATCGGGTCGGATGGTTACTTTGCGCAGCAAATCCTGTACATCCTGGCGTGCAATGCGCTCCGGTCTGTACTGAGCAGGAGAAACGTCGCCATCCAGCAGGGCGACCGCGACCATATAGGGCAGGCTGTGATCGGCCTCTTCTTTCGTGCGCACCTGCTGCTTGTCTCCCTCTTCGCCGCCGCCGATGATGTGATAGGCCACATCAAAAATGTCGATGATGACCTGCTCAATCTCTTCCGGGCGGATATGTTGCTCGGCACGCAGCTCTAAAATGCCCTCAAGCGTGGATTGTGAATGAAACTCGGCGTTGTACTTCTTGACGCTGGTTTTGCGTACTGCTTCAAGGTTTTCCCTGCTCCAGTCCAGCTCAAAGCGTCCGGTGATGGCATCCATCAAGCCCTTGTTGCCCTCGAACACTTCCAGCGGGCCGGTGATGCCGCGCATAGCCAGAAAAGCGGCGTGAGTTGCGCCAAAAGCTGTATTAGGATAGGCCAGCCCTTTCCAGTTGGAGAGGCTGCCCGTTCGCGTGACGCGCAAAGAGTTGTACGCTGTTCCGCTGATCGCGATAGCGTTCGCAATGCCCTGCTGATCAAGGCCCAGCGCCTTTGCCACGCCGGCGGCGACCGCGTAAGCTCCCTGCGTGGTATGATCGAAGCCCTTTGCTCGTACGGGAGCCACATCCGAGAGGCGGCACTGCACCTGATAAGCCAGCGCCAGAGCGGTCAGCAGGTCTTTGCCGCTTTTGTGGGCATATTCGCAGGCAGCCAGCACGGCTCCGAGATTGTCGCTGGGATGGCAGGTTTCCTTGCTGGCAATGTAGCTATCGTTGTAGTCGAGGTAACGGACAAGGGCCGAGTTGTAGAGTGCGGCGCGGTCCGGGGCGGTTTTCCCTCCTCCTATCAATGTGACCAGAGGATTGCCGCCAAAATCTTCAAGCTGCGCGCGTAGCATCTTAATCGGCGGACCTTCAACCGCTCCAAGCGCGCAGCCGAGAGCATCGATGATGCGAATCTTGAGTTGCTGACGTGCCTCCTCCGAGAGATCTTCGTAGCGCGTACGCACGGCGAAAGCGGCCAGTTGTTCGACCTGTGTCATATCTTCCTCTTTTCTGCTCGTAGGGGCGGTGCCTTGCGCCCCCCCTGAGACGACGCACTGGGCGGGCGCAAGGCACCACCCCTACCACGTTCGATCATGCCAGTATTGTCCCTTTATTCATTGACACGTACCATCGGGCGCCAGAGTGGTCACATCCACAGTATAGAAGCAATTACTTGATGCGTCCAACACCTGTTTGATATACTGTTGATCTCAAAATGAGATCAACTGGCAAGGAGGAGCATGATGGAGTTTTACCAGCTTACCTATTTCCTGGCAGCGGCGCAGACGCAAAACTTTCGCAAAGCCGCCGAATTATGTCTGGTGGCGCAGTCGGCATTGAGCCGCCAGATTGCAGCCCTGGAGGACGAGCTGGAGGTTGAGCTTTTCACGCGCAGAAAGAAGCGCGTCGCGTTGACGCCGGCAGGCCAGGAGTTTGCGATCCACGTCAGGAGGGCTCTGGAGCAGTTACAGGAGGGTCAGCAGTTGTTGACCGAGTTGCAGGCCGGGCAGCGTGGCACGATTGTGCTCGGCTGCATCGAATCGCTGGCGACCTCTTTTTTGCCGCAACTCTTTGCCTCTTTCCACCAACGCTATCCCAACGTGCGCCTGAAGGTGCGCGTCAACCATACCGACGAACTGGTGACGCTGGTCGAGCAGGGCGAGGTGGAGCTTGGCCTGATTCTCGATCCCAGACTGCAGTCGGAGCTATTGATCATTAAAGAATTGTTCCGTCAACCCCTGCATCTGCTGGTTTCGGCGCGGCATCCTTTAGCACAGAAGGCTGCGGCGATCACATTGGAGCAGATCGCGAATGAGCCGCTATTACTGCTGGATGAGACTTCGCGGATGGGCCAGATTACGCAGCGCATCTTCGCTCAGCGCGGGCTATCACTGCGCCCATTAGTGGAGATAGAGTCGGTCGAGGGACTCAAAGAGATGGTCAGACGGGGCATCGGCGTAACGCTCACTCTCCCGGCCCTGATACGTCCATCTCAGATAGGCAGCGACCTGGCGCTCTTACCAATCGCCGATCTCAGCGAAGCGTTTATTTTCGCGCTTATCTACCGGCGCGTCGGCCCTATCTCGTTGGTTGCCCGCGAATTTATCAACACCATATCACGGTGCGCGATGCCTGCCGCCTCCAATGTTGAGGATTGAAAAGATAATTTATGAGCTTTTGACCTTCTGCGGCAATTTTTGTAGAAACTGCTCTACCTCGGCTAAGCGATCAGCCATACCCAGCCGTTCATAGAGATCCCTGGCTTTCTGCGATGCCTGGAAGGCGAGCTGTAATCGATTAGTCTCGACATATACCTGGGCCAGGCGATATTGATTGCGAGCGATCAGACGGCGCTCGTTCCAGGTGGTAGCCATTCTCAGGCTCTGGATCAGATATTGCTCGGCGGCGTCGGGCACACCTTGCTGGATCAGTATCGTGCCGCGCAATTGCAGGTTCCAGGCTAACTGACGCTCCCAGTCAAGCTCTCTAGACCACTGTTCGCCTTTATCCAGCCATGTTAACGCGTCGTCAAAGTGCAGCCTTATCGCTTCAAATTCAGCGAGACGATACGCCGCCAGAGCTTTCAATTCCAGATCTTTGAGCCGGTCGCCGATCTCCAGGATCATGGTAGCCATTTGTTCGGCCTCTAGCAGTTTGCCCTGGTTAGAGAGGATGGCTGAACGGGCATGCTCGATGCGGGCGAGTTCATTTTCATCGTTGAGGCGCAGAGCGATGTTTTCTGCCCTATCTAAACACTCGGTAAGCGCCCTGTCATATTGTCCCTGTACCGAGAAGAGCCTGCCGAGCCTGCGTAGAAAGTGGGCTTCCCGTTGCTCGTCTCCCAGCGCCCGCGCGGATTGCACGGCGGCTTCCAGCACTTCCAGTAATTCGCCAAAGCGTCCCACCAGGTAAAAGTAAAACCATGTGCGCTTTGCCAGCACCAGCAGCGTTTCCCACCGTTGCTGCTCAAGGCACCAGCGGATCGCGATCAGCATATTCGGGTATTCAGCATCGACCAGCCCCACCCCTTCTACATGTAAGTTCAGATTGGCGCCGTAATTCTGCGTAAATTCCAGCAACCACGCAAGCCAGCGCTCGACCATCTCCTTGTGAAAGGTTGTCCGCATCAGTTCCGCTCCCGCATGTCCCCGCACCATTGGTAACAGCCAGAAGCGATCATTTTCTTCAGGATTAATCAGCGAGAGACGTTGCAGGAGCGTCAGGCCATCGTCTCGATCAGCCAGCGAGAGATTGGCAATGGAGCCGAGCGCCTGGCGAGAGGCCCCGGCATCCTCATCAAAGAGCGAACAGGCCAGCAGCAGCTTCCAGGCGTCGGCATTGCGTTGCTGCGCTATATCAATCTGTCCTCGGACGCAGTATTCGGGAAGATTGCCCGTGGCATCGCCCAGCCATCGTAATACCTGATCGAATGTCTCTCCGCTTGCCATGCGCGCTATGCTCAACTTAATGGGCAAGGGCAGCCCGGCTGTGCGCTCAAACAGCCTCTGCTGCTCCATCTCGCTGATGCTGATGCCGCGCGTGGTCGCGTTTTCGATGATCATCTTCTTCGCCTCTTCGGCGGACAGGCCCGAGAGCTTCAATTCGATAGCCATCTCTATCCACTCGCGCGAAGTGATGATGCATTTGGTGGATACCGGCAATCTATAGAGAAAAGTTTTGACGTTCTCATCGGTCACATTTTCCAGATTATCGACGATCAGCAGAGTGCGTTGCGCGCTCAAGGCTTTGCGTACAAGGTGATGCTGCTCCTCTGGAATGGCGCGGGTGATATCTTCGCGTCTTAATGTATCGGCAATCGTCGTATAGATATCTTCAAGCGTATGGAAAATCATGCTGGGCAGGGATGATTTCTCCCGCCCTTGAATGGTCAGGATTTCTTCTTTGGCCGTCACCCAGATAATCGCATCAAATCGTTCCTCGGGAGGCAATTCCTGATATCGTTCGCGATAATCATGGGCGATAGCGAGCGCCAGCGCACTCTTCCCCACGCCGCCGATGCCGGTGATGACAATCTGCCACACACGATCCAGCGGTGATAAACGGCGACGTAACTCATCTAATTCCTTTTGCCGACCAACAAAATGTGTATAGTCCGGTTGGAACAGGTTATGGTAAGGAAACGCATCCGGCAACGCGGATTGCGGCAGCGGCGCGGCCAGTAAATGTTGCTCCAGCGTCGTTGCCAGTTGCAGCAGCGCCTGACGTACATCCGCGCTCAACTGCAACTGCGCCTCTAATTGGGCCTCTAAAAGCTGGACCTGCTGCCGGGCCAGGTCGGTGCCATGTTTCTGGAATTGCAAGCTGTAGATGGCGCGTATCTCATTGACGCCTGGCAGCGTCCAGAGTTCCTCTAAAATAGAGCTTAAAAGGAAATTCACCGCTCTATCCACCCGTTCGCGGCTGATCCGTTTAGGCAGGACATCGGCAAAGTGCTGCGTGATCATTTCCTGCTCGTTCACCAGCCAGGAGCCGGGGTGCTGAATTAACTCCATCAGAGCCTGTTGCACGGTGCGGGATTGCCAGAAGGCGCGATCAGTCGTGATAGCTTCTACAAGGTCTTCGTCCTGGGCCATATAGTTCATACGGAAGTGCTCAATGCCTTTGCTTGTGGCTTTATCGAAGGCACTATAAAAAGCGGCTTCGGTGGATAGCTGCCTGATCGCCTTAGCCGTTTTGTTTCCTCCGGGCAGCTTTTCAGCCTGACGAGCCAAAAATTCTACTACACCGTTGCGCAGCCTTTCTTTCAGATCTTCTGGCAGGTCTAATATTTCCATTGCTTCCTCCTGCTACCATGTGGAGCGTCCAGGGCCGGTTCCTTGTCGTTGTATATATTTTTGCGTCTCACCGCTACCTTTATTAGACGTTAAACCAATCATCTTTAAAAATGAAGCAAATACAGTTTTTCGCAGATGATAAAAATTGGGGATAAGATTTTTGTCCCATCCCCAGGCTACTGACTATTATCTTCTAACAACGGTCATTGAACAATGTTTCGTAGGGACCAGATTGATCGCGTCCGACGCGCGATTTATCGCGTTCCCAGCGACGTCATTACGCGTATCGCTCGGGGTGTAGCCGCATCTCGTTCAAGAAGTCATCCACCATTTGTTCCTGGTTGTAGTGTGGCGACCAGTCCCACTCCTCGCGCGCCCGGCTATCGTCGAAGCGCACGGATAATCTGGCAAGGACGGGCCGCAGCGCCGGATCGGGCCGGAAATCAATCTGCGCCCCCGGTATTTTCGCGCGCACAATCTCGGCCTCTTCCCCCGCCGTCACAATCGGATTGGTGCCACCGAGCAGATAATTGACCGTTTTGATGCGTTCCAGCGGAGCCTTTGCCAGCTCTATGACGGAGCGAGCGGCATCCTTAAAATACAGCACCGGAGTGCGCGTCTCGGGCGGCGCCCAGACGGTAAAGGGCTTTCCTTTGGCGCATTCCTCGATCATCCAGGAAGTATATTGCACCACTCCTGGAGTTTTCACGCCCGGCCCTATGATCGATGGATAGCGGATGCAGCGATAATCCAGGCCATATTTGCGTTTGTAGAAAAGGCCCATATGCTCGCCCAGCACTTTGGTGATCCCATAAAACAGGGCGGGGCGCTGGATAGTGGTATCGCCAATAACATCCTCTTCGAAGCCCGAACCGTAGGTAGCGATGGAGCTAGAAAATATCACCTGTGGCACATCGAAGAGCCGGGCCGCCTCCAGGATATGAAAGGTGCCCAGGGCGTTGGCTTGAAAGGAAGCTGAGGGATCGGCATCGGAGGCGACCGAGAGTATCGCCCCCAGGTGATAGATCGCGCTCGGCCTGGCTTTCTTCACCACATCCAGGATGTGACTGAAGTTCCCCAGGTCGCCGCGTACAAACTCGACCTGGTCCGCCACATCTGCCAATCGTTGCCGATTGCCGCTCACATGAAATACCACGGGTCGCTGCTCTCCCTGAGCGAGCAACATACGCACCACCTCCGCCCCGATAAAGCCTGTGCCGCCGGTAATCAGAATTGTCATATGGGATCTCCTTACGTGTTGTGTCAACCGTCTCGCAGTGTCTATCTGTGTTGTGTGCTTTTGGATTCTGGATGAGTATATCACATGAGCTTTTTAGAATAACTCACCATTAACAATTGAGTTACCTCTAATCTTTAAAATACTTCTTGGGTTGTTAGTTCAAAATACCCATTTCCCATTTTGAAAAGTTGGGAACGCGATAAAACAAGTACGTTGCCCGTCCAATTGATAATCTCTGCTATCAAAAGACTGTTAGGTGTGCCTTCTTTGAGATAGATTCTAACGGTTTTTCCTGCCACGCTTATGACCTCCCTGCTAAATTACTATAATTGATTGTTCTTTATTGCAGTCTCTAAATTGGCAATGGCTGTGCTGACTTAGGAGCAAAAACACGAGATCAATGAAAAAGCAAATGGTAGGAATCCAAAACCCAGATTTTGGATTCTGTAATGTATTTAGGTCTATAGAGTCTATTCCAATTTATAAATAGGGTGAACCGAGAGGCGGTAGCCCGCGTATGGATAGGAAACAATGAAAAGGGCGCTGGATAAGTAGCATGAAGCGCACCTTCATAGCTCCAGCTTACTCTTCGCCTCCACCAGCGCATCGCGCAACACATCAAGCTTCTTCTCTTTCCCAATGGGGAGGACCCGCAACCGGTTATATGTTTTCTCCACCCAGCCCAAGTGACGTTTTGAACGATATTCAGAAGCGAGCTGAATGCCTTTCAGAGAAAGCGCGATACCCTGGTCTAAATCTCCTAGACGCAGATAGGCTTCCCCTTTGTCTATGGTATAGGCTCCCAGTTCTCTGAGTGGTCGGAATGGACGTAGTTTATCCGTCTGCTCGTACACCTTTAATGCTTCTTCTGGTTTCCATAGTTCAGAGAATCCTCCAGCTTGTGCCCACAACACATCGTCCAAACTAAAATCATTTGCCAGTCCAGTGATGCTCTCTTTCATATCTTTAGCAATCTCAAGGGCAGCATCGATTTCATTAAGGAATGGTCTTTCATTGCCGCTATCAGCATACACTGTCGAAAGATTGGCGTGATAAATTCCTCTTACAGCCTCAGATGCTGCATCTGCATAAGGTTTTGCTTTTTCGTAATACCGGATGGATGTTTCAAATCTGCCCCGCTTTCTAAGCAAACTTCCTTGATACACCATACCGGTGGTGATAATATCGGGATCATTTAATTCCTGTCCCAAATCAATCATCTCAGAGAAATGTCCTGATGCAGTCGCAAAGTCAAGGCGGTCAAAAGCCATACGCCCTCTCATTTGGTGGGTGTAGGCAAGTAATTGCTGAGCAGGTTTTAAAAATTCTCCATGATACGAAATTAAGGCTTGGTCTAGGGCAATAGTAAGCTCTTGAAGTTTCTCCTCCAGGATTGGGGCTTGGTCGGCTATCCAGAGCATGTAGGAGAGTTGTACCATGTCGCGGCCAGGAGCAAGCAGCATCTGTAAGATGGCGCTATCAGCTTGTTCCGGTCTTTGCACCTCGATTTGTCTCTTTGGTATCCCGCGTCCAATTTCTTCCAGCTTCTCTTGAGGAATGTCTAAAATATCAGCCAGGCGCAACACTTGCGTCATGCTGTCCAGCTTTCGTTTGCCTTGCTCAATTTGGGATACGTAGGCTCTGGTATGTCCCCATCGTTCTCCTAGTTCTTCTTGTGTCCAGCCACGTTGTTGTCTGTATGAGCGTACTAATTGCCCAAATGCGTTGCTGTTTAACACCTGTTCTGTATCCTTTCTCATCAAATGTAACAGCGTGTTACATGCAAGTAGCTCTCTGCTGCACAATAGAACTTCAGATGGAACTACTATTGTTTGTAGCTGCAATAAGTTTAACTGACAGTACCATATTATAGTTTGTTGCTTTCACTTTAGCAACGCAGGGAGAGGCGAAATACATGTCACAAAGTGAGGTCGCAAGGCTTCGGGAAAGCATCAGACTGTCATGCGAAGCCGCACAACGTGCGCTGTATGATCCATCCTTCGGCTCGGCAAAACATGAGTTTATCACAAAACGATTGGAGAATATTCAGCAAGCGCATGTTGAGCTACAAACCCTCGTTGGAGCAGATGAAGCAATCAAGCTCGTAGTAGAAACGTTAGAGAACATCGAAGAAGTGAGGAAGCCGCAGGGTGAGCACTATGATGAAACAGATACAGTCACTCATCAATCAGCCAACTCAACCTATTCCGATTGTGACGGTTAGAAAAGAGACGCAACAGGAACGGTTTATGAGGCTAAAACGGACTGCCGATGCAACTGGCAGGCGGTTTATTCATGTATATCTGGCGGATGAGAGACGACGAAAAAGCTTTCAGCACTGATCTCGCTCTTGTTTCTCATCAGATATTTCAACAATAAGCTCATGTACAGATACGCCTAAAGCCTTTGCTAATTTACTGAGCGTCTCAGTAGTGACCGTGGCTGTGGGATTTCTGTAAATGCGCTTGATGGTATTGTCGTCAACATCACTGGCTCTAGATAGCTTGCCTTGTGAGAAGCCTTTTTCCTGGGCGATCTCTTTCAGGCGAATATATATCATGGCTCGTCTCCATAGGCTTGATTACAGTAGGATACCAGAATAGGCATACTAGCGTAAGGAGCTATATATTGGTGCCTTTATTTTTCTACTAATTTACGTCGGCCCTTCTATTAGCAGAATGGGGAGTGGAATCGTGGGCAAGAAAAGAAAACGTGAACGTCAATCAGCGCAGCCACAATCAGCCTCAAAAATACTTTTTACGTTGCCAACTGTACGATTGTTAAAAGACGCTGTTTGCGTTTTTGAAGGGACGCTTTCACAAAATCCCGATACCCTCCCGAACGTTCCCTTTGTTCCCTTTGCCAGAGAAGTTACCGCAGGGGTAAAGACGAAATTGGATGATATGCTGCAACTGGAAGACTGGAACCGAGAAACACCGTTCGATTACAACGAAGTTCATATTCTCTACACTGCCCTTCGCATCTATCTTATAAAACTGAAGCTTTCCCAAAAAGAAGAACTGGTATTACCTTGTATTGCGCTGTGCAGGCAATTCAGTTTGATGGTCGAATCTGCTAAAATGAGGTAGCATGCGATCAGAAAAGGGGATAGAGGGGCACAAAAAATATGAGAAACTATAGAACTATTGATGATATCACGGAGGAATACCTTCGCAGCCATCACGATGAGATCGACGATTATGTCGCCGAACTCTTTGAAGAATATGCACAGAACGGGGATGCTGTGCGCTGCTTTCTTCCTTGCGAGTTGTAAGTCGTGTCAAAGGCGTGAACTTCATGTTCACTCAGGAGGCAACAGGCGTCAAGCATGCATGCGCATGGCTGCTGCATCCTCAGCAAGAAAATGGTCGGGGTTCGAATCATCACTGGAAAGAACCAAAGTAAAAGTGATGGTATCAGGAGGAATCGAAGCAGTGCCCAGATAGAGCCAACCTGAATAACGACTCTGGTCGATGATCCAGGATTCACTTCTCCTCAGGCCCGAAGGGGTATGAAATTCCAGATTATAAGCGACAAGTGCAGTTACTCCTCGTGGCGTTGTGTCTAGAATGTAGACCCAGATATCGATGGAGTGAGTGGACGGAGCAACCTGGGTGTCTGGGAAGAAATTACTCGTTAGAGATGTGGGGATCTGGATATACGAGAACCCTCTACATGGAGTTCCATTGGAATCAGAACCTCCATAGCCATCAGTCTGATCGACATACCAGTACTTCTGGTCATCTCTGCGCCCACCGCAAATGATAAGCGCATCAGAAGGAGGTTCTGCTACTGATTGTTCTATTGTTTCAACAGGTGAGAGTTGAGACGAATCTGATGGTGTTGCTGAAGGTTGTGTTTGTGTGGTCACTGGAGGAGAAGGTGTCACTGATGGGGGGGGCGCCGTATTTGTTCGACTTTGAATAGAAGAAGCTATTGTATTTTGACTTGGTAAATATGGAAGAACATAAGAAATGACTATAGAGAAAGCTATAAAACAGATTATAACTGTCAACGAGAATCGGACTTTACGCTTATATAGACCGGGGCAAAAGAATCTTACGAGTATTGCAATCGCAGCAATGATCGTGATAAAGCCTTCTATAATTTGCCATCGGGGGTCAGAGAGAGTGGATAGCCAGTTCATGGATGCTCCTTGATTTCTCTTTTTTTGATATGCTTTTCGCTATGTGTTGTGTATATGAAGACGGATTGCTGGGACAGTTTTCAAATTTCTGTATGAAAGAATACCCGATGGAGGTACCATTCGTCAGGATTAGCGGACGTTTTTGCCAATTGGTGGGACTTTAAAGAAAAAGTATGATGAGATCTGTTGCTATGGAAACAGATACTCTCCCTCCTTCCCGTGCTCGCAGACAGTCTTCAGTTGTTATTACAGACCAGTGTCATCAAGGGCTTGTACGGCTAGTTACATCCTTTAGTGCCATTTTTCTAAAATGCTTCATTGCTCTCATTGAGAAGCCTAAAAATAGTTGGTGGTATCTTCTGAAAATAGAGGTAAGGCAATGGCTACCCACTTGGAATCGCCGTCTCCTGCGCGTTCACGCTCCCCACATACGCGCACTCGCTATACAACGGGCAACGTGCGCACTCTGGTCGTTGGGCGTGGCAAATCTGCCGCCCATGTGTAATCAGATTGACGTGCAATGGATACACCCATTCCGGCGGCGTCACTTTCGCAAAAAGCACATGAGCCTGGTCGGCAGTTACCTTTGGTCCGATCAGTCCCAGACGTTGCGAGGTGCGGTGAACATGCGTATCAACTGGCATGCTTGCTCGGTCTAAGTTGAACATGAGGACGCAGGCGGCTGTCTTTGGCCCCACTCCTGGAAGCTTACGCAAATAGTGCCAGGCATCCTCTGTCCTGCGCTTAGCCAGTTCATCGAAGAGATACTCTGCCAGCGTTTTTGTCCCGCCTTGCTCCTGCTGCTGTTCCGTGAGCGTGTGCAAGACATCCTGAATGCGCACCGACTTGACGTTTGCCAGCCCTCCGCTTTTGATCGCTTCGGCAATCTGGTGCGTCGGAGCGTCGCGCACCTGCTCCCAGGTCGGGAATGCCGCGATTAACTGCCGGTACGCTCGTTCTGAGTTGATGTCGGAGGTGTGCTGCGAGAGGATCGTGCCAATCAGCCCGCCAAGTGGGTCATCATCGGGCTCGTTCTGCGGCGTACCATAGGCAGCAATAAGGGCTTCGTAGACGCGCATTAAATGGAGCGTTGGGGTGATCGATGTGGTCATGTTTCTTTCCTATCATACGGGTAATGATAGGCAATATTCTATCGCTACAGCCCTTCATATGCAAGCGAAATGTCAGGTTCAACTTAACGTTTACAGAAGCTATCTCCATACTGTAGCCTGAAGCGGAGCATAATCAAATCATGATTGGGCCGCAGCTATCATCTGGGAGCTAATGATCTCGAAGGCTCTGCTCCAGGCATCTTGCATAGCAATGGAAAAACTCGGGCCTATATATTCTTTAAAGGTTTCCAGTAGCACGCCCCCGACGAGCGGATAATGGTCCGGCATAACTCCATAACGCTGATGTCTTTCGCCCAGCTTCTGCAACGTCGGCATCAAGTTATCGCCACGCTCCACACAAGCGACAATGGTGGCAAGGGTGGCCATGAGAGAGCTTTTCTGTCTTTTCATATCGGTATGCGCAAAAAGTTTTTGTGTTTCAGGATAGTACGTAAATAAACGCTGGTAGAAACTATCCGCGAATGCCTCCTGCTGTGGTTTGATGATCTCAAAACTTTGTTTCAGCAGAGGCGCATCCATGACAAGAACTTTTTCCTCTATCTGCATGCTGGTGTAGCCGCTAACAGTCAGCTCATGTATCACGCGTTCTATCTCAGCTTCAGATTTATGCAACAACCGGGCGATTTTGCGCACATCTCTTTGCCCATCAGAGAGCCAGAAAACCTGGCGGTATAGGCGTTGCCAAGATGTAGCCCAGGGGGAAGTCAAAACGATAGTATCGGCATAAGGGGTGCGCAGGGGGATCAGCAGTTGTTGGCTCAGCATCTTTTTCCCTCCAGATTTAAGAACCACACGAACCACAACACCTCTTTAGAGTAGTATAACACAAGATGATCAAAAAATGAACAAATATAGATGAAAAGTACTAAATTCTTTTTCGATAGTTCATACAGAACATTTTATATCATGACATCTCATAAATTTATTGATGATATCTATATAAAATGATTATCATGTGGCATGGACGGTGACAAAGCCTCTCTTTCCTCAATAATGAAAATTCATTCATATTTTCTCTCATACCGTACTTTTGTCCTTGTCCGTCACTTTATGAAGTGAACTTTTTTTCATTTATGTGCTTGTATTCTTGCTTTGTGGGAGTACCTTGAAAGGTTCCGCGCTCCAACGCCGCTCCCGTGTCTAGCTGCGCTCAGGAGCGCGGAAGCGAAGTACTGGGCCTCTTGTCAGCGCGGCGGAGTCGTGTTACACTTCAACAAAAGATTACAACTTTTTTAGCCGCTGCTCGTACATGCTCATAGAAGATGCTGGTTTTTGTCTTCCTATGATATTGGGTGAAATAGATACAAAATGAGCGGTGACAAATGATAGAATCAACAGTGAGCGCTTCAGATATACTGGGGGGAATTGGATCGTTAGCAAAGCCGGCTACAAAAACACGTCGGGGCCAGAGTACTGAGGTAGTAGCAGGTGTACAGGGTATTTCCAGTACAGCTCGTACACAGGCGAAAGCAGGGGCCATAGTGGAGTCGATGAGCGATACAGCGCTTGTCGAGCTTGTGCTTAGTGGCGACCAGGACGTTTTCGCGATGCTTGTCGAGCGATATAAGGATGCTGTGCAAAATCTTGCGTACCGGATGTTGGGCAACGTGACGGAAGCGGAAGATGTGACACAGGAAACTTTTGTGCGCGCTTTCACACAGCTCGCAACATATAAGGCTGCACATAAATTCAGTACCTGGTTGCTTTCTATCGCCTCCCATCTGGCAATCGACCAGTTGCGCCGGAGACGTTTCCTGGCGCTCCCGCTGGAGGATGTGCCATTCCTGGAATGGATCGTCGATGTGGGGACCGGCCCGGAGCAATCCGCGCTACAGGGGGAGCAGCAAGACGAGATCCAGAGTTACCTGCAGCGCTTGCCCGGCAAATATCGGGCCGTCATCGTACTGCGCTACTGGTACGATTTCTCTTACGAAGAGATCGCGCAGACCTTAAACCTGACGCCGCCACTGGTCAAAGCCCGTCTGCATCGCGCTCGCGAGCTGCTGGCGCGTTACATCCAGCAGGATAAGCAACAGGAAGAGGAGCAGGTCGATGCGCTGCCAGGACGCTAGACAAAAGCTGAGTATGCAGCGTGATAGCAATGAAGCGCAGGCGGATACTCAAGCATTGCAGGAGCATCTGCGGCAATGTCCTGGTTGTCTGGCATTCGAGAAGCGTCAGCGAAGCCTGGACAGCGTATTGCGCCCATCCGCCACTCCTGTATACACCGGCATTTCGACTGAGCGAATCATGCTCGCGGTCCAAAAACAGGCGCGGATCACTCAACAGCTTGAGGATATTCGTCAGCAGCAACAATCGCGCATGGCGCGCTGGCGCACGGTTGGCGCAGCTCTGGCGGCTATTGCCCTTTTCACTGTGAGCAGTATTCCGTTGCTGGCGCTGGCTATCATCATCATTCAGACTGATCTCGCCGTAAAGCTGGTGCTATTGCTCGGCTCGGTCATTGACACATTCGTGGTCCTGGAGCAATATCTACAGCCAGGGCTGACACAAATAACACACGACAACTGGCTCCTATCAGGGGTTGCCTTCGTGATGGTTGTCATGATGGGGATGTGGCTTCGTCTGATGCGTCATCCGCAGGAGGTGTGACGGCAAACATCGTGGCTCGATTACAAGCCATGATGAGGAGTTCCGGTATGCGAAAAATCGCTCGAAAACAAAGGTTGATACTCACGCTGCCTGGGCTCTGGCTCTTAGCAGCGTTCTTAATAGGTATTGGTGGGGTGGGAGTGTTTATGGGTTGGGTGAGTGGGCCACCTACTGCTTCGGCAATGGCCTCACAGACCGCACGAAGCAGCCAGCAATGTACAGACGCGATTCACGGGCCGTCCTTCGGCAGTGCGGTGGTAGTCACAGGCGGAGAGGTGGTTTGTAGTAATATCACCTCATTCGGAGGCACAGTCGTCGTTCGGGGCGAGGTGAGAGGCGACATCGTCTCATTCGGAGGCAATGTTATTATTGACGGCATCGTCGATGGTGACGTCACCCTTTATGGTGGTAATGTCACCCTACAGGATGGGGCACATATCAATGGAGATATTCATGTTTGTGGAGGGCATTGGATTGAAGGTACAGGGACACAACTGCATGGTAGTGTTTTTGAATGCACGAAGAGTGTAAGTCTACTTTTCTTTGGCGATGGGGGAGCCAGTTTTCGCTTCTGGTCTGTTCTGACATGGGTTGCTCTGGGGATGCTGCTCACCACGCTCTTACCAGAACACATTATGCTGGTACGTACGACTGTGAAGAGCAAGATGCGGCGCAGCCTGCTGCTGGGGCTTCTCAGTATTCTGCTTGCTCCTGCCATCATCGCTGTATTGATCGCACTTATCATTTCTATTCCGCTGGCAATTATCGTAGCAGTCGGGCTTGTTGCAGCCTGGGCGCTGGGCACAGTCGCCGTAGGGTGGCTTGTTGGTGAATACATTTTGCACAAGGTCGCACCACATTTGAACACTCGTCTGCTACAAGTCGTTGTGGGGTCTGCCGCGCTCGCGTTGGCGGGGTCTCTCCCCTATGTTGGTTGGTTTGTCAGTATCGGAGCTGGTTTGCTGGGGCTAGGTGCCGTCTTCTTGAGTCGTTTTGGAACACGGCTCTATAGTCAGCCCAAACAGCCGCTTCCACTGTAGACACATCTATTGCACCGATGCGAAGGTGCTCCCTCATCTGAGGGCAAGAGGCCCGAACCGGACCGGACAGAGGTCCTACTCATACTGCGAAACTCCAGACTGGGGATCACAGTATGCAGTACTATGAACGGACAGATACAAAAACGCTGGAAAGATGGGACGGCCACCGCGACATTAATGTACGAATGGCCGCCGAGGTGAACATGAGCATTGATGTTGAACTTACAGATCTTGCCTATGGAGGCGACGCCGTAGGCCGCTATGAGGGACGTGTCTTGTTCGTTCCCGGAGGGATTCCGGGTGAACGAGTACGAGTGGAAATTGTCGAGGAGCGCCGCGGGCATGCACGAGCAAACCTGATCGAGATCCTGCGCCCCGCGCCTGAGCGGGTGGAACCACCCTATCCATTGCTCACAGATTGCGGTTGTCAATGGCAACATATCTCTTATCCCGCCCAACTCACATGGAAGGCGCATATTGTACGCCAGCTCCTCGTGCGTATTGGCAAACAGCCAGACGCCCTCGTTCATCCTGCCATTGGCATGCCCCCGGGCGTTTCTCCCTGGCACTACCGCAATATTGCTTTATTTTCCATTGGCCCCGATGGCGAAGTGGGCCTGAAACTGACTGAAAGCCACGATGTACAGGATCTGCCAGATTATGCGTTGCTGCATCCTGCGCTCGATCAGGTCTATCAGCTTGTTCGCACTAAACTGCTCGATTATTTCGGCGATGCGCTGGGCGAGATGATCCAGGGCTTTACGCTACGTGGAGCCATTGGCGCCGCTAGCAATTCTAACACAGGCATCCCGGTAACAAGCGTGAAAGCTGTACCCACGCTGCTCTCAATTCATGCTCGCCCCGGCTCCCTGATCGAAAATCCTCAGCAGTTGGCACAGGAATTGATGACCATCGCTCCCGGCATCGTGGGCGTGATCATCGAGCGTGTTGGTGGGCGCTACGGTCGCGTGTTCGCGGGGCAGGAGTTCCTCACCGATGTCATTCTGGGGCGGCGCTTCCGCATCTCGGCGGACTCCTTCTTCCAGGTCAATCTTGTTCAGACCGCCACGCTCGTTGAGCGCGTCCTGGCTATGCTGGAGCCGCAGCGCCAGGATATTGTGCTGGATGGCTACAGTGGAGTAGGACTCTTTTCTGCCTTCCTGGCGCCGCGCGCCGCCCGCGTCATCGCTATCGAATCTCAACCCAGCGCCGTGATGGATGCGCGTGCCAGCACCGCGCTCAACAACCAGAACAACATCACTGTACTGGAAGGAACGCTGGAACGCCTGCTCAGCCAGTTGCACTACCGGCGCGAACGCATTGATGTGGCGCTGGTCGATCCACCCAGAACCGGCTGCCATCCTAAGGCATTACAGGCCTTGCAGGTTATGGCGCCACGGGCCATCTGCTATGTCTCCTGCGACCCCAGCACCCTGGCCCGCGATATCGCGACCCTCTGTTCCGGCGGTCGCTATCGCCTGGTTTACGCCCAACCCATCGACATGTTCCCGCAAACCTACCACATCGAATGTGTCGCCTTACTGGTCCGCGTCAATACACGGTAGCGGCTGTAGGGGCGGGGCTTGCCCCGCCCCTACGCCTGGGCGGACTGGTCTATGAGCGCGGGTCTTTTGCTCAGCACGACCTCGATTCTGCTTCCCCTCTCCATGACAGTCCCCGGCGGAGGATTCTGTTGTAAAACGCGCCCAGGGGCCACGCTGGCGCTGGCAATCGCTTCACCAGAAACAGTTACTTCCAGCCCCAGCTCCTCCGCGCAGGCCATCGCATTCAGCAGGTCCATATCCTTGAGATTAGGGGTACCTCGGGTCTTCGCAGTCTCCTCCAGTTTTGTCACAATCGTACTAAACCATTTATGCAGGTTCTTCTTCTCATTGTTTTCTTTAACAACGCTGTCCGCTCTCTCTTTATGTGTCTTAATGCCCAGAATTTCGTCCGACAGCACAAAGGGGTGATCCACCCCTTCCAGGATAATGTCTGGACTGCTACCAGGCGTCTCCACGTAGACGTTTCCGATATCCAGGAAACGCTCAAGAACATTGGGCACCTTCACCTTGACATCGCGGATATTCTTATACTCCGCTTCTACCCGCGTCTCATAAAAAATGATGAAGCGGCGTTCGATATCGATGATACGCTGATTCGTCAAGATATACACGTCATCTACATAGTTGGTGTATATCAGGCCGATAGAGATAGCCAGGCCCAATACCGCCAGGCCCGAGAAGAAGAACCAGTACGTCCAGAGAGATGGAGGAACGCCAAAGCCAGGGCCGAACAGGGCCACCGGGAGCGCAATCACCAGCGCCAGAATCGGCAGCGAGAGATTGCGCCAGAGCACATACTGGGAGCGCTGAATATATTTGACGGTATACTCTCCCGAGAGATAGCGCACATCACAGGGAATACGCAAGATACCGCCGAAGGTGCGTCGCGGGCCGCGCACCCGCTCAGCGTTGGCAAGCGGTGGATAGTTTTCATCGGCGTTTGGCAGTTGTGGGACCGGCCTGGCCTTTGCCAGCGAGTCGAGCACGGCAGCCATATCGGGATCTTTCGGTACGGGGACCGGCTCTTCCTTTGGCTTTTTCAGCGTTTCGGTGATCCCTAGAATCGCATCACGCACCTTTTTCGGGTTCGGCACCTCTTTCATATAGAAATCGCCGCCCGTCAGATAGACATGGATGGTACCGAAACTCAACAGGAAGCCCAGCCCCGAGTGAATGTCAACGCCGACCTGCTGCACTTTCTCGACCGGCGTCTGCTGGCGCGTTGGCTCCAGCAGCCCTTTTGTATGGATAATACGTTTATTGGTAATAATGTAACTGTCGTACCACCAGATAATGAGGTCTTTGTAAGCGAACCAGATGCCAGTCCCTATAATGCCCAACACCCCCACCCCTTCGAGCAGAAGCCAGAACGTGCTAAATGCTGGCAGAACGGTAGCCGCCCACAAGATGACAAAAAACGCGAAAACAGCGCCGATCAGCGGCAAGGCTGGCCTTATCAGGAACCACCAGTGCCTGCGCACAACCATCCGCACTTCCTCACCCGGTTGTTGCCCTGAGAAGTGCCATTCGCGGTTTCGCCCACGGCGCAATGCTTGGAGCCCAAAACGCTTGCGCCCCGAAAGATAGGGATCAGAAGGCTTGCCAGAGGTAGAGGCAGCAACCTGCTTGCCGTTGGACTTGTCAGCCATGTGTCACCTCAACACGTCGGTTATGTACTTTTGCTACTTCCTGGCAGGGTTCTTCTTCGTTCTGGCAGCGATCAGCGCCACTACCAGGGCAACGACGGCGATGACGAAGATCACCGGCAGATAGTTCCCCGGGTCCGGTGGCTGGATCGCAACCGTGAAAAGAGAGCGACCGGCGGCATCCTTAGGAAAAAAGTTGCTAAGAAATGCCAGCACAAAGGAGCCGGAGATAATCGCAGGAATAATGCCGATAAATCGCTCCTGCGGCGTCGATGGCCTGCCAAAGGCTTTATTGCCAACCAGGTATCCTATTACCCCAATCGCAATAAAGAGCAGCAGAGATCCTAAAGGCCCCATAAAATTGCCGGTTCCCGCGCCCCCGGTACTTGCCTGTGCCGTTCCTGTTGTAAGTAATGAGACAGATTGAGGCAAGCGCGACACAACCTGACTAAAAGCTTTACCACTATCTGGACGCACCAAAAACACTGCCAGGAGAACGAAGACGAGCGAGACCAGCTCTCGCCGCCAACCGCGTTGAAAACCCGCTACTGCAAAGACTAAAATAGCGACAAAGAAGCATTGTTGATCGGTAAATGGCAATGACATACTCTTGTATCTCCCCTAAGGCATCAAAGCCAACAGGCACTACACACACATCGCAACCACTAGAGTGTCGCACTCCCCCTGAATCCCCTTCTTGCATTTATCATACCACAGGTTCCATTTAAAACATAGGCCATACCATAGCAAATTTAGACACACCTGACCCACAATAATACAATTTCCGTTGTTACATCTCAGCCAAAAGGGCCGAAAACTCGTATCCATGACCCAAATGTGCTATACTATGAGAGGTAGGATCAAATTTTCTAGACCCCTCCAACCAACTATAAAAACGCTTCAACCCGATATCGCCTTCCGGCTATGTCTGATTTTTTGGTGAGGATGACTATGGATCTGGGCAATATTAAACCAGTTAGTATTGTTGAAGAAATGACCGGCGCTTACCTCGATTATTCTATGAGTGTAATTGTGAGTCGCGCGCTCCCCGACGTGCGGGACGGCCTCAAACCGGTCCACCGCCGGGTTCTATATGCTATGGAGCAGATGGGCCTGCAATCCACAAAACAATTCCGTAAATGCGCGGGTACCGTTGGTGAAGTCTTAAAAAGTTACCATCCCCACGGCGATGCCGCCGTCTATGACTCTCTGGTGCGTATGGCGCAACCCTGGGCGATGCGCTATCCCCTAGTGCTGGGGCAGGGCAACTTTGGCTCCCAGGACGACGATCCACCAGCCGCCATGCGCTATTGCGTCACAGGAGACACGCTCGTCGTCACTGACAACGGGCTGGTGCCAATCAGCCGACTCTCGCAACCCGGCGTCGAGGACATCTCCGTGCGTGTTCTATCAAAAGATGGGCAAACCAATACGGCCAGTAAGTGGTGGGATTGCGGCAGATTTCAGACATGGAGTGTGCGAACGCAGCGCGGATACGAAGTTACAGGCACGGCCAATCATCCCCTGCTGGTGGCGCAACCCCGCGACGCTGATGGACGCGTCACGCTCGCCTGGAAGACGATTGCGCAATTAGCCGTTGGCGACTATGTTGTCCTGGATCGAAGCAGCGTCATGTGGCCGGAGCAGGCCGTTGATCTGCATCCGTTCTATCCTCCTGTTCTCAGCAAATCTCGCGTGAAGCGGCACACGCTTCCAGAGACACTGGACGAGGATCTGGGCTTCCTTCTAGGGGCGCTACTGGCGGAAGGAACGTTTCGCGATGGCGTCATCGAGTTTACCAATACCCCCGGCGACTTTGCAGAACACTTTATCCAGGCGTGGCAGCGCGTCTTCCCAACGTGCCGCCTACATGTCTTTGAGCGGCAACCTGTCAGCTACGGCAAGAAGCCGTTTCTGCAAATCCAGATAGTGAGTCAACACGTTATCGCCTTCATCAGGGCTTTAGGCTTGTCAGGGCGTTCGGCACAACGACTGATACCTGAGGTAATCCTGCGTTCACCTCGCAATGTGGCCGCTGCTTTCTTGCGTGGTCTATTTGAAGGTGATGGAGCGGTCGAAAAATCTGGTCGCAGCCTGCTACGGATCAATCTGACGGCAAGTAACCGCTTTATGCTTCGCCAGACTCAAACGCTTTTGCTGCGTTTTGGCATTGTGGCTTCATTGAATAATGATAGAACCCGGCGTATGCATCGCCTCTTGATTTCTGGTCGCGACAATCTTACCCTGTTCGCTCAGGAGATCGGTTTCACCTCAGCGGTGAAAGGCAAGGCGCTTGCTACAATCCTCGACCTGCATACTGGCAGGGCCTTATCACGCACTGATTTTATCCCCTATCTGGCCGAGTATGTCAGAACATATGCCACGCGTGGTCAGCGCGAGTGGTTGTCCAAGCACAACTTTGACCGTTCGGATCGCCTGGCCGCGGCGCTGCCCCGACTCGTTCAGGTGTTGCCGGCAACAGCAGCAGTCGAGATTGAAAATCTGGCGCGCCAGCGTTATCTCTTTGAGCGGATTGAGAGTATTGAAGAGGCGGGCGAGCAACTGGTCTACTCGGTGCGTGTCGATAGCGCATGCCACTCGTTTGTGGCGAACGGCTTTGTGAACCATAACACCGAAGCAAAAATGGCGGCCATTGCCGATGAGCTACTACGCGATATTGACAAAGATACGGTAGATTTCGGCCCCAACTACGATAATCAGACCGAGGAACCAAGCGTCTTGCCAGCGCGGCTCCCCAATCTGCTGCTCAACGGGTCCACAGGCATTGCGGTCGGTATGGCTACCAATATTCCCCCGCACAACCTGGTCGAGGTCTGTAACGGCATCGCTCACCTGATCGACTTTCCTGAAGCCACTACGGAAGATCTCTCCCGCATTATTCGCGGTCCCGACTTTCCCACCGGCGGCATTATTCAGGGGCGCGAAGGCATCCGCAACACCTACGCCAATGGACGTGGGCGCGTCGTCATACGCGCCCGCACCCACATCGAAGAGTCGGAGCGCGGGCGGATGAGCATTATCGTGACCGAACTTCCCTACCAGGTCAATAAGGCCGAACTGGTCAAAAAGATCGCCGAACTGGCCCGCGATAAAAAAATCGATGGCATCTCCGAGGTGCGCGATGAATCAGATCGCCAGGGGATGCGCATCATGATCGAGCTGAAGCGCGACGCCAACCCGGATAGCATTCTCAATTCGTTGTTCAAATACACGGCCATGCAGAGCGCCTTTAACGCCAATATGCTGGCCCTGGTTGATCAGCAGCCAAATACGCTGACCCTCAAGAAATTCTTACAGCATCACATCCATCACCGCGAAATTGTGATTACGCGCCGCACAAAGTTTGAGCTTGCCAAAGCGGAGGCGCGTAAACATATCCTTGAGGGCTTGAAGATCGCTCTGGATAATATGGATGCCATCATCAATATTATCCGCAGCTCGCAATCCGCCTACGATGATGGCCTGATTAACCTGCGGCAGCAGTTTGGCCTCTCGGAGGAGCAGGCCCGGGCGATCCTGGATATGCGTCTGGCTCGTCTCGCCGCTCTGGAACGCCAGAAGGTGGAAGACGAACTAAAAGATGTGCTCAAAAACATTGGCTACTACCAGATGCTGCTGAGCGATATCGGTGAGATTCGCAAGATTATCAAGGCAGACCTGCAAGACCTGAAAGAGAAATATGGCGATGCCCGGCGCTCAGATATTGTCGATGCTGAGGCGGGAGAATTCAAGGATGAGGATCTTATCCCCAACGAAGAGGCCGTTGTAACATTAACGGAAAAAGGCTATATCAAGCGTCTGCCATCCAGCACTTATCGCGCTCAACGGCGCGGCGGGCGAGGCGTGACTGGCATGGTGACGCGCGAGGATGATACCGTTCGTCACCTGCTGGTAACGCATACGCACGATAGCCTCCTTTTCTTCACTGATCGGGGCCGCGTCTTCCAGCTCAAAGTCTACGAGTTGCCCGATACCAGTCGCACGGCCAAAGGCGAGCATCTGATCAACCTGATCTCTATCGAGCAGCGCGAACGAGTGACTGCCATCGTTAGCGTCCCAAAAGGTGTCAGCCGCGACTTTATGATCGTTGCTACCAAGAAGGGCGAGGTGAAGAAAACGTCGATGGGCGAGTTCGAGGTTGTGCGTCGCCAGGGCCTGATCGCGATGAACCTGGAAGAGGATGATGAACTCATTGGCGCCAAGCTGGCTCGCGCCGATGATGACGTTTTGCTCATCACCTCTCATGGACAGGCGATCCGTTTCACCGTCGAGGAACTGCGCACAGCCTCGCGCACCAGTGGCGGCGTGCGCGGTATTCGCCTGCACGCCGATGATACCGTCGTCTCGCTCAATCTCACACCTAAGGATAGCGAACTCCTGGTCGTCACCGAGTATGGGTATGGCAAGCGCACCCCCATTGATGACTATCCCTGCCAGAGTCGCGGTGGAGGCGGCGTCATCACCTCTCGCGTGACCGAAAAAACCGGCAAGGTGGCTTCGGCCCGCATTATTACGGAGAAAGATAACGATTTGATGATTATCTCCGCCAGCGGCGTGGTGATACGCACCGATGTGACGCACATCAAGAAGGCCGGGCGCGTAACGCAAGGTGTGATCCTGATGAATCTGGGCGAAGGTGATACCGTTGTTGCGGTCGCCACGACCAACGGCAAAAAGACCGATGCCAACAATCACGAGGAGAATGGCGAGACCGAGCTGAATCACGGAGAAGATGAGGCCGCTGTTGTCGCCATCGGTGAAGACCCTGTCCCGGCGGAGGATGAGGAAGAATAGCAGTCAGGGCAGAGGGAGCTTCCCAGCACAGGACCCCTTTAATAGACCTGGCCGGTTTCGCGGGGGTCCTGTCCTCACAACCCGTTGAGGGGTAATGATCTTGCTTCGCGCCGTATCGGCTGCCCATAACGAACCTGCCGGGCAGCCGCTCGATCCTTCTGCGCCTCCAATTTAATCAGCGGGAACGGTCGATGAAACCTTCTATCAAACTCCTCAGCCTTCTCATCGGAAAGAAGGGCGCGTCGCTCATAGGAATGAGCCAGGATATCACGTTTGACGTCGTCCGGCGCCTCCAATAATAGCAAATAGGCCAGCGCGAAATCAGGTTTGCCCTGCTCGGCGTAAGCATCAGCGCACGTCAGCGCATCACTCCCCTGCTCTAGCTGTGTTCGGGCCTGCTCTAAAAAAACCTCTTTGAGTAATCCGCTATAAAGTTCATTGAAGGTTGACATATATCGCTCCAGGAAGAAGGCGTAATGATCTTTTCTACTAACTCGCTATTCAGATGACCAACCCCCATATTATATATCACCGAAAAAACACACAGTCAGCCGGTAATATACAGGCGAATAGTGACCGTGGGTGTCACAATCTGATCGACGAACTGGTAATTGTTATTCAGCCACTGCTGCGCCGCACGAGCACGGGCAGCGGCGGCATCATCGGGAACGCGACCGACGATGAAGAAGAGGCGCGGGTGCTTTGCGCCGTAGGCCGCCAGCGCCGCAGGATCAACAGCTTCCTCAGGACCAGCAAGGCGCGCCGGACCGTATTTTTCCCATGAAAACGCTCCTGGCGCATCGGCAGTGAAATGGGCTTGTCCTGGATACGCGTGGAGATAGTACTCGGTAGCAATCTGGCAGCCTTGCTCTAGATCATTATCATAGCAAACCAATCCGTCGCCCGCCTGGTAGTGCTGCTCTAACCAGGACGTGGTCGATCTCCAGTCCTCCACCTGCGCGTTTCTATAGTAGAACGGAACCGCAGAGACTGCAAGTAACATCACCACCAGGGCAAGCGCGAGCTGGATCACGCGCCAGCGCAGCATGACAATTCCCAGGCCAACCAGCAAAAAAAGCGGAGGGAGAATCACCACCAGGTAGCGCGATGAAAAGAGCCGCGTTGCCCCATGTGATACCACAAAGCTCACCAAGAGCGGAATCAGGAACCAGCAGAGCAAAACCCAGGCTATACCCTGCCAGCGCCGGTATGATAGGAGCAGCTTACCAACAGCACTATGCTCAAACTTCCCACGCATTAACGGCAGACAATAGGAGGCCGCCACGCCTGTTATAGTCAGACCGGCGCAGGCCATAAATGCCACGACGTAGAATCTATGCTGGCCGCCAATAGTCACAAAAAGAGAGACGATATCAGAGAGATTGGGCATAGGAAGCCAGCCTGTCCTGGCCCCTTGCAGGCTCACCAGCCACATTGGGATGATCAGTACTCCTATGGCGAGCAAGCTGCCTCCAAAAGCTACGATCTGCCCCCTTGCCTGCTCACTTCGCCTGCCTACCACCAACAGACCGCCTACCGCCACAACCTGCGCCAGCAGCACCAGCATGCTAAAAAGGTGGACGTAGACTGCCAGAGCCGTCATGATGCTATAGCCAATCCACCAGCGTTTCTGACGCGCTTCAGTGGTCATGGCAACCAGCAAGGCATACCATGCGAGACAGGTGAGCAACAATTGCAAGCTATACGAGCGCGTTTGCTGGGCATAGGTTAGTTGTAAATCATTGAGCAAATAGAGCGCGGACCCAACAATGCCGCCGCCCGTACCTATGAAGCGTCGTCCTAGCAAGAAGACGGCCACCGCGCTCAGTGCCGCGAAGATGGCGGAGGGGAAGCGCACAATAAATTCGGTCGGGTTAAATCCCAGCCAGGCGGTAAAGGCGAGCCAGTAATGCAGCAAAAGATAATAAAGCTCCATATTTGGCTCGGGACCAAAGATGATGTGCCATAGAAGCGGGAGCGGTTGCCGCGCCAGCTCCACCGAAAAAGCTTCATCGAACCAGAGGCTAGGAGTCCCTAGTCGATACAGATCCAGACTCAGAGCCGCACAAAATAAAATGACGCTGGTCGCTAGCAAAGGAAAACGGCGCCATCCTCGCCGCTCTCCAAGCTTTCCATTGTCTATTGTCCTCTCCAGGCCGGTATAGAGCTTCCGAGCGTAGAGAAATGCTGCTCTCGTTTTACACTTTTTGCTGTCGTTCTTCCTGGTGCCATTTACGAGCATACGTAAACATCTCACGAAAAGCGCGGGCAATGACCGATAGTTTCGCTCCTGTGGCCTTCCCTCCCCGGCGCGGCAGGTGTTGCACCCCTACCTCAGTATAAGTATAGCCGGCACGCCTGAACTTATACAGGAGTTCCGTGTTGATCATCGCGCCACGCGTCTCCAGCCGATGCTCACGGAAGAACTGACCACGATAAAGCTTGAAGGCGCAATCTATATCACGCACCCGCAATTTAAATACGACTCGAACGAGCATCTTCCAGCCCCAGGCGTTGAGTTTACGCATCCAGGTATCCTGACGATCAATCCGATAGCCCAGAACGGCATCGTACTCCTCGATCAAGGGGAAAAAGCGTTCCAGGTCGCGTATGTCAAATTGGCCGTCCGAGTCCATGAAAAAGACCAGATCCTTCGCACTCGCTTCGAAGCCACTGACCAGAGCTGCGCCATAGCCCTGGTTCACGTCATGATTGATGAGGCGCACACGCGGATTGGCGGTTGCGATCTCCTCTACAATTGCCCGCGTCCCATCTTTACTGCCATCATTGACCACAATGACTTCATAATCCTGGGTCCAGCTCGCTAAAGCCTCTACTGCCGCAGAGACCGTTGCGGCGATAGCCACTTCCTCATTATGCGCTGGCATCACCACTGAGAGACTATGCTTCGTGCCCACCATATCTCCCTTTGATCGCGGCTTGTGCTCCTGCGCTCCCACACTCAGCGTAGACGCGCCTGATGATTTCTTTCCCTGCCCCGCACCGGCAAATACCCAGAGACGCATCCCTAAATATGATATAATCGCCGTCCCGATTACCGCAGTGAGCTTAGAGGTGTTAGCCCATAATAGATTATTGCCAATGGATGGATGTAATAGTTTTGCCATTAGCCAGAGAATCCCGTCGTTACAACAAATACCTACAATACTGATCAGCGCAAAACGCGTTACTTCCCCGCCGTTCACGCGGCGTTTGTGCTGAAAAGTCCAGTATTTATTGAGACCAAAACTATTGACGGCTCCTATAGTATAGGCGATAGAGTTGTATATGAGCAAAAGGTTTGCGCTATGGGTGGGGGAATACCATAGGAGAAAGTTCAATGTTACTACATCTGCCAGCGTATTCAGCACCCCTACCATGCCAAAACGTATGACTTGCCATAGTGAAGCAGCTTTTGCGCGCTTATGTGAGAAGACCTGTACCCTGGGAGGTAGTTCTATCGAATGCCGCATTTCAGATACTTTTGCCAACGTGTCTCCTACATCTATTTATTCAATATCAAAAGAAACCTGTATGGTTTTAAACGAGCGACTTTGCCGCTCTGTAACTAATAGGGTACCTGGATGATTGCTTCCTGACCTGGATGATTACACGATTGCCCCATAGCTTTGACGCTCTTTATGCTATTCTCGTTCCATGAGAGGTTCTGAACCGTCTATAAAATAGCAGATAGTGCAACTTTTGTCATAAGTTCTGCCCGTTGGGAGGATAAAACTACTATGCGCACCGGAGAACGCAGCACGGTCTCACCCATAGAGATAGCTAACGCTGCCGCAAAGACAACGCATCAGGGACGTTATGCCTGGTTGCGCTCGCCCCTATGGTTCTGTTTGTTGCTGGCTCTCGCTCTGCGTATCTGGTTGGTGATTCGCACACAGGGCTTTATCGATGGAGATGAGGCGGTGGTGGGCATTCAGGCGCAACATATTCTGCGCGGCGAGCTCCCCGTCTACTACTACGGCCAACCCTATATGGGCAGCCTGGAAGCCTATTTCATCGCGTTGATCTTCGCGCTGGTTGGTCCCTCCACCTGGGCGATGCGGGCCGAGCCAATCCTGCTTTCGCTCGCGCTGGTCTGGTTAAGCTGGCGACTTGCTGGCGCGCTGGCCGATGCGGCAAAGCTGTCAGCGAGCGCCCGGCGCCTCTTCATGACGATTGCCGCGCTTTTGGCTGCGATCCCGCCACTCTACGATGCCGTGATGGAAACGCGCACCTGGGGCGGTCATATCGAGATATATGTGATTATGCTGCTGCTGTTGCTTTCAGCATTGCGCCTGACGCAACGCTGGCACGCCGGAGCCAGCCGCCGGGAACTGCTCCTGCGCTGGCTCGGATTCGGCTTTCTTATTGGTCTGGGCCTCTGGATATACCCGCTGGTCGTTTCTGCCATTCTCACGGCTCTACTCTGGATCGCGGGCTATTGCGTTATGGCGATCCGCAGAGGTCGCCGCACGAGCGAGGAGCGGCAGCCATTTGTTCCTGTTTTGCAGCAGTTAACCCTGGCAGTCGCGACTATTCCGGCGGCCCTCGTCGGCTTTGCGCCCGCGCTTATCTGGGGAGCCACCAACCGGTGGGCGAATATTACCTATCTGCTTGCTCCTGGCAATAACGATTCGCACAACGCGCAGTTGCAGCTTCTCTACCCCAATCGTCTCTCTTTATTGTTTGGTACGATCAAGCTCTATACGCAATGCGTTGCCCCACATGTCATCGGGGGAGCCTTGCCAGATACGCGACTCACGCTCTCTCTACTCCAGGCGAGCATTGGTATCCTGTTCATTCTCGCAACCCTTAGCCTGATCACAACTTCGCTGTTCCGGCATCATCCTGCATTAACACGCATTCGACAGATGGCGACGCTGCCGATGATCTTCGCCATAGCAACCGCCGTTATTTTCTGTGGTTCCAGCATCTCCGCCGCTGGCCTGCTTGTCCCCTGTACGCGCGATGAAGTGGGACGCTATGCCGCTCCTCTGCTGCTGGTATTGCCTTTCTTCTTCGCCGCCATCCTGACCGCCGCCTATCTCTACATCCAGGAACGCACTGGGCGGCAGGAGGGAAGCGCAGAGCAAGGGAACGATGCCACGAGGCGCAAATCCAGGCTCGTACAGATCGCGCTCGCCGTTTTTCTGCTGGTGTATCTCGGAGCTCATAGCTATACTTACATCCGGGCCAGGGCCGACTATACCTTCCAATCGTTTGCCTGTGCGGCTGCCCCGTTGCATAACGAGCCGATTATTGCTTATATGCAACAGCAGCATATCAAATACGCCTGGGCAACGATGTGGATTGGGAATGCGATTGTTTTCAAGACGGGGGGAAGCATTCTGGTGGCCGATCCGCGTATTATCACCGTGGGAGCGGCCAATCACATCCCGGCCATTACCACGGCGGTCAGTCATGCAGACCGCCCGGCTGTCCTGGCCTTCGCCCTACATATGGACACGCACCCGGACTTGCTCAAGGCGCTGGATGCAATGGGCGTAACCTATCAGCTAGCGCGTTTTCCGGCGCAACAGGGACTCGATGTATTAGTAGTGACGCCAGACCGTACGCTTTCGCCATTCGACGGTAACGCGCTGGGGGCGTGGTTTTATGGATGCTAATATCAGGCATAAATCTTTGGATTAAGATTGATATAGTCAGGGGGGACGATGTCTTCGTCGAAAATATCGGAGGCACCTCTAAAAGTTGCTCAACCGGATAATAGCACAAAAGATGTTCAGCCTTCCGTAAAGCTTGCCCTGTGGACCTTCTGGCAAAAATGGTACGGGGCTTTCAAACCTGTATTTCCTGTATATATGGCGGTCCACATAGCATTCTTCGTCACGACCTGTCTCTCATTTCTTTTTACTTTTCAGGATTTTCAGTGGGCGGGGGTGCCGCTCTCCAGTCTCTGGCAGGTGTGGAAACGCTGGGATACCGCCTATTACCTGGATATCTCTCAGATCGGGTACGCGACCGATTATCGCACTGCGTTCTTTCCTTTCTACTCCATTCTGATACGCGGCGTGACCTTTATCACTCATAACCCGCTGATTGCTGCATTGATCATCTCCGATATTGCGGGGCTGGTGTTGCTGGTTGTGCTCTATCAGATGGTACAGGAAGATTTTGATCGGGAACGAGCTTATCATACTGTGCTCTATCTTTCCATTTTTCCTACGGCATTCTTTCTCGCCTCGGGATATAACGAAGCCCTTTTCCTGTGCCTATCGCTGCTGAGCTTCTATAATATGCGGCGCGGGCAATGGTGGCTGGCGGGCATCTTCGGCCTCTTTGCCAGCCTGACCCGTTCGGTTGGCATTTTCCTGGCGCTACCTTTCTGCTACGAGTATCTGCGCCATCGCGAGTTCCGCCTGCGATCTATTCGCGTTGATAGTATCAGCCTGGCGCTTATTCCGATGGGAACCGCGCTCTTTAGCCTCTATTGCTATTACCGTTTTGGCGATCCGCTCGCATTTTCACACGCTGAAGCCCACTGGGGGCACCAGTTCCAGGGTCCCTGGTATGGCATCATTAATTCGTTCAAAGCTATTTTCGCTAGTAGTGGGCTTCTCAGCTTTCAGGCCATGCGCAACGCGATTGATCTTGGAGCCGACCTGCTAGTGTTGGTGATGATGGCCTTGAGCATTGTGGGGCCGTGGCGCTTTCCCCGCAGCCACCGGGCCTACTGGATCTATGGGGGCGCTCTTTTCCTGTTCCTGCAACTTTTCCCTCTCGGAGATTCGTACCCGCTCCAGTCGGTCTCGCGCTATATGCTCGAAGTCTTTCCGGCCTTTATCGCCCTGGCCGCCTTTGGCAAAGTGCGCTCTTTCCACCTGAACTACCTGATGATCTCGGGAGCTATCCTTTTCTTCCTGTTAACGCAATTTCTGACCGGCCACTGGGTGCTCTAGCCAATAGAGGACAAACCGCAGCCTCTCCATGACTCCTTCAGGCGTTGAGTGGAAATGTCTTATTCAACGGTTCCGTTGGCAGGGTAAATGTCACGCTTGTTCCTTTGCCCTCATTACTTTTTAACATCATATTCCCTTGCATGGCTTCTACCAGCTTGCGCGAGATGTAGAGGCCAAGCCCGGCCCCGGTAACGTTCGTTGTCGCAGGATGTTCCAGGCGTGTAAATGGCTGAAAAAGATGCGGCTGTTGCAAGCGGGGGATGCCAATCCCCTGATCCCGTACCGTAACATAGGCCATGAGTGAGCCGCGCGCCACAAATGTTTTGCTGCTTCTCCTCGCGGACGCAGCGGAGGCCCGTTCGGAGAGCGGGCAGAGGGTCACCGGGAAAAATGTGCGCCGCGTATACGCCATGATATCAATCAGCCCCCCTTCAGGAGAGTACTTCACGGCGTTCTCAATCAGGTTGGTAAGCACCTGCTGCACGCGGTCGGGATCGGCCCAGACCAGCGGTACATCAGGGGCCGCACTATAGCGAATATAATGCCGCACCGGTTGCTGGCTGGTGCGATAGCGCATGAGCTGTACCGCGTGTTCGCACTGCTGTGCAAGATCGACCCAGGCGCAGCGCAGGGCCAGGCGCCCGGACTGAATGCGCGACATATCATGCAAATCGCTAATCAGCACTTCTAGATGATTGGCCTGTTCCATAATGACATCGAGGTATTGCTGCTGGCGCGCTGCCGTCATCGGCATAGCTACGCATCCATCATCCCGACTATCAGAGACGCTATACGCCTGTAACAGACCGGCGTACCCTTTAATAGCCGTCAGGGGCGCGCGTAATTCGTGGCTCACCAGCGAGATCAATTCACTTTGCATCTGTGTATCAGTCATCACGTCTTCATCGTGTTCCGGGTCGGGTGAGAGGCAGGTTTCGCTCAATGCCTCTTCCACCTGTCGCGCCATAGCGGGCAGATACTGCTCCATCAAGCTGCATTCTCCTTGTAAGAAGGACTCGGGACGAGGATCTACCAGTAAAAGCAAGCCTAGAATCCCCTGTGGACGCTCTAGAGGCACGGCTGCAATGCTGCCGTAGTTCTTCATTCCTGGCAGCATGATGCGGTCAATACACCACATCAGCCCGGTCTGCACTGCCATATCATGGAGCGCACAGACGCGCTCATCGTAAAGCGGTACCGGGCCCTCCAGGGAGCCATAGCAATAGGGGGTGCGGCGTCGATGCTGGTAAAACAGGTTGAGGAGGGGATGCCGTAAAGTGGGTTCAGGGCAACCCAGGAACAGGTAGGCCCCTCCACAGTCCAGCAGGCGGCGCACATGGTTGGCCAGATTGCGCAAGCTCATTTCCGTTGACATTCTCTCCCTCCCGACCTTACTCCACAGCAAGTTCTTTTTTAGTATATGGCGTTCTCCAAGAAGCGAGCAGTAATTGGGAAAAGCATGTCCCTACAGGGGCATGATCAGCATAATTTGTTCGTACCCATTAGAGATCCTCTATGCAGGGCTTCGCAAAAGTGGTCTTTTCATCCTGAACGGCTCGCTTGCGAGCCGTTGGGGAGAGGAAGGTGCTGGCGGTGGGCACAGCCCACCGCCAGCACCTTCCTCTCCCTGTGAGCGCCTGTGGCGCGAGCAGTCAGCGCGTGCAGCGACGTTTGCGAAGCCCTGATCCTCTATGGTGTAGCTCTTGACCGCGAAGACTTGGAGCGGTACAATGGGCCAATAGACTGAACATATGCTAGCTGGTGATGAGACGAGCATAGTTGCGATTAGAGAAAAGGATTGGCCCATGCCTGATAAAGACTTCGCAATGCCTGAGCCTGTAAATCCTGCCGGAAGTGATAGCACGGAGCGTGGTTTCCTCCATATCGAAGAGATCGAAGAGGAAAAGACAATTGCATTGTCCGCCCCTCCCAGAGTGGCGAACCCGCCTCCACCGCAAAATATGGAGCGTCCGGGAACTATTGAACATCTTGCTGCGCGTGAGCCTGTGCCCGAACTCGATACCAATACCCCGGAGATGAAACAGCGCCTGGGCGAGTTGCGCGCCGAAGTTACCAGGTTGCTGACCGGCTTACGCTGGCATGGTCAGCAGGTAGACGACATTGTGGAGCGCCTCATTCCTCTCCTCAACGTTGGTCCGGTCGAACAATGGAAATCTGTCCTGGTGCCGTTTCTTTTCGAAGTGGACCGCGCGGGCAACCTGATACCGGTCTGGCTGAAAATTATTGAGCGAGGGGACCCAACAGATCTTCCCGTCGGCACAAATCCTGCCGAGACAATGGAAGGCCGGGCGCGACGTTTTGCTATTTTGATGCTGGGAAATTACAAATTGGCTGAGACGCTCGTTCAAAGCAAACCCCTCGGGTTTTCCCGGCAAGGCTCAGCAGTCGCCAGCCCTGCTAGCACTGACCCTTCTCGCGTGCTTGGTAAGCTTGCGCTCGATCCCAACTCATCGCTCTATGCCACGCAGGCGCTGGCGAAACAGGGCACCACAATGGCCATTCAAACGCTGGTAAGCTCGCTCAAGGATGCAAAAGGCTGGGCGAAGGTCGATGTCGTCGAGGGAGTACTGGCGCTAAAACAAGAACGCTTTGACGATATTCTGATCGCGAGTGGGCTGGATGGCGCTCCCGGCCTGGAGAGTTATATTGCCGCGCCCCTCTATCAGGGGATCGCGCTGGAGCACTATTTACGAGACAGCAATGCGGTCAGCCCGCGGCTAAGTGAGCAGGCTGCCCTGATTTTTCACCAGGCGCTGCAAAGTAGCATGACTCCTCCCACCGAGGAGGGTAGCCCGCTGCCCATCATTTTTGAGCGCAAACTGTCGCCCGTTGCCCAGGCATTGTTTGAGGGCGCTCGCAGTGCCCCGACCTGGCAGAAGACGGTTGCTATCCATCGTCTGGGCGTCTTGCTTGGTCGCTATTGGAGTCAGATCGCGAACGGGACATTACAAGATCAGTCGATTGTTGAGCAGGTCTATGGCTGCCTGCCGATGATGAACGAGGTTGAACGCTGGATGAGCGGCCCTGGTCGCGACGTCTTGCTCGACACGCTGGAAAACTCTGATGACCCGGAGGCTGTTATCGCGACAACGAGGGTGCTAGGCGAGCTACGCGACCCCCGGGCCATAGGTGTGCTGCTGGCGCAAATTGAGAAGGTTCAGGAGGTCACAGCGCGCGATCAGGCTCTCCTGCTGGGTGCAAAGTGCCAGACGTTAGGGTTGCTGGGAGACCGACGCGCCGTCGCTCCTCTGCTTCAACTGCTTCAGCGTACAGTGAACGTCGAGAGGCGCAGCAGCTTGCCCAGGCGCGATGCTCCTTTACCAACCGGGGACCCGGATATTCCTGGCAGCATTGTATATACCGCCATTATACGGGCCTGTGGACAATTAGGTGATCGCAGCGCGCTTGCCAGCGTCATGCAAGCTACCAAAGATACCGATCCCTATGTGCGTAGTCGCGCCACAGAGGCGGCCAGGCTGCTTAACCCAACCGGGGAAGAGTATGTAGCTCAGTAAGAGAGCGAGCCGGAGAAAAGTAATCGAGGCGCTCCCAGAATACGTTGTTAGCAATCCGGCTCATGTTGCCCTTACCAGCTTTTAATTCAGGCAAACGAACATGCTGATGTAGCACGTTTGTCTTATTCCGCATGATCCTCTTCGGCTCTCAATGTATACTATCTAAAGAACATGTATTAGCGCGAAGTCGAGAGCTATTAGTATCTTTTTGCTCGTCTTGTCCGGCTCTCGCATCTTATGATAAAGGATATTGGGATGAATATGTTGGTGGGGAAGACTCTCGGTGGGTACCGCCTGGTGCGGATCATCGAGAGTGGTGGTATGGGTGATATTTATCTGGCTCAGCATGCGCGTATTGGACGAAAAGTAGCAATCAAAGTGGTGTGTGGCGACCTGCGGGCGGTACCCAATACCCCAGAGGGGAAACAGGCGGCGTTACGCTTCGAGCGTGAGGCGCAGGCCGTCGCTGAATTGGATCATGAGAATATTTTACCACTGTACCATTTCGGTGAAGAGACGATTGAGCCTGGCGGTCCCCCCATCACATATCTGGTGATGCCCTACCTTGCTGAAGGGTCGCTCTGGAAATGGTTGCAGCGGCGTACGCAGCAATTTGGCTTCGGCTGGCCTATCGCGGCTGAGGAGGCCGGTTATTACCTGATGCAGGCGGCATCGGCCCTCCAATATGCGCACGATCATGGGATCATCCACCGCGATATCAAGCCAACCAATTTTTTGATCCGCGTGGAACGTGGCTCGTTGAGGAGCGGGCAATATGCTCACCTCACGAATATTTTCCCGCACGGCAGACCGACGCTCCTGCTGGCAGACTTCGGGTTAGCCGCTTTTTATCGCACCGGTCGCTCCCTGCATCGTTCCGTAGGCACTCCGCTCTATATGGCCCCGGAACAATTCGACGATCCCTTGCTGGCTACATCTGTTCATGTAGGTCCATCGGCAGATCAGTATGCGCTGGCGGTCATGATCTACCAGCTAATGACCGGGCGGGCCGTTTTTGAAGGGACCACGGCTCAATTGTTGCATCACCATCATCATACGCCCCCAACTCCGCCAAGTACGCATAATCCCGCGCTGCCGCCGGAGATCGATGAAGTCTTTTTGCGCGCGCTATCGAAAAAGCCAGAGCAGAGGTATCCCAATATTATGGCATTCGCACAAGCCTATGATGCAAATTTACAGCGAGCAATCCATGCAAGTCAGGAGCAAAGCAGCCAGAGCGAGGAGAAACCGCGAGCGATTTCCAAAGAGACAAAAGTTTTCGCGATCAACCAGTTGCGCGAGGCGACCACGTTGCCATTGAAGGCATCGTTCCGCCATCCTGCTATTCCGCCCAATCACGTTCGCCCTGCAACCGCCCATGTAGCCACGCTGGAGAATCCGCCAGCGCGTAAGCAGACCCCGATACCTGGAGGAGAGAGAGCTGGCAAGAGGGCTATGGGCGGTTCGCCGCCGGTGTCCAGCCTGCCGACCGCAAAGCTCTGGCCCAGGTCAGGGCTACTCTCTTTCCTCCAGCAAGCGCCCGCCAGCATGGTTATGATGGGGGTCGCGCTCCTGATGTTATTGATGATCGGTCTGGTTCTCCTGCTGTTTCTGTGGCATGTCCGGTGATTACCCCCTCTCTTTCACCAGGAGGATGCCTTCCCAGGTGGGGGAGTGGCCCTGGACGCGTTCCTCTAGCAGGGCAAAGGCGACGTAGAGGTTCAGCGTATGTTCGATGGCGCGCTCGAACGCCTCCTTTTCGCGCTGGCGAGCGGAGGCAAAGCGCAGGACGGCACTTTTTTGCGGGCTTTCCAGAAAGTACGACAGGTAACGGCACATTTGCGCCAGGGTATAGGCCGAAAAACGCACATACCAGCGCAGCAGCTCGGCATCCTCTCGATTGAGCGCAATGGAGCGGCTAAGAGCAAGTTCGCGAATACGATCAAGCGTGAAGATGAAATCGGAAGCTAGAGAACGCGCGAATATTCGCGTCAGGTTGGGAGCCAGAGCGCGGGCCAGGTCGCGGTCAAATGCCCGGTTGAAGGCAAGATCCAGATCAGTAATCAGGCTGTGCGCGAGCGTCAGATCAAGGTCGAAGGCGCGGTTAAGGTCCAGGGCGCGGTCAATGGAACGCTCCATGTCAAAAGCCATGCCGCGCGTGAGCGCCCGGGCCAGCGGATGGTCAAGATCGCGCACCAGATCGCGTACCAGGTCGATCACGCGATGCCGGGCCAGGTCGGGCGCGTGTAGCCGCATTAGCGCATGGATACGCAGCAGAGCGGGCACAAGGTCAGGAGCGCAGTCCCGGCTTAGCATTTTTCGTAGGTCCTCTTTAGCCTGCTCTAGCTTATATGGCACCTTCTTGATGATGACGCGGTGGCCCCCAATCCAGTGACCCATATTGGCATCAATGGTAATATCCGTTCGCTTCTTCTCCTGGAGAAATCGCAGTTCGTTTTCCTGCGGCAGACGATAGCGCCAGAGATTGGTATCGCGGGCTGTGAGCCAGGCGCAGAACGCCTTTGCATCCGAATAGCGCATCCCCGAGACTGAAGTGCTGGCCTGGTATGGCGGAAAGCTGTGAGCATGCCAGTGATCCGGCTGGTGAAAGTTCCCTCGCGCCATCTGCTGGTTAAGAAAAACCTGATATTCGGCATTGGTAATCAGCGTAGTCGCGATATAGGTCTCGTGGTGCAGGTGAAGCATGCGCTGAAGCCGTCGCTCTAGCAGAGCCTCGGCAACCAGTTGCCGCCGTTCGAGATCTGGATCTTCGAGCCGCTGGATCAGAGACGTTTCCAGATGATTGCTCACCGGCGGCTGAATTTCGTGCGCCTCTTCACAGCTATCTACCGCCAGCGAGAGAGCGAACGCGGGCGGATTGCCGACGAGGCAGGCAGAGACGATAGCTGAGGCATCGGCCTGGGCGCAGTAGAGACGAGCCGTTTCGTGCCACCAGCTTTGCGTAATATGATCGAGTAGCACCTGCTCACAATGTTCGCTCTTTATATGGGTTGCAGCCAGATACTCCTGAAAAGTGAGATGCGCAAAGCTGATCATCCCCTGCGCGCTCTCTAGCAGCAATCCGCTGGTGTTTCCAATAACGGTTAAGAAGGTCGTCGGCGAAAGATCCGTGTTGAGCTGCGCCAGTGGCGAGGCGATAATCTGGCTGACCTCTGCCGATGGGATGCTTTGCGTCTGTCTCTCCATCATCTCATAAGCGAGATGAGCCAGCACCTGGCATTGTTGCTCTGCCGTCGGCTCCGGCTCACTGGTGCCTGGCTCCCGACATCGATCAAGAAAGACCTGACACGCTTGAGCGTAGAGCATGACTCGTTTCTCTGGGAGCGCGCTACGATAACGATAAACAAGGGCCATCATCGTCAGCAGCAGAGGCCGCGTCGCGAGCGCAAAGAGTGCAGGTGTGGCGCGTATGCTCCTCAACAAATTTTCGGCTCGATCATGCGCGGTCAAACGCACTTTCGGTTCATCTTTGCGCGCATTCATCACTTCACTTGCCAGATACCATTGATGGGCGAGTTGTGCCATTTGCGCCGTCGTAAATGCCTCGATTTGCAGGGGGATGATAGCGCCTGGTAGATTGAGTAGATTGGTCTGATATCCAGAACGAGAGGCGATAAGAAAGCGGTTTTTGCCATAGATACTGATCTGGTGCTGCAACCAGTTCAGTACCTGCCAGCGTTTCTCATGATTCGCGATCTGTTCCAGCCCATCCAGCAGCACGAGGCAGATTCCCTTACATAGCTGATGATGGAGCCAGCCAGCCGCGAGCGACTGCTTTCCCTGCTGCCTTAACTGTTCTTGAACGGCATCTTCAAGCCCGAAATGAGCTTGCCGCTGGTAACTCTCCGCGATAGACTCTGCATGGTCTTGTAGAAAGAGCAAAAGGGGTAAGATGTCTGGAACCTTCTCAGCAGGAGGGCGCGCATGTTTATCAAGCAGGACAAGTACGAGATGCTTTAATAGTGTAGTTTTGCCACCACCGGGGGCGGCGATAATAACAAAATGTGCTCCCTGGAGCGGTCTGAACGCAAGGTAATCCCAGATGGGATGCTTGCCTGCACTTAATGATGAGGGCGTCTGGAGCGGGCTGATGGGGCTTCGATGAGCCGGAACAGGAACAAGAAAAGGATCGACAAAAATCTGCTGAAGCGAGAGGGTAAAAGTGCTCCGGGGGCCGAGTCCCCTGATATCAAGGTAGCGATACTGGTCGCGCATATACCGCCGATATTTTCTTCCTGGCAGAAAAATCAGCCAGCGTACACGCATACGAATCCAGGTGACGACAGCGAGAAGAGGAGCCAGCCAGGAGCTGGAAGACGGGGAAGGATTGCGCATTGCTCACTCCTTTGGGTTAGGAAACAAGCAAAGATCTTTATAAAGAGGCCAGCAGTTACTTTCAATTATAATTGTACATTACCGGCGCTGCTTAGTCAATTGTTTTAAGCACGGAAAAAAAGGGTTACAGGGCTGAAAATTCATCTTTTCGTGCAAATCGTTTCTTTTTATTGTGGCTACCGCGTTGGTCAGACCTGACCGGTCCCAGTGCTAAAGAGATTATCCAGCAGGGTAAGGTCGCTTTGCAGGCGTTTGCTCAGGGCTTTGATCTGCTTCTGGCTAAGGTTGCCAGCATCTACAGCCGGTTTCAGCCCGCTCTGAACGGCATTGGAAATGATGGTTTTCAACTGCGCAGGGGAGATATTCTGCGCCTTCGCGACATCTCTCAGCGTCTTGCCCGCTTGCAATTGTTGCGTCAGTTGATCGGATGTCAGGTGTAACCCTTGTGCGATTTGCTTCTCGATATCGGGGGCATAGTGTTTCAGATATTGGACGGTTGTATCATTAAGGATGGACGTAGGTGTGGCGGTCGGGACTGTCTGGGCTTGCGTATTATTGGATGAAATGACCGATGGCAGGATTAAAAACGTAATAATGCCAATGACCGCGATAAAAACGAGAAGTACTATTCCACCAATAATATAGATGTAGCGTCTGGTCATTCTTCAAACTCCCCTGGGTATTTTTCCACTTTTATAAGTATAAGCGCAGCGCAAAAAAAGGGCCAGTACACCAGAATGTGTACTGGCTCGTAAAGAGGAGGTCAAGAGTTATTTCTTCGCTTTGCCAAAGTGCTGGTTGAGCAGCTTATCCAGCATCTGGGGATGCTGTTGTAGCATCTGCTGATAAGCAGTGGCCTGGGACTGAGTCAGGTCGCCCGCACTCACAGCTTTGCTCAACTCGTCGGTAATCGCTTTGCTCAGAAGGTTGCGCAAATCGGTCTGGGATACGTGTTGCGCCTGTGCTATATCATTAAGGCTCTGGCCTGATTTCAACTGCGCCTTCAATTGAGCAGGAGTGAGCTTCAAGCCCTGAGCAACTTCGCTAAAGATGGCGGTACGGTACTTCTTCAAAAACTGGCCTGAGGCAAAGTTGACAAATCGACCGGCCTTCAGCCCGCTGCAATCCATGAGCGGATGGGCGGCCAGGCGTTTAGTGATCTGATCAGCCTGGGCCTGGGTGAGTTTGCCATCTTTTACCAGTTGAGCCAGCACATCCCCAAAAGCGCCCTGGCGATCCTGTTGCAGTGTAGTCACCGAAACGCCCAGACGTTTAGCCAGGCTCTGCTCAAAAAGGTCACAATATTGATTTTTCGTCGCGGTCGGAGTGCCAGCCGCTGGAGTATTTGTGTTTGCCGAAGCAAAAAGCGGTCCGGCGAACAGAGCACCAACGACGATGCTCAGCAACAGCAAAACCGCTCCGCCGCCAATAAGTAGCCACTTTTTCATAAGATCTCCTTTGTTATAGCAAGACTGTGAAAATGCTTGCTATCACTTTCACTTTCTCTAAATCTTCATCTTGTTACTTTTGCTATTTCCCTGTAACAGAACATTTTTTGTTGTTTTCCGTCCTGCGGATATCCTTATCATACTATGCAATGGTGAAAATTTCGTCTGGCAACCTTCAAGATTTGCTCAAGATTGGCAAAACGTGTAGTAAGGTGATAAAAAGAACCTGTATTTCTGCTGTATATGTGCTACTATACTAGGGAAGTTGTGCGTAAGTCCCGGGAGCGCCATGCATGTCGCAAAAAATTCTGATTATTGAAGATGAAGATGGTATTATTCACCTGCTCAATCTCTACTTAAAAGATGCTGGTTTTAACGTTGTGGTAGCAAAGGATGGCGCGGATGGCCTGGCGCTGCACGCGCGCGAACATCCTGATCTGGTGATTTTAGATATTATGTTGCCCGCTATTGACGGTTTTGAAGTCTGTCGTCGCATTCGGGCCTGGTCGCAGACGCCCATTCTTATGCTCACGGCGCGAGGCACTGAAGACGACCGCATTGCCGGGCTGGATCTTGGCGCGGACGACTACCTGGTGAAGCCATTTAGCCCGCGAGAAGTCGTCAGCCGTGTGCGGGCCATTTTGCGGCGCGTGGGTCAGGGGGGACAGCAGGACGCGGCTGAGAGCGCGCCTGCATCTGCATCAGTATCGCCGCCCCGGACGCCTGCCAGCGATTCCATCCTGCGCTTCCCGGGTCTGACCATTGATATCCTGGCGCGCCGCGTTGAGGTGAATGGCGTCGAGGTGGCGCTGACGCCGACCGAGTTTGATCTGCTGGCGCTGCTGGCAAAATCGCCTGATCGCGTCTTTACGCGCGAGGTATTGATGAATAAGGTGTGGGGCTATGATTATCTCGGCGATGGACATACCATCGATGTCCATATCAGCGCGCTCCGTAAGAAGATCGAGCTTGATCCAGCGCAGCGTTACATTAAAACTGTATGGCGAGTGGGCTATCGCTTTGAGGCGAAGACGCGCTCGGCGGCTCCTTCATCTTAAAGGGAGAAAAAGATGCGTATGCGTTGGTGGCAGAGTATTCGCTGGCGACTGGCATTGGGGTCGGTCCTGCTTTCGTTGATCGCGACCACCCTGCTGGCGCTGACCGCCATTTTCGCCATTGCCTACTACTATGGCGTTGATCAGAAAGGTCGCCTGGAAGCTCTGGCTGTCGATAAAGCTCAGAACATCGGGATGGATTTTGTGCAGACGAAGAATCTTGTCCGGTCGGCCACCACGCTAATAAACGGCGTTTCCGGGCAGGGTACGTCAGAGGAGCAGCAACAGTTGCTTATCGTGCTTGACCGCCGCGGCAAGCTAATCTTCCCCCGCTTTAGCCCCATCGACCCCAAAAATGCTGTTATGAACTATTTGTTAAGGCTCTCCAATCCTACCTTTCAAAATGGCGATCTCTCCAAATTGGGGCAGGCGGTTACGAAAGGTCTGCGCGGCATTTCGACGGTAGATGAATTTAGCCGGACCGGTCCATTTGGCATTCACCAGCCATTCGTTGTCTATCCCATTTATGCGGGAGGATCGAGCGACGTCGGGGATCAGATTGGTGTATTGATCGTGACGACTCGTTCAGATGGCGTGCCTGCATTTGTGGCGACGGTGGGTAGCACAGTGATCTTCTCCTCTATCATTGTAGCCCTGTTAGCCGCTCTGGCCGCGATCCTCTTTTCGCGCACTATCACGCGCCCGCTTATCAAGCTAACAGACGCGGCGCGTATCCTGGGGAGCGGCGATTATAGCACGCAGGTCAAGACGAACGCCCCCGGCGAACTGGGAGAACTGGCTAACACGTTTAACGAGATGGCCGCTCAGCTCAGCCGGGATGTGGAGGAACTGCGACGCCAGGAATTGTGGCGGCGCGAGCTGATTATGAGCGTCACCCACGATCTGGCGACTCCCCTGACGGCAATCGCGGGCCTGGGAGAATCGCTGATCGATGGCGTCAATCAGAGCCACGAAGATTACGAAGCGACCGGGCGCATTATTGTGCGAGAAACGTTGCGTCTGCGTCGCCTGGTCAAAGATCTGCATGTGATGGCGAAAGTGGAGGCGGGCGCGTTGCAGCCCCAACGGAAAAATATTCGCCTGGCATCGCTGGTTGATGACGTGCTGGCCGTGCTGACGCCTGAGTTCGAGCGGGCGCAGATCGAGCCGTGCAACGCTGTCCCGTATAATTTGCCGCTCTTGCAGGCCGATCCCGATATGCTGACGCGCGTTTTCTCCAATCTGTGCGATAACGCCATACGTCATACGCCCGTGGGAGGCTCCGTCAAGATTGAGGCAATGCAGCAGGGCGATAGGCTGGCTATCGCGGTCACTGATAGCGGCGAGGGCATTCCCCCGCAGGCCCTGCCACACATTTTCGAGCGTTTCTTCCGTGCCGACAGTGCTCGCCAGTCAACGACCGGAGGCAGCGGCCTGGGCCTGGCAATAGTGCGAGCGATCATCGATGCCCACGGCGGCGCTATCTGGGCCGAAAATGTGCCGGGAGGGGGTGCGCGCATTATCTTCACCCTGCCATTAGCGCCAGGAGGACAGGGAACGCTTGACCCCGATATCACCCAACCCCTCAGCCAGAAAAGCATTCGTAGCGCCCGCTTGCGCAAAATAGAAAAGAAATAATCAGAAGCTCGACAAAGCGAACTCGCCTCTCGCGAAAATCCGTGCTATACTTCCTTTTAATATTCATCTCATATGCTTCACCAGCCATTCCTTGCAGATGGCCTGAGCGAAGCTAGCGCGTCAGCGGCGTTGGCAATCTGCATAGCAAGCCGATACTATAAACACAGGGGATTTTTTTATACGTTTGCCAGCATTGAACAGGCGAAGTAGCAAAGAGGGCTAAGAATGACCGCGCATACGAATCTATCTTTTGTCTATGATCGCCAGCCGACGCAGAGCGAGGTCGCAATTGAGGCTGAGTCGCAGGAACTGGTGAATGTTCTGCAAAAAATTGTGAAAAATGCTGGAGCATTATTAGAAGTCAAAAGTTGTTCTATTGCGCTGCTGGACGCGACCGGAACAGTGCTGGTAACGATGGCTGCCCTGCAAAAAAATGGACATAAACCTCGTCGGACGCGCTTCCAGTTGAATGAAGGGGTCGCGGGATGGGTGGCGGAACATCGAGAGATGCTGGTGATTAACGATGTCAGTCTCGATCCTCGCTTTAAGCGACTTGGACGTATACCCGTCGGCTCGATTATGTGCGTGCCGCTGATCAATAATAGCAGCTTCATCGGGACGCTGACCGCCAGTAGCCAGGATGTGAATGCCTTTGATGAGCGCAAAACGCAGATGCTCACGATCTTCGCGGACCAGGCGATCCTGGCAATCGTCAATGCGCGCAATGCCGAACTGGCTCTCCAGCAGGCCAACCAGCTTGAAATGCTGATCCATCTCTCCCGGGGCATTACCACTCGCCTTGAGCCGGATGCCCTCTATCGCACGATCCTCTCCGATGCGTGCCACCTGGTCCCTTGCGAACTGGCGTTGATCTACCTCTATCACGCGGGCGTGCAGGAACTCTATCCGGTGGCCGAGTGGTCTTCAGCAAGCGCCCAGAAACACGCCACAGGAGAACACATAGCTGAGGTGAAGACCTCAGAACCAGGCCGCGAGAAGATCAGCCTCTATAATCAAGAAGAGGTGGCGGCCTGGGCTGCGATCCATCGCCACCCGATTTTACGTTCGCCGGGCCAGGAAGGGCCAGCCGAGGAAAACAAATCGCTCCATCCGTCTCAGGTAGCGGAACTGGCCGTTCCCTTCATCTCCAAAGACGCCCTGTACGGCGTACTCTTTCTGAAACGTGCGCGACCTTTTACCAGTGAAGAGCTACGCCTGATGCGTAATTTGAGCTGTATGGCGGCGGCGGCCCTGGAAAACGTCGAGCTATTCCATAAGGTGCGCACCGATCAGGAGCAGTTACGAGCAATCCTGGCGTCCAGCTCGGACGGTATCGCGCTCCTGGGCGATAATGCCTGCTTTATCGAAGTCAATCCCGCCTTTGGCAGCATCTTCGGGGTTGAGCCGGCGCGGGTCGTGGGCATGGAGTGCATGGAACTCTTCGGCTGCTATAACGAAGACGGCCCTCAGTGCTGCCAGCAGATGTGCATGATTCGCAAAGCTTTGCAGCAGGAGCAGCCACAACCGTATATCGAAATTGACCTGCGCATCCAGAGCGCCGCGCGTTCGATAGGGATGAGCATCACGCCTGTCTCCACGGCGAGCAAGCCATTCCTTGCAGACGGCCTGAGCGCAGCTAGACACGGTAGTGGCGTTGGCCGTCTGGATAGCAAGCCATTATGCTTGCTGATGGCGCGCGACGTGACTGCTATTCGCGACGCGACCCGTATGAAAGCGAATTTCCTGTCGATGATTACACATGAGCTGCGTTCGCCGCTCAACGCCATCAACGGCTACCTCGACCTGGCGCTCAACGGCGTAGCAGGCGAACTGAGCGAGTCCCAGCGCGAATTCATTCTGCGGGCGCGAGCTGGCAGCGAACACCTCTACGCGCTGGTAGAAGATCTGCTCATCGTCTCGCGGGCCGATACCGGACAACTGCGCCTCAGTCGGGAGATTGTGAGCCTGCCGGATATCGTCACCAATGCCGTCGAAGAAATGGAGCTGAGCGCCATTGATAGCGGCGTCACGATCAACGTTGATGTTGCCAGAAATTTTCCGCGCCTCTACGCCGACGCCATGCGGCTTCAGCAGGTGCTGCGCAATCTACTGAGCAATGCCTTGCGTCATACACCTGCTGGCGGCCAGGTGACGGTCGCGGCCAGCGTTGAGAACGTCACGCAACAGCAGCGAACAGAAGAGAACTTTGACGAGGTTGAACAGGTCGCCAGGCTTCAGGTCTCGGATACCGGCAGCGGCATTACCCCTGAGCACCAACAGCATATCTTCGAACGTTTTTACCAGATACCCGGCAGCAGAAGCGGCCATGCAGGCGGGCAGGGATTGGGGCTAGCGATAGTCAAAATGATCGTAGAGCTTCATGGCGGCTCTGTGCAGGTTGAGAGCGTACCCGGACGGGGTAGTACTTTCATCTGTGTATTGCCGTGTCTGCTTTCATAGCGTTTCGTTTCAATCCCGCAAGCAGGTCAAGCTAACCACCAGTTCCCGCTGCCTGCTTTGAGGAGAGTATAAGCATCACGCCCTGAGAAGTCAAGTGAACATGAGTTAAAGGCTTGAAAACGTTCTCTTTATTGCTCAGCAAGCGGTTGCAAACAGGACATTCTCAAGTCTTGAATTTTAAAAAAACCGTCACATTTTACGCTTTACCCTTGACTCATTATTAGAATGCGTGCTATGCTCAATCTATCTCAATATGTTCCTCGGTGTTGAGCAACCAGGGGCATAGCTCGGTAATGTAAGGCTTGTACACGAGAAGGAGACAGACAGTGGGTATGCTACGGGTCATGTCCCGGCGCGGTGATGACCGGATTGTTTGGGATTCCAATAAAGTAGAGACGAACGATCCAGAGGCCGTGGCGGCGATTCGAGAAGCTGAACGTATCTTTAACGAAGAGCGTAAGAGAGGAGCAACCGCCTTCAGAGTAGAGTCAGGAAAAACTGTAGAACGTATCGACTCGTTTGATCGTACCGCCGAGCAGATTGTGATCGTGCCGCGCGTAGTAGGCGGATGAGGAGTAGAGGCAGCTATGTTGGAAACGCTGAGCTTATTCCTCGGTATCTGGCTGCTGTTCCTCTTACTGGCCATCTACTACCTCTCACAGTCCCCTGATGGGAGTGTGGGGCGGTTGCGCGAGTCGGTAAGCGAGCACTTGTCTGCTGAGAGTCGGGCGAAAGCACTTCTGCGCGAGATGTTGTCCGAGAACCAGTACCAGCAACTCATCAAGTTCGGCTATCTTGAGGTGACAAGTCCCTCGATAGAGAATCGGATCTATCGCATTCCCGGAGCTGGTGGGCTGGTCAAGGTGTACGAGCGCGGTTGCGCTGTAATGGAGTTATGTTTGCAACCGGCGGAGCCATTGCCCGATGGTGATGTGGTCGTGATGCACAAACTGATGATTGAGGGCAACGAGCAGGAGTATTTGCAGAAGGCAAATCATTTTGCACCCGGCATCATTTCTCTGCGTTGCCAACATTTGTAGACTCCTCAGAGACATAGGACAGCCGAGAGCGGCTGTCCTTTTTTATGCGTTGTGCCTTCCAGAGATCTTTTACCGCTCAAACCCCATAGATCACGTCCCTGCGGGATCTCTGTTGAACTTTTCCCCTCAGAATACGTGTAATAACAAGCTTTGCAGGAAGCAGGGTTTCGCAAAAGTCACCGCACACTCTGACTCCTCGCGACTTCGGCGCTCACAGGGAGAGGAAGGTGCTGGCGCTGGGCTGTGCCCAGCGCCAGCACCTTCCTCTCCAGAACGGCTCGCAAACGAGCCGTTCTATATGAAAAGACAACGTATGAGAAGCCCTGTTGCAGGAAGCCAGAACTAGACAAAACCATAAACCTAAAGTATGATAGTGAGCAAGGTAAACTGTGGAAGAGATGATCTTCTCTCTAGCGGACTAAGTTGAATAGGTTTGGGGGGCATATGGCAACACTCAAAGAACGTGTAGCACAGGTTGAGCATAAAGTAGCACGAGTTGACCACGAGAATGCTGAACTCAAGAGATCGAATACTGAACTTCAGAGGGCTGTTGAGCTAATGAATATAGCATTAGGGGCATTAGTGAACAAAGCCACTCTTGAAAAGGTAAACGAGCAGAATGACAAGATTTTTGAGACGTTGATGAGACACGATCAGTTTACGAACCATCAGTTAGCTGAACTGAGAGAGCAGTTCACTGAACTGGACGGTAAGGTTGTGGGCCTGCAAACGGAGATGCGCCAGCGTTTCAGTGAGCAGGATGGCAAGATTGCAGCAATGGACGGCAAGATTGCAGCAATGGATGGCAAGATTGCAGCAATGGATAGCAAGATTGCAGCGATGGATGGCAAGATTGCAGCAATGGATGGCAAGGTTGTGGGCCTGCAAACGGAGATGCGCCAGCGTTTCAGTGAGCAGGATGGCAAAATTGCGGAATTGGATAGCAAGGTTGTGGGCCTGCAAACGGAGATGCACCAGCGTTTCGCAGAACATACAACACTCCTTCAACAAATTCTCGCACGTCTACCAGAATAGAAACGTATTAGACCTTCGGCCAACAAGGCTTGTTACTTACATGAGGCATACTAGATTATGCCTCTTTTTTGTTGCATCAGTTGACATCATATTTGACATCAGAGACGTTTTACAAACCTTGACAATCTGATACCTTGAGGGACAAACAGAGCTAGCTGAAAGCTCTGCCACCTCTCTCTTCAACCTTGTTGAACTTTTCCCCTCAGAATACGTATGTAATAACAGGATATGTCTGTTCATCTCTCGACTAGCGTCAGAAAACACAGTATAATCATCTAAAACTTCTTCTGTTGGGATCAGGAGAGAGAGTTGCTGCTCTTGCATCTCAGAAGGTAGGCAAGAAAGATGGAATGTCCTTACTGTAAGGCAGAAAACCGTGATGGGGTGCGCTATTGCGGCAGTTGTGGGAAAATGATTGGTACGTCTGCCGCAGCAACGCCGGGAGGTGATAACTCTCGTTCTCTCGCTCCAGGCTCACGGTTGCAGGGTGGTCGTTACGTCGTCAAGCAGGTATTGGGCCAGGGAGGCATGGGAACCGCTTTGCTGGCAACGGATCTGCGCCTGGATAGTAAACCGGTCGTGATTAAAGAGCTTCTTTCGGACAATGTAGATCCTTCCAGGCTACAGGAGGATGTGCGCAACTTCAAACGCGAGGTGGCGACCCTGGCACATATCGATCACCCTCTTATTCCGGCTGTGACCGATCATTTCCAGGAAGGCACCCGCTACTTCATGGTGCAGGAGTATGTCGAAGGCGAGACGCTGGAAGAACTCCTCAATCGCACTCAGCAGCCTATGCAGGAGCGCGATGCGCTGATCTGCGCTTCTGAGGTGCTGGATATCCTCGACTACCTGTCGCAGCAGACCCCGCCGATTGTTCACCGCGATATTAAGCCTGCCAACATTATTATTGGCGCCAGGGATAAGAAAGCGCATCTGGTCGATTTTGGGATCGCTCGTGCCGACGCGGCTCGTAATGCCCAGCGCAAGCAAACTTCGGCGCTAGGCACGCCCGGTTACGCTCCACCGGAACAATACCAGGGCAACGCCGATCCGCGCTCCGATCTCTATGCGCTTGCCGCGACACTGCATCACCTGCTCACCCGGCGCGATCCCCGCAACTATCCGCCGTTTGCCTATCCGCCGGTCCGCATGTTTAATCCCCAGCTCTCGTCAGATATTGAAGAGGTGCTGACGCATGCTCTGACGAATGATATCAACCATCGCTACCAGAGCGCCATGTTGATGAAGCAGGACATCGATAAAATTTTGCAGCAACGCTACGGCATTACGGGGAATGTCAGCAGCTACACGTTGAGTACATCTGGTACGATGAACGCGGTCAGCAACCAGAATACCGTTACCGCTCCTACCGCTGTCAATGTCAGCAATCAACCAACGGTCATCAATCCTGCAACGCCGCTGCCCGCTGTAGCTGTCTCGGCTCAGCCCTCGCATGGAGGCGCGTCACAGCCCCAGTCCGCAACGCCCGGCGCTCTCTACCAGCCGGGCACGTATGCCGCCCCAGCAGCCCAGAAGCGCCAGAACAGGCTGGGATGCTACGTACTCGCGGTTATTGTGGCGCTGGCTATTATCGTGGGCGGAGCTTTTAGCGCGCTACGCTACTTGCAGCCTTCTACTAATGTGGGCGGGAACGGCATCGGCGTTAGCCTGGTCAATAATGAGGCTATCGGTATTAGCGATGGCACGTTTGTCTTTGATGGGGGACGTCCCAGCGGCACATTTAAATCTCAGGCTGCGCAGTTGCTCAGGCAGCAAAATCCTGATGTGAGCGCTGCTCTTTCATTGTTAAATCAAGGCGTGGCGCGCGATTCGAATGATGCGGAGGCCCTGATCTACCTGGAGAACCTGCGCGTGCTCAACTCGGCGAGCCCATATGTTAATTTTATAGTGGGCACGATGCTTTCGGGCGATCCCGGCACCGTCGGAGTCGGGCGGGATGATTTGCAGGGAGCGTATGTCGCGCAAAAAGAATTTAACGATGGCTCGAAGCTTACCGGAGGCATTCAGATTCGGCTACTGATCGCCAATACGGGCAGCCAGACGTCATACACCACTCAGGTGGCTCATCAGATCGTGCAACTGGCGCACGCGGACCCCCACTTTGCGGGCGTGATGGGCTGGCCCTACAGCTCGCGCGCTGTGGAAGCCGTCGGCATTCTGGCAGCAGCTCATATCCCAATGGTCTCGCAGACCGCATCGAGCGACCTGCTTACCAATACCTCGCCCTACTTTTTCCGCGTCGTGCCATCCAACAAAATTCAGGGCATCGAGGGGGCCAGATACGCGGAGCAAACGCTGCACGCAAAAACGGTGGCCCTGTTTTATGATCCCAGCGATCCCTATAGCCAGAGCCTGGCACAGGATTTCCGACAACAGTTTGAGGCCGATGGTAATGCCATCGCGGTCGAAAAAACGTATACTGTTGGTCAGTCAGAGAAATTGCCCGGACTTTTACGAGATGCATTGACTCATAATCCCGATATTATCTACTTCTCTGGCTATGCCAACGATGTGAGCGCCATCCTCGCCAACCTGCCGCCGGGCAGCAATCTGCCGGTGATGGGAGGGGACGCGCTTTACGAGTTGAACGGCTATCCTGGCAGCGCGCGTGCAGGCTTTAGTCATCTGCACTTCACCGCCTTTGCCTATCCTGATGAATGGATCGCGCTGGGCTATGGAGATAGAGCGCCGGCGTTTTTCGCCGAATATATTAATGATTTCGATCCCAACAGGGTACATACTGCCGGGATCTATGGCTATACTCGCGCCGATAATGATGTTATCCTTTCTTATGATGCCATGCTGGCACTCTTGCAAGGATACAATATCGCGCTGAGCAGCGGCAAGCAGAGCGTGACGCCGGAAGAGCTGCAACAGGGATTGAGAAAAGTGACCGGTGATCAGACGGTGCAGGGGGTGAGCGGTCAGATTGCGTTCGGCCCTAATGGCGATCCTGTAGATAAGGCCATTGTCATTTTATTCGTTGACCCTGAGGGGCATATCAAGATAGAACCGGCACCACTGGGTCGTTTCCTGAAATAGGGAGGGATGTGAGCGAGCCTCTCTATGTTGATCGTAGTAATTTTTGGAATGATAGGCAGGGATCATGAAATGTCCTTTTTGCGGCTCTGATAATCAGCCGGGCGAAAACTTTTGTACTAACTGTGGAGGATACCTGAGCACGTCACCCACTGCTGTGGCAGCAGGCAGCACAAGTGCCACTCAGGCAAGCTCAGGTTCAACCACTACAGGGGGCACTTCAGGCGTCTCCGGGACGCTGGCCCCTAACGTGCGCTTACAACATGGGCGCTATATCGTCGAAAAAATCCTCGGCCAGGGAGGAATGGGGACCGCGGTGCTGGCTCGCGACGCCAACGTATCTAACAAGACCGTCGTCATCAAAGAGTTAATTTCCGATAATACCGATCCGGCGAAGCGCCAGGAGGACGTGCGTAACTTCCAGCGCGAGGTGGAGACGCTGGCGCAACTGGACCATCCGCTGATCCCTGCTGTGACCGATAGCTTCCAGGAAGGCACGCGCTACTACATGGTCCAGGAGTACGTTCCTGGGGAGAACCTGGAAGATCGCATGGAGCGGGTGAAAAAGCCCATGCCGGAGCGCGAGGCCCTGGCCTACGCCTCCCAGGTGCTGGACATTCTTGACTATCTGGGGCAGCAGCGCCCGCCAATTGTTCACCGCGACATCAAGCCGGCCAATATCATTGTGAGCAGTAAGGATAAACGTGCGCACCTGGTGGACTTTGGCATCGCGCGTGCGGACGCTGCCAAGAATGTGAAGCGCAAACAAACTTCGGCGCTGGGTACGCCGGGCTACGCGCCTCCTGAGCAATATCAGGGGAATGCCGATGCGCGCTCCGATCTCTATGCGCTGGCGGCGACGCTGCACCACCTGTTGACGAATCGCGATCCGCGCGATTACCCGCCATTCACCTATCCGCCGGCACGCACACTAAATCCGCAACTCTCGCCCGATATAGAACAGGTGCTGAACCGCGCGCTCATGATAGACGTCAGTAAGCGTTATCAGAATGCGGCAGCCATGAAGCACGATATCGACGATATTATGATGAAGCGTTTCAGAACATCGGGCGATACAAGCAGCTATACGCTGGGGACATCGGGACCAATAAGCGTCCCTCCGACCATTCCTGCTACACCGCGTCCCCAGCCGGTGCCAGCTCAGGCGCAACAGATGAGGCAGGCGCAGCAAGCTCCCCCTCCACCACCGTCCCCGGTGCGCTTCCCTCCACCCTCTCGACAGCCAGGGATGTTCCAGGGGCAGGGAGCGTCATCCAGGCAGCAGAGCGGGGGAAGCTTTGTTCGCACCAGCTTCATCCTGCTCATCATTGTTGTCGCACTGCTGGTCGGCGCTACCTTTATTCTGCCCCGGCTGGGCGCGCATCCTAACACTGGCCCCGGTAGCCCAAATCCCACGGCGACGCTTCCTCCATTTAGTAGTAGCAATGGCATCGGCGTCACCACCGTCGGGAATCAGATAATCGGCGTCAGCGACGGCAGCTACACGTTCGATACCAACCGTGCAGATGGCAGCCTCAAGCAGCAGGCGGCTGATAGTTTCAGGAATAAAGATGTCGGGAGCGCCGTTGCACTATGGAATCAGGCCGCTTCGCAAGATCCTAGTGATGCGGAGGCGTTGATCTACCTGGAAGATCAGCGTGTAGCCCTGTCTCCTCACGTCACGTTTGTAGTCGCGACCGTCCCCTCCGGCTCGGACGCGCTGGTAAGCTTAGGACGCGACGATTTGCAGGGGGCGTATGTCGCGCAAAAAGAGTTTAACGATAACGCTAAACTGCCCAATAACTTGAAAATCCGTCTCCTGATCGCCAGCTCGGGAGACCAGGGGCCCAATGTCCAGGCGGTTGCGCGGCAGATCGTTCAACTCTCCAAAGCGGATAACACCTTTGCCGGTGTGATGGGTTGGCCGCATAGCGATTTGAGCTTTGCAGCTATACAGGTTCTCAGCGATGCTCATATTCCGATGATCTCGCAGACGGCATCAAGCGATCAGCTATCGGGGGTCTCGCCCTACTTCTTCCGCGTCGCGCCATCCAATAAATCTCAGGGGATCGCGGGCGCGAAGTACGCTGAGAACACCCTGAAGGCGAAAAACGTGGCGCTCTTTGTCGATCAGGCCAATCCCTACAGCCAGAGCCTGGCTCAGGATTTCCAGCAACAGTTCGAGGCCGATGGGAACAAGATAGCAGTGACAGAAAAATACACGGTGGGGCAGCCTGGCACCTTACAGCAGAGCTTACAGGATGCATTGACCCATAATCCTGACCTGATCTACTTCTCTGGCTATGCCAGCGATGTAGGAGTGTTATTGACGGACCTGGTATCAACGAACGCTCCTGCGAGCTTGAATGTGTTGGGAGGAGATGCTCTCTACGAACTGGGAGGCTATGCCGGTAGCGCCCGATCAGCCTTTAGCCGTTTGCATTTCACCGCGTTCGCCTATCCCGACGAGTGGGAGGCATTGAACCTGGCATCTCAAAAGCCGGTGTTCTTTAGCGATTATGCCGCGGCATTCGATCCTACAAACAAACACCCGGGCGCATACGGTTTTTCGCGTCCCACCAGCGACGTCATCCTCTCTTACGACGCTATGCTCGCCCTGTCCAACGCTTACGGCACCGCTGTTTCGAGCAAGACGCCTGTAACTGGTGACGATCTCCGGCAGGCGCTCAGCAAAACGACCTTTCAGGGGGTAAGCGGGCAAATCAAATTTGACGGCAACGGCGATCCCGTCGATAAAGCCTTCGTCGTCCTGGCTGTTGACCCGAACGGGCATATCCAGATGGAAAGTGGGTTAGGGAAGTTTCTCGCGGGATAGCAAAAAAAGATCAGGCAGCCGTTTTTTAAATGGTTGCCTGACCTATTTTTTGCTCCACCTCTTCTACCGTCACACCCTCGATCTCGACCGTTTTTTGGCGGCTGGTAGTGCCGCGCACGATAGTGATAGCGCGCCGGGGGATGGTGAGGCGTTCGGCCAATAGCTCTATCAGGGCTTTATTCGCCGCTCCATCGATAGGGGGAGCTTTCAGGCGGGCCTTAATCGCTCCCCGTTCCCACTCCAGCGCGCTTTTGCTGCTGCGAGGGATAACGCGAACATTGATGCGCATATACCTACCAGCCCAGAGGCAGGGACTGAAGCAGCAAGACCTCCAGTGTGCCCAGCAGAAACCAGGCTATCAGGAAGGATAGGTCTATCATTCCTACCGGAGGGACATAACGCCGCAATGGCCTGATAAACGGATCTGACATATAAGCACAAAAGCGGATGAAGGCATACCTCTCATCGATACGGAACCAGGATGCAAAGGCGCGGATCAGCATGGCAATGATGATTGCGCCGATGACAATGCGCACGGCCAGGCTCACTATGGGAAATGGGAGAGGTGGCGGAACAAACATACGTTACTCCTGTACAGTTCGTACATCGATCAAGGTGAAACCCAGGAACTTGCGCCGTTTGATCTCTGTGACGCGCACTCCGGTGAGATCGGGCAAGGTCGTGAAGTGCCGCTGCACATATTCGCCCAGGGGACGGGCCGCGGCCCAGCCTGCCAGGGAAGAGACAGCGGCAGTGGCGACACGCGTGCGGGTCTGACTGGAGGTCATGCCGAGCAGGGTACCAATGGTGATCAGAGAGACGCCAACCGCCAGATTGGTGCCGCAGTTGGGATGGATAGCCAGCTCCGCCTCGCCTGCCTGCAAACGACGCAGCGCCTCATCTAACGCCTGGCGCAGCTTTCCCAGGTCCACATCGCCGAAAATGATAAAGCCATCCGAGCTGGAACGGGCGCTCACGCTTAGATTAGGGACGATGCGACTTAATATAGTAATGGTCGCGTGCTCCAGGGCATGGTTTTGCCGGATGCGCCGACTGAACAATATATCATCTAATTTCATTTTGCGTCTGCCTTTCAGGATGTGTTATACGTTCACCAAAAATTGCTCGTCCAACACGAACAATCGTTGCTCCTTCTTCAATCGCTACTGTATAATCGTCGGTCATACCCATTGAAAGATGATGCCAGGAACATTGTGACAGTTCGTCACGCAAGCGATCACGCAGCGCGCGCAGGGCACGAAATACCGGGCGCACCTCTTCCGCAGCGGCTACCAGCGGCGCAATCGTCATCAGCCCCTCAACTTCAAGGTGGGGCAGTTCGACAATCTGACGGGCCAGCGACGGCGCTTCGGTCGCAGCCATGCCTTCTTTACTTTCCTCGCCTGCGATATTGACCTGGAGCAGGATGGGCAGCCGTACCCCGAGTTCCCCTGCGTGACGGTCCAGCGTCTGGGCAAGGTGGAGGCTATCAACGCTATGAACGCAATCGAAATTCCCCACCACCTTCCCCGCTTTATTGCTCTGCAAATGTCCGATCATATGCCAGTGCATATCCTGGGGACGAAAGGCCGCAATCTTTGGGAGCGCCTCCTGCACACGGTTTTCCCCAAAATGAACCACCCCTAAAGAATACGCAATTTGCACCAGTTCTACCGGTCGCGTTTTTGATACCGCGATCAGCGTCACCTCATCAGGATCGCGCCCGGCTCGCTCTGCCGCGCTGGCAATATGAGAGCGAACTTCGGCAATATTTGCCGCCAGAATTTCTTGCTGGCTTATGGGGTGGTCATCCATGCTTGCAATCTCTCAACGATTTAACTGTAGGGGCAGGGCTTGCCCCTGCCCTGTTAGCTACAATCTTTCAACAATGTTTCGTCCAACCGACGAGGGCAACCTGTAGCTCCCCGATTCATCGTGGGAGTGGTCCCCTACCGTCGCTACCCTGCTAGCTTTCATCTTAACATTATACCAACTTTGGCTACCTTGCGTTTAGTTATTTAAGGCCATAATTACGGGAAAGCGCCCGGTTTTGCTGTTTTCTTTGCGGTGGGAAAAGAAACGTTCGGTGTTGCAGCCGGTGCAGATTGCGGCAATCTCGATATGCTCGGCGGTCAATCCCGCCATCAGCAGTTGCTTGCGGTTGGTTTCCCACAGGTTCAGGTAGATGGCGGTAGCATCGGGCGTGGGCCGGACGGAGAAGGTCGCGGAGTCACGGACCACGCCGCGCAATTTCTCTGCGGTCGGCATCGTATCAAATTCCTGCTTGCCGAGAAAAATATCACGCACCGTCTCCGTGATTTCATAGCAACATGCCCCGATTGCAGGACCGATGCCCGCGAGGATATTTTGCGGTCGGCAGCCAAATCGCTCGCGCATCGCCTCGACCGTTGTGGCTACAATGCCTCGGGCCGTGCCACGCCAGCCGCCGTGAGCTATACCAATCACTCGCTGCACCGGATCATAGAAGACGATGGGGACGCAGTCGGCAAAAGAGAGGGCAATCGCAACCTTGCTCTGCCGCGTGATCAGGGCATCTGCCTGGCGGATCGATTGCGGCGTCCAGCTCTGATGATAGTAGGAGTGGTAGGCCCAATCGGTGCGCCATTCGTCCTGAGGATCGAAGGCGGCAATGCTCGCGCCGTGAACCTGCCAGAGCGTGACGCAGGGCGAATCGGGCATAGCAAGCGCCCGCAACGTCAACTGACGGTTGCGTACAACATTATCGACGCTATCGCCGCCGCCCTTGATCGAGGTTGACGTATTGAGCGAGCGATAAGGCTCCTCGCTATAGCCCCCCTGACGGGTAAAAATGCCGTGTGTAACATTGGAAAATTGCGCAAGAAAATGGAATTGCAGATAAGCTAACTCTTCCCACGATTGTTCGATCAAGGTCATTCCCTCTCGATAATAACTGTTGCTGGGGATATTGTACCATAGTTCGTGGTGCGTTATCCTGTTACATTGCAGCTCTGGGCATCATTTAGCTCAAAAACGCGATTGATAAAGGGCTGGATGGCGGCGCAATTGGGGATGACCACGTCCTGGTTAGAGCCGATTGAAGGGTCATAGACGGAGGCATAATTGCCAAAATTCTGATCGGCGGGGCCTGGTCCCAGCGTGATCCGTTGAATCGATTGACCGGTAAGGACGCGTCCGAAGTTGGCGAAGGCAATCATCTCGTCCTGGCTGAGATCGGTATAGACCTGGCCCGTTAAGTCCTTAATCAGTCCTGGAAGATTATTCAAGATGCTGGCAACCGTCAACTTTTGCTTGAGCGCCGTCAGCACCTGTTGCTGGCGCTGCGTCCGCCCGATATCGCCCACCAGGTCGGCATGGCGTGAACGCACATATTCCAGCGCCTGCTCGCCTGTAAGGTGTTGGGGGCCAGGAGGCAGGTAGAGGCGTTTGAACGCGAAAGGATCGTTGGGGGTCGCGCCCTGACCGGTATCGTCTGGATATGTATCGTCAACAATCGGGTGCGTTACATCGATATCGACCCCGCCGAGGGTATCAATGACCTTAGCGAAGCCTGACAGGCCAACCCAGGCATAGCGATCAATCGTAATCCCGTAATCCTTTTCTATCGTAGTGCGGGCCAGTTGCACGCCCCCTTCAAAGGTGTTATTCTGATTGACTCCCAGCAGAAAAGCCTGGTCGATCTTATGCATGCCATTCCCAGGCACCGATACCCAGGAATCGCGAGGAATAGAGACCATATAAACGCTATTCTGGGTCGTATCTACATGGATTACCATCATCACCTGCGTCAGTACCGCCGGAAAAGTGTATTTCTGATCGTTATCGCTGCCCATCAGCAGGATATTCCAGGAGCGGCCCTTGATCGTATCATAGACCGGAGTCGTATTGATTACCGGCTCATCCTTGCCGCGGGCCACGGGACGAATAAAGTGAGTAATGGGCGCGCTGATAGTGGTCATGAAGTAATAGTAGCCGGTGGCGAAGACGCCAGCCAGGGCCAATACCAGCAGCAGGAGAATCGTCAATATGGTCCGTCCCCTGCGTGTTTTACGCCGCTTCCCTTTATTGGGCGGAGTCAATGGCCTTGTAGGCTGGTCCGCGTACTGCCGTCCATTTTCTGATTGCTGCGCCTCATCTTTGGGGGCTGAAGCAGATAATTTTTGGGTAGTTTCATCGTCCATAGCAAATTTTAACCGTATATCATTGACACTCCGCCTGCCAAAAACGAGTACTACGTTGCCGCATCCCAGAACTTCGTAGGGACCCGATTTATCGCGTCCAGCGACGTTGCAGCACGGAAGCTATCAAGGTAAATCCTGATAATGTCGTCAATCGACCTTTTAATCATGCCCTTTAGCATAGTATAACCGAGATATATCAAGAAACAGTCAAATATCTCACAAATTAAATAAATGTCTCGCAATTTGGCAGAATTTCCCCTTCTGGCGCTACCATCGCTTTTCCTCAAACGAAGTCCTCCTCCCAATCATGCCACCCCATGCACGTTCAACAACAGCACGCATGCAAGCGTTGACAATAAGTACAACAACCCCATTTTTTACATTTCGGGCATACGAACGTTTATTAATAAATAGAGGTGCCTATTTTGTGAGAGAAAGAGGTTGAAGTGATGCCCGACCCGTTTACGATGGCGATTGGCGGCTATGTTGCGGCCCATACACACGAGTGGCTGAAAGATCTGAAAAGTACCCTGCTCGATAAAGGCAAAGAGCAGGGGAAAGCGTGGCTGAACGAAAAAGAGCAGGAGCGTCTCCTGCAACAGCTTCTCGCAAAAGCCGTAAAGCAAGGATTGGCAAAATTTCGCAAGCAGCAAGAGCGCGATCAGTACAAAGATATCTTGCAAAACCTCTTTGAGCCGGGAGAACATAGCGAAGCCATGCGCCGCGAAGCAATGGCTCTCTTCACGCTCTCCGATACCCCTGATCTCACAGCACTGAACGAAATCTACAATCGCTCCCTGCGTATCCGTCACCTCTCACAGCCCATACCGCCCGCCGAAGTTGACGCCGCCCGCTATCTGACCAGCTTCTTCGACGCGCTCATTGCCGAGTTGTATAGCAATGACCGTTTCCGCTCGCAGATCAGCGACGCCCTGCAAGCACGTATGGCAATGGTGATGCCTCAGCAGATGACCGAGGCCAATACGACGTTACGTCAAATCCATCAGGCCATCAAAGACGACTATACAGAAGAGCAATTTCAGCGCGATATGGCGACGTATACCACTCATGTAGAGCGCATCCTGCACAATCTCAAAATCATTGGTTTCCTGCCTAAAGAACAAAACAGAGATCCCGAACTGAACGGCATCTTTGTCCCTCTGCGTATCGCACTGACCGACGATACAGCCAGAGCCGATAAGCAGCATCACTCGCTGCTTGAACTGCTCGAACGCTATCATTACATCGTGCTGCTGGGCGATCCCGGCTCCGGCAAATCGACCGTCGTACGCCACCTGGCATGGAGCCACGCCTATGCCAACATGACATCATCCGAGCAAGCGCAAGCAATTCCGCTCCTCTCGCGCTGCCCCTTGCCCCTGCGTATCGAGCTGCGCCTCTTCACCCAGAGCCGCAAGCACCATCCCGATCACAGCTTCTTATCCTATGCCACCGGCGTGCTACTGAAGCAAGAGAATATCACAATTAACCCGCTCATGTTCGAAAGGCTGCTTGCAGAGAAACGTATGCTGATCCTCTTCGATGGTCTTGACGAGGTCACAACGCTTGACGAGCGCCAACGCCTGGTGCAGGAGATAGAGCACTTTGCCCAGCACTACCCCGGCAATCACATCCTGGTCACATCGCGTCCTGCTGGCTACGAGCTTGCGTGTTGCTCCAAACAGCTCTTCACCCATGCCCAGGTGCAAAAGTTTGATGACGACCAGATCCACCAGTTTTTAGAACGCTGGTACGAATTTGTCTTACGCCTGAACCCGCTGCCATACGAAGAGCAGCAGGAGCTGGAAACGTTATTCGCAATATTGAAAGAAAACACGCGCCTGCATAAACTGGCGGAAAATCCTCTTCTGCTGACCGTCATCACCGCGCTCTACCGCTCCCAACGGCTCCCCGAAAAGCGCGTCCAGGTCTACGACAAATGCGCCGAACTACTCTTAGAAACCTGGGCCAATATCAAGGGGACGAACGCCCGCTGGTCCGAAATGAAGCTAGGCCGCGACGACCAGTTCGCCTGTGTCGCCCATCTCGGCTTTAAACTGCACCAACGCTCACAGGATGAGAGCACGATGCAAGAGCAAAATCGTCCTGGTTCTGAGGGAGATACTGCTACTGACGTACCCGCGCGACTGCTGCTACGAGAAATAGAATCCTTCCTTGATGACCGAAAGCTCATCAGCGAAAAAGCCGAACGGCGCAAAGAGGCCGAACGATTCATGGAATTGATGCGGATAGAGGCCGGACTGATCGTAGATCGAGGAACGGACGAGAACGGCGAAAGCATCTACGGTTTCGTCCACCGCACCTTCCAAGAATATTTTGCCGCCGCCGATGTCTACGAACGCTACCGACAGGACGAAGACCCCGAAATTATCAAAGATTTCCTTGTAGAGCACCTGCACGATCCCCACTGGCAAGAAGTGATCCTGCTCCTACTCGGCAAGCTTGGGCGTAAACCGGTCACGCTCCGCTTGCGCGAAATCCTCAATGGCAGCATCAAAAGCCGTCGCAGCCACTACACCGATCTGGTGCAGCAAGATCTCTTCTTCGTCTGCGATTGCCTGATAGAAGAGCTGCCAGTAGAAAATGACTTGGCAGAATCGGCGATTGCTCGCTTGAGTGACTTGATATTGACTTCTCCTTTTCCATCACAACGCACTAATGCTGTAGAAAAGCTTGGTAGATTGATGCAGACAAAACAGTGCTCTGATATGGCAAGCAAAGAGTTGGTGAGGCTGGTGAAGCTGGATACGATGATGGATATAGAGCTGAAAATAAGGATAGCAGGGGCTCTCTATAAGTGGAGTGAAAGAGACTCTGAGGAAGAACAAGAGGCAAAGCAGATACTGGTGGAACTGATCCATCGTGGAGATATCTCGGTAGAGCAAGCTATTAGCGCAGCAGAAGTACTTTATGAGTGGAGTGAAAGAGACTCTGAGGAAGAACAAGAGGCAAAGCAGATTTTGATGGAACTGGTCCATCGCAAAGATATCTCTGCAGAGCAGGTTGCCCAGGCCGCACACGCTCTCTATAATTCTAGTCTTGAAGGCTCTGAGGAAAAAAGGCAGGCTGTGCAAGTTCTGTTAAATTTAACACAACGGACAAACGGGCCTGTAGAACAGCTTGCTCCGATAGCACTTTTTGCCCTCAAAGATTCCAGTGAGAGACAACAAATTGTTAAGGTACTCATAGATTTGGTACGATCCGGTAAAGATTCAATAGAAAATATCATTCAAGCGATAATTATGCTTGATATAATAAGTATTCGATATCCTAATGTAGAATCACAAGTTATTGAAGCACTAATGTATTTAATAGAACATATGGATATTCAGATTACTACCTTTATTGCATCTCTGCTTTCTATGCTTAGACTTGATAAGTCACGATTGCAACAGCAGGTAGTTCACGTATTAAAAAACTTGATACACCATGTGGATGTTCCAATAGAGCAAGTTGTCGAGGCAGCAGAGGCACTCTATGGAGTCAGCCCTGAAAACTCCAAAGAGAGGCAGCAAGCGCTGCAAATGCTAAAGGAGCTGATCTGTCGTGAGGATATCCCAAAGAAACAAGTTATCCAGGTAGCAAAGGCCCTCTATAGAGTCAGCCCCGAGGACTCCGAAGAAAAGCTGCAAGCAATCCGAGTATGGATAGATATGACATTGCATGAAGATATTGCAGTAGAGCAAGCTATCGAGGCGGTAGAAACATTCTATACATGCAGTGCTAAAAGCTCTGAGGAGAGACAACAGGCTCTGCTAATGCTTTGGCAACTAACTCAAGATGAGAGAGTTACAGCAGATCAGCGTTTACATGTTCTCACAATACCTGTTGCGTGCTGGCATAGTAGTTATTTGGATAAAACTCAAACATTAGAGAGGTTGTTTGCTCTACTACCAAAAGATCAAATAATGGATTACGTTGAGAAACACTGGCCCTTAGATTATGATATCATTGCAGCGCAACCACCAGACGAGATTCCCTATGCTGTTGCAATTGCGCAACAACAGCTCTTACCGCTTCGAGCGCGTGATCATGCGTACGCATCACTAAGCAACTCAGTCCCCCAATTCGACAAAATCCCCTCCCCTGACGTTACCATCGCTTTGTAAGGCCGCTTTGCTGTTGTATTTGGGGAACTGGCGATTTTGTCGGGCGTGAGGAGGGGCGTTTATGCAGTAATGGTGGGAGGGAGCCGTCAGGGCAAGCACGAGGCCCCCTCCCAGGCCCATCCGCCTCCCCTTGCCCCTACCGATCCTCCAACGTCGCATCTTACCCACAACCACCCCAACAGGATTTGTTATGTTGGACCGGAGGCGTAGGGGCAAGGGGGGCTGGTTGGGGGTGGATGAGGCCTTGCGCTTGCCCTGCGGCAGGTTGGCACGATTTCGGGCGGCGGCACGGCAATAAATTGGACGCGATCAATCTCGTCGCCACGGCAAACGGTGCGATGGTAAATGGTGAGGGTCTTGTGCTTGCTCTGGGGCGGGCTGATATGATTTGGAAGAGAGGCTGCCTGCATCAGTCATCCAGCAGTTCTATCCAATCCAGATGGCCGTTGACCTGCGCCAGTGAGACGGGTTGGTCGTCATCAGGGCCGTGTAAGGCCAGCACTCCACGGGGATCGGAGGACATTCCGGCGTGTGGCGCGGATGGGGGCTCTTGCCAGACGTGGTAGAGCGGGCCGCCTTCCCCGATGGTGTCGATTGCCTCGTCAAATGCTGCACGCCGCTCAGTCGGTACATGCATGCGGGTTGCGGCATGAAAGACGATACGCGCTTCACCAGGGGGCAAACGTTTGCTTAACTCAGGACATACATCGATGGCGTCGCCGGCAATGATGGTTGGAGGATCGGATGCGACACTCTCAAGGGCTGCGGAGAGCTGTTCTGCCTCGTGCTGGTTCTCCGGCCAGACGAGGGCTCTCAGCCAGAGCCGCTCTTTGGGGTTGGTGGCGTCCACCGGATGGAGATCGATGCCGAGCCGACTGACGATCTGTGGTCTCGCGTCGAAATCAGGTGGCGGTTGCTTCCCTCGCCATTGCGTTTCGACGACGACTTTCGAGTCCTGTTGCCCAAACACGCGGCCACCAATGAGGTAGCGGTAGCGGTCAACGTGCAGATGAATACCCGCGGAAGTGCCGACCTCGATCAGATGCACGCGCTCTACACCTCGCATCCTCACGGCCCGCAACGCGACCAGGAGGCCCACCGCTCGCTTCACAACGTTCGTCTGGACGAGCCGCGTGCGAATGAGCATCCCCAGTTCGTCGTGATAGGTGTGACAGAAGGCGAGCAGGAGCGGCCCGGCGTCCTTCGGGGAAGCTGTCACCTGATTGACCAGGGATGGGTAGAAGTCGCGTAAGGGGTGCTGTATTCCGCTGAGCAGGAGGTAGTGTATGGCTCCAAAAAGCAGAAACGACGCCTGCTGCCCCGTCTGCCGTTGCGTGAGCAGTTCAAGAGTTGGCTGATCCTGCGCGATTACCTTGCAGAACGATTGGTAGAGCGGGGAGGTGGTGAAAGTGGAAGGCCCTTCTGCGAAATGCTCCGCGAGCCGTTCGATCTCCTGTGACCTGACATCCATAATGCTTACTCCGTGTGACAAAGTTTTTGCTGGTTCAATTTTACATAATAATTGTTTGTCTGAACAAGGATTTTTTGCTTGCCTCGTGGTGGGCTGGCATTATTTGGAGGTGATGGTGGTGGATGCGATCAATCGGGTCGGCACGAGGATTCGCGGCAGGGTTTCTCAAACGTCGCTGCATGCTTTGACTCCTCGCGCCTTCGGCGCTCACAGGGAGAGGAAGGTGCTGGCGGTGGGCGCAGCCCACCGCCAGCACCTTCCTCTCGAACGGCTTGCTTGCGAGCCGTTCTGTCTGAAAAGACCACTTTTGAGAAGCTCTGGGATTCGCGGGCGGGGTGGATGTTTGGCGTGTTCCATTATGATATACTATTCATCAGGTGGTGTTGCTGGATCAGGTGATAGCAGGATACTGGCATAAATGATGGGGCGTGCCGATGAATAACTTCCGCTATACCAGCTACGCGCAAGAGATTATTTTTGGGCCTGGCTCGCTCGCACAACTGGACCAGGCGCTGCAACGCTATCCCTGGCGCAGGATCATGCTCTGCTCAACGCAAGCTCTGCGCCGTAATGGGAGTATCGTCGCGCTTGAGAAGGTGCTGGAAGAGCGGCTTGTTGCAAGCTATGAGGGCGTGCAGCCACATGTGCTCGACTTTCAGGTGGCTGAAGCTTCCGTGCTCGCTAACGAGAACGAGATCGATGCTATCATCGGTTTTGGGGGCGGCAGCTCTATCGGTCTGGCGAAGGCTCTTAGCCTGTCGGTGGAGGGCAGACGAACGAGGTTGCCCGCGCGGGCAGCCTTTCCCACCGATCAGCCGCTGGTGCCCGTGATTGCTATTCCCACGACGTATGCCGGTTCCGAGATGACCCCGACCTGCGGGATCACCCATCATGTGGATGGATCGGCGCGCAAGGTCACTGTGACCGATGCCAAAGTCACGCCCAAGCTCACCGTCTACGATCCCTTGCTCACGCTCAACCTTTCGCCCATCTTGACCGCATCAACCGGCATCAATGCGCTGGCCCATTGCATCGAAGCGTTATATTCGATCACGCGCAATCCCCTCTCGACAGCAGCCGCTATCAGTGGCGTCAAAGCGATCATGCATGCCCTGCCACGCTGCTATGCCGATGGCAGCGACGTGGAGGCGCGCACTGAGATGCTGACCGGCGCGTTCCTGGGAGGCTCGGCCCTTTCTCAAGTCGCGATGGCGCTGCATCACGGCATCTGTCATGTGCTGGGAGGGACCGCGGGTGTGCCGCATGGTATCGCTAACGGCATCATCCTGCCCTATGCTATGCGCTACAACCTCGAAGCCACCGCGTTGCACCTGCTTCCGGCAGTGGAAGCGATGGGTATCGATGTGACCAGCAGCCCTGTGGCGACAGTGGAGGCCGCCATCCAACGCATCGACGCCATGATCGACTATATGCACCTTCCCCGACGCCTGCGCGACGTGGGCGTGCAGGAGAACGACCTGTCGCACTTGGCTCAGGTGGGGATGCAGAGCCGCGCGATCCACAACAATCCTCGACCAATTACCAGCGCCGCCCAGCTCGAAACCATATTGCGGGCAGCCTGGTAGGGGCAGGTCTTGCACCTGCCCGCAAGCAATATTTTACACATACGTAGGAGGTTTGCCATGACAGTCAATCCAATGGATTACGGCAGCAAAGACCTTGTCCTCGACGTTGTGCGCACCGAATCGGGCCGCTTCTTCGCCATCGTCGATCAGCCCCAGAACTGGAATGTCCAGACGCGTTGTGAGGATTGGGAGGTGCGTGACATCGTTGGTCATATGATTGACGTGACTGAAGGATATTTATCGGCCTGGGATGTTGCGCGCGCAGGGGGAACGGCGCAGGGGATCGGCCTGGTCGATATGGGCCGCCTGCTCAACGAGCACGCGCAGGCGTTCCGCAGCCTGTCACGCGACGAGGCGATCAGTCGTCTTAAAAGTGACTATAACAAGATGTTGGCGACGTTCGACTCCCTCTCAGCTGACGAGTGGGGCGGCTTCAACGTACCGCACCCGTACATGGGACCGTTGCCGACCTTCTTCTATCCGGCCTTCCACATCATGGATTACGGCGTGCATACCTGGGATATGCGTTGGGGCCTGGGCGAGAAGGATGCAAAGCTGGACGAACGCACCGCCGGCGTCCTCACCCCGTACATGTTCATCCTGATGCAAGCGACTGTTGACCAGGAAGCGGCTAAGGGGGTCGATGCCACCTTTGGCATCAAAGTTGATGGCGAATGGGGCGGCCAGTGGCGTGTCACCATCAAGGATGGCACCTTTACCTACGCGCCCGCCGACAACCTTGACGACGTGCAGGCCGTGTTCCATTACAAGAGCGCCTCCGACTTCGTCCTGACCACCTACCAGCGTTTCCAGGCGTGGGAGGCGACCGGTGATCAGCATGTCATCGACCAGGTGAGCAAGCTATTCTTTAGAATATAGGTTTCACCTCAGGGGAACCCGGCAGGGCAGGGGCTAGCCCTGCCCCTACCAACGGTACGGTAGGGGCAATCCCTTGCGGTTGCCCTGTAGCTTACAGAAATTGTCAAGCAGAAACATAATTGGGTGATATCATGACGAAACTTCAGGTCCAGGGCGTGCATCATATTACGATGGTCGGCTCAAATCGTGACACTGTGATCGACTTCTACGAGGGTGTGCTGGGCATGCCGCTCATCTTCGAACAACCCAATCTGGATGTGCCTGAGGAGACGCATCTCTATTTCGATCCAGGCGATGGACGCTTGCTCACGTTCTTTGTCCGACCGACCAGGAGCGATGATCCGGCGCCCAATCCGCAGGGCATAGGCAACCTGCACCATCTGGCCTTCACCGTCTCGCACGCCACCTACACCCAGGTGGCGCAGCGGCTCAAGGAGCGGGGCATCTGGAACACCGGCAATATCGACCGCGGCTTTATGGACTCGATCTACTTCCGCGATCCCAACGGCCAGTTGTTAGAACTGGCCTGTTACAAATTCGTCCCGCCGGAAGGCTCGACCTACGCCGAAGTGCTGGCGACCGCGCACCGTATCCGCGTTGCGGCGGGCGCCGGTAACATCGAAGAGGTCCACCTCGCCGACGCCATCAACGAAATCGTTGAACGGAAATCGGTCGGACTGAAACCCGAGGTAGCCAGGTAGGGGCAACTCCCACGATGAATCGGGGAGCTACCGGTTGCCCTATCTCCTACCGATTGCCTAGAAAAGGGAACTGATATGCCCGACAATGCTAGCGAAGAACTGCGGCATCACGGCACGCTCTGGATGTTGGACCTTGCCGGCGCTTCCCCCATGCAAGCGGACGCACAGGCATCTGTTAGCTGGGAGTGCGCGGGGTCAGAGATGGCCCTGCCGCTCTCCCAGGCGATGGGACTGGCGGCCCCGACGGAAGTGCTGCAACGCTTTGCCAGGATCTGCAAGTGCTATCTCGGCAAGATCGAGCAGGAGATCGCGACCTATGGCTGGGTGAGCTTCGACGACGAGCATATTGGCGAGCTTGACCTTACCATTCGGATGCCAGCTAACAATGCCTATATCTGGGATTGCGCCACCTTGCCCGCCTATCGCGGCCTGCGCCTCTATCCCGCGCTCCTCGCGTATATCCTGAAGGAGCTCAGGGCCGGAGGGATAGCGCGGGTCTGGATCGGGGCGGACGAGGACAACGTTGCCTCGCAAAAAGGGATGGCGCTGGCTGGCTTTCGACCAATGATAGATATTGGGCTGTTTCATCAAGAGACGGGTCCGCGCGCCTGGATACGCGGACGACCAGGGATCTCTGAGCAGGAGCTAGACGATGCCTGTCGGGTCATCATCGGCGCTGAACGACTCCGAACGATGTAGGGGCAGAGCTGGCCCCTGCCCTGTTGGACACCGCGAGGGTCGCCTCGGCAGATGTAGGGGCAGGGCTGGCCCCTGCCCTGTTGGGCTGCGGCAGCATTGTCTTGTTTGAAAATGGCAAAGCGAAAAGGGAAAGACCAATGAGTGAGATAACAGGGCCACATCAGGGACGCCTCCCACGATTAATCGGGGAGCTACGGGTGACAGGCGAGCCGCTAGAAAAAGCCAGGGCAGCTATGATCATGATGCATGGCAGGGGAGCAAGCGCGGAAGACATTCTGACGCTGTTGCCTGAAATCACCCGGCCAGGCTTCGTCTACCTTGCGCCACAAGCAGCCAACCATGCCTGGTATCCCAACAGTTTTCTTGCCCCGCTTGCCAGCAACGAGCCAGACCTCTCTTCCGCGCTGGCGCTCATCGCCTCCATCTTTGAGCGGCTGGCGCAAGCTGGCATCGGGCCTGAGCGCACCATCCTGCTCGGTTTCTCGCAGGGGGCCTGTCTCTCATTGGAGTATGTTGCGCGTAATGCCCGTTTTTACGGAGGCGTTGCCGGCTTGAGCGGCGGCCTGATCGGTCCCGAGGGCACGCCACGCGATTATCAGGGTTCGCTTGCCAATACCCCCATCTTCCTGGGGTGCAGCGACATCGATCCCCACATCCCCAAGAAGCGGGTGGAGCTCTCTGCCGAAGTGCTGCAACGTCTGGGCGGCAACGTCACCATGCGCCTGTATCCCCGCATGGGCCACACGGTCAACGAAGACGAGTTCCGCGCCGTGCAGGCGATGATGGATGGGGTGCTTGCTGGTATAGATGGTAGAGCGTAATTATCTGCTCACAATCTGTCCTGGCGTTGCGCCGGTGTGCTGCCCATTGTGCAGTACGCGTGTGCCGTTGACCCAGACATGCTGGATGCCTGTCGAGAAGCGGTGTGAATCCTCGAAGGTTGCGTGGTCCGCGACCGTCTCGGGGTTGAAGAGCACCACATCGGCAAAGTAGCCAGGACGTAGCAGGCCCCGGTCATGTAGCCCGAGCCTGCTTGCCGGTGCGCCACTCATCTTACGCACAGCATCTTCCAATGTCAGCACTTTCTCTTCGCGCGTGTACTTTCCCAGCACGCGCGGATATGTGCCATAGGCGCGTGGATGCGTTGGTCCTGGCGTCGGCTCCCAGGCGGGGTCAATGCCGCCCGCGTCGGTCGAGATGCTCACCCAGGGCTGACGCAGGCCGAGCGCGACATTGGCTTCGTCCATTGTGTAGTAGATGGTAAAAATGCGCTGGCGTTCCGAGAGCAACAGATCGATCACGGTATCAAGCCAGTGCTGGCCGCGCATCTGCGCAATCTCCGTCAGCCGTTTGCCCGCATATTGCCGGTTCTGCGGCTGTTCAAAGCCAACGGGCATCACACCCTCGGGTCCGACGCTGTGCGCCAGCGCCTCCCAGCCGCCGGAGGGAGCGAGCACTTCGGCGCGAATGCGTTGCTGGCGCTCGGGGTCGGCCAGTGTCTCGAAGTACGTCCCACCTTCCGCCACCCACGGCGGTAACACCGAGTCCAGGCCGGTACCCGAAGCGGCGTAAGGATACATATCGGCGGTGACATCCACGCCGGCGTCGCGGGCCGCCTGGATGCGTGCAATAGCCTCAGTCATCAGAGGCCAGTTGCGTTTGCCCATCGCTTTGAGATGGTAGATCTCCACCGGCAGATTGGCGCGCCGCCCGATCTCAAACGCCTCGTCGAGCGCCGTCAGCAGCTCATCGCCCTCCGAACGCAGGTGGGTGATGTAGATACCGCCATAGCGGCCCGCCACTTTCGCCACCTCCACCAGTTCGTCGGTGGACGTATAGGTATCAGGTGGGTAGATCAACGCGTAAGAGACGCCGAGCGCGCCATCTTCCATCGCTTCGGCCATCACGCGCCGCATCGTCTCCAGCTCATCAGGCGTTGGCTGACCCATCTCCATGCCCTTCACATATTGACGCAGCGTGCCACCTCCCAGGAACGAGCCGATATTGGGCGAGACGCCGCGCTCGACCAGCGCATCCAGCCAATCACGGAAGCGCGTCCAGCCCTTCGAGCGTTCAACCCACTCGCTAATCTGCGTACGCGTGAGAGCAGAAACATCCTCAAAGCCATCGCTGATCTGACCGCCCACAGGCGCGGGAGTCCATCCTTCGCCCATAATCTCGGTCGTGACGCCCTGTGTGATTTTGGAAAGATCGCGCGGATCGTACATCAGCGGGATATGGGAATGGCTCAGGATATCGATAAAGCCTGGACAGACAACCATTCCTGTCGCATCCACCACCTCGCGGGCGGATTCAGGCGCAATCTGACCAGGAGCAGTAATATCCAGCACGCGTTCGCCCGCGATGGCGACATCCCCGTAGAACCACGGATTGCCCGTGCCATCCACAATCTGCGCGCCACGGATCAGGATATCGATAGGAGTGGTGGTCATCTGCTCTTTCCTTCCTTGCAATGCTTGATGACGGCTAGATGTCTGCTTGACATCTTCAGATGTGATGCTTATTCTCTCTCAAAGATGACGGAGATGGTGACTATCTTGACCCGCTGATGGGATTGAAACTATAGCAGCGAGCGCGTCACCCCGCCATCCACCTGGATGGTCGTCCCTGTAATGTACGCCGCTTGCTCCGAAGCCAGGAAAGCGACGAGCGCGCCCAGCTCTTCGGGTTTGCCGATGCGCCCCATCGGGATCTCGCGTGCAGCGTCTTTAAGCGCCTCCTCCTCGCTGATGCCCTGCTGCTTCTTAGCGTCGAGCTGGTAGACCTGGCGAATGCGGTCGGTCAGGATGCGCCCGGGACAGACGTTGTTGATGGTAATATTCTCCGGCGCAAGCTCGATAGACAGGCTTTTCGCCAATCCAATCACGCCTGGACGGATCGCGTTGGAGAGCAGGAGATTATCAATGGGCTGCTTGACCGAGGTGCTGACGATATTGACGATGCGCCCGCTGCCCTGCTTGCGCATCTGCGGGAGGACGAGTCGGATCAGGCGCACGACGCTGAGCAGGCTTAATTCGAACGCCGCCTCCCACTGAGCATCGTTAAACATCTCGAATGTTCCTGGTGGCGGCCCGCCCGCATTATTGACCAGAACATCAATCTGCCCGAATTCGCGTGTTGCAGCCTCAACTATTGCGGCGAGATCGTCCGGTTTCGTCACATCCGTGGGCACCGCGAGCACCTGGCTGCCGCTCTCACGCCTCATCTGCTCAGCAGCTTCGCGCAAAACCTGTTCGTTGCGTGCGCCAATCACCACCTGCGCGCCCTCTGCCGCCAGAGCTGCCGCGCTGGCCCGCCCCAGCCCCTTGCTCGCCGCCAGGACAATCGCGACCTTTCCTTTAAGTCCCAGATCCATCTTACACTTTTCCTTTGTTGAAATATATTTTCGTTGATGTATATTTTCGTACCGACGTGGTTTACCGTATCCGATAAATCGCCCATGCCCATCGTAGGGACCCGGTTTACCGCGTCCTGCGCGATTTATCGCTTTCCCCCGAAATCGTATGAAACCGCCAAAGGGTAAGCGAAACCGTCAGGGCAAGCGCAAGGCCTCCGCATCCCCTCTAACCCCGCCCCTTGCCCCTACCAGCCTTACGCCGCATCACGCCCAAATCCAATCCGCACGGAATATATACCAATTTTGATCGGGGCAGGGATTGGGTGGGGCCTTGCGCTTGCCCTGGCCCGCCTCTACGAATCAGCATTAAACCGTGCTTTGCGCTTCTCCAGGAAGGCGTGCATGCCCTCTTGCGCGTCGGCGAGCTGGGAAGACGAGGCCATGACTTCGACGGCGTAGTTATAGGCTTGCGGCTGCGGCAGATCGATCTGCGCGTAGTACGCCTGCTTGCCGATGCCTTTTGACAGCAGGCTGCCGCGCGTGGCCGCGTCCAGCAACTTCCGTGACGCTTCCACAAGCTGGTCAGGCGGTACGACGCGGTTCACCAAGCCCCAGTTCAGAGCCGTCTGCGCGTCTATCGCGTCGCCTGTGAAAAGCATTTCGAGGGCGCGTTTGCGTCCGATGGCGCGGCTAACGGCCACCATCGGCGTGGTGCAGAACCAGCCGCCCTTGCCGCCTGGAGTCGCGAAGGCCGCGTCTGTCGAGGCCACTGCTAGGTCACAGGTGGCGACGAGCTGGCAGCCCGCAGCGGTGGCGATGGCATGGACGCGTGCCAGCACCGGCTGCGGGATCGCCTGAATCGTATCCATCAGCGTGGTGCAGACCTGTAAAAGCTTGCGCATCGCGGCGATATCCTGTCCCACCATGTCGGCGAAGTCGTGGCCTGCCGAGAAGGCGGGTCCGTTGGCAGCCAGAAAGACGCCGCGCACATTGCTCTCGCCCGCCTGCCTGAACGCGTCGGTCAACTCCAGCATATGCTTGAGCGAGAGCGCATTGCGGCGCTGGGGACAATTCATCGTGATAGTCGCAAAATCATGATCGAACTCCAGCTCGATCAGTTCATACGTTCTGGTCATTGTCATGAGCATTGCTCCTTTCAGGAGGGCTTGCAGGGTCGCGTGTCCAGTTAGCAAATAAAGATATGGCGTCCTTCAAAGAAAGCCAGTGCGCTTTGTTGCTATAGTTGCACTATACATCAGAGGGTGAAGGGAGTGCAAACGCGAGAGGTATCAGACCAGCAGGCATGTCAAAGGCTGTGATAAAAGCAAGCAAAAAGCCGTCCAATCCAATAACGGATTGGACGGGAGCAAGTGTATATGTTGCTATTGTATAGCTTTGTGGCGAATCAAGGGAACAGCACCGCTCCAGACGTATTGGGCGAGGTATTCGCACCCTGCGGGGCGGGAAACGGTGGCATCGCATGCTGCCACGCCTGCGTGCCGTCGTTGAGGCGATAGGCAACGAAGACAATATCGCTGTATGGGATAGTATTTGCTTCGCGTGGAATATAGATTGTCGCGTAGAGCAGTCCATTGCTTGTTCCAATCGCGAACGGAAGGCTCTGATTGCTTTCTAACGGGTGCTCAGAAAGAAGTTGGCCGGTACGCGGGTTAAAGCTCTTTAGAGTATAGACCGTCGAAGTGCGCTGGTTACTATTTGGAGGCTTAATATCCGACTCCAACAAATACAGTACCCTATTGGTAACTTCGCTCCAGAGGACGCCGCAAGAGGGAGACGCCGCTCCTGGTGACTCTGGATTACCGACTACACTATTACAGGTAAACGGTACCTGCCAGATTGCTTTGCCCGTGGCAGCGTTCAGTCCTGCTATGCTGTAGTTTCCATTGTGCTGACGCTGACTGAGGAGCAGGCCATTGGTTATAGGAAGCTGGAAAGCATTGAAATCTGGCTCGGAAGTCCATAATATCCGTCCATTGCGGGCATCCAATGCATAAATTGCCTTATCGGTCCCCCCAGTATTATCGATGGTGCCGATGTCGCCGACTAAACTTGCGATCACAGAACCCCCATTGACATAAAGTCTATCATTCGCGACGTACAGGCTCTCAAGACCGCCTCTATTGGGCATCTGCTTCCCCCATACCTTATCCCCGTTTTGCTCGTCCACTGCCGAGAGGATATTGCCCGACGAAAAGTACACCATTCCATTTGCCGCAAGAGGGGGAGCTGACAGAGAACCATCCAGAAGGGGATAGCTCCAGCGCACTTTGCCGGTGGCGCCATCAAGGGCATAGAGTTTTTGAGCCTGTGAATTGGGATCGCTCGTCTGTGTGTACAGATTGCTATTGAGTACACTAAAGCCGTACCCATTTTCCGTGGTGAAGGTAGTGTTGTGCCATAATTGGGCTCCACTGGCGGCATCGAAGGCGCTGAAGGTATTGTCGAGCGAGAAGAGGTAAAGCCGCGCGCGATCTACCACCATATAGAAGTATTCTTTCTGGCCGTGATTGATAATATGCCAGCGTTGATTGCCGTTGCTGGCGTCGAGCGCATAGATGTCGAAATCGAGCATAGCGTAGACTGTGGCGTTGGCAACTAGCAGTTGGGCGCTGCCTCCATGATTGAAATTAGTCAGCTTCCTTGTAGGTACGGGATGCTGCCAGATGACTTTGCCGGTGCGGCCATCGATGCCATAGGCAATGCCGCTGTGGATGGTATACAGATTGCTCTGAGTTGACCCAGTAGAGGCGATAGGCGGCTTAGCCAGATCTAGATGCGTCACCGTGAACCAGCTCGCCACCAGTGTACCCACAACCAGCACCGCCGCTATACTACTGAGCAGGCGTGTGAGGCGAGCGCGCTTAGGACGAGCAACCGGTTGAGTAGCGCCTATGTTGACGAATTGCGGTTCGTAATCAAGTGCAGGCTGGTTGTCCAATATACGTTGGCGAGCGTGTGCCAGCGTTGCCTGATCCTCCTCGACGGGGGGGATGTGGTAGTGGCGTTGCAACATGTTTACAAGCTGAGTCTCACCGGTTTGTTCATGGGTTGCGCTTTGCCGGCGCAGTTGCTCTATCTGTTCATCAACCTGCTCAGGGGTGAAGTATTCGTTGTTGGATGTCATAGGATAGCTCCTTAAACTCTGCTTCCTCTCTCGTGCTGAAATTTATCTGGACGTGGATGATGGATGAGAATATAACTGGCGCAAAAGATTCATGGCTCGCGAAAGCATGACGCGCACAGTATTCTCGCGTTTGCCCAGAATCAGCGCAATTTCTCTGCATTGTAGGCCGTAACCGAAGCGCAACCGGAGCACTTCTTGCTGCTGCGCCGATAGATGCTGGAGCATCTCGTGTACCTCGCGCGCCTCATCCTGTCTGAGCGCCATCTGCTCCGGGTCGTGCGTCTCGTCGCTAGAAACAGGCTCGTCCATCTGCTCCAGCAACGCTTTACGCCGCACGTTGGCTCTGCGAAACTCATCCACGACCTTATTGCGTGCGACGCGCCATAGCCAGGCGGTCTGCTCCGATTCGCAGAGATGCGCGAATTTTATCTCTGTCAGAGCAGCCGTGAAGGTTTCGACCAGAATATCCTCAGCATCTTCCCGCGACAGTGTATGCATTCGCAGGAACGCGAAGAGCTTCTCACCATGCTGTTCGAATAGCTCTTCTATTGCCTTGCCCCTCGTACTCGGATCGTTGTGCTGCACATTTCTCTCCCCTTGTAAAATCTCGCTAACCACATCGTTTAATCGCTGCGAAATGTTACATTGATGGAGCTTTTACAGGTGATTTTGTTAGAGCTTGCGGGCGCGCAGGCCCAGAAATAGCGGGATCTCCTGATTTGCCAGCCTCTCAGCCCTCGCGTGCGCCTCCTGTTGTCCTGCTGATTTATCTATATTCACTTTATAAGTAGTAATCTCCTTCATTTGATCTATCAACAGACCGCATGCCGATAACGTATTGATATATTGCTGCAAGGGGCGATGGAAGCTAATCGATGCGCCTCTCTGCTGGCCTGGATGCTCTTTGATCGGGACGGAAAGAGGGGTCAGGTAGCGGTCTATCCGTCGGTAGTGCAGCTTGCGTTCTTCGTGCCAGCCCCAGCCGCTCTGTCTGGGGACGCGAAAGCAGGGGTGAGTCATCAGTATCACCAGGCGTCCTCCGCCGCGCAACGCCCAGGCGGCTGCCTCCATGACAGAGGGCAGCGGGTCCATATCTTGAATGCTCAGCAGAAAAACGACGGCGTCAAACTCTCCCTGCTGGATGCCCGAAATCTCCTGTAGCCTGCGGGCATCGCCAAGAATGAAGCGACCTGTATTGCCATGATGCAGCCGCGCCAGACGCAACATAGCCGGGCTGGCATCGACGCCGGTATAGCAGGCATGGGCATGAGCAATATGGGGAGCCAGCACACCCTGACCCGCACCGACATCCAGTACCTTCTCGTCTGGTTGAACCTCTAACAGATCTAGTAACGCCGGAACAGCCAGCATGCGATGATGCTTGCCACCATCTTTGCCCATCCAGCCATCATACCAGTCCGCTAACGGCTCCCAACTGGTGTAGGAGCTCCGTCCAGCCCTCTGATTTGCTGTGCTTCCTGCTTTTCGTAAGCCTGATTGATTGGTGTTGCGTACATTGTGTGAACGTTTTGCTGTCATAATCGTTTCCTTTCCCTGACGACTGTAGGGGCAGGGCTGGTCCCTGCCCTGCTAGCTGTCTGAGGAAACGATGGAGCACACGAGCGCAAAGAAAGCAGCGCGAAGCAAAAAAAATCCCCAGACAGCGCAATACCAACACACGCTGTTGGGGTGAGTTCAACTCCTTCGTATTGACGAAACGAAGAAAAAGAGGAAATGAGGTTGTCAGATACCTATGTGATTACTTCGACCCGGAAACAACGTTGTTAGCATGTGTCTCTGGCCGAATCCGAGTTATACCCATAATAGGGGCAACCTCCTGGTAGGATGGTAGAAGCGTACAATGCGCTTCTGACTATGAGTATAACAAAGCCTTGTCAGACATGTCAATCCGTTGAAGGCTGGAGCCGCCGGGCGATGGCCTGCATCCAGGGATAATGGTCTCGCAAATGTTCGGTCATACGGCGCAATGTCTTAGCTGCGGTCCACTTTGCTTCTCCGTGGAGATACACCCGAGCTCGTTGCTCGGCTGTCAGCCCGTACAGGAACTTCTCATATTTCATGCCATGCTCTATAAGCTTCGTCGGCAGCTCCGTCTCGGGTACAGGCGGCATCGCTGCTGGCGGCTGATCGGAGAGGCAGCCGACATAGTGCGCTTCGGCTTTGAGAATATGTTGAAGATGTTCTGTGAGCGACCACTCGTCTGGTTTGGATCGCTGACTCCTTTGAGCAGGTGATACTGCGTTGTACAGGTCAACGAGCAGCTTGTGCGCGGTTGCGGTTACCGTGAGGGCATTTGCCATCTCCTGATCAGTTGGGGGGACCAGTTCGGCTGCGAAACATGGCCCGACTCGATCCGCTCGCAAACGTTCTTTGATCACGACATTGATAGGATTGATCTCTCCTTCGAGAAAAAAAATCTTGTGTTGCTTTAACCAGCGGAGATATTCGGCAATTGCCTCTGGCGCTTGCTGGATAGCCTCTTCAGTAGTTGGTGCGGCTGAGAGGTAACCAGGCAATTCTCGAAAACTGACCAGACTCTCACGCGGCCATTCTTCAATCAGTGCATAGCATTCCATGTTTTAATTTTCCTCCATCTGGCATGAAGGCAGCCACACAGTATACAGAAGCCGTCGTCACTTAATCACCACAGGATTGACCGGCGAGCCACTGGCGTTCTTGAACTTGATAGGGGCGGCAACGTAAAGGAATGTGTACTGCTTATCCTCAGCGCAGGATTGCCCCAGCTCTTCCAGGTCGCAAATCTCGTTGAGACAGATGCCCAGATTACGCATCAATGCAGCGTGTAGAGGAAGAGCCACGCCGCTCTCTTTGTGCAGCGTCGTCTCGTTAGCGATGGTATCGGTGCATAACACCGGAATCTCCATCTCGTGGAACCAGTCCACCAGCTCTTTGCTATAGTTCAAGCCGGGTTCGATGAAAGGCTCTTCGTAGAACTTGGCTGCGCCCTCTTTGAAGAAACGCGTCAGGAAGCCCGTTCTGAGGATGAGAATATCGTGCTTCTCAATCGTCACTTCCTGCTGTTGCGCTACCGCGAGCAGCTCCGGCAGGTTAATCTCTTCGCCCTTTTGCAGCGCCTCCACGCCGCGCGCCCGCGCCACATCGAGCATGATGCCGCGCCCAACAACGCCGCGCTGAGCAATCGGGTAGGCGCTGGCCTTTTCCAGTCCGCCGGTCGTGGTCATAGCATCGTAGCCATTCCAGATTTTATCATCGTACCACGCGTGACCGAGCGCATCGTATTGGGTTGAGCCTTGCAGGAACATTACCACGAAGTCGTCGGCGAACTCCAGCCCCTCGTGCGTATTGCGTGCCTTGCCGGTCGCATAGTGACTCTTATCGCGCGTCATCATGCGGCGAGCTGGAGTACGTCCAGGCCACACCGGATCGCCGCCTCGATTGCCGATAGCCATGCCTAGCGTGATAACCTTACCCTGCCGCACGCTCATAATGCCGCGCATAACCTCTGCCGAGGTCAAAAAATTGAGTGAGCCAACCTCATCATCATCTCCCCAGCGTCCCCAATTGGTGGGCGCGTCGGCAAGCAGATCGTGAATGCTCATCGGTTTCGGCCTGGGTGCGCTCTGGTCCGTCATGGTGTATGCTCCTTCACTGTGAGTCAAACTTCATCACTATGTTCGCAGTATCGCATATTAAGGGCGTGGTGAACAAGAAGTGTGAGGAAATGCTACATCCCGCGTATCTTAAAGGTGACTATCGGCAGAATGATGCTGGCGATGGAGCCGACGACGACCTGGGCGATGGTGTGGCGGCGCAGCACGACCCGCGACCAGCTCACCAGCACGACCAGCACATAAGCGGGCAGCACGATAGAGCCGTAAAGGCTGGTCAGGATGGTAACGGCCCCGGCAAGCGATGAGGCGTGAATGCTGATCTTCCACCAGAGCGTAGTCACCATCATCATGACGCCGCTGATGGTCGTGATCAGCAGAAGCGTTTGCAGGTTTTTGGGTCCGTGAGCGAATGTAAGGATCAGCAAGCCTATCGTGGTTGAGACGATGCCGAATAAAAATGGACCCGCGCGCTGCGTGCGCAGACTTAAATCCACGTCGGTGTATTTGCCGCTGCGTACTCCGATGAGGATGTAGATCATGGGACCGAAACTGAGAAAAAAGAGGGTGATGATGGCATAGCCCAGCGCGTTCAATGTGTTAGTTGAGCGATACAGAGCGACCAGGACCACCAGTGGCAGCGATACAGCAACGGGAGAAAGGATCGTTGATACTTGTCGCGCAAATTGTATACGAAAAGCTCTGGATAGCTCGGGCTGCATCATATCCTGTTCGTTCTGGTTCAGGGCAAATTGATCTGACATGTCTCTCCCTTATAAACTGGCATGTTGGGCAATTACAGGATAGCCGAGCAATCTGGTGGCGATCTCGCCGAAAGACTCGGCATTGCCGCTGCTCCAGACCTGTAATGTACCCTGGAAGCCAGGTTGAGTATCAGCCGCACGAAGAAGGTTGGCGCTCTCTAAAATGGTTCTGGTGCGCCGCGCAATGGCGGAGCCGCTATCGATGATCTGTACATCTGGTCCCACGACGCGCTCGATGGCCGGACGCAGGGCAGGGAAGTGCGTGCAACCAAGCACAAGCACGTCGATATCGCGTTGCAGTAAGGGTTGCAAAGCATGACGTAGCGTTGCCTCAACAGCTGGACCATCGAACTGACCCTGCTCGGCCAACGTTACTAACTCGGGACAGCCAGCCGTGTACACCTCGTTGTCATTGGCAAAATCGGCGATGAGTTGGTGCAGATAGGCTGCCTGAGCTGCCTGGTTGGTCGCGATAACGCCGATGCGCCCGCGTTTCGTTGCCCGGGCGGCGGGCTTCACCGCTGGTACGACGCCGATAAACGGAATGCTATATGTTGCGCGCAAGGCGTTAAGTGCCGCCTGTGATGCGGTATTGCAGGCTACGATGATCAATTTTGCATCCTGCTCGATCAGAAAGCGGCAGTTGATAATGGATAACTCCGCGATCTCGGCCTCGCTACGCATGCCGTAAGGGCAGTGAGCCGTATCTCCCAAGTAGACATAATTTTCTAATGGTAAGGCTTTGCGTATCTCTGCCAGGATAGTCAGCCCTCCCACCCCCGAGTCAAAGACTCCCACCGGTGACTCTGCGCTTATTTCGTGCTCCGACGCCATGCTACTGTCCAACTTCTCCCCTGTCATATATTTCGATAGGGCAACCGCGAGGGATTGCCCCTATCCATCCATTCTGCCGACCCGACCCGATTGATCGCGTCCGGTTGACCACCCTGCCGCCTCCATCATCGTGCCACGCCTGGGGGGGCACCGCCGCAGGGCCCCCGATGATCTTGCCCAACGCGGGATCGGATGGGTAGGGGCAATCCCTTGCGCTTGCCCTGGCCGCCTGCGATGACCTTGCCCTACGCATCTATCATTTCCTGCGTATATTATTCAACACTGCTAAACGCTCGCTGCTCTCCGAAGACGCTGCGCATGCTGTCGCTGATCTCGCCCAGAGTCGCATAGGCTTCAACTGCATCAACGATCAGCGGGACAAGATTTTTCGTACCGGTTGCTCCCTCTTTGAGCGCCTCCAGCTTTTGTCCCACTAGCGCATTATCGCGGCGCTGGCGCAGGGCTGCTAGCTTCGCGGCCTGCCTGCGACCTATTGCGGGATCGACACGCAGCAACTCGGGACGCTCTTCCTGCTCCGCCACGAAGCGATTGACGCCCACGACGATTGAGCGTTCGTGCTCTAAGGCCATCTGGTACTCGTAGGCGGCCTGCTCGATCTCGGACTGGATAAAGCCGCGTTCGATGGCGCGGACGCTGCCGCCAAGCGCGTCGATCTGTTCGATATATTTCCAGGCTCGCTCCTCAAGCGCATTGGTTAGCGACTCGATATAGTACGAGCCTGCCAGAGGATCGACGACCTCAGCCACGCCGGTCTCGTAGGCGAGGATCTGTTGGGTGCGCAGCGCCACGCGGGCCGCATCCTCCGTCGGCAGGGAAAGCGCCTCGTCCTTCGAGTTGGTGTGCAGCGATTGCGTGCCTCCCAGGACGGCAGCCAGCGCCTGGTACGCGGTACGCACAATGTTATTATCCGGCTGCTGCGCGGTCAGGGTCGAACCGGCTGTTTGCGTGTGGAAACGCAGCATCATTGAGCGCGGATCTTGCGCGTGGAAGCGGTCGCGCATAATCCGCCCCCACATGCGACGAGCGGCGCGGAACTTGGCAACTTCTTCAAGCAGATTATTATGGCTATTGAAGAAAAAGGAGAGCTGACCCGCGAATCTGTCCACATTCAGTCCGGCATCAAGCGCGGCCTGCACATAGCTGATAGCATTGGAGAGCGTGAACGCCACCTCTTGCACGGCGGTTGAGCCAGCTTCGCGGATATGATAGCCGCTGATGCTGATGGTATTCCAGCGTGGCAGGTGTTCCGCGCAATACTGAAACATATCGGTAATGATGCGCATCGAATGCTCAGGCGGGTAGATATAGGTGCCGCGTGCGGTGTACTCTTTCAAAATATCATTCTGTACCGTGCCGGAAAGCTTGCGTATCTCCACCCCTTGCTTCTTAGCGACCGCGATGTAGAGCGACAGCAGGATGCTGGCCGTTGCGTTAATCGTCATCGAGGTGCTGATGCGGTCGAGCGGCAGACCGTTGAGCAGCGTTTCCATATCTTCCAGACTGGAGATGGAGACGCCGACCTTGCCCACTTCGCCTTCGGACATGGGATGGTCCGCGTCGTAGCCCATCTGGGTGGGCAGATCGAAGGCGACCGAGAGGCCCGTCGTGCCTTGTGAGAGCAGGAAATGATAGCGTTTATTCGACTCTTCTGCCGTTCCAAAGCCCGCGTACTGTCGCATCGTCCACAGGCGCGAGCGGTACATGCCTGGCTGAACGCCGCGCGTGAAGGGGAACTCGCCAGGGTAGCCCAGCTTTTCGTGGGGGTCGAAACCGTGTAAATCTTCCTCAGTAGCCAGGTCTGGAACTTCTATCCCTGAGCTGGTGGCAAAGCGTGGTTGTCGTTCTGCGGTTCTCTCGCGAGCGGTTCGTGCCGTCGTATTACGCCATTCTTCAGCGTTCTTGCTCATGTGCAGATCCATAAACGCTTCCTCCTTTACGTACAACGGAATTATAGCATAAAAGGGAGCAACCATCCGAATCTGAGCATGAAACGCTCCAGTTGGAGCTATATCTTTTTGAGATCGCTCTCACAAAAATCTTCTGCAAAGAGCTAGAAAATCTAAAACTCATAAAGTATCAATTGCGTATTTAAATATTTTAATGATATAATTCATTTCACGAGAACCTATTCATGGATATACAGTTCCTTTCTGATAAATCACTGGCATCCTTATTAAAACGAAAATGAACATTTCGTAGCTAACGCGATCTGCAAGTTTTAATGAGTATGCCTCTTTTGGGGCTTTTTCATAGGAGAAAATATGGATAGTGTAGAGCTTATCCCGCAGCGTACACCCCATGGAGAACGTCTTATCGTAGATGATAGCGAATGGTTAACAGAATGGGAACGCATCGACCGCCAGGTTTTTATCCTTTCCGATGGGTATCGGAGTGTTGAACGTATTGCAATGCTCTTACATCGACCTGTTGATGCTATCCTTGAGACTTGTCGCGCCTTAACTGTCAGCGGACGCATTAGCCTGAAGGATAAGCAAAAGACGTTGATTATGGACGCGCAATTGCTCAAAATCAGCTTCGAAAGTATTCCTGATCTACCGCTATTTGCTCATCAATTTTATGGGCTTCTCTTCAATACTTTTCCTGATGCTCGCCCTCTCTTCGCTCGTACAGATTGGAAAAAACAGTATCAATTATTGATGGCAACGATAGCTACCGTTGTCAGCGGAGTGGAACGAGGGGCTAATCTGATGCCTACCCTCCACAAATTGGGTGAGAAGCATAGTCACTTTGGAGCAAAACCTGAACATTATCCTATCGTGGGCGCGTGCCTCATTACAACCTTTAAGCGAGCCCTCGGCGGCCATTTTTCCCAGGAAATGCAGGATGCCTGGACGACTGCCCTCGAAATTATCAGTACAGAGATGATCAGGGGCGCGGCCTAAAGGCCGTAAAAGGCGTTCTACAGCTCTTTAGGTCGGCTTTTTCCCAGGCTGTTGCGAGCATGATTATGATGCTTATGGCTCCAGTGCTTCATGGCGCCGAGTTGCTCTTGTAATCTTTCATTGGTATCTAAAATCGTCCCCAGTCCCGATTTCGGCCTGATAAAGATATCTGACCAGGAGCCATACGGCGCTCTATGAGTCGTCTGCTTGCGTGCAAGATAGATTAAAGCCCCCACCAGCAGCAAAAGCACAACAATGAACAGCAGAGCGGCCAATTCTGAGGTGATCATTCGATAGCTCCCTCTTAGTATGATAAGCGCATACTCATATATCGGAACATATGCTATTTATATGGACGTAAGAAGAGACTGGACAACAAGCAGATTTTGCTTCAAGGTATCTAGAACTTGCGTGTCTGTAGGATATACTGTTGTGTGGTTTATTTCTCAACAGTAAAAAGCTATCATACGAGAGGAGAGCGATTGTGGATAAAGAGGGCGATGTTGAAGCTGGAAATGCGGCGTCCCCTTTGACAAGAGCGGATGTCGAACGATTGCGTGGCAGCGTCGAGAAGGCTTCCCAGCTTGATCTGCGCTGGCAAAATCTGCGCCAGATTGATCTCTCCTATATGGATTTGCAGGGGGCAAACTTGCAAGGTGCCGATTTACAGGGAGCCAATCTGCGCGGGACCAATTTCCGCGAGGCAAATCTGCAAGCGGCGAATCTGAGCGAGGTCGATCTGGATGGGGCGGATCTGAGTCAGGCAAAGCTGGGTGAGAATGCGGCGAATCACGCAAAGCTTCACCGCGCGAATCTCTGCTATGCGACCCTGAGGGATCTCGATCTGCGCGGCTTCAATCTGACGGATCTCGACTTGCGCAACGCCGATCTGAATGGGAGCGATCTACGCGGAGCGATGTTGCAAGGTGCGAACTTGCAGGGAGCTGACTTGAGCACCGCACAGTTGCATGGCCCTGAGTTGCGCGGCGCGATTTTGCATTCAGGCATGTTTTATGCTGGCAGGAAAAGGTACTCCAGGCACCCTGGCATCAGGGCCTTTTAATGTTCCGTCAGGGACTTGAGTAAGAGATGAACAGCGCGAAGAGGCTGTGCATCAAGGAGTCTCATATACTGCTTGACGTTAGGAACACGTAAGAAATCGAACAGAGCCAGCACAAAGGAATTGAG
>DASRHT010000086.1:0-63250 GCA_035650355.1 Ktedonobacteraceae bacterium
ATATTCGCAGAAAATCTGCCAGGGGACTGTTACTGCCACTTTCGGCTCCCAACTTACTATTATTGTGGTGCCTTCTGGTATTTCCAACGATACGAGCCAATCGTGAACCACCTTATCTGATTGCTCCACTATCCTGAGACGCCGAATCGCCTCAAATCGTGTCTCATCCGAAACACTCTCTGGTATAGGTTTGTACAGGAAAAGTGAGAGTTGCTGGCAGAGAGGATGTATCTGTTCCTCTATTTGCCTGGCTATTTCAGGAAGAAGCACCTGTATTTGAGTAAGGATACTTTCAGGTAGCACGGCACATTCTGGATCTGTCCAGCGCCAAAGGAGTTCAAAATTTTCGAGAGAGCCAAAATCCTCTGCCCTCAAAGGCTGCATACAAATATCCTTTCTTTCTCTATGATTCCTAAATAGTATTTCTCACCCTCATCACTTAGGAGAAGAACGAGGGCGAGAAATATTCTTCAAAAAGAGATCTATTATGGTCATTAACTCGGTGGTATGCCGTTTTTTCTACAAATTACGGCCCGAGCATCGCTTCCACTCCTCCCTCGCCGAAGCGTAATAACATATCCACATAGTCACTATGTGTTCCGGGGAAGGTTGCAGCTCCCCAACGACCACCACCGCTCTTCTTCCCAACCTGCCAATTGAAGTGTGGTCCTTTCTCCGGATCGTAATCTAGCCTCCAGCTTCTTCGTCCATCTTTCAATCCATTATCCAAGCCGCTTACGGCAGAATCGCCACCTAGCCCCTTAGCCTGGGTCAGTTGCCCATTACCGCTCAAATCTCCAACCTGTTTAGTCACTTGGTCGAAAGCAGATTGGGCATCAGGATGGTGAGTTATTATTTCACCGCAATTATGCACGACCCAGAGCCCATCGCCCACCGTATAGGTGTGGTCCTGAGCCACCTCTAGATTGTACATCGTAGCAGTGCCAGGGACAACCTTCCATCCGGTGATGGTGCCAACGCTGCCATCAGCCCGCAAGACATGCATGCCCAGCTTGATCTGGCTCACCGGTAGGAAGCCCTTTTCAACGGTCAGGAAAGGGTGCTTTTGGGTCGTATGTACCACTTCGCTCTGTTGACTGGCTTTGAGCGGGGGACGGGCCTGCGTGGTGATGGTCAGATCGACCAGGTCGTGATCGTGGTTGATCCAGACATGCAAGATCGGTTGCAGCTCCATCTTGCCGGTCTGCGGATTGTACGCCCAGACCTTGTCTCCTGGATGCAGGCTCACGATGGCTTGCTTGCCATGATCGGTGGCCACCGGTGTGCGCGGGCTAAAGCTCAGAGCGCAATCGGCGACATCCCCTGCTGCGTCGGTGAGCCCTTTATCGGCAACATCGGCCACCCCCTTCTCGGCGATCTCGGCCCCGACTTCGGCGGCACGGGCCGCTTCGCCTTCGCCATCGAGCATGTTGATGTCGGTGAAGATGGTCGCGCCCAGGTCCAGCAGAGCGCCTCCTTTGGCCCACCAGTTGGCATTGGGGTCCATGATGGTCTGCACATCGTGCCACATCCCCGAGAAGTTGAAGACCAGGTCGATGGCCTCCCATAGCAACTGGCCTGCCACTCCTGCCACCTGCTTGAGCGCCGCCGTGACCTGCGAGACGCTGGGTCCCGTGTGGTGTGGACGTGCCGGGGGCTTGGGTTTGGCAGGATGGGAGGGAGGCGAATACGGCGTGACCGGCGGCCCGGCGTTGGGCTTGGGCACGGCCTGTCCACCTGCCCCATAGCAGATATAGCTCTTGCACGCTCCTCCACTGACGCCTCCACCAGACCCCGGATCGCTGACCGGATCTCCTCCGCCAGTGTTTTGAGCGTACATCTGTCCCGTCGGGTCCGCTAAGGTCTCCGGGTTGCCGCCGACATAATCGTAGGGGTCCATGCCTTGCAAGTCGCCCTGCACGACATCGGCGGAGAGGAAGCGTCCTACCACCGGGTCGTAATACCGAGCGTTGTAGTAGTCCAGCCCGGTCGCGTCGGCATAGTGACCGGTAAAGCCCTTGTTGGTGCCCATCGAGCCCTGGCTGTAGCGACTAGTGCCATAGGGGCCGTAGAGCTGGTTGCCCTGCACGGCGGCGGTATTGGCGGTCGCGGTGAAGGTGGTGAGCACGCTGCCGAGCGGATCGGTCAGGAAGAACTGCGTCGTGCTGCCCACCAGCGCGCCGACCAGCCTCCCACCCAAGGTATAGTAATAGGTGCTGCTCTGCGGGGAGCCGGTGCTGCTGTAGACGTGCTCTTCCAGTCCGAAGGCGTAGACCGTGATGGTCGTGCCACTACTGGTTGTGCTGCGGCGCAACGAGCGGTTGCCTCCGGTCGTATAGGCATACCATTCCTGGCTGTTTGCTCCCGCATTCCACTGCACGAGATTATCGAGCAGATCGTAGGAGAGCGTGGCGCCGACCGTATTATACGTGCGACTGGTGACATTGCCCCAGTTGTCGTTGCTGCTGGTATAGACCGCGCCGGTCGGATTGCTGCACGTTGTGCCGATGGGGTAGAGCCCGGTCAGTTGGTGCGGGGTGCTGCTGTTACAGTAGAGATACTGGTAGCTGCCCGTGCCGTTGAGCGGTCCCTGCCAGAGCTGACCCAGGTGGGTGTAGGCATAGCTGACATTGTAGCCTGCGCCACCCAGCCCGCTGGCAAGCGTGCCGGAGCCGCAGGTGCCGATACCCGGCGCGGGCTGCGTCCCCGTGTTACCTGCCCAGACTAACCGGTTCTCCTCGTCGTAACAGAAGTTCTGCGTTTCGCTGCCGCCCGAGCCGCTCTGTCCCGGCACGGCGGAGAGCGTGGTGCTGATGCTGGTGACATTGCCCACCGCATCGTAGCTGCGGCCCTGGCTGAAGATCGTGCCGCTGGAGCCGCTGCCACTCTGCCAGGTCGCGCTGGCGGTCACCGGACGCAGATCGCCATCGTAGGTGAAGTGGTCATTGGCAAGCGCCGTGCCAGTGGTGGTCTGGAAGTTGACGTCGCTGACATCGCCCTGCGCATCATAGCCCAGCGTCGCCAGGTTCGCCGTTCCGGTGGTGTTGTTCGACAGACCGGTGAGCAGGCCGGTGGTGCTATCGTACGCCTGCGAGAAGGTGTAGCCTGCCTGTCCGCCCACGGTCGTCTGCGTCGTCATTAGTTGGTCTTCGTTGTTATAGGTGAGATTCTCCTGATAGGTCGGTAGGGCCGTGGTAACGTTCCAACTGCTGGGGACGCCCAGTTGCAGCGTGCTGCTGACCAGCCGTCCGCGCTGGTCGTGCTGACTCAATTGCGTCGAGGTCGCGGCAGAGCCATCGGGATAGTACGTGGTGGACACGCTCCTGGTTAATTGTCCCACCGCAAAGTCTGAGCTGCCGGAAGCGCCCAACGTGCTGATGTCGTAGACATTTTGCACCAGCGCGTGCGCGCTACTGCTACAGTTGCCGTAGCCGTTGGTGGTGGGAGCCGCATCCTGCACGCAGCCAGAGCGTCCCAGCAGATCATAGCTCATGCCGAGCGTCCGCGTGCCCGAGACATTGGTGAGCATGTTCCCATTGGCGTCATAGGTCAAGGTGTGCGTGCCCCGGTCCGGCTCGGTCGAACTGGTCATACGGCCCAGATCGTCATAGCTCGCCGTAGAGGTGACGCTGGTGATGGTCTGGCCTGTCTGCGGTGTCAGATCGGTCATGGTGACGCTGGTGGGATTATCCAGCGCGTTGTACTGGGTTTGCTGCTGCGCCGTGACGTTGCTGCTGGGAGAGGCCGAGGAGCTGTACCACTGCTCGTAGCGGGTGCGGCCCAGCATATCCTCGAAGCTGACTACCATGTGCCCATTGGCATCCTCCACCGAATGCCAGTGATACCAGTTGGTGTCGCCGCCGGGCACCTGATCAAAGCCATAGTCATAGCAGGCCGTGACCTGCGTGCCCAGACATCTGATCCCCGGCTCGACCGAGGAACCGAGCAGCGGGTCCTGCGTGGCCGCGAGGCGTGCCAGCGGGTCGAGTAGGGTGGTGGTGCCTCCTGGCGTCGCGCCGGTGTCATCGGTCGCACCAAAGGGATCGAGCCAGGTCGAGCCACGAGCCACGCGGAATGGGAGGCTCTGGAAGACATCGCGCTCCGACTCGTCATGCACGGTGAAGACGATCAGATCATGCGTGCTATCGAGCGGCGTGCGCGTCTCCGCCACGCGTCCCATCGTATCGTAGAAGGTGCGGGTCACCGCGCCGGGATACTGCGAGGAGACCGTATCGACCTCGTAGCAAGGTAACGTCGAACTGCTGGTACAGCTCGAATTGGTGGTCGATTGTTTGGTGAAACTGCCCGTCTCCATCGGCAGCTTCGCCTGCACCGTACGATTGCCGCTGCCGTCGTAGCTGTAACTCATCGTGGTGGTCTGCCCGTTGAGATCAACTGTGCTGATGGGCAGGCCGCCTTGCGTGTAATCGTAGGTCGTGGTGCTCGTCTGCGCCAGCGCATTGCTCGTGCTGGTGGGACGTACTCCGAAGCTATCGTAGGTGGTACAGCTTGCATACCAGCGTGTCCCCGACCAGATGCTGGGGATATAGGCTGGAGCGGTCGCGAGGCCACAACCGTTGTTCGCGGTGACCTTACTGACGACATTGGCATCCTGGAAGGCGGTACCGCTGACGACGATCCAGCCGGAGAGGTTGCCTTGCTCAAAGTCGGCATTGGGCAGGCTGGCCCCGGCGATATGGACATCGTCCAGGTTGATATGACCCCAGCCACCGGAGGAATTGTCCACCACTTTGAGGTAGACCTGCGTGCCGATGTCCGCCGAAGCGTTCCAGGTCACGCGTTGCAAGGCTTCGTTGTTCTGTCCGGTGGCTTTGAACAAGATGCTGTTATCGGAGGCGCGTACCAGCGCCACATACAGATTGTTGCTATCATTGCCGCCACCGATAAGGAAATCGACCTGACCGTTGCCGCCCAGGGTTACCGTCTGCGAATGCATCTCGCCGGTGGGCGTATCGCCACCTGCGTTGAAACCCCAGTAGAACGACGTCCCCTGCTGACCGAAACGCTGGCCGCTGGCTCCATTGTAAAGCTGAGGATTGGCAGCGGCCAGGGGATCGACGGTCGCGACGGTGTTGCCATAGGTGTCATAGCCGGTGTACGTGTTGAGTGCAGTCGTACTCTGATGGCTGCAATCGCTATGGGTGGTGGCTGTCGTCACCCAGCCTGCTGCTGGCGCAGGTACTCCAGAGGCTCTCCCCTCATCATAGGTAAAGTCCTGACACTGCCAGACGTGCCCGCTATCATCATCGATCTCGCTATGACTGACCGCGTTGACATGATAGTAGCGCACATTGTTGACCACCTGGTCATTGAGCAGGTAGGTCCACTTCTTCGTGATGGTGGGAGCGTCCTTGCTGCTGATCACCTCTTGCAAGACATTGTGATAGGCAGGCGTGGTGGTGATCAGCCCCTGCGCATTGATATCGTCATAGGTGTAGTCGTGCTCGACCCACGGCGCGTTCGCGTTGCTGGTCCCAGCATCCTCGGCATAGAGCGTTTTGCTGCTGGTCAGCACCACTTCGCAAGGCGTATAGGTCGCATTGAGCGCGGTATTGCACGAGTTGACGGTGCTGCCCTGTGTGCCTAGATACTGGTTGGTCGTGCGCCGCAGGATCTGCCCGTCGGTGAGCTGATTGCCCCAATAGGCATCCTCCTGATAGAGCGAGCCCGAGCTGTAGTTGGGACCATCAGTCTGCGGGGTATACCACGCTTCCGTGCTAAAGTAATAGTCCGCTGTCACATCGCCAGCCATGCTGGTGACGTAGACGATGTTAAAGCCGCGATACTCGCTGTGGTAGTAGTCCTGCCAGTCGCCATCGGGCTGGGAGACATGCTGACTGTTATAGCCGGGAATCCAGGTATCGCGCACACACTGGCCTTCCTGGGCAGGGACGCCCGTGCCGGTGATCGGATTGCAACTGGGATCGCTGCCGGTCGTCGCCAGGCTATAATGGTAGGTCGTCGCCGGGGCCGGGACTGTGGGATCGCTGCTATCGGTCCCCAATGCCTGAATTTTCGTCACCACCTGGCTGGTCCAGGCTTTCTCTTCCGGGTGAGCGTAGACGCCGGTACAGCGTTTGGTCGTGTCAGGATTGTTCGCATTGTTGGGACAATAGAACGGGTCGAGCCGGTCGTCGGTCACATTGCCGTTGCCATCGGTCACGTACGGAGTGCCGTGCGTATTGCCATAGGCTTCGCTATGTCGTACTCAGTAAGGTCGTGCCGGTCGAGGTGGCATAGCCATAAACGATCTGCTTAATACCTGCGTCACGCACGGAGGTGAAACCACCCGACTGCGTGGTATCTTGCAGGTAGCTCACGAACATGGTTTTGACCTGGCTCATGGAGCTCTCTCCCCTGGAAGTGGAGTTCCATGCCATGCCCTTTATTTATCTCTTAATGCCTCTGGTATCCCACCAGCGAATAACGGAAAGACATAGTGTAATCTGTATGTATCTCCTCTATCAGTAAGGAAGTCAACGCTCAGCGGATTCCCTTCATGGTCGAAGGCTCTACGTAGGATCTTTAGCAAGGATGAAGGGTCATCTAAAGATAAATTAAACATCGTTCTTTCTACACTGCTAGGCTGAACGATATCTACAGTTTCCGTACACCAGGAGGGTTGCCTCCCTAGCCGAAACATCAGTTGGTAAATGTCACAATCGGGTTTTTCAAGCTCTGGAAGAACTTCTGTAAACCAGAATGGAAGATAGGTATCACTTATGGCGATAACCGTATCGGGATCAGCTCGTTGTAGAGCGCGATAAAAAACAACATTATCGCCTTCATTGATATTGAGGAGCGCCGCTACTTCCGCGTCGGCATACTGTACCTTAATCGCAACATTTTCTACATACGCCTGTCGGCTCTGTTGGGATATATCAGATACAAAACCGCCATGCCGCGTAGAAAAAATCCTATGCCTGATGTTTAAATCGGCTATGCGGTATTCATTGATCGCTGCGTTGTTCGGCCATGTATGCTCTTTTATTGGCTGGACTTTTAAGAGGCCCTCTCCTGCAAGGCGTAGCAGTATCAGTTGGATGCTCGTATTGCCGATTTTGTATTGGTCATCTATCTCTTTCGGTGATATCAGTTGACCCGTTTTATATTCACCTGTGAGGATTTTTTTGCGCAGTTCGAGGTGTACTTTTGTCATTTTACTCCCTCGTAAATCTCGTGGTGGCGTATTTAAGATGTGTTCTATGGTTGGTCCTCTCAAGGAAAGCCTCCTTAAAGCTGGCTTGTATTAACTAACTCTAACAGTTTTGCTATTTGATCATGGATGTTTCCTGCAAGTACGCTAATAAGTCTTTTTCCTTGCTCTGGATTGGACTGCTCTGGATCTCCCCATATGCCTTTAGGAGTAATGGCATGTATCCCGAGTGTTAGGGCTGATTGTGTACTTGCTGGTGTAACATCAGGTACGTAATGTGCGTTCTTGGGAAGAGGATAGGGAACAAGATCCGGCCAATATGCCTGAATTATCGAGGTTTCAATAGCACCCGCATGAACATCATTGATAGCGTTATCGTCCCAGGTCGATCCCGCTTGAGAAATAGCCTGAATGACCGTTGTTGGAATACCTTCCCTGGCTGTTACTTCTGCTGCCAGAGAAGAGAGAATACCATTGCCGCCATGCCAGTTGAGAAGCACCAGGAAAATAGGAGTATTCCATGAACCCAAACTGTATGCGACATCATGGAGGATCGCTGATAGCGTCGCTGTATTTAATGCTATCGTCCCTAGTCCTTTGTGTTCCCATGAACAGCTAAAAGGAAGCGCGGGCAAAAGCAACATCTCTTCATCTAAGAATAATTGGGCAAGTTTCTCTGCTAGTAATTGAGCAATACGCAGATCAGTATCGACAGGTAAATATGGCCCGTGCTGCTCACAGCTTCCAATCGGAAGAATAACGAGCTTTCTTATGGCTGCCTTGAGGTTTGGAGCTGATTGGCTGGTATCCATTTTAAGCCCTTCTTTTCCTATCTTAAACCCTTGATAAGTCTTCTCATTATACCATTCATCTGTTATCCATCTGAAATAAGATTTCAGATTCTGATAAATGTTGACAAAACTGTGATCGTCATGGTATATATATATTGAATTTCTGAAGAACGCTATCAGACTTGAAAGTAAATGTTCAAACCTGATATTAGAGGAACGTAGCTGGAAGAGATACCAGAACAAAGGGAGGTTCGGGATGACGTATTATTGCCTGAAAATCGAGTTGACGGCTGAGGTGATCAACTATATGAACCGCATCGGCGTCTCGATTGTGCCCGAGAAGATCAACGGGGAGATGTACCTGCGGCTCGACTGTCCAGAAGGCACGCTAGAGGAGTACGCCGATATTATCACGCAGGAAACCATGTATCGCATCGTGACGCTGTCGCGAGGGATTTTTTACATCCGCTATCTGCTCAGGCCGAAGCTGCCCAATGGGAAAAGCCAGTGCTTGTTCTATGTGTACGAGTCGGATATGAAGCGCATAGAAGGAGCTTCCGATGCACCTCAAGCCCATTAATCTGTCTTTTGTTCTGGTTGATATCGCAGAGGCAGCTATGTTGAGGCGCAAGCTCGTCGAGCGGACATACTCTCCTGCCATCGCTTCCCACATCTGCACCATTCTCCAGCAGCTTTCGACCAGCAACAGGCTTGAACTTGGCGGAATGCCACTGGTGGCGTTCAACGCCGTACTGAACGATATCATTGCTGATAGCAGCACGAGCAGCGATGATGTGATGGCGCTGCAACCTCTTTTGCATAAGGTCCAGACAGAAGTCACCAATCGTTACAGAGAAATAACTCAATAGCACTGGCTGATCGGGACGAATGCAGCGAGACAGGAATTTGGGGATGGGCGGGGGCCTGGCGCTTGCCCTGGAGCGGGTTCGGAAGGCGTACAAGCAATAAATCGTGGAAAATATTCTCCTGTAGCCGACGACATTCATGCCGTCCAGTTTACCGCTCCGCCTGGTTTCCTCGCTGAAGCGGACGCGATCAATCGCGTTGCCACAGCGGGGGAGCAACAGAGGGGAATTCCTAAGCTAATTTGTTCACCTGCATAAGGCGTCCCTACGACATCGTCTTAGAAGCAAGCGCGCGTGCAATCGCATTATGGCGCTGGATCAGTGCGGGGAGGTCGATGTCAAGCAGCGTTTGATCTTTGATGCGTACTCGCCCGTTGATAATACTGAGGTCTACATATGATGGACGGCAGAAGATGAGCGCGGCGCGCGAGTCGTGCGGAGCTCCTCCCGCCAGCGCCAGAGTGTCGAGACGATAGCCAATGAGGTCCGCCGCCATGCTGGGGGCGAGATAGCCGGTGTCGTCGCGCCCAAGCACGTTCGCACTACCTCGCGTTGCCAGCCAGAGCGCCTCCCTGGCCGTCATCGCCGCAGGATCGCCCATGACGCGCTGGAGCAGCATAGCCTGGCGAGCTTCGGCCAGCATATCGGAGCTGTCGTTAGAGGCTGAGCCGTCCACGCCGAGACCGACGCGTACGCCAGCCTGTAGCAGCTTGCGGACGGGCGCGATGCCCGATGAAAGGCGCATATTCGAGCTGGGGCAGTGAGCGACGCCAGTGCGAGTTTTGCCGAGGCGCGTAATCTCGTCTTCTCCTGGATGCACCATATGAGCGTGCCACACGTCCGGCCCGACCCATCCCAGATCCTCCGCCAGCTCTACCGGAGAGCGGTGAAAGGTGGCCGTGCAGTATTGGGCCTCATCCTGCGTTTCCGCTAAATGCGTATGTAGATGAACTCCATAGGAACGGGCTAGCTCGGCGCTCTGCTGCATCAGGCGCGGCGATACCGAGAAGGGCGAGCAGGGAGCCAGCACGATTCTGCACATGGCGTATCTGCTTGCATCATGATACTGTTCGATCAGGCGTTGTGAATCGCGCATGATTGCGGCCTCGTCCTCTACCACGTTATCCGGTGGCAGGCCGCCCTGTGTCTCTCCCACTGACATAGAACCACGGGCCGCGTGGAAGCGGAAGCCCATCTCCGCGGCAGCCTGTATTTGATCGTCGAGCCGCGCGCCATTGGGCCAGATGTAGGTATGATCGCTTGACGTGGTGCAGCCGGAGAGCATCAATTCGGCAATCGCGACTTTGGTGCTGATATAGATCGCTTCCGGCGTGAGGCCCGCCCAGATGGGATACAGGGTGCGCAGCCATTGGAAGAGACTGACATCCTGCGCCGCCGGTAGATTGCGCGTGAGCGTCTGATAAAAATGATGATGCGTATTAATCAGGCCCGGCAGAATGATCATATTGCGCGCATCAATGATCGTATCAGCCTGCTGGGGAAGCTGATTGGTCGGGCCGAGCTGCCGAATCTCGTTATCGATAATGTAGATGCTGCCATCCGACAGGCAGGTGTCGTTATCGTCCATTGTGACGATCAGTTCGGCGTTTTTCACCAGTAGCGATGCCATACTATCCTCTCCGTTGTGGCTCTTTTTTTAAGCATGTGGTCGCAGCAGACGACCGGGCGCGGTTGAGACAATCTTGCCCTGCAAGAAGACGGTTGTGCCGCGAACGAGGGTGCGTATGATGCGACCCTTGAAGTTTCTTCCAACATAGGGGCTATGGGGGTGACGATAAAATAGATCATGACTTTGCAGTTGCTGCTCGTCTTGTAGAGCGACGAGAGTAAGATCCGCGTCTGCTCCTACGCTCAGAGTTCCTTTTTGAGGATAGAGGCGGAAGCGCCGGGCGACGTTCTCTGCCGTCATTGCGGCTATGCGGGATAGCTCAAGGTGACGCCGGTGGTGGCCTTCTGTAATCAGCAGCGATAATAGCGATTGGCAGCCTGAGATCCCGCCCCAGACCTGGAAGAAGTTGTCCGCCGTCTTCATCTCCATCGGCGCGGGCGAGTGATCGGATGCGATCAGCAGCAGGTTGCCCGCGAAAAGATGGTTCCAGAGAGCCTCCTGCTCTGAGTGCGTGCGTAGTGGCGGGGCGCACTTTGCCACGGCCCCAAGCTCGATCATATCGTCCTCGGTCAGCACAAGGTAGTGCGGGCAGGTTTCGCAGCTCACATCAATGCCTTTTGCTCGCGCCTCTGTCACCAGGCTGACCCCACGACCGCAGCTAACATGGACGATATGTAACGAGCAACCGGTTTCCTGGGCGAACAGAATAGCGCGCTCAATCGCCTCAAGCTCAGCCAGCACTGGTCGCGAGGAAAGGTAATCGCGTATCCCCACGTTCCCCTGTATAGCAGCGCGTTGGGCAAGCGCGTGCGTGATCTGTTCGTTTTCCGCGTGAACGGCCACGATCTTGCCCTGCTTTGCCGCTCGTGCCATGCCTTCATAAAGCGTTAAGTCGTCAACAGCGAGAAAATCCTCGATCCCGCTGTTGCTCATAAACGCCTTGAAGCCAATAACGCCACGTTCCGCCAGCTCATCAAGCTGCCCGAGGTTGCCGGGAACGATGCCACCCCAGAACGCGAAATCCACCAGCGAACTGACCTGTGCTGCTTGCAATTTCAGGTCGAAGCTGCTGGCGTCGATGGTGGGAGGGTGAGCGTTGAGGGGCATATCGAAGAAACCGGTGCATCCGCCCGCAGCCAGCGCCCGCGTGCCCGTGGCGAAACCCTCCCAGTCGCTTCTCCCCGGCTCATTAAAATGGACATGAGCGTCAATCACTCCCGGAAAAAGGTGCAGGCCGGTGGCATCGATCTCTTCCTTGCTCGTGCCTGCAAGCTCAGGTTCGATGGCAACGATGCGCCCGTCCGCAATCGCCAAATCCATCGAGCACAGATGAGCGGTAATCGGGGTACCATGTCGTATGATGAGGTCATAGAGACTCACAAGTCTGTCCGCCATTTCTTATAGCCAAATAGTTAAGGCTGCTTCAGCATTGTCGGGAGAGCAGTCATTCTGATGCAATTATATGCTGCTTGCCAAAGGAGAGCAACAGGGCGCTACAGTGATGGAGCCTCCCGGGTGCGTATCTGCATGCCGGTGCAGAGGCCGCAAATGCTGCTATCCGCGGCTGCGATAAAGTAATAGCTGCTGGTGGTGGATAAGCTGCCCTGGGTCGGTGGTACCTGCTTATGGTTTGTGGCCCACGAAGGGGGATCGCTGGCCGGGAAAGACTCTTCCGAGGTCTCTGTCACGATGTCCCTTGCTTTGTCGCTTGAGACAGCGTACGCGCCGACATTCCGAGGTTGGGTGGTATCGGTGATAGGTGATTCGAAGTAATTACGGCTGTATCCAATATGTCCGGGTATCCAGTGTCCGCCAAGAAACACCTCGATAGCCTGGCCCCGGATAAGGGGAGGATTATCGGGGCTGCCGATGGCATAACTGCCAGTCGTATTGCTTGCAAATAACGTCCCTTCCATGTGAAAAGGTCCTTTCAGCCAGCTTGTTCTGTTTAGAGCTTTATTTCTATGTAGCACGCTCCCTGCTGCTCTCAGGTTTCAGGGTAAGTAGATAGTGAAGAGAATTGGAAGGTTGAATGCTTGACTTTAGCGTCAATACATACTATTTTATGTAGGTAAGGGCAGGGGCAAGTCCAGCCCCTACGCGAATCGGAAACAACGGGCAGAGGCAAACCCAATCCCTACGCTAATTACTAGTAACAGAGGCTTTTTAATGAATGAAATAGGGCAGCAATGGAGTATTCCGCCCGCAAAATTAGCTCTTGCAAGCGATGAAGTTCATGTGTGGCGGGCCTCTTTGCAGGCTCCATTAACGCCTATACAACATCTGAAGACATTGCTTTCGCCTGAAGAGACTACTAAAGCCAATCGTTTCTATTTTGATAGAGATCGCAATCATTATATTGTGGCGCGCGGCTTATTGAGGACGCTTTTAGGCCGCTATCTACGTGTGGCGCCCGAACAGCTATGTTTTATCTATAATGACTATGGAAAACCTGTGCTGGAATTTCCACGCGTAGATCCTCCATTGCGATTTAATGTTTCGCATTCGCATGAACTGGCTCTTCTTGCCTTTAGCTATCAGCGCGAGCTGGGCGTAGATGTGGAGTATATGCGCACCAATATCGAATACGAGGACCTGGCGCGGCACAGCTTTTCGCCAAATGAGCAGGCCGTGTTATTAGCCCTGCCACCTGAAGTCAAACAGCAGGCTTTTTTTAACTGCTGGACGCGTAAAGAGGCATATATCAAAGCAAGGGGGATGGGGCTGTCTCTCGATTTAGCTCTCTTTGACGTGTCACTGGTGCCGGGGGAGCCAATCGCACTGTTAGACAGTCGCGAGGACCGACGTGAGGTGGCCCGCTGGCGCTTCCATGAGCTTGCGCCTGGTTCCGGCTATGCGGGGGCGCTCGCCGTAGAAGGGCAGAAATGGGCGTTGCGTTGCTGGCAATGGCCGCAGTGGTAATGCTTCACCCGTTTCTAATTGACGTTTTAAAGCTTAATCTGGATACTGCCCCTCTAGGGAGCTGGCGAAAACTAATAACCATCTCGACCCGCAAGAGGATACTGAAATTGCAACAACGGCAGCGTGAACCAGAAGGTTGAGCCAGCTCCCGGCATGCTTTGCAAGCCTACTCGTCCCTGATGTTGGCTGATAATCATGCGACTAAGATATAAACCCAATCCTAGCCCGACTTCGCTCCCGTTGAGGACTTTGATGTCAGGGCTTCTGTAGAAGCGATCCCAGATACGCTTTTGCTCTCTTGGGGGAATGCCCGGCCCTTCATCTCGAACTGTAACGTGAGCCATATTTCTCTGTTCGCGCAAGTACACCTCTATAGGCTTATCGAGCGGCGAGAACTTGTGTGCATTCGATAAGTAATGCGTAATTACCTGTTGAATGCGCTTTGTGTCTGCCAGCACTAGCAGCGTTTTACCTTCCGGCACGTCTACAAGGATTTTGCGCGCCGTTGGAATACCCTGCCGCTCATTGACGACTTCTCTGATCAGTTGATCCAGTTCACACAGCTCCACAAGAAGGTCAGAGGGAGGCGTATGGTTGCGAGAGCTTTCGAGAAAGCTGTTCACCAGCCGCGAGAGGCGAGCAATCTGCTCATCCGTATGCTCAAGCAGGCTTTTTATCTCAGCCAGAGTGTGCTCAGCTTCATCTTGAGGCAGGCTATTTTGATTAGTACCACTTTTAATTCTTCGTTGTACTAACTGAATATTCCCCTTAATGCTGGTTAAGGGCGTTTTAAGTTCATGACCGGCAATGCTGAGAAACTCTTCCATGCGCTGCTGCGCTTCCCTCTGCGCGAGTGCCTGCGTATGCTTTTTTGGATACTTACGTACTATAGCTCGTTTCATGAGCCTGACGCTCATCCTCAAAAGGGCGGAAAAGCTCTGCCCGATATAATGAACTACGTTGAATGTAGTATTCAGCAATTTCATTTGCTCTCATATTTCATATATATAATTATGCAACCAGAATAGAAAAGCAATCCGTTGCATAATTAACCCCATCTCCCTTATGGTACGTATCAAACCCTATCTAAGATGAGAGGGTCTGGATAGCAGGCAGGCGGTATATTATGATCTGTCATCCAGATCCGGGCATATATCGTTCCAGTAGTAGAAGAAGCGTACAATTATAGCGAAGATTTTCCGACTGAATAAGAAGGTAATGCATCTTTAGCATGAATTATATAGCGATTTAAAGCTACATAGAATGAGATAGCTATGGAAGACACGATAGAAATGACGCCCGTCGAATCTGCGAAGGCGGCTGGTTTGCGCTACGTGACGGATGCGAAACCAGGAATCCGGCGCAAGCGTGTGGGGAAGCATTTTAGCTATATTGGTCTGGATGGCAAGCCGATTCATGATGAAAAGGAATTGCAGCGTATTCGTTCCCTCGCGATTCCTCCCGCCTGGAAAGATGTGTGGATATGTCCCGATCTCCGTGGTCATCTCCAGGCGACCGGGCGCGACGCTAAAGGGCGCAAGCAGTATCGCTATCATCCACAATGGCGCAAAGTTCGTGATGAGACCAAATATGATCGGATGGTTGCCTTCGGTCGGGCCTTGCCCGCGATCCGCAAGCGTGTTGAGCACGATCTCAAATTACCGGGGCTATCGCGCGAGAAGGTGCTTGCGGCAATTGTGCGCCTGCTGGATATTACCTCCGTGCGGATCGGGAACGAAGAGTATGCACGCGAAAATAACTCTTTTGGCTTAACAACAATGCGTGATGACCATGTCGATATAGAGGGGGCAAGCATCCACTTCCAGTTTCGAGGGAAAAGCGGCAAAGAGCAGAGTGTTGATATTCGTGACCGGCGGCTTGCCAGGATCGTGAAAAACTGCCGCGACCTGCCCGGTCAGGAGCTTTTCCAGTATGTTGACGAGGATCAGCAGTGCCACATCGTTGAATCCGCCGATGTGAACGAGTACCTCAAGCAGATTTCCGACCAGGACTTTACCGCCAAAGATTTTCGCACCTGGAGCGGGACGGTCGCTGCTGCCAGCGCCTTACAAGATCTGGGTGAGTATGAAACGCAGACGCAGGCCAAAAAGAATGTTGTGCGCGCCATTGAACTGGCGGCCCAATGCCTGGGCAATACGCCCGCGATCTGCCGCAAAAGCTATGTGCATCCTGATATTATCACCTCCTATCTCAGCGGCTCGCTGCTCACCGCCATTGATTGCGAGAAGGAGCAGGTCGAAGATCTGCTGGAAGGTTTGCGCTCGGAGGAAATTACTGTGCTGGTCTTTCTCCAACAGTAACCGTGTAGGGGCAATCCCTTGCGGTTGCCCTGCGTCGTGGGATGGGCGTAGGGAGGCGGTGATGTTTTACAATATGATAGAGAAAAGGATAAAGATAATGACTAGAGGGAAAAATTATGGATGCAGCGAGCAATGCGAACGATAGGAATGCTCTTCCGGCTATCCGACCGCGTGTTGTCCTTATCGGAGCGGGATTTGGCGGTATTCATGCGGCTAGAGGTTTGCACAAAGCTCCCGTTGATTTGATCGTGATTGATCGTAATAACCATCATCTTTTTCAGCCATTATTATATCAGGTGGCAACTGCGGGTTTATCGCCGGCGGATATTTCTGCGCCTATTCGTCATATTCTCAAAAAACAGAAGAATACGACGGTGTTCATGGCTGAGGTGACGGGGATTGATTTGCAGGAGCAGCGTGTGATGACGCAGGATCGGGCTATTGCTTACGATTACCTGATTGTCGCGACCGGCGCCAGCCACAGTTACTTAGGGCATAATGAATGGGAGCCATACGCGCCTGGTTTGAAAACCGTTGTCGATGCCACCACCATTCGCCGCGAGATCCTGCTGGCTTTCGAGAAGGCAGAGATCGAGCCTGATCCGCAGCGACGACGGGAGTTGTTGACGATAGTGCTGGTCGGCGGCGGCCCCACCGGCGTTGAAATGGCGGGCGCAATTGCCGAACTGGCGCGTAAAGCCCTGGCGCATAATTTTCGCAATATTGATCCTGCTTCGGCGCGTATCATTCTCGTCGAGGCCATGCCTAAAATATTGGGTGCGTTCCCTGAATCGTTGGCGAAGAGAGCGCAACAGGCGTTGCAGCGCCTGGGCGTTGAAGTGAAGACGAATGCGCCTGTTGAGCAGATTGATAGTGAAGGGGTAGTGATTGCGGGAGAGCGTCTGCCCGCCAGTACGGTGATCTGGACGGCAGGCGTTGCGGCCTCGCCTGCGGGCCGCTGGCTGGGTGCGGAAGTAGATCGAGCTGGTCGGGTCAAGGTCAACGCTGATCTTTCGTTGCCGGGACATCCCAACGTGTTTGTGATCGGTGATACAGCCACTTTGAGCCAGGGAGGTAAGCCCCTGCCCGGCGTAGCGCCTGTTGCCATGCAGGAGGGAGATTATGTCGCATCCGTTATCGCTGACAGGGTAGCGGGCAAGGAGCATCCAGAGCCGTTCGTTTACCGTAATAAGGGAAATCTAGCGACTATCGGGCGTTCATCGGGCGTTGCCGATCTGGGCTGGCTGCGTATCTGGGGATTCCCCGCCTGGTTCCTCTGGCTGGCGGTACACATCTTCTTTCTGATCGGGTTTCGTAACCGTCTGCTGGTGCTGATCCAGTGGGCCTGGGCCTATATTACATTCCAGCGCGGCGTGCGCTTGATTACGTTTGCACCATCATTGGAAGCGGAGGAAGCTGAGAGCAAACGGCTGCAATCGGTGGAGAAGTAACTGTTTGCTAACCTGTCCTTGTAACTGTGTGGCTACGTCGGCGAGGTAAAGAGATGCAGGATGAACGGGCAGACTTTCCTCCAGGAAAGGTCTTACGGTCGCGCTATATCGTTGAAGAACTGCTTGGCAAGGGCGGCTTCGGGGCGGTGTACCGTGTGAGGGAGCGCCGCATGAGTAGCAATATTTTTGCTCTCAAGGAAGTCATTGATCCGAACCGGCAACAGCGAGAACGCTTTACTTTTGAAGGCGAGATTTTGCAACGGCTCAATCATCCAGCTCTTCCGCGTGTCTATCAACTGTTTGAGGATCGTAAGTACCACCGGCTCTATATGCTCATGGATTACATTGAGGGCGTGGATCTGGAGCAATTACGACAGCAGCAGCCGGGCAAACGCTTCACGTTACTCGAAGCATTACACATCATGGCCCCTATCGCTGATGCACTGATTTACTTACATGCGCAAGAACCGCCGATTATTCATCGCGACATTAAACCCGCGAATATTATCGTCTCACCGTTGGGCGATAGAGCGGTGCTAGTAGACTTTGGCATTGCCAAAGAATACGACCAGGAAGCGACCACCACGGCGGTGCGTCATTGTTCGCCAGGCTATGGCGCGCCTGAACAATATGTCCTCGGCACAAACCCGCGCACCGACATCTACGGTCTCGCCGCTACTTTTTACAAACTATTAACCGGTCAGGTGCCGGTGGACGCCTTCTATCGCCTAACGCGTCTAGGAAGCGGCGAGACCGATCCGCTTGAACCAGTCAATATGCTGGTGCCAACCATATCTTCGTCGGTGGCGGACGTGTTACGGCAGGCGATGGCGATCAATAGCAATGATCGTTTTGCCTCTATCGAAGAATTCTGGCGGGCTTTGCAGAGATGTACGACGGAACTGCGCGTACCGGATGTTGCAACTGGCTCTCAGGAGCTTGTTGCTCAAAGGCTAGCATCTACCGCTTCCGCAGCCTCTGCGTTATCGCCGCTGGCGGTGTCGGGAAGATCTTATGTATCTACGGTGAGAACCGGGCGATCAAAGCAGGCGACGGGGCGGAGAGCAGTTTTTTTGACGCTGGTTGCTCTTGTGCTTGTGGGATTGATCTCTGGCATCGTCTTTGGAGCGAGTCAATGGCCTGGACTGGGACCTGCGTATGACGTTGTGATCATTACCCCACAGAGCACCCCGTTCATAGCAACCCCTCAATTACGGGCGACGACAACTCCGTCGGTCGCAGCATCGCCGCTAGCTACCTTGAGCCCGACGGTTCCTCCCACGACAATAGCGGCAACCCCTACGCCAACCTCGGGGACGCAACCTGCTGCGAACTCCCTCACACCCACGCCGATAGCAACTTCACCCACGCGGCCATTGCCGCCAGATTATCCGATGCTAGCTAATCGCTATAATGGTATGATTAGCGATCAATTTTCCTTCCCCTTTAAAAATGCCTCTATGGTCTTATCGCAGATCCGCCAGGATGGCGAGAAGATCAGCGGTTATTTTTCTTCCACGTCAGGCTTTATTGGGGCTGGTAGCTTTAGTGGCACGCTGTCTGCCGATAAACTCGTGCAGTTTATCCTCCCCGGTAGCACGCTTCTGCACCCGTTCTTCTTTCAGGGCCAGTTGCAGGCGGATGGAAGTATTCTCGGCACCTACTGTAGCCTGCAAGACAACCACTGTAACTTTTTTGCGGGCGAATACGGGAACTGGCAAGTTATGCCCCTATCACGCTGAATTACTCCGATGGACCTTCTTTTCGTCCCGTATACGTATGGGGTGAAACTTCACCAGAATGCCAATCGTGTTAGTCAAGTGTGAATACTATAAATATAGCTCGCCGTAGATATCTGGAGCTATTTCATGCTTTTATCATTGTTCCAGCCTGTGAACTTATTCTAATCATCGTGTGAGGTATAACGTGCAAAGCGTTCAGCTCAGTCTCCCTCTTGGGAGCATTATCCACCAGCGCTACCTGGTGGAAAGTCTACTCGGCAAGGGCGGCTTTGGAGCAGTCTACCTTGTGAGGGATTTGCGCGTAAAGGGCAATGTGTTTGCGCTCAAAGAGGTTGCCGATTTGAGCCAGCAGGGACGTAAGAGCCTTATTTTTGAAGGCGATGTGCTCAAGCGGGTTGACCATCCGGCGCTCCCCAGAGTCTATCGAACGTTTGAAGATGATACGCGCGTTTATCTATTGATGGATTATATTGAGGGGCCGAACTTAGAGCTGTTGCGGAAAATGCAGCCGGAAAAGCGTTTTTCGGTAGCTCAGGCAATGAAGATCATGGCTCCCATCGTTGATGCCGTTGCTTACCTGCACGCTCTTCATCCGCCGATCATTCATCGCGATATCAAACCTTCTAACATTATCGTCCCTACATCGGACGCGGGGGCTGTGCTGGTAGATTTTGGCATCGCCAAAGAATATGATCAGGATTCGACTACGACGGCGGTTCGTCATGGCTCGCCCGGATACTGCGCCCCTGAACATTATTCACGGGGAACCGGCCCGCGTTCCGATATCTATAGTCTGGGCGCGACCTTCTATACACTGCTGACCGGCGTCGTGCCCATTGATTCGCTCTACCGCCTGACGCAGCTCAGTAGCAAGAACGCCGATCCGCTTGAGCCTGTCAAAGCGGTGGCTCCCTCTGTGCCGGAGCCGATTGCTGAGGCGGTCCAGCGCGCTCTGGTGCTCAACAGCAATGAACGCTTTGCGACGGTCGAGGAGTTCTGGCAGGCCCTGAGCAGTTACAACATTGCAGAAGCGGCAGAAGCTCCTCTTGTGCTGCCCGGGCTATTATCTGCCCAGCAGGGATTTGTCAGCGGCGCTACTCCCCGCACCCCTGCGGTTGAAGTTTTTCCCACAATGGTGCGGCCCAATGCGACAATGTCTGCCATCAGCCGTGACAGAAAGAATCGCGGCCTGTTTCCGGTATTCATCGCTCTGGCCTTAGTTGCCATAGTAGCCGGTGCGGCCTTCGGAGCGAGCCATCTGCCCGCGAAAACCGGTCATAGCCAACCGACTCCTATCCACCAGCCAACGACGGTACCAACGGCAAAACCTACCATCGTGGCAACGACGGTGCCAAATCATTACCCCATATTGATTAGTTCCTATAACGGCAATATCAGCGACGTATTGACGAAGCCGCCTACCAATAGCACCATGTCGCTGGCCCGTATAAGCCAGAGCGGCGCAACCATCAGCGGGTATTTTGCTGTGGGGGCGGGATTATCCGGCAATGGAAATTTTACCGGTTCTGTAACTACCGATAACAAAATTCAATTTACCGTCCCAGGCGTTCATGGATTTCTGCCGCTCTTTTTTCAGGGGCAAATCCAGCCTGATGGTAGCGTTACCGGGACATACTGTAGCTATCGCAACGCCAGTTGTGATTATGCTGCCGGTGGATACGGCTATTGGAGTGTGCTTCCGGTTGTGCCGAATGCTCCATCTTCATCGATTACCATTCCAGGTTCATCCTGGCAGGGGAATGATGATGATGGTAATGGGCGGGGTAATGACGATGGACACGGAAAAAAAAAGACGTGAGTGAAAATGGCGCTGGACATGGAAAGGGGAAAAAGCATGAATAAATATTTCCTGGAGAAAAAGCCTCTCGCTCATGTCTTCTTTATCTTGAAACTTCGTAGGGCTATTATTCGTGTTCAGTCAGGTATGGGCTAACGGGTGGTGAAAAAAGGTAAAAGTTTTTGCAAAAGAGTAGTGAGGAGGTAAAAATGCAACAATTTGACCAGGGTAATCAGCAGATATACCAGAACTATGCCAATGCCTGGGACCAGGGAACCTATTCGCAGATTCCTGAGCAGGAGGCAAGGGAGAACTATCGGAGGTTCATCCAGAGTGCGCCTCCGCAGGCTGTCGAGCAGGTTCACCAGCAGTATTATGAGCAAATGCCGCTGCAACAGCGGGGCAGTCTGGTTCAGGGATTGCTGCAAGGGCTGACGCAGCGAGGGTTTAATCCGCAGCAGGCAGGTGTACAAAACACCGATCCATACAGCATGTCACCACGCGATGCCGCCCGCCTGACCGGCTATGCCCAGCAGCGGGACCCGGATATCCTGCATCAGGTGTTTGGCCCTAACGGACCTCTAGGTAGCACTGGCGCAAAACTTGCAGTCGCGGGTCTGGCAGCTTTGGCCGCGAAGCACTTCCTCAGCGGTTCTAGTGGCTTTGGCGGCTCTGGCGGTAGCCTGCTTTAAACTGGCTGAGGGTAGAATAAGCAACAATCACACCCCTCTGAGATACAAGGTCGATATGATCATTTGCATATCGGCCTTTTTTTACGTCTAAAATGCTGTGGGTGGTAGCGGTCCATATCGCAATATGGTATAGTTGGTGAAAATCCAGACGACCACGTTGGTGCATTATCAAGCTACTGCTCTGCACCTTTATTTTTATGTCAGGAACAGGTCATGTTATACGATCATACGAAAATCTTTATCAAAGCGGGCGATGGTGGCAACGGCTCCATGCATTTTCGGCGCGAAAAATTTGCCCCTTTCGGCGGGCCAGACGGAGGCGATGGCGGTCGAGGAGGGAGTATCTATATGGAAGCCACGAATGGTTTAAATACGCTAATCGATTACCGTTACCGTCATCAATTCAAAGCGGAAGCCGGACAGGCCGGCATGCGTCAGAAGATGCACGGCGCCAAAGGGGAAGATCTTGTCTTGAAGGTGCCGTGTGGCACGATTATTCGTGATGCCGACACCCATGAAGTAATTGCGGATCTGACCGAGCCTGAGCAGAGCGTGATGATTGCGCGTGGCGGGCGCGGTGGCCTGGGCAACGTGCATTTTGCCACCTCCACCCGTCAGGCGCCTAAAGAGGCGCAGAAGGGCGAGCCTGGCGAGGAGCGCTGGATCACGCTGGAGCTGCGCCTGATCGCCGATGTCGGGCTGGTGGGCTATCCAAATGCAGGCAAGTCCACACTGCTCTCAGTCGTCTCTGCCGCTCGCCCCAAGATCGCCGACTATCCTTTTACCACGCTTGTCCCCAACCTGGGCGTAGTCGAGGTCGGTCAGCCAGGTCGGGGCGAGGGCTTTAGTTTTGTGCTGGCCGATATCCCTGGTCTGATCGAAGGGGCCGCGCAAGGAGCCGGACTGGGACACGAGTTCCTGCGCCACATCCAGCGCACGCGCCTGCTCATTCATCTGCTGGATGGTGCGTCGTTTGATCGCGATCCCTGGCAGGATTTTCAGACGATCAGCCGTGAACTGCGCGAGTACGATGCGCAACTTGCCTCACGTCCGCAGATTGTTGTGCTGAACAAAATAGATTTGTCCGAGGCGCAGGAACGCTGGCCCGAATTGAAAGCTCAGGCCGAAGCCGCTGGCTATCCCGTCTTTGCCATTTCTGCCGCCGCCCATCAGGGTACCAGCGAGCTAATGCAGTACGCCGCCGGGCGACTGCGTGAAATTCAGCAGGAAGAAGCTGAGCGTGCGGCCTCGCAGTCGATTGCCGATATGCAGGGTCCCGTTTTGCGCCCGGTGCCGGAGGATGCGTTTACCGTTTCTAAGGAGCATGGAGTGTATATTGTGCGTGGCAGGCGCGTCGAACGCGTCGTCAATATGACCGATCAGGAGAGCGAGGAAGGGATGGATCGCTTACAGGTGCAACTGGCTAAAATGGGGGTCACGAAGGCGCTGGAAGAGGCCGGCGTCAAAGTTGGTGATACCGTACGCTTCGGCAAAGTTGAGCTATACTGGGGCGAGTAAGCATCCAACCTATTTGTTCATATAGCTGAGCTGTGATATACTGCTTTAAAGATATGTTACCTATGTTTTATGCCATTCTACTTGTAGAGTAGGTAACACCACGAGCGATTCTTTGTAAAGAATGCGAGAAATGCCGAATTCATGGGAGAGACGCTAAACCTGCTATTTCGCAGCCGTGAAAACAGCACTTTTGAGTTGCAGGTGAAAGAGAGCTGGTCTGGACGCACGGTGAGCGGCAACTTTGTTCCTCCATATACCACCAGGCAACTTAACGCCCTGCTCAAAAAACTCAATACGCTCGATAGTGGCGATCAGGAACTGCGTGAAATCGGGCATCGCCTCTTTTTAGCCTTGTGTGGCTCGGAAATTCCAGGCGCGAACCGCCGCGAGTTTTCGGAGCAATCGGTGCAGGCAGTCTTGCGCGGCGTAATTCAGCGAACGCTCAAACGGCGCGGCACAGTCGCCCTGACGTTTAGCTTTGGGCCGGGCAGCGATGAATTTGTACGCTATCCCTGGGAGCTCCTCCACAATGGCGATCATTTCCTGCTAGGGTCCGGCATTTTTACGCTCAGCCGGGCCTTGCTGCGCCCGGAGATTCCCGTGGGATGCGAACTCCCTATTCATCCGCCATTTCGCGTGCTCTATATTGGCGCTTCCCCGGTCAATTGCGCTCCCCTGGAGACGGAGCAGAGCTTCGCGGCATTAGAGCGCGCCTTTGCCTCATTAATCGATACCGGTCAGGTATTTTTAGACCGGCTGGAGCCGCCAACCTTTGATCAACTGGTGCGCTATTTCAGCTCGTATGGGGGCGCGGGGATGCTGGATGATAGCGATACCTCCATTCCCTGTTACGTGGTCCATTTTGACGGTCACGGCGCCTACGGACGGCTCTGCCCCGACGAGGAATGCGAGACGGTGAACGATGCCGATGCCCGCAAATGCGATGTCTGCGGCATGTCGCTCAGCCGTACCAAGCCTCAGACATACCTGTGTTTTTGTGATGATGAAGGCCGCAATCGTTTCATCGATACACAATCGTTGCGTGGACTGTTTCTCAGCAGTGATGTGCGCCTGTCTGTATTCTCCGCCTGTGAAACGGCAACCGTGGCGAGCGATGATATGCGTCATCACCGCAGGCGGCCCGCCGTCGATGCGACTCTCGCAACGGCTCTGATCACCGCTCAGATCCCCTCGGTGGTCGCGATGCCCTTTTCGCTGCAAGATGAACTCAGTCCAACTTTCATGTTTCACTTTTATGAGGCCCTGGCTGATGGGCGCACCCTGGAAGAAGCCCTATCGCGCGCCCGGCAGGCGTTACTACCAATGCAGCAAAAGAGCTGGTTCATTCCTGTCCTGTACAGGCATGTAGCCGAGGGGCAGGAGAGCCCGGTTCCCTTACTGGTGGGCGAGGATGAGCCGGAAGAACATGATCACCCCCTGGCCCATCTGGGAGCTTCAACGAGCTTTGTAGGGCGACAGGAGGAGTTGCAGGATCTGGGCAATCTGCTAACCGCCGCCGCGACCGGTGAGCTGTCGCCGGATGTCAGGAATCATCTGCGTATGCGTACGGGAACGCATCATATAGCCTTAACCGGTTCAGCCGGCATCGGCAAAAGCGCCCTGGCATTTGAGACGGTGCGGCGTAACCGGGAGAAGTTTCCCGGTGGCATTATCGGCATTTCGCTGCAAGATGGCAAATCGTTCGGCGACGCCTTGATCGAAATCGTGCATCACCTGCATATTCCGACAAAGATCGCTCCCACAATGGACGTGAGCCATCGCGCCCGCCTGGTCCTGGGCACATTGCGCTCCCTTGCCGGTCGAGACCTTTCTTGCCTCTTGCTGCTCGACAGTTTTGAAGAGGTCAAGGACCGCGCGGAACTGGAGACCTGGCTGCATTTTCTTTGCTCGGTACCGCCGGAAGTGGTGGTCCTGGCTACTTCACGCTCGAATCCAGAGACAATGATGGTGGTTGAGGGGACGCAATGTCGCTGGTACGAATATCGCGTGGGCAAGATGACCGACGCCGATCTGCTGACCCTCTTTAAAGAACTGGCCGAAGCCAGCGGCCTTGATCGACGCATTCACCTTGATGATAGCAAGCAGCAGGCGATCCTGCGCGAGATCTGTACGCTGCTCGATGGCTATCCTCTGGGGGCGGAGCTGATCTTTGGCACCGCCCGCTCCATTGATGGTAAAGTTTATACGCCCGAAGCCGCGACGCGTTCTCTGGAAGAGGTGCGCGACGAACTGCGCAGCACTCCTCTGGCCGGCATCCTGGCCGTGCTCGAAGTCTCTTACCGCCGCCTGACCCCATCGGCACGCCTCTTGCTTTCTTATCTTGCCGCGTTTAAACTGCCGTTCAGCCGCGAGCAGATTATCATGCTCGTCGCTCCTGAAACTCTGGCAACCGCTAATCAAGCGGTCCGCCTTGCCCCTGAGCAGGATACGTTGCCAGCGCATGCCGGACAGGAGGCAGCAGTGGCAATTCCTGCCGAACTGGTGGAGAACTGGCGAGCGGCCCGCGACGAACTGGTGCAGGCATCGTTTATTCAGTTCGATGGTCGGGTGTATACTATTCATCCCCAGGTGCGCTACTTCGCGATGGCGCACCTGCCGATGCAGGAACGCCGCCGCGTGCATCGCGTGGTGGCCGCGTACTATTGCAGCCTGCCACAACCCGGCCCGGATGAGTGGTTTGTTGCCTTTGAGCATCTTGAGAGCGCAGGCGAGCCGCAAGACCTTCAGGAAGCTGTGCGCGTGGCGGTGCGAGCCTCCTGGGCGCTTGATGGTCGTGGGCGTGCCACGGAACTTCAGGCGATCCTGCGCCGGGCAGGCGTGCATGCTTCCAGGCTCAATGATAAAACCGGCGAGGGTCAGATAGAGTGCTGTCTGGGTGCGATCCTGCGTCAGCTCGGTCAGTATACCGATGCGGAAGCATGCCTCAGAAGCAGCCTGGCCTTTCACCGCCAACAAAATGATCGCGAAGAAGCAGGCTGGGCGCTCTATGAGCTGGCGATGCTCTTTCGCGAAGAAGGCAATTTCCAGCAGGCAGGCGTGTATGCTCAGGAGGCGCTCACGCTCTTCCGCGAAGTCGGGGATGAGACAGGCGAAGCCTGGATGCAGATGGTCTTAGGCGAAGTAAGTCGTGGCTACGCGGCCTACTATGAAGCCCTCGGACATTTTGAGCTGGCACTTACCAGCTTCCGCAATTTGCACGACAAGAATGGGTGTGCCTCAATCCTGCGCGACCGGGGCACGGTCTATGAAGCCCTGGGCCAGTATACAAAGGCGCTCAACGACTACGAAGAGGCGCTGCGCCTGTTCAATGAACTGGGGTTGCGCTCAGGGCAGGGCTGGGTAATGGCCGATAAATGCGTCGTCTATACCGGCCTGGGCAGGCTCGATGCCGCCGAAGAGCTTTGCGTTGAGGCCATTGCCATCTTTCGCGAGCAAGGCATCCGGCGTGGTGAGGCATGGGCGTTACGCGCAATGGGCGATATTATGCGGGAACGCCGCGATTTCGTCCACGGCCAGGCCCATTACGAAGAGTCGCTGGCGCTATTTCGCACGCTGGGAGATCGAGTAGATGAGGCGCGCGTGCTCAATTCGCTGGGCGCTATCGCCTTTGATGAAGGCGAGTACCTGGGTGCGAAAGGCTTGTTCGAGCAGGCACAGGCGATTGCGCACGAGCAGGGAGCCAGGCAGATCGATGGTCGCGCCCTGCGTGGTCTGGGTGATATTGCCCGCGCATTTAGCCGCTACGCCGATGCCGAACAGTATTATCACGAAGCCGCGACCATCGCCACCGAACTGGACACGCCCGCCGAACATTGCGCCGTGCTGCGGCGTCAGGGATTGCTTGCCTGCGAGCAGGGCAAGTATCAAACCTCGCTCGAACTCTGGGTTCACGCGCTCGCCCTCGACCAGCGCCTGGGCCATCCCGCGCGCACCTATCTCCAGGAGAGGGTCAACGCGCTCGTGAAAGAGCAGCGCCTCGAAGATCGCTACAAAGAGTATTGCGTACGCTATGGTTTAGCCTGATGGCATATTCCTTTGCATAATCAGCTTTTACCACTCTCTAGCTGGTAGCGGCACCTCGATCAGGGCTGGGCCCGCGTGGTCGATTGCTGAGCGGATCGCGTCCCGTAGCGCCGCCGGGCCTTCCGCGCGTGTCGCTTTCATATGGAAGCCCTGAGCCACCGTCACATAGTCGGGCGCGAGCAGATCAGTGGCGATGTAGCGGCTCCCGAAGCGGCGATGCTGATCGCTTTTGACGGCGGTGTAGGTGGCGTCGTTGAAAATCACGGTGATGACCGGCAATTTCTCCTGCGCCACCGTTGCCAGTTCACCTACGTTGAGCAGGAAGCCGCCATCGCCGCACAGCGCCACGACCGGTTTATCCGCGGCTGCCGCCTGAGCGCCAATCGCCAGGGGCAGGCCGCAGCCAATCGCGCACAATTCGGAGGGGTGGATCAAGGTGCGTGGCTCGTAGACCGGTAAATATTGCGCGCTGGCGTATCCCAGCATCGTCATATCCGTGACGATGATGCCATCGCGCGGCAGCCCCTCGCGTACACCGTCGAGCAGAGATAAAGCTTCGCCATAGCTGCGTCGCACACGGTTGCGTATGGCCTCCTTCACCTGCGCTACTTCGTCTAGCCGTGAAGTGGCAGGGCGATGGTCGTGTAGCGCCTCTAAAAGAGCTTCGAGCGAGAGACAAGCGTCGGCGGCGATCCCCACCGCGGCGGGATAGTTGTGCCCAATCTCAGCGGGATCGATATCAATATGGATCAGTTGCGCGGGCAGGGGGAGACTGCCGCCGCTGACTTTGACCGTTCTCATTTTGCCGCTCTCCAGAACGGAGGCGTTCGTGCGCTGTGCCCCCAGCTTGCTGCCGACCACCAGAGCCACATCGACATTTCCGACCAGGGCCTGCAATTCGTTGGGAGCGTAGCCCCTGGAGGTGATAGCCAGGGGGTGATCAGTAGATAGAACGTCATGGCTTTTGCCGCCAAGCAGCACGGGAGCCTGGAGAAGTTCTGCCAGTTGGGCCAGTTGCTGGTTTGCCTGAGCGAAGGTTACGCCATTGCCCGCGATAATCAGCGGACGTCGGGCCTCCCTTAGCAGGTGTGCCGCAGCCATAATATCGTCTTGCGAAGGATGCGGTAGCGTCTCAGCGTGAGCTGCCGGCGCGGGGATCTCTACCTCTGCCTCAGTGCTCAGCAGGTCGAGCGGGATCTCCAGGTAAGCGCCTCGCGGACGGCCTGTGTACATGACCCGGAAGGCATCTTGCAGAGCCGCCGGAATTTCCTCAACCGACTCAACCGCTCGCGTCCATCCGGCCAGCGCCTCCATTGTGCCCAGTTGATTTTTTAGCCCGTGCAGCTCGCCGCGGAAGTGACCTTTTGAGGCTCGTGGCAGGCTGGTGCTTATCACCAGCAAGGGAATGGAGTCGGCATAGGCGTCGGCGACGGGCGTGGTGATGTTGGTGACGCCCGGCCCTGTGATGGTGCAGGCAACGCCGGGCCTGCCCGTTATGCGTGCGTAGCCGTCGGCCATAAAGCCTGCACCCTGTTCATGCCGTGCCAGGATATGGCGCAGTCCCTCTTCCTCCCTCATGGCGTCATAAAGTGGCAGGGTATGCACTCCTGGGATGCCAAAGATCGTATCAACGTTATACGCTCGTAACGTGGCGATGGTCGCTTGCGCGCCGCTCAGCTTCTGTCTGTTCTTCACAATGCGTCCTCTCTGGTGCTGGTAAAAACCTGGAACTTGCTTGCGTCCTCTAAGATTGGCTGCTATAAAATTAGATACATTGTTGGTAAAATTATATCATGTGTTGAGCTTCCAATTTTTTTTAAGGGGTACGCTGATGAACTCTTCCTCTGTTCCTTCGTTGATCGAAAACCTGCTTGGTCAAATGACCTTGCAGGAAAAAGTCTCGCTGCTCGCCGGTACGAATATGTGGTACACCGTTCCTATTGAGCGATTAGGGATTCCCTCCCTGAAGATGACGGATGGCCCTAATGGAGCCAGGGGAGCAGGCAGCTTCACCGGCGGCACGAAGACCACCGCCTTCCCGGCAGAGATTTCGCTGGCCTCAACCTGGAATACCGAGTTGGTGGAACGGATCGGGCAGGCGCTGGCAGACGAGACCAGAATGAAGGGGGCACAGGTGCTGCTCGGCCCTACCGTCAATATCCAGCGTTCACCGCTGGGTGGCCGGAACTTCGAATGCTTCTCCGAAGATCCCTATCTCTCCGCGCGCCTGGCTGTGGCCTACATTACAGGATTGCAGCGGGAAGGCGTGGGAGCCTCGATCAAGCACTATGTTTGTAACGACCAGGAGTTCGAACGCTTCAGTATCAGTTCCGAGGTGCGCGAACGGGCGTTGCGCGAAATCTATCTGTTGCCCTTCGAAGCTGCTGTGCGCGAGGCCCGGCCCTGGACCATCATGGCTTCCTATAACCTGGTCAACGGCGTGGCGGCCTCGGAAAGCCCGTATTTGCTGACCGAGATTTTGCGCGACGAGTGGGGCTTTGACGGCGTGGTAGTCTCAGACTGGTTTGAATCGGTCAAAAGCACTGCCGCATCCGTCAATGCAGGGCTTGACTTGGAGATGCCTGTTCCACGCTGGCGCGGCAAGAAGCTGCTTGCCGCCGTTGAGCAGGGTGAGGTTCAGGAAGCAACGCTTGATACAAGCGTGCGTCGCCTGCTCCTGCTGCTGGCAAAAGCGGGCCTCTTTGAGCATTCACAGGCGCAAGAGGAGCAGGCCATTGATCTGCCAGAGCGCCGCGCCCTCGTGCGTGAGGCGGCTGCCGAGGGCATTGTCCTGCTCAAAAATAATAATCAGGCACTACCACTGCAACGCGAGCAACTCACGTCGATAGCGGTAATTGGCCCCAATGCTAAAGTGGCGCACGTCACGGGCGGCGGTAGCGCCCAGGTCAACGCTCATTATGCGGTGACTCCTTTTGCAGGGGTTGTGGCGAAGGTCGGGGATCAGATGCGCATAGGCTACGAGCAGGGCTGCACTAATTACCGCTTGTTACCCCTACTCGATACGAGCCTGGCGCTGGCAGGAACGCAGGGAAGCGAGCATGGATTAGCTATCGAATACTTCAATAACGGCGATCTCAGCGGTACATCCGTCTACCAGGAGACGCAATCGACAGCCAATCTTATGTGGCTCAATCTGCCCGCAGGGGTGAATCCGCGGCAGTTTTCGGCCCGTCTGGAAGCTCGCTTCACGCCGCAAGAAACAGGGAGCTACACCTTCTCGCTGGTCAGTGCGGGCCTCAGTCGGCTGTGGCTTGACGAACGCGAGATTATCGACAATTGGACGCAGCAAACGCGCGGGAGAGAATTCTTTGGTTTTGGCAGCACGGAGGTCCAGACAGTGGTTTCTCTGGAGGCCGGGCATCAGTACCAACTCACGCTCGAATATGCCACATCTGAAGCATCGCGCCTTGCCGCCGTGCGTCTGGGACTTTTGCCGCCGATCCCTGCCGATGCCATTGAGCGCGCGGCCCAACTGGCGGCGGCCTCAGATGTGGCTATTGTCTGCGTGGGTTTTGGCGGCGAGTGGCAGAGCGAAGGATTTGACCGGCCAGATATGGAGCTCCCTGGACAGCAGCACGCGCTGGTCGAGCAGGTGGCAGCGGCTAACCCGCGCACGATTGTCGTGCTCAACACCGGTTCTCCCATCACTATGCCCTGGCTGGATCAGGTGGCAGCGGTCGTCCAGGCATGGTATCCTGGTCAGGAATGTGGCAACGCCATTGCCGATGTGCTCTTTGGGGATGTCGTGCCCTCCGGGAAGCTGCCCCAGACCTTCCCTGTGCGCGTGGAGGATAACCCTGCCTATCTCAACTTTCCGGGTGAGAATGGCAAGGTCTACTATGGGGAAGGGCTGTTCGTCGGCTATCGCTACTATGACAAAAAACGAGTTGCGCCGCTTTTTCCCTTCGGCTTTGGCCTCTCCTACACCACGTTCGGCTATAGTGCCCTACGGCTGAGCGCCCGGGAGATTGGACCAGACGATACGTTACAGGTTTCGGTCGATGTGACCAACACGGGGCTGCGCGCCGGTAAAGAAGTGGTGCAGTTGTATGTGCGGGATCGGCAGGCGCGGTTGCAGCGCCCCGAAAAGGAATTGAAAGCCTTCGCGAAAGTACACCTTGAGCCTGGCGAATGCAAGACGGTCACGCTCTCTATCGGGCGTTCCGCCCTGGCCTACTACGATGACAGCCTGCATCAATGGGTCGCCGAAGCCGGTGAATTCGACGTGCTGGTTGGCGCATCGTCCCGCGATATTCGTGCGCTGGCAACATTTACGCTGAGGAACTCAAGTAGCTGGCTTTGACCACTCTCATGATGGACGAAGGGGATCAGGGCAGTGCAAACAAAAAGGGTGCGAGACCCGGAGACCGCACCCTGCTGTGGCGACGCGGTTCACGGCGTCCGCTTTAGCGCCCATCCTCTCCCCTGTAATTGGAACGTCGAAGATGTTACCCTGGACATCCCGTGGGAACGGTAGCCATCAATCAAGGCGACCGAGAACGGTCTCGCCTATCTGCGAGACAAACTCTTTCAGATTGGCTTCGCTGAACCGTTTGAGAGGAAGGAGAATCAATCGGTCAATCCCCAGATCGGCGTACCGTTTTGCGTCTTCCAGTGTGATCCTCCCGGGAGGCGGCGTGATGCTGATCTCCAGTTTTCCTAGCTCCTCTGGGCGCTGGTATCGTTTGCGAACCTCCTCGATCTCGCTAAGAGCATGCGCTGTCCCGGCGAGATCGAGGGACCAGCCGTACCAACCAGTTCCAAGCTTTATAGCCCGGCGATAGGCGGAAACACTCTGACCTCCAACGACGACCGGGAGAGGGCGCTGCGGTTGTGGATGGGCCTGGACGTGCTCAAAGGAAACAAAACGGCCATGATAGGCTGGTTGGGGCTGCGTCCAGATGGCTTGCATCGCTGCCAGATAGTCATCAGTGCGTGCGCCACGATCAGCGAAAGGGACACCCAGAGCACGAAACTCCGGCTCAAGATACCCAGTGCCGATGCCAAAGATCAAGCGTCCACCGGAGAGGATGTCCAGACTTGCCAGTGCTTTTGCCAGCACGAGCGGGTTACGCTGCGGCAGGATAAGAATTCCTGTTCCCAGGCGGATCTGGCGGGTGTGGGCTGCCAGGTAGGTTAGCGCAATGATCGGATCGAGAATGCGGTCAGAGGGCGCTGCTGGCGAGGGGGGGACCTGCGGATCAGGGAGCACGACATGTTCTCCAGCCCATAACGACTCGAATCCGACGGCTTCAGCAAGCTGAGCTATTCCTACAGCGACCTCAGGAGAACTGCACACAAAGCTATTCATCGAAAAAAGGCCAAATTTCAATGTTGTCACTCTCTTTCTGTCTGTTCATATGCTATGAGTATGCCAGAGATGGAAGGATTGCACAATAACCGAACTTCGAAGAGGATAAGCCCTACTACTGGAATAAACTTCCCAATGTGAATGTTGATGTTGTAAGTACATAAATTTCTATGAACCGGCCCTCTGCCGCTGCCCACTAGATATCGGAGTGCATCGTATGCATCGTCTTGCTATCAATCCAAAAGTAGTTGTAAGTGTTCTATTTGTCGTCGGAATGTTCATGTCCATCCTCGATGGGACCATTGTGAACGTGGCCCTGCCCGCGTTGAGTCGCCAGTTTAATGTATCGGGCACCGCAATCGATGCCGTGGTGGTCGGCTATCTGGTCAGTCTCGCGATCATTATTCCCGCCTCGGGCTGGTTGGGGGATCGGCTGGGCACAAAACGTATTTTTCTGAGCGCGTTGGCACTTTTTACGGCTGCATCGGCTTTATGTGGTGTAGCGACGAGCCTGCCCATGCTGATCGGCTTCCGCATTTTGCAGGGCATCGGCGGCGGCGCGCTTACTCCGGTGGGGACTGCTATCCTGTATCGCACGTTTCCTCCAGAGGAACGCGTACAGGTATCGCGCATCCTCAACATCCCAACTGTGTTTGCACCCGCATCCGGTCCGGTGCTCGGTGGCCTGCTTATCGATAAATTGTCATGGCACTGGGTCTTTTATGTCAATGTCCCCATCGGCGTGACCGCTTTTCTGTTCGGTCTGTTCTTCCTGCAAGAGTATAGGGAGCGAGCCGCCGGATCTTTCGACCTGCCCGGCTTCCTGCTGGCTGGCGTCGGCCTTGCCCTGACGATGTATGCCTTGAGTGAAGGGCCGAACTATGGCTGGACCACGCCCAGTATTCTCAGCAGTGAGATTATTGGTCCGGCTCTCCTGATAGCCTTTATCTTTGTCGAATTGCGTTCAAAGCATCCGATCCTGGATCTACGCCTTTTTAGCAATCGATCATTCCGCACCTGCAATACGCTCTCAATCTTCTCGGCGGCGGGCTTTCTCGGCTTGCTGTATTCCACGCCGTTGTTTTTGCAGGAGGCCCGAGGCGTTTCGGCTCTCACCTCCGGCCTGACCACCTTCCCGGAAGCTATCGGCGTGCTGGTCTCGACGCAGATTGTCGCCCGCCTCTATCCCTATGTTGGCCCGCGCCGTCTCATCGTAACCGGACTGATTAGCGTTTCCATCTTGATGACAGCAATGTGCCTGATGGGGCAGGATACCAGCCTCTGGCTGATGCGGGCATTGATGTTCCTGATCGGTGCTGGTATGGCCTTCTCCTTTACCTCTGTGCAGGCCGCTTCGTTCGCGACGATCTCCACGGCCCAGACCGGACAGGCTTCGGCGATCTTCAATGCGCAGCGTCAGATCGGCGCTTCGATAGGCGTTGCCCTGATCAGCACTGTGATTAGCGCCTTTGGTATGACCAGCCTGAGCGCGAGCGGTACCGCCGTACCCAACTTTACTGCTTATCATGCTGCGTTCATTGCCTCCGCCGTCCTTGTCTTGCTCGCTGCCAGCATCGGCTTTACGGTGAAGGATAGCGATGCCGCCGCCACGATGACGCGACGGGCGAGACGGAGCCGGTCTGAAAACGTGCCTATACCCGTTCAAGCTGGCGATTAATCTCGGCGGATAGCTCATCAGAGGTAATAGCAAGCAGGTGGGCGACATCCAGCAGCGCCGCTACGGCCCGTTCCAGGCGCTACTGGCGTTCCTCAAGCATATTCCATCCCCATTTCTCATCGCGAAGGGCATCTATACGCTCTTGACTTTCTTTTGTATCACACAACAGCCCGCGTGCGTGTGAAAGAAGAGGCCATTTGTCCGCGAATCGATGGCGCTGACCGATTGTTAAGAGGGAGGGAGTGCAATACTATGCAAGTCAAAGATGTAATGACCACCAATGTAGTCACAGTCAATGAGGGCCAGAGCGTCAAACAGGCGGCGTCTTTGATGGCGCGCCACCATATCAGTGGGCTGCCGGTCGTTAACGATGATGGGATGGTGGTGGGCATTGTTTCTGAATTTGATGTGATCGGCAAGCAGGGCCAGCAGGTTAAGGACATTATGACAGGCGGCCTGATTAGCGTCACTCAGGACACTGATCTGGAAGATGTGGCGCATATTTTGGTGCATCAGAATATCAAACGTTTGCCAGTGCTGGACCAGGGCAAGCTGGTCGGTATTGTGAGCCGGGGCGATCTGGTGCGGGAGGTCGCCACGCGCTGGGTGTGTAATGTGTGCGGGGAGACAACATATAGCGACACAGAGCCGGAGAGCTGCTCCCGCTGCGCCGGAGTCGCAGTCTTTGCCTCATCCGATATGGTCCCCCCAGGCTCATAATTTCCGGTTGTGACCGCGGCTCACGCGGATTCACCCGATGTTGTTTTAGCAGGAAAGAAGCGAGAAAGTCAGTATGGATACTCAGCAGAGCCAGGCAACGCAGAAAGCGCCACCTGCCAATAAACAGGTGCAGACGCCTCCTGCCTTTGAGAGTACTGATAAGGAGACGTTGCTCAACTATTATTACCAGATGTTGCTGATTCGCCGTTTTGAAGAGAAGGCCGCGGAAATGTATAACCGGGCGCGTATTGGCGGCTATTGCCATCTTAATCTAGGCGAAGAGGCTACCGTCGTCGGCTTCTGCGCTGGGCTGGAGCCGGACGATTATGTATACACTAACTACCGAGAGCATGGCTACGCCATCGGGCGCGGCATCTCGCCTGATGTGGTCATGGCTGAGCTATTCGGCAAGGAGACCGGTTGTTCGCGTGGGCGCGGCGGCTCTATGCACCTGTTTGATCTCAGCAGACGCTTTATGGGCGGCTATGCCATCGTGGGCGGTCAGTTGCCGCTTGCCACAGGAGCTGCCTTCGCCATTGCCTATCGCGACTCTCACGAGATCGTCGCCTGCCAGATGGGCGATGGTACTACCAACGGCGGCCCCTTTCACGAATCGCTCAACATGGCTAAAATCTATCGCCTTCCCATCGTCTACTTTATCGTCAACAACCAGTATGGCATGGGATTGGAGGTCGCCAGAGGTTCAGCCGTTGCCGAACTGCATCGCAAAGCCTGCGCTTACGATATGCGCAGCGAGCGTGTAGACGGCAATGATGTGTTCGCCGTGCGCGATGCTGTCCGCGAGGCAGCAAAGGTTGCGCGCGAAGAGCATCAGCCCAGCCTGATCGAGGCCGTCAGCTTCCGTTTCCGTGGGCATTCCGTGGTTGACCCTGACCGCTATCGTTCCGAGGAGACGATTCGTCAGGGGCGCGCCCGCGATCCGATCCCCATTTTTGCCGAACATCTCAAAGCGGCGGGCAAGGCGAGCGACGAAGATCTACAGAAAATCGATGAACGGGTCGATCATACTATAGAGGCCGCCGTGAAATTTGCCGAAGAGAGCTCTGATCCTGCCGTCGAGGGCCTGTTTGATTACATCTATGCTCCCGAGCAAGCGGCGAAGGGAGGACAATAGCAATGGCAGAGATGACATTCCGGCAGGTCCTGCATGATACGCTGCGTGAAGAGCTACTGCGCGACGAGAATGTGTTCTTGATTGGTGAAGAGATCGGCGTATTCGAAGGGTCCTATAAAATTACAGCAGGTCTCTTAAAAGAATTCGGGCCGAAGCGCGTCGTCGATACACCGATCAGCGAAAACGGCTTTGTGGGCCTGGCTACGGGGGCCGCGATGCTGGGGTTGCATCCGGTGGTCGAGGTCATGACCATCAACTTTATCGCGCTGGCTATGGATGCCATTGTCAATCACGCGGCAAAAATCTACTCCATGTTTGGCGGTCAATGCGCGGTCCCGCTGGTGATTCGCACGCCGGGAGGCGGAGGGCAGCAGCTTTCGGCCACGCACTCGCAAAGCCTGGAGGTCTGGTTTGCCTACGTGCCAGGGCTGAAAGTTGTCGCGCCATCCACGCCAGCCGATGCCAGGGGCATGCTGCGTACCGCCATTCGCGGCAATAATCCGGTCGTTTTTCTGGAGAATCTCGCCCTCTATAACACCAAAGGCGAGGTACCCGATGGCGATTACACCATCCCCTTTGGACAAGCAAAGGTCAGCAAAGAGGGCACGGACCTGACCATCATCAGCTACTCGCGCATGGCCGTGGTGGCGCTGGACGTTGCGCGCCGTCTGGAGCAGGAGAACAAACTGAGCGTCGAGGTGGTTGATGTGCGTTCGCTGCGTCCATTGGACCACGAAACCATTATCAACTCGGTGAAGAAGACGAATCGGGCCATCATCTTTGAGGAAGATTGGCGCTCCTATGGCGTCGGCGCGGAGATAGCTGCGATCATCCAGGAGGAAGCTTTCGACTATCTGGACGCTCCTATCAAGCGCGTGGCGAGCCTGGAGGTGCCGCTGCCCTATTCAAAGAAGCTGGAGCAGGCCGCGCTGACAGGGGCAAAGCAGCTTCTGGATGCTATCGATGAGCTGGCGCTCAGGCGCAGGAGGATTGTGAGCCATGCCTGATGTTACCATGCCGCGCCTCAGCGATACTATGCAAGAGGGAACCATCGCGCGCTGGCTCAAGAAGCCTGGGGATGAGGTGAAAAAAGGCGATACCCTGGCAGAGATCGAAACGGACAAGGCCACGATGGACCTTGAAGCTTACGATAGCGGCGTGCTTGAACAGATCGTCGTGCAGGAAGGACAGAGCGCCCCTATCGGCCAGGTCGTTGCTATTATCGGTAGTGGAACAGGCGCGCAGCCGAAACAGGAGCAGCCAGCAGCAGAGCAAACGCCGCAGACTGATCAGGCCGCCTCGCCGCCAACCTCCAGCGCCACCGAGGCCGTAGCAACGCCTTCGGCCAGAGAAGCAACAGCAGGAGCAGCGAAAGCGGAAGCCGGGGTAGAACCGCCGTCCTCCTCGCCCGCGCCGCAACGCGAAGAGGCCGACGGGGCACAAGCGGGTGAACAGCCATTTGTCAAAGCCTCGCCGATTGCTCGCCGGATGGCTGAGGAGCATCATCTCGACCTGAGCCAGCTTCAAGGCAGCGGTCCAGGCGGGCGCGTCGTGCGTGATGATATCGAGGATTTTCTGCAACGTCAACGTGCTGGCGCACCAGCAGCGACCGCAGCCGAAACTCCTGCCGCTCCGACACAGCCACAGGAGCCGGTTCCTGCGCAGCAAGAAGGTGAAAGCGTGCCACTTTCGCGTATGCAGGCCACGATAGCGCGCCGCCTCGCCGAAGCCAAGCAGAGCATTCCGCACTTTTACATCAGCAACGAAGTGGACATGACCGATACTCTGGCGCTGCGTAAGCAGCTCAACGAAGATGCAGGTGAAGATGGAGTGAAGATCAGCGTCAATGACCTGATTATTAAAGCCTGTGCGCTTGCTCTGGAGAAGTTTCCCGAGGTCAACAGTTCTTACAGGGATGGGCAGTTTATCCGGCATAAAGAGATCCATATAGGGATCGCGGTTGACGTTCCGGCAGGTCTGGTGGTACCCGTTCTTCGCAATGCAAACATCAAAGGTGTAAGGACGATTGCTCGCGAGGCCAGGACGTTAATCGAGAAGGCACGAGCAAATAAGCTGACGCCAGCAGAGATGGCCGGGAGCACATTCTCAATCTCAAACCTGGGTATGATGGATGTCACCGATTTTATTGCCGTCATCAACCCGCCGGAGGCCGCCATTTTGGCAATCGGCTCGACGCGCAGACAATTTGTCCCGGTCGATGACCAGCCAGTCTTGCGCGATATTATGCCGATGACCATGTCGGCGGATCACCGTATCCTTTACGGAGCAACGGTGGCGCGCTTCCTTCAGGAGGTTAAACGTCTATTGCAAAGCCCATACAACCTGTTAGGGTAAACGGTTGCTGGTCTGAAACTTATTGCTTGTGCTATGCGTGTTTTAGTAAGTAAGTTTTCGTGAAAACAGCTATGAGGGGATATCATCTCGTAGATATTCATAGGTCAGGATATTAGGAAAGGACGGACATTTCACATGAACAACTTCTTTAAAGGGATTCTCGTTGGAGCCGGTATCGGTCTGCTGATCGCGCCGATGAAAGGCGACGAGATGCGCAGACTGGTGAGTGAGCGCTTAAACGAGATGCGCGGTTATCTGCCCGAGAACGAACAGTTGAATATGTACACGCAGCAGGTCTCGGATCGCCTCTCGCAGACCGCAGGCACACTCAAGGATTATGCCCAGCAGGCAGCCTCGACCGTCAAAAACGCCACCAGCAATGTCAGCGACCTGACGCAAAAGAGCGCCTCGGAGGTAAAACAAACGGGGCAGGATGTTGCCGATACTACCAAACGGACGGCAAAGTCCGGCTCGACAACAACACCCTATTCAGACCTCTAATCAATAGGGAGTCGAAACAACCAGAAGCCCGAATTTCCAGAAAATGGAAATTCGGGTTTATTCATGCATATAACAAATTAAAATGGTAATGCCCCATTACCATTTTAATTTGTTGCAGTCTGCTAATACTTATAAAAGTGCTGGCGCGCCTCTTCCTCCGGTGACTTCTCTTTGAAGAAAGCAATTTCTTCGCGTTTGACTGCCAGATACGCGCTGGTCAGCAGTGGTCCCAGTGCAGCGGTCAATACCTTATCTCGCTCCAGTTCGTCAAGGGCCTCATCAAAGGTGGTGGGAAGGCGACGGATGCCGCGCCGCTCGCGTTCCTCGTCGCTATAGTTGCCGGGATCGATCTCCTGCGGTTCACCTGGATCGATCTGGTTCTTGATGCCATCCAACCCGGCAGCGATGAACGCGCCCAGTGCCAGGTAAGGATTGCCGCTATGGTCGGCGCACTTGAGTTCGAGATTGATCGAACTGGCCTCGCGTCCGCTGAAGAGTGATGGCACGCGAAGCGCGCACTCGCGATTATCGAAGCCATACGTATCATATGCCGAACTCCAGTAGTGCGGCAGCAAGCGGCGATACGAATTGGGGCAGGCGCAGGTGATAGCAAGGAGGCCACGGATATGACGCAAGACGCCGCCAATAAAGTACTTGCCGGTCTCGCTTAATCCGCCGCGCTGATTGCCATCGAAAAAGAGGTTGGTGTTGGGGTGGTCGCTCTTGTCCGTGCCCCACAGGCTGAAGTGGATATGCGCGCCACTGCCCGCCTGGTCGAGAAAAGGCTTGGGGGCGAAGGTCGCGAACAGGTCGAAGGTGCGGGCCACGCCGCGTACAGTCTCGCGCAAAAGGCAGACATTATCGGCGGCTCGCAACACATTGGCGTGGCGAATGGAAAGCTCCTGCTGAGCCGGTCCAAGCTCGGTATGAAATAATTCGATAGCAATGCCTTCCGCCTCCAATGCCGCAAGAGTAGCATCGATCACTTTCGCCTCGTCGTCCAGCCCTATGCTGCTATAGCAGAGGCTATGGTCTGCGGGCACATAGCTTCCTTGCTCTTCGCGTGCCAGGTAGAATTCGTGCTCGACAGCAGCTTCCGCCCGCATGCCAAGCGAGGCAAGTTCGGCGATCATGCGCTTGAGGAATGAGCGTGGGCAGGCCTCCCAGGGCCTGCCGTCCAGCAGGATCATGTCGCACATCATACTGCCGCTATTGGGAACATAGGGCAGTACAACGAAGGTTGCGGGATCGGGGATCAGGCGGAACTCGCCAACTGGCCCCATGCCTTCAACGGAGGCCAGCGACTCCACGCCGGTGAACGCCTGCATTGCCAGCGTCTGCCCAATGCCTTCGCGCATCCGGCTGGCTAACCTGCTGGCGTGAGTGGTTTTGCCGCGAATAATACCTCCATTATCGCAGTACAGGAAGCGTACGAGCCGCAGATGCTCGCTCTGCGCTCGTTGCACGACATCTTGAATGTTCATGGTTCATCCTCCAATGTATGTGGAAAAGATGCGATAAAAAAAGTTTGCTGTCTGAATCGGAATCGCTATAGCAAAGTATACTTGAGAGGACAAGAAGCGTGGGAGGAAAAGGTAAGGTCCGGGAAAATGTCCATTTCCCGGACCTCGGTGCCCGCCCATTTGCGCGCGCCAACACATTTAAGCCTGGAGCTCAGTCCTTACACCATCGTGTTCTGCTATTGAACTACCGCCTCACGCGAAAGAGGCGGACTGGATTTGCACCAGTATTCGACGATCAACGGCTCCAGACACTCGATTTGGCGCTCGACGGAAATGCTGAGTCTGGAGTAATAACTTGCTGCTGTGGCGGCTCCGACGCTGCCTCTGCCGCTGGGCTAACCCGCCACGTTTTATGGCGGGTGCAGGACTCGAACCTGCCCTTTTACGTCATTGCCTTAAAGGTAAGCTTCAGTTTCAGTCTATGACTCCAGCGATCAGTCTAAAACAAAGAGGGATAAAATGCAATAGCAAACTCAGGCAAACAGATAATGGAATATTTTTTCACCGACCTTCTGCTCCTCTACCTCAAGGTTGTTGGCCTCTTCGCGTGCGAACTTCACTGCCTCTTGCAGCCGCTCCACCCGCGCCAACAAATCATGAACGCGCCTGGCTGGCAGGGAGCCAGAAAATTTCACCGTTCGCCAGTTGCCCACGCTCACATCTTCATAGTAGACCTCGACCTGCGCCGGATGCTTCTCGGTAGCTTCCGCCTTGACATGGTTTCTCGGGATCTTCTTGGTGCGAACCGTTTGTACCGGCTCGGTGGCCCAGCAATCGGCGGAAGCGTCATAGGTCCATAGCTCCGATGCATCGAGGACCGGCAATTTCTTGATAAATGTATGTAAGTCAATTAATTGTTTTTCCAGAAAGAGCAAGTGGGTCGCAGGCACATCCTTCAGCAAGGTCTGCCCCTCAACGACGACGTCCGCTTTCGCCTTGCAATTGGCCCAATCTTTAGTAGCAACGACATCAAAAAGCTTCGTCAGCACTTCCGCTGTCTCGCGGATGATTTCCTCAGCTCTGATCTGCACTCTGGTGGACTCGGGCGGCAGTTGTTCCCCTTCTTCGTCGCGGGGGCGATACGTGCGCGAAATGCCGGAGAGTAGCGCGGGCTTCTGTAGCGCATGGTGGGCTTCTGTCAATTCCTGTAATGAGCGACTTTTCGTTCCCTTCTCAATGGCTATAACTTGATTGAGCTTCATTTTCCGTTTTTCTCCTACTCAATTACGTCAATTATTATTAACCCATGAATTATCAAAATGATAACAGACGCTGTCAACGTACACGGTGAGGTTCGTTTTAAATGGGGACCTGATATGCAAACTAGATTGTGTTCTCCACTCCATACGGTTATACTATGTGAAGACGAAGAACACAGCATTACATCTTCTCTGGAAGGATCGGGCCGTGCAACGCAAGGATCGTGTTTTAGAGGCGCTGCGATCATTGTGTACGCAAAGACCAGTGTCGCAAGGGATACTGCGTCGTCATGCTGGCTTCAGCGCCGAAGCAGTGGCTGAGCTGGCAGAGGTGGACCGAACGAACGCCAGCCGCGACCTCAACCTCCTCGCTCAACAGGGAATCATCGAACGCATCCCCGGACGCCCCGTGCTATTTACGCTCAGAGCGCCTTCACCCGATCCGGTCACGCGAATAACAGATGAGAGCCGCCATACTGCCCAACCAGAGCCTCGCGCCATGCCCTTAATACAAAAATCCAGTCCGCCGCCCCCGGCTGCTCCTGCTCTGCCAGGCGTCGTGGCGGATTTTGAGGCGCTGATCGGCCATAACGATGGGTTAAAAGTCGCCATTCAGCAGGCGCAGGCGGCCATGCTTTACCCACCACGCGGGCTGCATACGCTGCTCTGCGGACCCAGCGGCGTGGGGAAAACGACCTTTGCGCGCCTGATGCATGCGTTCGCGCTGGAACTGAAGGCTCTGCCGCCGGATGCGCCCTTCATCAGCTTTAATTGTGCCGACTACGCGGGCAATCCTCAGTTGTTGATGGCTCATCTTTTTGGCGTTGTACGTGGCGCGTATACAGGGGCGGATCGCGACCGTGATGGGCTGGTCGAACAAGCGCATCGCGGCATCCTTTTCCTGGATGAGGTGCATCGCCTGCCGCCGGAGGGCCAGGAGATGCTCTTCTACCTGATGGACCGCGAACGCTTTCGCCGCCTGGGTGATGTGCGGGAACGGCAGTCTTCGCTGTTACTGCTCGCCGCCACGACCGAAGATCCGGCCACCGCCCTGCTGCCGACGTTTCGCCGCCGTATCCCCATGACCATTGCTCTGCCAGGCTTGAAGGAACGTACCATTACAGAACGCTACGAGCTGATACACGTCTTTTTCACCAGCGAGTGCAGCAGCATCGGTACCAATATTCATGTCGCGCCGCAGGTGCTGCGCGCGCTGCTGCTGTACGATTGTCCAGGTAATATTGGGCAGCTCCGTACTGATGTCCAGCTCACCTGCGCGCGGGCGTACTTAGAGTACCGGCTCAATAACCTCACAGAACTGAATGTGCATACTGACATCTTGCCCGAGCACATCCGGCGTGGCCTGCTGCGTACGGCGGAACTGCATCGCGTGCTCGAACCGGTGCTTCATTTGCTGGACGCAACCCATATCTTTACGCCCACCGGTCTGAGCCTGAATAACGTGCCGGGTCCGTCGCATGGCCTCTATGACGCTATTAGCGCGGAACTCAACGCTCTACGCGGCAGCGGGCTACGCGAGGACGAGATTAATGACCTGCTGCACATGGATATCCAGCATTACTTCCAGCGTTTCGCCGTCACCATCACGCAAGGTCCCGCTGAAAATCTTTCACGTCTCGTGGATGAGCGCATCGCCACGGTGAGCCAGGCCATTGTAGAGTATGCGCAGGAACAGTTAAAGCGCACCTTCCCGGAGAAGCTCGCACTGGTGCTGGCGCTGCACCTTGCCAGCGCCTTAGAGCATATCGCTCAGGGACGCCCGCTGGTCGAATCCACGCTTCAGTCTATGCGCCATACCTATCCTCTCGAATATGCAGTGGCGCAGGTGGCGCTGCTACGCGTTCGCTCGGCGCTGGGCGTAGCCTTGCCGGAAAGCGAAGCGGATGTGCTCACCGTGCTTTTTGCTAATGCTGATCTGTTGCTGAGCACCGGGCAATCCACGGTCGGCATCGTCGTCGCAGCTCACGGACGCGGCGTAGCGTCTGGACTGGCGGAACTGGCGAATACGCTGGTGGGGGTCAGTTCGGTCTACTGGGTCGAGCTGACGCTAGAGCAATCTCCTGACGAGTTGCTTGCTCAGGTCGAGCACTGTGTGAGCCAGGCGGATCAGGGGAGCGGCGTGTTGCTGCTCGTCGATTTTGCTTCGCTGCTCTCTCTGGGCGAACTGGTCACGCGCCGTACGGGAGTGCAGACGCGCACGGTGTCAGGGGTATGCGCGCCGCTGGTCGTTGAAGCTTTGCGTCGCGCCCAGCGCACTCATGTGATGCTTGACCAACTGGCTGCCAGCCTGGCATTATATCGGGCTATCAACGGACCTGGTAAGAATGTACAGGAGCGGGAAAGGGAGGGCGAAGCCGTTGAGAAAATCGTCCAGGGTCAAAATCTGGTGCAGAGCACGTCATCCCGGGAGATGCGCGTCATCCTTTCCGTCTGCCTGACCGGTTTTGGCAGCGCCACAAAGCTCGCGGAATTGATTGAAGAGCATATCCCTGAACTGCGCCGCCAGGGTATCGAGATCATCTGCATGGACATCAACCTCTCCGGCAAAGCCGAGCCAGACGTGCGGCGCATGGTGGGGGAGCGGCAAGTCGTGGCGATTGTGGGAACGATCAATCCTCATCTGGAAGGCTATCCTTTTATCTCCCTGACCGAGATACTCTTCGGCGATGGCATCGTGCGGTTGCGCACGTTGCTGGGAAATACGCTTATTGACCCGGCACTGCTGCATCCGGCCTCATTATCGCAGTCAGAGAGCGTCCCGCCCGTTTTTACGCAACGCGCGGACCTTGTACGCGAAATTGCCAATACGCTTGGTCAACGTCTGCTTTTCCTCAATCCCACTCGTGTGCTACCGCTGATCGAGCGTATGATCGAATTGATCGAAGTCGAGGTGGGTGAAACGTTCGAGAACGAGGTGCTGGCGGGTTTAATGCTCCACCTGGCCTGTATCCTGGAGCAGAGTCAGCAGAAGGATATGCTCGTGAGCCAGATGGTGCGTGAACGCGTGGAGCAGCAATTCGCGCGCGAACTCAGCATCTGTCGCCGCGCCTGGCAAATCCTGAGCGCGCAGATTGCCCGCCCCCTGCCCGACGAGGAAGCGTACAATATCGTAGGCATTCTCAGGCAGGTCGATATCTTCAGCCTGAACAACTTCTAATCAGGGATAAATTTTCTGCTTTTGCGCGAGCATGCCAACAAACTTTTGGATGCGTGCGGCACGCGTCTCGGGCTTTCTCGCCGTCTGTATTCTAAAAAGGATGGCGTAGCGATTTCTACTGTCCAGGGTAGCGAAGAAATCTTTGGCCGACTGGTTTTTGTCTAGTTCGTCTTGCAGGTCTGCGGGGACGGTAATCTTGCTTTGTCCTTCATAGGCTGCATCCCAACGACCATCGGCCTTTGCTCGCTCCACCTGCAACATCCCTGCCGGCTGCATCCTTCCTTCTGCGATCAGGGTCGTTACTTTATCACAATTGATTTTCGACCAGATGCTTTTGGAGCTGCGAGGGGTGAATTTTTGTAGCCAGTGCTGCTCATCATGGGAAGCTTTTTGCCCGTCAATCCAGCCATAACAAAGGGCTATTTCTAAGGCTTGTTGGTAATCTATAGAGGGGATATTTGTTCCCTTTTTGGCTAGCTTGAGCCAGATACCCTTTGTATCAGCATGATGTTCTTTGAGCCAGCCCTCCCAGTCTGGCTGGGATTCAAACAGGATGATGGGGAGATCGTTCGCATTCTTCATGCTGAGTATTATATCAGATACAGCGGAGAAAGTTTAGAACAAATTTTTCGTCAGGCGGACAGGCAGGAGCATAACATCCCACCTGTCCGCCCTTTACGTACCAGCGCTACACCCCGCGCTGAGCAGCGTCCGCTTGCTGCGCGAGATCCTGCATGAAGGCGAAAAACGCTGGCGACTGACCAATGAAAAGCCCATCGTTCGTTAGAGCAGTGAGCGCGGCCATTGCGGCCCCCTGGGTCTCGGTGGGGCGAATGATCGAGCAGGCCGGGAACGAGCGGCTAAGAAATATGGTGGGCTCGGGCATAATCAGATTGGTCTGGAAGAGCTGACCGCCGAAGGGAGGAGCGTTGAGGTTCGGGAACATCAACCCATTGGTGGGATCGGTCAGAGGAGGCGCATTGCCCGCTTTATCCTGCCATGTCTGAAAGTGCATGGTCTCGGTCGGGCCGATACTGAGCAGGATGCGCAGCACTTCCGCATCCGTGACGCGCTGAGCTAACGACGGGTACAGGCTGGTGCCCCCTTGCTCGATAAACCCAAAGTGGAAACCCGCTGTGTTGGCAATCGCTTGCAGGTGCTTGGGAGGATGGAGATCGTTATCATCCCTGGGAATCGCGGGAAACTTGCCCTTGAACAGATCAGGGATGGCTTGAGGGAACGTATCGCCGAAATCAGGATTTTTTGTGCTGCTGCGGTAGCGAGTCCAGTAGCTGGTATCCACAGTGAGTTCCATCAGGTTGGTGATGCGCTTCTTGTTTTTCGCCGCTCCCGTTGCCTGGCTGCCCTGCAAGGTGCGAAATTGATCCAGGCTGACTGGCTGCGCACCCTGCGCTTTCAGGTATGCGTCGATGAAGGCCGCGTGACTGAACTCGTCATCGGTATTGTCGTGGATGTACTGGGGCATATCCATATCCAGTTTTTGCAGGGCTTTCGTGTAAGGAACGTTCCCGCTCCCCGAAGGCTCTTCGCTGTCCTGGATGCCACCAAGCTCGTTGTATTGTTGCCACAGATCGCTTTCGATAATTTCGAGCGCGGCCAGGAATCTTAAAATGTCTATATCTCCCTGAGTGGGCGCGCTGTCCTGGGCGAACGCTGGTAATCCATTAGCTAATAAGCCTGCGCCGATGGTGCCCGCTCCTCCTACGACAAGACCCCTGCGCAAAAAAGAACGGCGACTGGCCGCCTTTCCCAGTTGTTTCTCTGCCTGTTCCACATTACACTCCTTATTAACACGTATTCACATGATTTACTTCACTATTTTGCCCTGTGAGTAGGGCGAAACGATATCCAATGTTGACTTGATACAGGATGGTTGTTCTGTTATTCCATTGCCATTATAGCTATGGCTGTACAGGCAATATATTTTAATGAAATAATGTTTTCAGGTTGGTGAAAATAGGGAACAGCTTTTCCTAGTGTGCTATCTGTGTAGCACACAAATTGGTATTATTCTTGCTGCACATAGTATTAGACTCAAAGATCTCGATCTTCCGCCGAGGTTTATAGTTAAGTAGTGGATAGCATCCTCTCGACAGGCTATTCATTACAGACGGCCTGAACGCTCCCACGATGAATCGGGGAGCTACAACGCGGGAGCGGCGTTGGCCGTCTGCGTAGCAGGGCAGAGCGTGAGAGAGAGGGGTATGATACGAGTATTAATTGTGTGTAGTTGGGGGATGTCTACCAGCCTGCTGGTAGATAGCATGATCGCAGCAGCACAGGCACGACAGTGCGAGCTTACTGTCGTGGCGTTGAGCGCGGGCGAGTATGCTGCCAGGGTGGACGAGTGCGATGTGGTGCTGATTGCGCCACAGATTCGCCACTTGCGTAAAAGCATCGAAAAGCTGGCAGGTTCGGCAGGCAAGCCCGTTGCTTTAATCGAACCCTTTCACTATGCTACCATGAACGGAGAAGCGGTACTGGAACAGGTATTGCGTTTGTATGAAGGGAGGGCGCTGGCGTGAGCAGCCTGATAGAGCGTAGCGGCGACTGGTTCGAGCGCCACTTCGTCCCACCACTGAGCGCATTGGCGAGCAGTGTCCACTTGCAAGCTATCCGCGACGCCTTTATTATTTTTACCCTGCCGCTCATCATCGCCGGAAGTCTTTTTCTGATCATCGCCAATCCTCCGCCTATTGGCGGCTTAGAGGCGCTGGTCCAGCCTTATCAAAACGCGATCCTGGTCCCGTTTCAGCTCTCGTTCGGGTTGATGGCTCTTGTGCTCGCCTTTGGCGTTGCCTACAGCCTGGCCCAGTATTATCGAACGGAACCGGTCCAGCCCGGGGTGCTCGCGGTGGTGCTTTTCCTGGTTGCGACCATGCCCGTGCGGGACCTGACCACGATGAGTCTTGGCGAAGTGCTCCCCTATCTCGGCGGTCAGGGCCTGCTGGTCGCGATTATCGTCGGCATCGTCACGACCGAAGTCATGCGCTGGTTTCGCGGCTCGCGCTTCACCATCAAGCTGCCAAAAACGGTGCCCCCCAATGTCACGCGCGCCTTTGAAGCTCTTGTGCCCACCATATTGCTATTGACTGCGATCTGGGGTCTTGAGTGGTTTGTGAGTGCGCATACATATATAGGGTCAGATCATAAACTGCATCAGATGACGATCCCGCTCTTATTGATGCAACTTTTCCAGCCACTCGTTGTTGTGCAGGATAGCTACCCGGCGGCGGTGCTGGAGATCGTCTTGATGATGTTGCTCTGGTCGGTGGGCATTCACGGGATGAACGTCGTCACAGCCATTGCGGCCCCGTTCTGGTTCACCACCCTGGCGAGCAATGTCAACGGGGGGCACGGCATTGTCACGGAACCATTTTTCCATATCTTCGCCCACCTTGGCGGCTCAGGCGCGACCTGGCCCCTGGTAGTCTATATGCTGAGGTCGCGTTCAGCGCAGCTACGAACGGTGGGCAAGGTAGCGTTAGGCCCGGCGATTTTCAATATCAACGAGCCTGTGACCTTTGGGGTGCCGATGATGCTCAACCCCATTATGATCATACCATTCATTCTGGTACCGGTCACTATCGTCACGATCAACTATATCGCGTTCTCGCTTGGTCTGGTGCATGTGCCGGTCATCATTCAGCCATTTACCGTTCCGGTTGGTATCAGCGGGTTTTTCGCTACTGGCGGGGATATCAGAGGCAGTCTCTTGCAGTTCTTTGATCTCGCGGTCTCTGCCGTCATGTATTATCCATTTTTCAGGGCCTGGGAACGTATATTGATCGCCCGCGAAGAGGAGGCCGCGCAACGAGAAGAGAGCCGAATCGCTGCGCAACAGCCGGTTCTCCAGTCCACCGTTCGCTAGCCCGATAACCCGATTAAGGAGGTGTTGCCCATTTTTCATAGTGAGAATACCCAGACTGTGAGACACCTTTATGTACTCATATTGCTCGTGCAGGCAACGCGGCATGAGCGCGCAGAAAAGCAGAAGGATAGGTGACAACGCATGAAACTATTTGGACAGAAACAAACAGGGTTTAGCGCCATTTTCGGCGTCGTTCTCATCTCTGTGGTGCTGGCCGCCTGTGGCAATAGTAGCACTGGCGGAGGAACCACCGGTAATTCTACAGCACCGGTCAACGGCAAAAATTGCACCAAGGTCGGTGTGTTGCTGCCTGAAACAGCCACCTCAGCTCGCTGGGACAGCAAAGACAAACCGTTGCTGACGAACGATATCCAGGCGATCCCGGGCGTCAAGGTAGACTACTACAACGCCGAGGGTGACGCGACCACGCAGCAGAACCAGGCCGATACGGCTCTGACCAAAGGAGACTGTATCCTGGTAGTGGCGGCAAGTGATAGCGCTTCGGCGGCAACTATCGTCACGAAGGCGAAGGCAAAGCAGATCCCGGTCATCGCTTATGATCGCCTGATCCAGAGCAAGGATCTCAACTACTACGTCTCCTTCGACAACGTCAAAGTTGGTGAACTCCAGGCGCAATATATCATCGATCACTATAAGGACTTCGTGAAAAGCGGTACGCCTAACGTCGTGATGATTAACGGAGCGCAGACCGACAACAATGCCATTCTCTTCCGGCAGGGCGCGCTCAACAAGCTGCAGCCGATGTTTGATAATGGCACTTTTAAGAAAGTCTACGACCAGTACACGCCTAACTGGGATAACGACACGGCTCGTACTGAGATGGATGGCGCATTAGTCGCGCAGCAAGGCAAAGGCGATGTTCAGATCGCTTACGTTGCCAACGACGGTATGGCGAATTCGGTGATTGCTGCGCTCAAGGCCAAACAGCTTAACGGCAAAGTGCTGGTCACCGGACAGGATGCCACCGTTGCCGGTATCCAGAATATTCTGGTTGGCGATCAGTCCATGACCGTCTACAAGGCCATCGACAAAGAGGCTCAGGCCACTGCTAATCTGGTGAAGGCGCTGCACGATGGCACCAGCACCGCATCTCTCACCAACGGCGCAGTAACCAAGACACAAGATGGCGGCTCCATTCCTTCGATCCTGGAGACGCCCGTTGCTGTGGATAAGACCAACATCGCCTCCACGGTAATCGCGGACAATTTCGTGACGGTAGCCGAGATCTGCCAGAATCTGCCCAAAGGAACTGGCGGCATCTGCTAGCCCTGTTAAAAAATTTCAGAACCCTCAAGTAGGGCGTGCGCGGGCTATTTAGCTCCCGCCGCCTCTCTTGAGGAGGTGTATAAGCATCACATGCTGAGGTGTCAAGTGGCGTTGTAATAAGGATGAGCTTGACATTGCTGTGTTTCCTCTCGATACAATGCTACCAACATCGCACCTGGAGGCTTTTATGACTGATAGCGGTATGCCCACAACAGGTCAGGAAATGTCACTGTCTCCGCCGACAGCTACCTATGATGGGCCGCGGCTGCGCATGCAAGGGATTAGCAAAAGCTTTGGAGCCGTGCGTGCGCTCAATAATGTCGATTTCGAAGTCTATGCCGGTGAAGTGGTTGGCCTTGTTGGCGATAACGGTGCAGGCAAATCGACCCTCATTAAAACTATTTCGGGGGTTAGCCCCTGCGACGAGGGGGAAACTTTCCTGGAGGGCCAGCCAGTCAAAATCACCAATCCACAGGTAGCCACACGCCTGGGGATCGAGACGGTTTACCAGGATCTCGCGCTGTGCGATAACCTGGATGTCGTTTCCAATCTTTTTCTGGGGCGCGAGGAAAGTACGCCCTTTGGCACGCTCAACGAGATGGCGATGGAGCAGCGTGGCTTAGAAGTGCTGCGCACGCTGGATGTGAAATTGCCCTCGGTACGCGCCATCGTCTCAACGCTGTCAGGTGGGCAGCGCCAGTCGATTGCCGTTGCCAAAGCGATTTTGCGCAAGGCAAAGGTTGTGCTGCTGGACGAGCCGACGGCAGCTCTCGGTGTAGCGCAAACGCGCCAGGTGCTACAGCTTATTCGCCGCCTGCGCGACCAGGGCCTGGCCGTTGTTGTAATCTCTCACAGTCTGGCCGATGTATTCGAGGTTGTTGATCGCGTGATCGTAATGCGGCTGGGCAGGCGCGTTGCTACGTTTGATATCGCATCGACAACGCCAGAGCAGGTTGTAGCCGCCATTACAGGGGCCGAATTCGGCACCATTTTACAAAATGACGGGGCAAATGGTAACGGCGCAATAGAGGGGAATAAATTATGAGCGAGATAATAGATCAAAAACCACCCACCAGCCAATCGATGGCTACTGCGGTTGAAGTCCCCTCCTATATACAGCGGCAGACCCTGAGCCAACTGCTACGGGGAGACCTCGGCTTTATTCCTGTCTTATTGACACTTATCGCTATTACAGTGTATTTTGCTGTCACTACCAATGGGCTTTTTCTCGCTCCAGAAAATCTCTCCAATCTGCTCCAGCAAATCATCACCATTGGCGTCGAGGGGCTGGGCGTGACGCTTGTGCTCCTGCTGGGGGAAATTGACCTCTCGGTGGCAGCCGTCGGGACGCTTGGGGCTGTGGCGATGGGGGTGCTCTCTGAGCGTCTGGGCGTTCCTGCCTGGGAAGCGATACTTGCCGGGGTGCTGGTAGGGGCGCTGGCGGGCTGTATCAATGGGGTGTTTACCGCTATTCTGCGTATCCCCTCATTTATTGTAACGCTTGCCAGTTCGATTAGTTATTCCGGCCTGTTGCTCTATCTGCTGGCGGGGCAAGCAACGCTGATTGTGCATGATCCCACTATTGTCTCGATTGCGGGCAGCTCTCGCAGCTTTTTGCCGGATGTCTATGGCGTTGGCTTGCCGACGCTGGCCTTGCTACTCTATGCTGCGGGGCTGGTCTGGGATCATGTCGTGCGCAAGCGAGCCGGACTGAGGACGAAATCGCTGCTTCTGCTCATCGGCCAGATCGCGCTGGTAGTAATCCTGGTCGAAGGTACGATCTCAATCCTTGAAAATACTCCCGGGCCGGGGGGGACATTCCTGGGCGTGCCTAACTCTGCGGCCATCTTCTTCGGCTTGCTCCTGGCTTTATGGCTCGTCCTGACCAAGACGCGCTATGGTCGCCATATCTATGCGGTCGGAGGAAACGCGGAAGCTGCACGCCGCGCAGGTATCAATGTGACCTTTATCCGTGTCACGGTCTTTACTATGTGTTCGGCGCTGGCAGCCGTTGGTGGTATTCTGGCAGCATCGCGCGCCAATGCGGTCGCCAGCCAGATCAGTCCTTCGCTCCTGCTTGAATCGATAGCAGCGGCGGTCATCGGCGGCGTGAGCCTCTTCGGTGGTCGCGGCTCCGTCTGGTCGATTGTGCTGGGCGCGCTGATCATCGGCAGCCTGGAAAACGGCCTCGATCTGCGCAGCCAGGGCACAGATGTGAAGCAGATGATCGAAGGAGCAGTGCTGATCATCGCTGTTGCCATTGACGCGCTTGTTCGCCGAGCTCAGGCCCGCAGCGGTCGCTAAAAGGGTAGGGGCAGGGTAGGCGCAAGGCACAACCCCTACCAGGTCTGGACAAAGGGTAGGGGCAATCCCTTGCGGTTGCCCTGCCCCTTGTATTTGGAAAAAACTAACGGATGAAGCTTCACGCCGCAATGCGACGTACTATGAATAGAACACCTCCGAATGGGGGAGATGGAGGGATGATAGTGTTTACCAGGAAAGGAAGGGGTGATGACGACCAGACGTAACCATTTTTTCCTCATAAGCTCTCTGCTACAGTTCGCGCTTTTGGCGTTTCTGGCGCGTCGGGCGCTTCGGCACCGGCAACCTCTCAGTGAAATCATCTTCAGTCGCTGGGCGCAAAGAAAGCAAACATCGTCTTTGCGCTCGCTTGTACTGGGAGTAAATCGCGTCATAGGCTCTTCCGGCACTATCAACATGCTGGCGCTTCCCGCTGCCGCTTTCTTGTGGTGGAAGCATTTACGTGTGGAGGCGGTTATAACGGTCGCGTTATGCTGGATCGGTGAACTGATAAAGAAGGCGCTTAAAAAGATTATAGATCGTCCTCGCCCCAATCCTTTGCTTGTGCATGTAGCTGGGCATCGCAAAGGAAAAAGCTTCCCAAGCGGAGACGTATCTTCAACGGTAATGTTCTGGGGCTGGTTGGCATATGTCGGATTGTGGAAGAGTAGAGATCTGCGAGCGTCGAGGATGGCCCTGTTTAGTTTTCCGGCCTTCAGTATTGCTTTCGTTGGGCCTGCTCGTATCTACCTGGGCGATCACTGGCTGACCGATGTGCTGGGCGGCTATCTCTTTGGCGGTGGCTGGCTATGCCTCACGCTCTATCTCTATCGCCTCTGGGGTGCGCGTGGCCGTAATTCATAACATCCTCTCGCGCTGGCGCGTGCTGGTGGAGCGCGCAGTCGAGATAGCCATACACTCATGGATAAGTGTAGCCGCTCACTTTTGTCCTTGCCACCTGTTCTATAATGAGAAACGGATCGCAAATATGTGAAGGGACGTTTTTCATGCTGTACCAGGCGCTCAAAAAAATAGTCAGTGTAGTTTTTAACCTGTTTAACCTGCTGCTGCTCGGCAATCTTCCTCCTTTTGGCTGTGTCAGCGTGGTGGTGGAAGAGAATGCGCAATTCCTCGTCGTTGAGCTTTCCAATAACAAGGTTGTTTTTCCCGGGGGCTTTATGCGTTGGCGAGAGCACCCGGCCCAGGCCGCCCTCCGTGAAGGGAAGGAGGAAACCGGCTTGATGTTGCGTACCGGTAGCGTGATTGGCTATCTGACGTATGCAAGCACGCAACTTACGCGTATGAGCACCATCAATATTATCTATGAGGGCGAGGTGGTTGGCGGGACGTTGCGCAGCAGTATCGAGGGGCGCCCATTCTGGCTGCATGAAAGTGAGCTGCGAGATCGACTCAATCAGGACAATAGAGTGGTGCTTGATGCGTATCTCCGCTACCGCAGCCAGCAGAGCCAGGCGAAGGCTTATTAATCTCTTTTTCTTCTGTGCTGTTTAAAATGTGCAAAGCACATTTTAAACAGCACAGGTTTTGAGCGTTTACCCGTCTACCTGCTTCTGATACAGCCTGATCTGGGATGCGACATGCATGCCCATGTTCTGATAGAAGTAGGTAGCACCGCTGGAGTTTTGCGAGTCAACGGCCAGGCCGACGCGGCGCTTGCCACGGCGATACAATTCACCGAAAACGTGGCGCAGCAGTTGCTTGCCGATCCCTCGTCCCTGCCAGGGCTTGAGGATGGCGATCTGGCGCACCCACCCCCATCCTAGCTCGCTATCGTCGAAGCAAAGCACGGCCCCGATTGCCTCCTCGCCTGTCAGCACAAGGAAAAGGAGAGAGGGATCGAAATCGTTGCGCTCGACGGCCCATGACATCCACTCCTCTAAGGGATGGTAGCTGCGATGGGCCAGCTCGCTAAACGCTTCCTGAATGATGCGATGAGCAACCCGCTCTTCCTTTCCCTGAATATAGGGACGGACGCTAATGCCCTCCGGCCACTGAGGCGCCGGCGGTGGCTCATCGAATTCGATCTCCATGCGCCAGTCGATTTTTAAGATCTGGTACCCTTCCTCTTCCAGCAGTTGATTGCCGGATTCGGTGAGGCCATACGCTATTATAACTCGTTCGACGTCTATACCATCGGGTCCATCAAGGTACTGGCGCGCACGTTGCTCCGAGAGGTGTAGCAGGTAACGCTCAAGTCCCTGGTTGCGATAGGACGGATGAACGGCGGTATATGGGCTGATAGTCATACCTATACTGCCACAATGGGCATCGGTATAGCCAACGATCTGCCCATCAGGGGCTACCAGCACGCTGGAGGCTGTGGCGAGATCGAAGTCGGGCTGCCGCCAATCGCCCAGGATATCCTCGGGATCGGTATCTGGCTCGCCAGAGTCGGCAACGTCGCAGGTACATAAAAGCTCAGTCACGGCCTGTAGGTCGTCCAGCGTGGCCGGACGCATCGTCAGATGTAATTGCTCGGGTAATGATGTGGTCATAATAGACGCTTCTCCTTCTTGAATAGGGAACTTCTGCTTTACGCAGATGGATTGCCCTGCAAACAAAAAGTCATGGGCGCAGATGTATGCAAACGCCTATGACCCGGGTCAGAGAAAAGCCAGAAAAATCAAAAAAGCCATGAGCGCGCATATCTTCTTCGCCCATGACCTGTCTGTTTCAGGATTCGCTGTCTGATGTTATGTCTGATGTTTCCTGAAAAAGGGCATGATGAGGCCCTGGGCGACAGAACGCCCTTTGTGGGAGAACCTGCCCTGTACAATAAGCTGAATGGCTATATCCGACATAAAGCCACTTTCGCCTTTCGCTCTGTTTATAAAGGAAACATCAACCAATGGAGATTGTTACTGTCCAGAAGGAACTGTATCATGCAATCAAAGTAACGTCAAGTGTTTGTGGCAGCAAAATTTTTCAGCAAAATTTGATAGTAATCTTTCCAGAGTGTGATATCCTTGTCTTTGATAGCAGTTAAACGCCCGTAGGGACGCGATTCATCGCGTCCCCTTCAGCGCTGGTTTGAGCCTGCCTGGCTTTCTCCTTCCTTGACAGGACGGGGCGCTGTAGCTCCCCGATTCATCGTGGGAGGCGCGCTCAAGCACGTCTCTACGGCGGTGGCGTCATATCCCATCAGATAAATTTGCCATGCAGAAAGTTATAGAATAAATGCAATATAGACAAACAGAAGTGATATGTGTTGATCCGGTTGAGCCAGAACCGGCTGTAATAGAGCGGGCGGCGGAACGGTTGCGCGCGGGGCAACTGGTTGTGTTTCCGACTGAAACGGTCTATGGGCTCGGAGCCGATGCGCTGCGACCTGCCGCGGTGGAGCAGATCTTTGTCGCCAAAGGGCGCCCATTGAGCGACCCGCTGATTGTGCATATTGCCCACGAGGATAAGCTCGAATCGCTGGTGACGGAAGTTTCTGCGCAGGCGCGGCAGCTCGCTCGGGCATTCTGGCCTGGTCCGCTCACGCTTATTTTGCCCGCCGGATCGTGTGTGCCGAAGCTGGTGACGGCAGGTCTATCGACGGTCGCCATTCGCATGCCTCGTCACCCGGTAGCCCTGGCCTTGATCCGCGCTGCTGGCTTTCCGATAGCGGCCCCGAGCGCCAACCGCTTTATGCACGTCAGCCCGACCACGGCCCAGCACGCTCTGGTGGATCTCAACGGGCGCGTGCCGCTGATCCTGGACGGGGGGCCGTGCGCAGTAGGAGTGGAGTCCACTATTCTCGACCTTTGTGCTGAAGCGCCGACGATTCTCCGTCCCGGCGGTGTCAGCCTGGAGCAGTTGCGCACGATCCTGCCGGAGGTGCAGCCGCCACCTGAGCGTCAACATTTGCAGGAAGAGGAGGCGCTGATTGAAGAGGCGCAGAAGTCGCCCGGTCAATTGCCTGTTCACTACGCCCCCACCGTGCCCGCGTTTCTGTTCGAAGGCTCAACGGAGGCCATGCTCAGGGCTATGCTGGCAGAGGTGAAAAGCAGAGAAGAGCAGGGCGAGCTGGTGGGCGTACTGGTAGCCGATGAAGATGTCGCGGCCTTTCAGGGCTGTGGCGCATGTGTCTATGCTTTAGGGAACACTGCTGAACAGGTTGCCGTACGTTTATTTGCCGGTCTGAGGGTGCTCGAAGAAGCAGGCGTACAGCTTATCCTCTGCCGCAGCTTTGATAAGCAAGGGTTGGGGCTGGCGATCCGTGATCGTCTGCTCAAAGCGGCTGGCGGGAAGATCATTAGGGTTTAGCGTTTTTGCAGGTGATGGATTTTCAGCGCGATTTGCAGGGAGAGGCGCAATTCGGGGTCGTCGAGTGAAGCGCCTAAGATCTCTTCAATACGCCCAAGCCGGTAGAGCAGCGAGTTGCGGTGAAGATGCATGGTGCGCGCCGTCTCGCTCAGATTGCCATTGCAGCGGAAGAAGCCCTCCAGCGTTTCAAGTAAGGTATTGTCATTGCGCGAATCTTGATTGAGCAGCGGGCCTAGCGTTTCCTGATAGAAACTTTCCAGGTCACGCTGACCGTCCAGATAAAACAGGAGACGATAAACCCCCAGGCGCACAAAAGAGTGAATTTTGCCTTCCCCAAAGAGGCGCCTGCCGATCTCCAGTGCCTGCTGCGCTTCACGAGCGGATTGCGGTATCCCCTCTAACTTTTTGGCGATCCGCCCTATGCCGCACGAGTAAATGAGCGCTTCTGTGCCGTTGTCTTTGCTGGAAGATAAACGCGATTGCACGCGCTCCAGACGTGCAAAGACAGCATTTTCGTACTCGCGTTCATTCTCGGGATTGCCGTCTAAAGCGGAAAGAGGCAGCAGGGCGGTCACGCGGCGAGATTCGCCCAATACCCAGCAGGTGGGCCAGATACGTAATAGCTCGTCGCGCACACGTTTGCCCCAGAGAGCCAGGGGGCTGCCCTCTGGATAGTCAGTTTCGCCAGGAGCCACTTCGTAGAGCACAACCACCTGAGGACCAGAGAGGTCGTAGCCGAGAAGACGCATGCGGGCCAGCATCTCTTCTGGCTGCTGATAGTGGCCCTGGAGCACATCGGTAAATGCCTCGGCCAGATAACGGCTCTCAACCTCGCTGCGTTCACGCTCGCGCGCCACCTCTAACGCCAGAATGGGCGTCACCTGGCCCAGAATGATCCGTTCCAGGTAATCGAAATCGTCCTCGTTTCCCACCAGAGACAGGTAGCCGACGACCTCGTGCCGGATCATCACCGGCTCAACGACACGCGTCAGGCCGCGTGTTCGCAGGTGTTCGCTCGTCAAGAGGGTGGGCAATATCAGGGCTTCGGCGTTGGGCGGAGCCGCCTGGAGACGGATGTGCTGCTGAGCATCCTGCACAATCACCCATTTGCCGCGGCTGGCAGCAAGGTATTCGCAGATGCCCTGGATACCAGCTCCCTGAACACTTAATTGCACGAGCTGGTGAGCAATCTCAATTGACTTGCGCTCGATCTCGCCGCGAAAACTGACCACAAAGGTGATGACCTCGCGCTCGATCTCCTCAAGCTGCGTGGAGGCGGGAAGGAAGATCAGGGGCAGGTGTAACTCGTCGGAGGTGGTCTTTGCCTCGTTGCCCAGAGTCTCTGGTGCGAGCGCGGCAACGGCCACTACCGCAACGCCTGCTTTATGCAGGGTTTTGAGCAGGTGCGGCAGCGTTTCATCGAGGCGGCGCAGTTGAGAGAGGGTGAGTAATGCCAACTCGCCTCCCTGGATACTCTCGAAAGCAGGGAGGCGAGCTCGCATCCGGCACGCCCACGTTACCCGATGTTCTAAGCCGCTGGCTCCGGCCACCAGTTGCGCATCTCGTGAGGCGAGCAGCGTTAAAATATTACGGACAGAAGCCGATGATGCAGAAGGAGATAAACTGCTCATAGATCAGACGTGCGCGAAGAACGCCTGGCTAGCGCCGTCCTGTTGTGGCAGGTGTGCTTCCCGCTTTGGCCTGGCGCTCCCTATCCTTGTACTTTTTAGCCTTAACACGATGTTTGCGCCATGCAACTTTTTTGGTTTTGTTCATGTGATATTACCTCTCTAGCTCTAATTTATTCTTCGGTTTCGTTATTACCCTCGAAATCAATATCGGTCATATCTTCGGTATCGTCTCCGCCATCATAATACTCGTCGTCGTTGCCCAGATCCTCATCTTCTTCACGGTCATAGCGCAACATCGTATCTTTGATGTACGCGCGGATGGTGTCGCCACCGCCCTGTGATGGGAAGCTAACTTTACCAAACATATTGGGATGCTGATACTGCTCGCGAATAATAATGCGTACCTGCCCCTGCTCCATAGCGAGAATCGCCGCCTCGTAGCGGTTGCCCCCCTCCATAAAGCCAATTAAGCGATTGGCGAGCCGCGGCTCAACCTGCCCGAGGTCTTCCCCACCCGCGTTGCGCACCAGCAGCGTATGGCCGGTGACGTAGAGCTGCACCCTGTCGCCAACGCCCACTTTTGCCAGTCTTGAGGTCGGGGCAAGGCTGATCAGATCGGTCATGCCCGTCTTGCCGGTTTCCTCAATAAACAACCTGGGATCGATGCGATCTACCCCGGAATGATTCCGTGTCGGCGTCTCCTGTAGCAACGCCAGACGGTCCAGATTCTTCTTGGCAATGGCGTTACCGGGGCTGTACTTGAGCGTTTGCGCGTACGCCTCGCGCGCCTCCGAGTACATTCCCAGTTCGCTGTAAGCCTTGCCCAGACGATTACAGGCGTCCGGCTCAGTGGGGAAAAGATTGAGGATATTCTTGTTTGTGCTGACCGCCTCTTCCCACTGGCCCTCCTGGGCCTGTTTGACAGCTAAATCTGTCCACTGCTTTTTTAAACGAGCTTTTTCTTCAGCCGACAGAGCCTGCGTCATTAAACCTTCCTCCAACTTGGTAACGTGATGATTGATAAGTCCGCTTATTATACCGCAACGCGCAACCCCTGGAGGGACCAGGATGTTGCTCGGTCGATATGCACCTTCACCAGATCGCCGGGCTGGATGTTGCCAGACCCGTTGGACCCACCTTCCTCTGGCTGCGGGAAAAACACCCATTTGTTGGCGCGATTGCGCCCTTTCCATTGTTTTCGTCCATGAGTGATGTTCGTATCCTCAACCAGGACCTCCTCCACTCGACCAATATAGGACTGGTTCAACTCGAGGGCGATTTTCGCCTGTACCTCCTCCACCGCGTGCAGTCGTCGCTTCTTCTCTGCCAGGGGAATATCGTCTTCCCAGCGAGCGGCAACCGTACCAGGCCGTACTGAGTAAGCAGCTACATGCACCACATCAAAGCGGATTTTCTCTAGCAGATCAAGCGTATGCTGAAACTCTTCTTCCGTCTCGCCACAGAAACCGACAATGACGTCAGTCGAGAGCGTAATCTCGGGCCAGAGCTGGCGCACTCGCTCAATACGCTCGCAATACTCCTCCAGTGTATAGCCACGCTTCATCCGCTTTAACATCTCATTATCGCCTGCCTGCACAGGAATATTCAAATGTTCACAGACTTTAGGCAGTTGAGCCATGCGTTCGATCATACTATCGGTCATATGCCGGGGGTAAGAGGTCATAAAACGTATACGGTCCAGTCCTTCAATTGTGCTGAGATGGGTCATCAGGTCGGCGAGATCCGGCTGATCGGGCAGATCCAGCCCGTACGCTTCAACGGTCTGTCCGAGCAGCGTCACTTCTCTGGACCCTTTGGCGACCAGGGAGCGCGCCTCAATCATCAACTCATCTATAGGGCGGCTGCGCTCGCGTCCTCGGCGATAGGGCACAATACAATAGGTACAGACCTTATTGCAGCCCAGAATCACCGGCAGCCACGCTGTCGGGCTGGCCGGCGTATGCTCGATCTGTGTGGGATAGTGCGCGACCCGCTCGCCCGGTTTGGGCGTAATCGCCATTGGCAGGACATGCCGTTTTCCTGTAGTCACGGTCGAAGTGGCAAAGGTTGGCAAAACAGGCTCAGCAGGAGCGAGAGGGGCTTCATCCGGCATATACTCGATATCGAGACAGCCTGCGCCAGAAATGGGCGTCCAGCGCTCTTCGAGGAAGCGCGGCAGGATATCGGCCTGCTCAACCTTCATAAAGAGGTCGATATGGGGGTAGCGTTTGCTCAGTGTATCAATCGTCTTTTGATTACCGATCATGCAGCCCATCAATGCGACCAGCAGATCGCTGCGTTTCGCCTTCGCGTGCTTGAGTTGAGCCAGTTGATTATGCGCCTTCTCCTCCGGTGCCTGGCGCACGCTACAGGTATTGAGGACCACGAGATTGGCCTGGTCCATGCTCGTCTCTTCCCATCCCAACTCATCAAGCATCGTCTGAATACGCTGAGAGTCGGCCTGATTCATTTGACAGCCAACGGTCCAGATATGATATTTACCACGCGGAATATGTGTTGTTGTCATCAAAAAGCCTCTCTTCAAGCATCAATGACTTCTGCCAGGAATACGAGATACCTCCTACCCTTCAAGGACGGTATTATACAGCAGTCTGCGACCAAGTACAAGTAGGGTCCCGCTTCAGCGCGACCTGCGCGATTTATCGCCTTCCCTTACCTGCATTCTATCCTCAGGCTGCAAGGCATGCGTGATGGATTAGCCTGTGGCGCGATGGATAGCCCTACGCTACGGTAACGCGATAAATCGCGGGTCGGTCGCGCTGAAGCGGGACCCTACGAGTTGCCGGACGGAGTTCCGTGGGTTTTGCGGCGGTCCTCGACGCGGGCGCTGGCGGTTTTGGATTCGCCGCCGCTGGCACGCGGTAAAGTGTCGGGCGGGACAAGCTCCACGCGAGGAGTGTTGCCGGTAGCGGATTTTACGGCCTCAGCCATCTGGCTTCTTAATGCGTTGAGATGTGTGCTGTCTCCCAGCAGCATGGCAGGATCTTTGATCTCTACCTTCAGATCGAAGGTATCCAGCCCGTCGCGCTTATCAACAATGATGCGGAAGTTTGCGCCCGTTTCGGGGAATTTGACCAGGGCAGCTTCTACCTGGCTGGGGAAGACGATCAGGCCGCGGATGGAGACGGCGTCATCGCTGCGTCCTTTGATCGCGGCAATCTTGGGATGGGTGCGCCCGCACGAGCAACGATCTTCCCACCAGAGGCGCGAGAGGTCGCGGCTGCGATAGCGAATCATCGCGGTCCCATCGGCGGAGAGCCAGGTCCAGACCAACTCGCCATCCTGCCCCTCTACCACCGGTTCGCCCGTTGCGGGATCGATGCACTCGACCAGGAAAGCATCCGCCCAGGCGTGCATGCCATCGCGTACAGTGCATTCGCAGGTCATGCCTGGACCCAGGAATTCGGTCATGCCGAACTCATCATAGGCGGTAATATGAAATAGCTCCTCCAGCTTCAAGCGGGTCTCCCACGGCCAGGGTTCCGCGCCAAACAGCCCGATTTTGAGCTTTGCATCTTTAAAATCCACGCCCCGCTCACGCGCTTTGTTACCGACATAGAGGCCCACGGACGGCGTCATACAGATGGCAGTCACGCCAAAGTCAAGAATAAAATCGATCATCCGATCATACTGGCGAGCATCCGAGCCCATCGGGATCGTCATCATATCCATCGCCATCGCACCGTAATGAAAGCCGAAGCCGCCCGTTGGCATGCCATAGCCGTAACAGTTCATCAGCACATCGCCGGGCCGCAGACCGGTCATCCAGAGCTCGCGCGCGTTCAGCTCGGCCCAGTACGCAATATCTTTTTTCGTCGCAAACACCGGCACGCTCTTGCCGGTCGTGCCGCTCGTCGAATGTACCTCCAGCAAGCCACCCTCGCCGCCCGGGGTAACCAGAGCTGTGCCATATGGATAAGCTGCACGTACCGTTTTCTTCTCTAAAAAGGGCAGCTTGCGGATATCCTCCAAAGATTTGATATCGGCGGGCCGAACGCCTGCCTGATCATACAAATGGCGATAAAACTGGTTCTGGTTATAAGCACGCTCGACAATCGCCTGCAAGCGCTGCAACTGCAAAGCCTGAAGCTGTTTCTTTGAGAGCGTCTCCATCTCCTCATTGAAAAACATACGATTACTATTCACAAGAAAGCCTCCGAGTTACCATGATCTCTCACCCCACTCATTCTATCATGGTCGATACTATGCGTCTATCGAATAACAATCAATGCCAACTAAAAGCCCTCTGCCAGAAAAGATGCAGGAGGCGACTCTGCCGTGGCGACGAGGTTCACCGCGTCCGCTTTAGCGCCTCCCTGAACCGACCTGCCATGATCCACCGGTTGGCCGAAACACGATATGATATGATGGAACCAAAACCGTAGGAGCTGAATCTGTTATGCCCAATCCGATTCAGGCCGTTATCTGGGACCTTGACGGAGTAATAATCGACAGCGCGCAAGAGCACCTGAAGGCGTGGCAGCGGTTAGCGCGGGAAACGGGAGTGACATTCACCGAAGAGCAGTTCTGGTCCACCTTTGGTCAGCGCAACGACGCCATCATCCCGACCATCTGGGGAACCCATTCTCCTGAGCGTGTGCGCGAACTTGCTGACCGGAAGGAAGCCTACTTCCGTGAATACGTGCGCGAGACTGCTGCACCCCTCCCAGGCGCAATCGAACTGCTGAGCGCATTGCACGAAGCGGGCTATGCTCAAGCGTTAGCCTCATCAACGCCGCTGGCGAACATCCAACTGATCAGCGAGGCGCTGGGGCTGCGTCGTTACCTCTCGGTTCTGGTCTCAGGCGAGACGGTTCCGCATGGCAAGCCCGCTCCCGACGTCTTTCTTAAAGCGGCGCAGGAGCTAGGGGTAGAGCCGGTAAAGTGCCTGATCATCGAGGATGCCGTAGCAGGCGTGGAAGCTGCTCACGCTGGCGGCATGCGCTGCATAGCGATAGCTGGAGACCGCGATCTACCTGGTTTGAGGAAGGCGGAGATGGTGGTCAGGGATCTACGGGAGGTCACGGTAGCCAGAATCCGCCAGCTAGCTTGATATGCAGCCGACCAACGCTCCCACGCTGAATCGGGGAGCTACAGTGTTAGTTGGCTGCAAGGCTGCAAGGAATTGCTTGACAGGTAGGAACAGCGGTGGCAAAATACATTCCACAGACTTATGGAGGTGTAGGGGCCCCGGTGGGTCTCACCGTCTTCAAAACGGCTGGGGGGTCGCTCGGCGCGGCCCCTGGTGGGTTCGACTCCCATACGCCTCTGCC
>DASRHT010000087.1:0-10746 GCA_035650355.1 Ktedonobacteraceae bacterium
GCGTTAGGATCGCTGAGAATAGCGGCATCGTTGGAGATGTCTGAGATGCCAAAAACCCAATCGACAGCGTGATAGATGACACTATTGACCTGATTGATGCACCAGTTCACGGCATCGAAGAGCTTGCCCGCCCAGTGCGCCATAATGTCTCCGACCTGACCCAGCATTGCCAGGGCGTCACCTGCAAGCCGCCCGACATCCTTCCCTTCTTGCACCAGGTCATGTAAGGCTCCCCCGAAATTGAGGTGGAAGAGATCGCCAAAGAACGAGCCTCCAGAGTGCAGCATGTCCTGAAGGGTGCTCTCCATATCGTGAATGATGGCCCAGACGGCGTTTTCCCCTTCGCGCAACACCAGATCAGGCGACAAGCGGTGTATTATTTCTTCGACTATATCGACAAAGGGCTGAATAAGCATCGTCGCGAAGTGAGCGGCATCACGAATCCAGCCTGCTGCTGTTGAAATATAGCCCGCCATCTCATCAATTCTTTGAATAATGCCATCTGTATATTTGTACTGGTTATCAACCATTTTGGTGAAGGCGGTACCGGCCAGTCCCTGGAAGCTAGTTGTGAGACTATGGGCCTGATTACGCATATCGTTATTGGCCGCTTGATGCTCATTGGCAAGCGATTTTAACTGCGAAGCAACGCTATCCATAGGCCCGGCAATGGCTTCGCTAAATGCATTAATGGCATCCGTCATGTGTCGCTTATCCTCCTTGATATTCCGCCGACCAACGCTGCTGTCGCGCTAGCTTCGCTCAGGTCGGCGGTAAGGTAGTCCTCCTTTATTTAGGATTATTGGTTTGAGACATCTGGGACGTAGCCTGATTGAAGTGGTGTGCGATGTTTTGATCTTGTTTCTGGACGACCTGTGCAACTTCGGCAAGGACGGTGGAGATACGGTCACGAATTTCCATTGAACGATGGAGGTAGGCTTTAATGTCGCCCAGCATAGGAAGCAGCCCATTATATGCTGGGGCCGGGAGGTTTTTGCTGGTATCATCAATCCAGCCAATCTGGTTATCGGTCTCGCCTCTGAGCGCATCGGTATCTTTCTTGATGGCGTTGGCAGTATTGTTAATATCGCTCACGATTACCTTGATGATATCATCCATAGTGCAATACCTTTCTAAATTAGAGCAACAGATGATCAAAAAGAGCATGCTTGATTCGTGCGATAATGATTATTCCTGGGTAAATTATACAGTATAATTGGGCAGTTGTATATTAAAATTGCCTGAACTGACCATTCGGGAGCTACCAATTTTTACCTTCTGAATACGTTTCTTGCTCCTCCTGGTTATAGAACCTCCCGGCCCTTTATGACACATTAGGGAGCAATTTCGTCCTGATCATACTTATGAGTGAAGCGGTTTTTGTCAGCCATACGTGTTCTCTCTGAAGGACTATTTCGGGCGTGACCAAATTAGGAAGAAGACGATGCTCCAGGAAGGAACAGAGCTACCAGCAGACATATTTCGTTACAACAACGAACGGCGGCAACTCGAACTCTTTGATCTGCCGTTGCAACGCGGTCGTCTCATCGAGATCTGGGTCTATGGTGACTGGCTGCCAGGACACCTCCAACGAGATACCACCGGATGGTATCTGCTCACCTTTGATTATGTGGAGCTTCGTCTTCGCGCAGGATTATACGCCCGCTATCGGGACCCTTTTTTATCTTTTTATGCACGATAACACCCGTACACCGATCTGGTTTGTTGCTCCGCAAGGGGTCAGAAAGTATTGAGGGTCACGGGATGGACCTATGAGACTTTCCTGTATCGGGGAAGCGTTCACGGAAGAAGATAGAGTGATGCAAGAACAAGGAGATCGCGCTCTTTCCATCATGGAAGCCCCACGCGTGTTACTTGTGGATGACGATCCTATGGCATTGCAAGCGATTGCTCACATGCTCACCCTGCGTCTGGGCGAGATGCAGGTCGATGTGGTGGATTCGGCCCAGAACGCGTTACAACACCTACAAACATCTTCCTATGATGCCATATTGAGTGATATCAAGATGCCCGGGATGAGCGGCTTTGACCTGTTAGACGCCATCCGCCGCCTTCATTTGGATATCCCGGTCGTGTTGATGACAGGATACAATGAGCATGAACTGGCTATCCAAGCCTTACGCGCAGGAGCTTATGATTATTTGCATAAACCGATTGAGCGTGATGAACTGGCTACCGCCATGGGCCGGGCGCTTCAGACGGGCCAACTGCGGCGTCAGGTGCAACTCCAACGGCGTGCATTATTGCAGTATGCCCAACATTTAGAGCAGCAGGTTGCCGAGCGTACTGAGGCGCTCTCCCACATCAACTGTGAGCTGCACGCGAGCAACGAGGCCAAAGAGCAGATCCTGCAGATAGTGACTCATGAATTGGCAGGACCGGTAACCAGTGTGAAAGGCATGCTACATCTGCTACGACGAAACCTGTCACATGATAGAGTTCAGGACAACGTTCTGCGGTATATGCAAACGATGGAGAGATCGCTTGCCCGGTTACAACGCCTGATCGGCGATTTGCAAGACCTCAGCTATATCCAAACCCACACTTTTATAATCCAGAGGAGGCCGTATAACCTTGTAGAGCTCTGTCAAGAGGTGCTTGACGGATTTACCGAAGGGAAGACACGACTCCCGCAACCAGCTCCTGGTCCGCTGATGGCTGAGATCGATCCCGAGCGAATGAGCCAGGTATTGCTCAATCTGCTTTCTAATGCCCGCAAATATTCGTCAGCAGGAGCACCTATTACGGTGCTGCTCCAGCAAAGTCCAACGCATATCATCCTTTCGGTACAGGACCAGGGACGCGGGATTCCTTCAGAGGCCCTCTCACGGATCTATGATCAGTTTTACCGGGTGCCAGAAGCCAAAGAGCAGGGCAGCCCAGTAAGTGGACTGGGGCTGGGACTGACGATTACCCGAGCGATTGTGGAGCAACATGAGGGGCGCATTGAGGTGCAAAGTACGCCCAGGGAAGGAAGCATCTTTTCTGTGTTGCTTCCCGTATCCACAGAGCAGCCACTCGTTCCTGCGTCGCGATGGATTGTCTGCGATGAAGAGCATGGAGTTCCCTCTGCCAGGCAAAGCTCTCACTTACAGATTGGAGAAGAGATAGGACATTGAGGTCTGTATGCTGTCGGAGATACAATATCATGGCAAAGCCATCCGTTTCAACCGCTCATGGCGGCGCTTCGCTCGTCTATGCCCATTCTAACGCGCTGACCAGAGCTGAAAGGGGACATGTTCGATGCATGTGCTTATTACTTTTCAAGCAGAGCCTGCCCCGCGCTAGAGCAAGCGCCCATGAGAAGCATTTTCTGGCGGCTACTTGCCGTGCAAGAGAGTAACCACAGGAGCGAAATTTTCTAGCTGCCGTTCCTGGATCTGGAAATACGAGATGCCCAGCCGTTCTCGCTGCTCCAACAGGTACGCGACCGCCTGCTGTGTGCTCACCCTGCGCACCTCGACCGGCATCACAGGATTGCCTGGGCCAACAGACCTGGGACTATCCGTCAGTTCTATGCCAAAGGCAGACTGACCCAGTTCCAGGTGTTCAAAACGGTCACCGGCAGCCTGTCGTATCCAATTAATCTTCTCTTCCGTTGGAGGGGTCGGCAGAATAATATTGGCTTCGCGTGCCGCAATAGTCAGCATACGGCGCCCTGAGCTGCCAATCAGGATGGGAGGGTGCGGCTGCTGCACCGGTTTCGGCACAGGACGCAGATTGGTCGCTGTATAGTAGGTGCCTGAGAAATTGACGGTCTGGCCGGTAAAGAACGCTTTTATGAGGGAGAGTCCCTCCGCAAAACGAGAGACGCGTACCCCTGCTGGATCAAAAGGCGTGCCGAGCTGCTGGAAGTCAAGCGCCCAGTTGCCCGCACCCAGCCCCAGCTCGACACGACCATCAGAAAGCTGATCGAGCGTAGCGATCTCCCTGGCGAGCAGGACAGGATGACGATAATCATTGACAAACACGTAGCTGCCGACCCGTAGTGTCGTGGTCGCGGTGGCAGCAACCGCGAGAGCGGTCATGGTAGCCAGGGGAGTCCCCAGAACGTCCGGGACCAGCAGAGAGGCATACCCTAACTCCTCTACGCGCCGTGCCAGCGTCACCCACGCCGAACGAGATCCCTGCCCGCCCGTCACCACACCGAAACGAAAAGCCTTTTTCATCAGAAACATCCTCCATTCTCGTCTTTAGTCTAGCACATAAGGACGGTGCCGTGAAACGCTGACGACACGCTCTATTGTCCTTTGTCGTACCGTATCAGCGTTTCTAAAAGAAGGACCTTCTCTCAATTCAAAAGGAGCAGATCAAACGACGACCGTGGGCGGATATGGGTGAAATAATAGTCTTCCGCAGCATCCCAAAGCTGATGCCAGCGCTGCATAAAGTCTTGCCCTTCTCGCACAACGAGGCGCTTGCGGCGAACGAGGTCGTCGGTCTCAATGAGGACGGCCACATCGACAAGATCAGCAAGCTCAGGTCTGGCGGAGTATATGCCGTCGAGCAGAATCACCGGCGCTGGCTCCAGCATGACAAACTCCTCTTTCCAGCCGATCCAGCCGCTGCCTGGTTGGAAATCCAGCGGATGCCAGGAAGCGGGCTTGTTGGCTAGCAAGGGTTCGAGGACCTCCTTACGCATACGCCGCCAGTCAATGCCTTGCGCAACTTTCTCGCTGGCGCTTCTCCCATACCAGACATCATCATTGCCACCGGCGTAGAAATCGTCGCTCACGACAATGCTTGCATCGACGCGAGCAGCGACCGCCTGGGCAATCGTAGACTTCCCCGTACCACTGCGCCCATCAAGAGCAACGAGCACGAGGCTTTTGCGCTGTAACCGCCGCTGTATTTCAACGACAATGGCATCAGCCGCCACTGATAGATTCAGATTTTCTCTCATATTCTCACGCACCTAGAATACCTCTTCCTCTCCGCCCATCTATCTCCTTTTGGCAGATAATTAAGGCAACGCATCCGGGTCGCCACCCATTTCCTTTTTGATAAGGGCATAGTTGCTGATGGTCTGCTGTGTCTGGGGATGCTCTCTCCCCAAAGATGCCACACAAATCTCTACTGCTCGCTGCGATAACAGCTCCGCCTCCTCGTACTTTCTCTGAGCGTAGTAGAGCATTGCCAGGTTGTTCAGACTGGCAGCCGTATCAGGATGCTCAGGACCTAACTGCCGCTCTCTGATAGAGAGCGCTCGCCGGTACAACAACTCCGCCTCCTCGTACTTGCCCTGGGCCTTATAGAGTGCTGCCAGATTGTTCAGGCCGACAGCGGTCTCAGGATGCTCAGGACCTAACTGCCGCTCAACAATGGAGAGCGCTCGCTGGTACAACGGCTCGGCTTGCTCATATTTGCTCTGGGCATGGTAGAGCCCTGCTAGATTGTTCAGGCTGATAGCAGTATCGGGATGGGTTGGACCTAACTGCTGTTCTCTGATGAAGAATGCTCGATGCAACAACGGCTCCCTCCGCTCGTACTTGCCCTGATGTTTATAAAGCAATGCCAGATTGCTCAGACTAGTGGCAGTGTTAGGATGAGTTGGGCCTAACTGCTGTTCTCTGATGAGGAGAGCCCGCTGGTACAGAGGCTCCGCCAGTTCATACTTGCCTTGAGCACCATAGAGCCCTGCTAGATTGTTCAGGTTGGTGGCGGTGTTAGGATGATCTGGGCCTAACTGCTGTTCGGCAATGGAGAGCGCCCGTTGCAACAGCGGCTCGGCTTGCTCGTACTTGCCCTGAGCATGGTAGAGTCCTGCTAGACTACTGAGAGAGGCAGCCGTATCAGGATGAGTGAGACCTAACTGCTGCTCTCTGATAGAGAGCGCTCGTTGCAATAGCGGCTCGGCTTGCTCGTACTTGCCCTGAGCATGGTAGAGCCGTGCCAGGTTGTTCAGGCTGATAGCAGTATCAGGATGGGTTGGACCTAATTGCTGTTCTCTGATGAAGAGCACCCGCAGCAATAGCGGCTCGGCTTGCCCGTACCTGCCCTGAGCATAATAGAGCACTGCCAGTCTATTGAGACTGATGGCGGTCTCAGGATGATCTGGACCTAACTGCTGTTCTCTTATACACAACGCGAGTTTCAGAAGTGGTTCAGCAGCCTCATATCGGCCACATTCATATAAATACCCACCTGTACCGTTCAATAACCGCCCTCCCTCTAACCTTGTTCTCCTCAAGCCTTTTATCCACTCTGCGCAAGTGAGCGCATGGGGAAGCAGAAACTCGCACTGGGGCCATGTTTCGTATTCTCCATCTGGAAAGATGGCGTTCACCTCTAGCACGGCTCGTTCCATCCATTGCTGTCGTTCCTCTTCGGAGAGTACCTCGCGGATGACATCCTGGACTAGTCGATGCAGCGAAAGGGTCTGGTCGGCCCGCTCAATCAATGAATAGCGATAGAGTAATCCCAGCGCCTCATCTATGACAATTGTCTCTGGAGGATCTGCGGTCTCTGTATGAGCTATTGCTTGGCAGATCAGCAACTCTGGGATCTGATCTGGAGCCAGAAACGCGCAGAACTGGAGGATGGTTCCTGCTAGCTTATTGCGCTGCTGAATCGCGTCCCAGGAGAGCCAGAAGGTCATGAACACCGAGCCGGAGTGATCAGCGTCTCCACGACGATCTAAGAGTTTCTGCTGGGACTGCCGATACAACTCAAGGTAGCGTTCAAACGAAACGCCATTTTCCGCGATATACGCTCCGGCCTGATCCAGGGCCAGCGGGAGCCATCCGAGCAGTGCGCAGAGTTCTTTAGCAAGCTGATAGTCGCTTCTCGCCGCATCCGTGATAGGAGCCTCTTGCGCAATACGTCCTGCCCGACGTAACAGAAAGGGGACGCCTTCCTCCTCTTCAAACACAGGCAACGCTTCACTGTGGGCTAGCGCATGTACATCGCGTCGCCGTGTGGTAATGAGCACGCTTCCTTCATGCTTGCTAGGCAGAAACGCAGGCAGGATGGCCCGAGGCTCTTCGACATTATCCAGGATCAGTAACCACTCGCGATTGTTCTGTAACCAGCGCTTGACGGCTGCCACCTGCTTTACAGCTTCCTGTTGCTCTGACAGACCAAGCACGGTTGCCAGGGCGAGGTATTCTGTGGTGAGGAGTTCAGGCGAATCGGCCTGCGCCCAGAGCACTGCTTTGTACGCGTTGGCATAACGATGAGCATATTCCGTTGCCACCTGCGTCTTGCCAATGCCGCCCAGACCGCTAATGGCCTGGGTTAATGCCGTCACTTTAGCGCCTGGAACCAGCATCTGTCGCAGGGACGTCAGGATAGCATCTCTGCCGGTAAAATGCGGGTTGCGGGCGTGAGGAACCCGCCAGAGATGATCGGATCTTTCTCTCCTGGGCGGTCGTTCATGGGTTACGTAGTGCCGGATGAAGCTGAGCGCGTAGAGGGCCGAGGCGCGCGCGGCAAAGTCGTGATAGGCATCATTTTTGTGGCTATCGGCGTAGTCACAGACGCCTTTGACCACCAGCCAGGGAGTATGGTGATGGCGGCTTGCAGCTAGAGCAAAGGCCGCTCCTTCCATATCAATTGCTGCTGTGCCACGAACCGGCTTCTGCACGTCCTGGAAAGGGTTATCAGCCCGCACCGCGTTTCCCGAGGCCATTGCTTTGAGATAACACCACACCTCGCGCTCTTCGAGCTTGATGTCAGGTGGCGCGACTGGACGTGGGAGAGCGGCAACCAATGGTTTCCATGCGTCAAATAGTCCCAGGAATTGTAGGATCGCCGCATCGAGCTGGTAGGTGAGCGTGTCATGCAGATGCACCTGCCTGCGCTGCTCATCCAGAATGAATTTGCCGCTATCGTAGGTGAAGGTGCGCTCGGCAACTACCAGGTCACCTAACTGCACCTGGGTCGCATCACCGGCACATATTCCGGTCATGATAGCGATGCGTGGCTGACACTCTTCCAGCACATGAGACAGGTGCAGTGTCATCTCTTGCGGGCCGTAGCGCGCTAGCCAGGAGATACGCAGGCGGAGCCGTTCGTCTTTCTTGTTCTTGATCATGGCAAGGCGATAGCTATACTGGTAGCGTGAGCTGCTCTGCCCTTCAATCTCCCCTTCGCAGTACGGTTGTACAACTTCCAGAAATGCCCTGACTTCTTCTGGCAGGGCGCAGATAATGCACACATCCACCGGTGGCGCTGCTGGTTCCATCGCTCTTCCCTCCTCTACAGCATGAGCAACGTCTTGCATGCTCTCTAGCATACTAGACGAATGACGTCCCCTTCAAGCAAAAAAGGAGCAAGGTACTGTCTGGCACCTGGAAACATACATTGCCACTTTCATCGCATCTGAGAGTGATGGGAAAGGGAGAACAGGCTTGCAAGGCAAAACTTATAAGTTTATACTTAGTATATGAAAGGAGTGACAGGTGGAGCAGCCAGTATCGAGTGAAGTGAGCCGTGCCGCCAGCGAATTGCGCGCTCTGATCGGTCGTTTGGCTCGTCGCCTGCGCCAGATCAGCGCGGTGGGGGAAATCACCCTCTCGCAAGCATCTGTGCTGAGTTTATTGGAGCGGGAAGGCCCGGCAACGTCAGGGACGCTGGCCACTAAGGAGCATATTAGTCCGCAGTCTATGGGGACGCTCCTCATGTCGTTGGAAGCGCTTGGATTGGTCTCACGCACGCCAGACCCCACTGATGGACGCTGTCTCGTGATCTCACTTACGGAGGCAGGGCTCCAGGCGGTTCATGGCGCCCGACGGCAGCGGGAAGAACAACTTGCTCGCGCCCTTGCCGATCATTTTACTGCCCAGGAGCAACAGGCATTGATCGCTGCTATTCCGCTCCTGGAACGCCTGTCCCGGTTGCTCTAAGGAGTGTATTTGGTTTCCATCGCTCCCGCGATTTCGCGGGTCCCTGGCGTGCTTGCGTTGGACGCGCAAGCAAAGTTTTTCTTCTCTGGTGTCAAAACATGGACTGCGCCCATGTTTTGACACCAGAGAAGAAGTTTTACCTTTGCGCCACGATGAAGACAGACACCATAGCATGCACGCAGCAACCTTTGCCGCTGAATGGGATGAACATGACAGAAACTCTCACACAACTACAACGCACGCATGATCGCCTACGACGGCCTGCCGGGCCTCATTACAAATGGGTGGCACTGACCAATACGACGCTGGGATCGTTCATGGCCACCATTGATGCCAGTATTGTGCTCATCGCCTTTCCCGCTATCTTCAAGGGCATTGGGATCGATCCGTTGGCCCCGGGCGAAACTGGCTATTTCCTCTGGTTGCTGCTGGGCTATCTGGTCGTGACTGCCACGCTGCTGGTCACTTTTGGCCGCATCTCTGATATGTTTGGTCGGGTGCGCCTGTATAACCTCGGGTTTCTTATTTTCGCCATCGGCAGTACTCTGCTTGCCCTGACGCCGGGGACCGGCAATACCGGAGCACTCGAACTCATCGTCTTTCGCCTTATTCAAGGCGTCGGCTCGGGGTTTCTCCTCTCCAATAGCGCGGCGATCCTGACGGATGCCTTTCCAGCGAATCAGCGGGGGCGCGCACTGGGCATTAATCAGATTGCAGGCATCGCCGGGTCGTTCATTGGCTTGATTGTTGGCGGTCTGCTGGCGGCTGTCCACTGGCGTCTCGTCTTCCTCGTCAGTGTGCCGGTGGGGATTGCCGGGACCATCTGGGCATACACCATGCTGCGCGAAACAGCAACGATCCGTGAACATCAAAAGATTGACTGGCTGGGAAACGTGACCTTCGCTCTGGGTCTGACGATTTTCCTGCTGGGAATCACCTACGGAATAGAGCCATACGGCAGCTCGCCTATGGGCTGGGGCAATCCCCTGGTCATCGGAGCCATTCTTCTCGGCATCGCGCTCCTGGCAGCTTTTGTCTGGATCGAACTGCGAGTGGGGGACCCTATGTTCCGGCTCGATCTCTTCAAAATTCGCCTGTTTGCTGCGGGCAACATCGCGTCATTTCTCTCTGCGCTTGGGCGCGGCGGTCTGCAATTTATGCTGATTATCTGGCTGCAAGGCATCTGGCTCCCATTACACGGCTATAGTTTTGAAGAGACGCCTCTATGGGCTGGCATTTGTATGACCCCTCTGCTGCTCGGTTTCATTTTGATAGGTCCTTTGAGCGGCTATCTTTCGGACCGCTTCGGAGCCCGCCTGTTCTCGACGGTTGGCATGCTGTTGCAGATGCTTGGCTTCCTCGGGCTTACCCTGCTGCCTGCCAACTTCGCTTACCCGCCTTTTGCCGGCCTGCTCTTCCTTCTGGGTTGTGGTTCGGGCCTGTTCGCCTCACCCAATACCAGTTCGATTATGAGTAGCGTGCCACCGGAGACACGCGGGGTCTCCTCCGGCATGCGTGCAACCTTTCAAAACAGTGCCAACCTGGTCAGCATCGGCTTCTTCTTCAGCATCGTCACGATAGGATTGGCATCGGCGCTTCCTTCGACGCTCTCGGTCGGTCTCATCAGCAATGGCGTTCCCGACAAGGCGGCGAACACCATTGCCCATTTGCCTCCGACGGCAGCGCTCTTTGGGGCATTTCTGGGGTATAATCCGATTGGGAAGTTGTTACCGCCATTGGCACTACAAAGCATTTCACCCGCCCATCAAGCAATCCTGTTGGGCAAGTCGTTTTTCCCGAACTTGATCTCCACGCCATTTATGCAGAGTTTGCACCTCGTGTTCTATATCTCGGCAGCACTCTGCTTCATCGGAGCAGC
>DASRHT010000088.1:0-12870 GCA_035650355.1 Ktedonobacteraceae bacterium
TTTCTTGAAGCTGTGGACCGGTTCGACCGTTTCCCTGTTTGGTTCACAGATTACGTTCCTGGCGATCCCCTTTACCGCTATTCTGATTTTGCACGTTACCACGGCTCAGATGAGCTTTCTCGTGCTTGCGGAGTTCCTGCCATCCCTGCTGATCGGCCTGTTCGCAGGCGTCTGGGTTGATCGCTGGCCGCGCCGTCCATTGCTGATAGTTACAGATACCGGTCGCGCCTTACTACTTGGCTCCATCCCACTGATGGTCTTTCTCGGCTTGCTGCGCATTGAGTATCTTTACGCCGTGGCCTTCCTGGTCGGCGCTCTAACGCTCTTTTTTAATGTTGCCTATGGCGCTTTCTTGCCCTCCCTGGTGGATCGCAAGCAGCTTATTGACGGCAACAGCAAGCTGGAAGCGAGCAATCTGCTGGCCCAGATCGCCGGGCCGGCTCTTGCTGGCTGGCTGATCCAGCTTGTCACGGCGCCTCTGGCTATTCTTGCCGATGCCTTCTCGTTTCTCGTCTCAGCTTGCTCCCTTTGTATTATTCGCGTGCAGGAGCCGCGCCCGGAACGCAAGGAGCGGCCCCACTTCTGGCGCGATCTTAGCGAGGGGCTGCACGTCCTCGTGCAAGATCCGCTCCTTCGTCCTATCGCAGCCTGTGACGCAACGCTGAACTTCTTCGGTGGCATCATGGATGTTGTGCGCGTACTCTATATTGTGCAGGTTCTCCACCTCGGCGCCTTCTTCTTTGGCATCATGTTTAGCATCGCCAGTAGCAGCGCCCTGGTGGGTTCGCTTTTCAACTCGTGGGTTACCCGCAAAATCGGCATCGGGCGCACCATCCTTTTCTCCGCCTTTACGTTAGCTCTGGGCTGGCTGCTCATCCCGTTGGCGGGCGGGCCTCCCCTGATGACGATGGCGGTTATTATTGCGGGCTCGTTGCTGTTCGGCCTCTCGAATACCCTCTTCAACGTGAACACGCAGAGCTTGCGGCAGCAGATCACACCCAACGAGCTACTGGGCCGCGTTGGGGCCAGCATGCAGTTTATTGGCGAGGGCACCCTCCCTCTCGGTGCGCTGATAGGGGGCGTCCTCGGTCAGGCTCTAGGTCTGCGTCTGACCTTCATCCTGGCTTGCAGTGGCATGTTCCTAGCGTTCCTCTGGACGCTCTTCTCGCCCATTCGGAGACAGCCCTGAGCTTTGCGAGTTTTCGAGGAGGGCATGATCACGCCCTCCTCTCTGTATCTCGACAGTAAGCTTTGCTTTCCTCTATACTAGAGGGCAAATGACAGTATGAAGCCTTTTGAAAGCGAGGGAAACGATTATAGATAATGATATTACTCAACGCTCGTGGCAGGTTCTCTTGCTTGGTGGCGCATCCGGCACCGGTAAAACCAGCGTCAGCTACCGCTTAGCTCATCATTTCAGGATTGGCATCACGGAGGTCGATGATTTCCAGGTGATCCTCGAATGCATGACCACTCCTGCCGAGCAGCCTGTTTTACACTACTGGCGTACCCATCCAGAGGCGGCCAACCAGTCGGCGGAGGAGATACTCAAGCACACAATTGCCGTTGGTCAGGTGATGGTGCCAGCCCTGGAGGCGGTGATTGCCAATCATATTGAGAGTCAGGCTCCGGTTGTGCTGGAAGGTGATTTCATCCTCCCGGCAGTGGCGACTGCACCCTCCTTTGCTGGTCTGGTGCGAGCGGTTTTCCTCTATGAAGAGAGCGAAGAGCAATTGCGTCAAAATTTTTTGCAGCGTGAACCTGAGGAGGGCATCCAGGAAAAGCGCGCCCATGTAAGCTGGCTCTATGGGCAATGGCTCAAGCAAGAAGCTGAACGTGTGGGAGCGATAGCTTTACCTGCACGGCCCCGAGATGATCTTTTTGAGCGTATACTAAGGGCTATCAGATGAAGAAGATCAAAGCGAGGGCAAGCGCAAGGCCCCCACGTCCGCCCCGCCCATCCCCTTGCCCCTACCGTTCCTCTCCATGATCATCTGTCCCGCCGCCTTCTTGCCCCAACGGGGTCGGTACCTTGTTCCCCAAAAAAATCTCAACGATTTCCTGTATGTTCGACCGGAGGCGTAGGGGTAAGGGGTGGTGAGGGGATTGGGAGGGGGCCTTGCGCTTGCCCTGGTGCGGGACCGAGCAATGTCCAGGCGTTTTTTTCCCCCCAAATCCCTGTGGTAAGATAGAAACCAGTCAAGGCATTTCACTATCTGACCTGTTGGCTGAGCTGAGCGAAAAAGGATAAAAGGCAGCAATGGCAAATCTACTCGTTGGCGTTGATACCGGAGGCACGTTTACTGATATCGTCCTTCTGCAAGAGGGCGGCTTTCGCGTTCACAAGGTGCTCTCGACCCCTGACGATCCCTCGCGCGCGATCTTGCAGGGATTGGCTCAGATGGCGATAGCGGGGGAGTTGGGTGTGCTGGTACATGGCTCGACCGTGGCAACCAATGCGGTACTTGAGCGCAAGGGCGTACTCACGGGCCTGATTACCACTGCGGGCTTCCGCGATGTGCTGGAAATTGGCCGACAAACCCGCCCTAAGCTCTATGATTTGAGGGTGCAGAAGGTTCCTCCCCTCGTTCCTCGCTCGCTGCGGGTTGAGGTTGTTGAGCGACTCAACGAGCTTGGCGAGGTGCTGGTTGAGCTTGACGAGGCATCGCTCAAAACTGCTATTGCCGCTTTGCAAGATGCAGGGGTCGAAGCGGTAGCCATCTCGCTGCTTTTTAGCTTTACCAATTCTGCTCACGAACAGAAAGTAGCTGCGGCGGCTCGCTCGGCAGGCTTTTACGTCTCCGCATCGTCCGAAGTATTGCCGGAGTTTCGCGAGTACGAGCGCACAAGTACTGTGGCGCTCAATGCATACGTGGGGCCGCTGATCGACCGCTATCTCTCGCGGCTGGAGCAGGAACTTCCTCAGCAGACGACGCTGCGCATCATGCAATCTAATGGCGGCTCTATTTCAAGCGCAACGGCGCGGCGTGAGGCTGCCCGCACGCTGCTTTCCGGCCCGGCGGCTGGAGTCGTCGGGGCCGCTTTTGTCGCGGAAGCTTCTGGCTTTACGCAAGCCATCACGATTGATATCGGTGGCACCTCGACCGATGTGGCGCTGATCAGTGGCAAGGTGACCGAGACGACCGATGGCAAGATCGGCGGATACCCCACCAGACTGCCCATGATCGATATTCATACAGTCGGTGCGGGCGGTGGCAGCGTCGCCTGGTTCGATACCGGAGGCGCTTTGCGGGTAGGACCGATCTCAGCCGGAGCTAATCCTGGACCGGCGGCGTATGGCTCTGGCGGCACCAGAGCGACCGTGACGGATGCCAATGTCGTGCTAGGGCGGCTAATCCCCGAAGCCTTCCTGGGCGGTACCATGTCGCTTGATGCAGCCCAGGCGCGTAACGCTGTAGGCGCGATTGCGGAACAATTGAGGGTAACTCCCGAAGAGGCGGCGCTGGGCATCGTGCGGGTGGTCAATGCGAATATGGAGGCGGCGATCCGCGTCATCTCGGTTGAACGGGGGCGCGATCCGCGCGAGTTTACGCTGGTCGCATTCGGCGGCGCCGGTCCGCTGCACGCCTGCGAACTGGCAGGGGCCTTGCGCATTCCGCGCGTGCTGATCCCCACAACCCCGGGTGTGCTCTCGGCGCTTGGCATGCTGGTAGCCGATACGCTCAAAGACTACGTGCGCACGATCATGGTTCCCGCTGAAGAGGCGCAAGAGGCAGCAGCATCTGCTCTGGCCGAGCTGGAGCAGCAGGGGCGCAATGATCTGCTGCAAGAGGGTATCGCGGCTGAGCGGATCGCGATAGAGCGGTATCTAGACCTGCGCTATATGGGCCAATCGTACGAGCTGGTTGTCCCGTTTGAGGGCAGTATCGCGCAGGCGGTCGAAAGCTTCCACACCGCGCACGAGCAGCGTTTTGGCTATAATGATCCTGCCGAGCGCGTTCAGGTGGTCAATGTCAGGCTCAAGGCGCGTGGATTGGCGCAGCATCCAGAGCTGGAACGCAAAGAGAGGGTAAGCGGCGCAGCGGTACAGCCTGCTTTTATGCGCTCTGCTATGTTCGCTGGCTCGTCCGGCCCCATTATCTGTGAAGTGCCGATTTACGAACGGGCCTCCCTCGTCCCCGGGGCCACGCTCAAAGGTCCGGCTATTGTGAGCCAGTACGATACAACGACCGTGATACCGCCTGGCTGGGAGGCGCGGGTGGATAGCGTAAGCAATCTTATCATAGAGCAAACGGAGGAGGCGCTTCATGCATAATACAGTATCGGTCGATCCCATCAGCCTGGAAATCTTCCGCAGCTCGCTGACCGCGATTGCCGAAGAGATGGGCGTCGTGCTGACGCGTAGCAGCTATTCGCCGAATATCAAGGAGCGGCGCGATTTCTCCTGCGCGCTCTTTGATGCTCAGGGACGTATGGTTGCTCAGGCCGCGCATATCCCCGTACATCTTGGAGCGATGCCCGACTCCGTCGCTGCCGCGCTCGCCACCTTTGACGCTTTTGCTCCTGGAGATATTATCGCGCTCAATGATCCCTATCTTGGCGGCTCGCACCTGCCCGATATCACGCTGATTGCGCCAATCTATATCCAGACCGAAGGGGAATCTCGCCTGGTCGGTTTCGCGGCCAATCGCGCTCACCATTCTGATGTGGGAGGCATGTCGCCAGGTTCAATGCCGCTCGCCACCGAAGTGTACCAGGAAGGGGTTATCATTCCGCCGGTCAAACTGTGGGAAGCAGGCCAGCCCAATCAGCCGTTGCTCAGGCTGGTGCTGCGCAATGTGCGCACGCCGGATGAGCGTCGAGGCGATCTCGCGGCGCAGGTTGCCGCCAATCGCACGGCGGCTCGTCGTATGCAGGAACTGGTTGAACGCTGGGGATTGCCGGTGCTGGAAGCTCATATCGATGCGTTGATTGCCTACGCACAGCGCATTACTGAAGCAACCATTGAGGCCATTCCTGATGGCGTCTATCGCTTTACCGATTGCCTGGATGACGATGGCATTGAGGAGAAGCAGGTACCGATCTCTGTGAGCATCACCGTATCCGGCAAGCATCTAACCGCCGACTTTAGCGGCAGTTGTTCGCAGGTGCGGGGCAATGTCAATACGGTTGCCTCAGTGGCTAAATCGGCAACGTATTATGTCGTGCGTTGCTTAATGCCGGATGACGCTCCTATGAATCACGGCACCTTTGCCCCTGTCACCGTCATTGCCCCTGATGGTACTGTAGTGAATGCCAGGCCGCCAGCCGCGGTGGCCCAGGGCAACGTCGAGACTTCGCAGCGCATCACCGATGTGCTCTTTGGCGCGCTGGCGGCGGCCTTGCCACAGGTGATCCCGGCAGCCAGCCAGGGGACGATGAACAATATCACCGCGGGCGGCATTGATCCGCGTACCCAATTGCCTTTTGCCTATTACGAGACAATGGGGGGTGGTATGGGGGCGCGTCCAGGGCTTGACGGGCTATCGGGCGTACATGTGCATATGAGCAACACGCTAAATACGCCCGTCGAAGCGTTTGAGTATGCCTATCCTATGCGCATCACGAAGTATCAGTTGCGCGATGGCTCGGGCGGTCGGGGAGCGGCGCGCGGCGGCGATGGGCTGGTGCGCGAAATCACCTTCGAAGTTTCGGCGGATGTCACTCTATTGAGCGAGCGCAGGCGCATTGCTCCCTATGGCTTGCAGGGAGGCGAAGCGGGCGCCCGTGGCGAAAACCGCTTGCAGCACGAGGGGCGCGAAAGCGTTCTGCCTGGCAAATTTCACTTTCGGGCCATGCCCGGCGACCGTTTAACAATCGCCACCCCCGGCGGCGGTGGATGGGGCAGGCTGGCTGATGGGGTGGGAGAAGATGGCAGTTGATACGGCGCGGGATAGATCGTAATATCGCTGAAAACGGCGCTAACGCCTGCTGACGTGCTGCCATGCTCTACAAAGAGGGCGATCTGACCATGCGTGTAATCTGTATCGCTCACGGTATTGACCACAGTACCGTTCATCATCAGCACAAGCGCTGGCCCCTTCATGATGACTGAAAGCGTGTTCTGCTTTCCCGTTGGTTTGAGCGCGTTCGAACGCGAGGGATTGATCAGAGGAGTAGCAAACTCCTGATTGTAAAAGTCTAGCGATTCTTTCTCAACGGCGTACCGTCCATCGCCATAAATATCGATGCGGTAGTCATGGTCCAGATTGCTATCGCCGCGTAGATAGAGGCCAACTTTGTCATTCTTGTCGGCCTGCATCAGGGTGAAGATGGTGGTCAGCGAAAAATCGTTGAAAACGGTCGTGGTGGGCAGGCTCTCGATCAAGATTCTATGGTTGGTTCCCGCCAGTGTTAGCTTTCCACGCTCAACGGTACGAGTATAGCCGGCAATGTCCCCCACCGACCAGCCTTTGCTATTATCAACAAAGTCGTCGAAGAACAGCGGTTGAGGCGTCAGTGTGACTGTCGGCGTCTGTTTTGGGGAAGAGGCGCTAACTGTGCCACGGTTATCGTACGTAAGCTTCCCCTGGCTCACTTCGAGGACAGCGATAGCTCCTCCTATTAATAATAATAGCAGGAAGCTTATTAGAATAAATACGCGCAATTTCTGGCTAAAATCATTGTTTTCACCAACCATAGTGTATGCGTCGCTCTCTTTATTAATGCCCGGCTGCGGGCGCCCGTCATCTTTTTGCGCTGCCGCCTGCGGCGGCGGGAAAAGAGAAGGGTCGGGGGCACAGCCCCCGCGCCCCAGTCAAAGGGCGTTGCCCCTTGCATCCCCTTTTGCAATATTGCAATGCGATAAGGATACTGCAATATGCTATTACGATTTAAAGTGCGGATGGTTACTGTGCTGTCGTGAGATAGTCAGAAAGTCCTTCGATAGAACTGCTAGCTCTATCGAAGGATTGACAGCATTGAAGGTAAGCTCTTTTAGTGGGGCAGTTGATCGGGGGGCGGATAAATTGCCACGTTATCGAATGTGGCAATAATGCCATCGGATGAGTTGCCATTTTCTATAAACAGCGCCACAGGACCCCCGATAAAGCTGCTATCCGTTAGCGCCTTGACCACTTTATTGTTCAGCAGCAGGATGATCTGACTCCCTTTCATGATGACGGTCATGATATTTTTTTGACCCTTCGTATGCAGCGCAGATGAAGTGGTTGGTTCGGCGAGATAAATGGCCTGATTTTTCTGATGAGTATCGGTCTGAATTTTGATAATATCGTAGGTATCGTCGCCATAGATATCAACGTAATACCCCTGGTGCCCATCGGCTGACGAGCGGAGAAACAGTCCGACGCTGTCGTTGAGATCGCCCTGTACGAGGGTGAACGTCATCGTGATCGAAAAATCGGTATAGGAAGTGTTCGTTGGTATTGCCTCGCGAAAGAGCTTATGGTTGGCCTCTTTCATGGTCAGGACATTATTGCTAATGGTACTGCTATATCCTGCCGCGCTTCCCACATCCCAGTTCTTGCTATTATCCACAAAATTGTCCGCGAAGAGCGGTTTGACCGTTGGAGTAACAATCCGGGTTGCAGTAACGGTCGTAGGGGTCGTGGTTCTATTACCTGTATTGTTGTTGGTTTTCCTGGATAAAGCGAAAAGCAGCCCGCTGCAAGCTAGCAATAATACAAGAATGCTGCCAAGCACCAGCCAGGTGCGCGGGATACGCTTCTTCGCAGGGTATTGCGGTCCTGGTGTATAGGGCGGGAACGGTAGTTGCTCATAGGTCCCTGGCTCTTGTGGATGTGGCAGTGGGTACTCAGCAGGTCGCGGTGGCGGAGGAGGGGTATACCCTTGACTCTGCGAGCCGTAGGCCGTGCTTGGCTGAGCATCTCGATAATAGGGTGAGGGGGTCAGTTGCGACAGGGGAGGAGCGGCATATTGTGTTGGGTCCAGCGATGGTTGGTTAGCTTGCCAGTTGTTTGAACGCCGCGTCGGGTCGGTCATTGATGGCTCGACAAAGGCCGCTCCACAATTATGGCAATATTGCTCGTAAGGAGCCAGAGAAGTGCCGCACTGAGAACAAGTACGAGATGCCATATTCATCAAAATCTCCTGACTGCCAAAGGTAGTTACAATAGCATAACTGAAGATATCTATAATCTCAATTTCTGCTTGAGATGTCAGCATATCGGTAGGGGCAACTCCTCCCACGATGAATCGGGGAGCCACACGCTCGGGGGAGCTACCGGTTGCCCTCTCCCCCTGCACCACCCCATTAGAGATGCGCTGATTGTCTCTGCGTTGGTTCCTGCATGGGAAGCAAGCCCCGAGTGATAAGCTGGCTATAGATGGTAATCACCTGCTGCACCGTGAGCCGCCCGCCGGGGCGAAACCACGCGGCAACTTCGGTACACATCGCAATAATGGCGTATGAGGCCACCTTCACATCGCACGGTTGAAACACATGCTGCTCCATCCCATCCTGCAAAATCTCCTGGAGCAGTGCCTCATACCTGTCGCGTAGCGATAGGATATATGGGCGACTTTCACCTTCGAGGGCGCGAATTTCGGTATCAATAATAAAGAACTCCGCTTTATAGGTGGTATGCAGGCGAATATGGTTCGCAATCGCCTCCTCAAGCCGCCGCAGGGGATCGCTATACTCGTGCAAGATGCGTTCCGTGCTGGTATTTAAGCGTTGCATGTACGTTTCCATGATTTCGACAAGCAACGATTGTTTATTTGGGTAGTGGTGATAAATACTCGCAGCCTGTATCCCTGCTACGCGCGCAATATCGCGCAGAGGAGCTGCATGATAGCCATATTCAGCGAACAACTGAATGGCAGCCGCCAGGATACTTTCACGCATTGGACGGCCTTCAAGCCGTGTCACCTCGTTTGCATTTCCTTCCATAGTGCTGTCATTGTAGCAGAAAAAAGAAGAGACGCATACCCATACACCAGGTAAACGTGCCCAAATAGAAAAAATTTCCTATGCCTTTGTTCACCAACAACTGCGGGGCTGGGCAGGGGCAAGCCCTGCCCCTACTCATGGGGGTTTATGTCGTTTTCTGGCTTTTGCGCAAACTAACTACCCGTGGCAGCAGCACGACCCCCATAACAGCGATCCACAGTGCCGTCGCTGTCGCAAAATATCTTCCCACAATAAACGTGCCCAGCAGCCCTCCGCAAAAGGCCATTGCCGCGCCTATGCCAGCCATATATAGCCAGACGCGACGGCTCCACGACGATGGTTGTAGCCTGGCCGCCGTCGCCAGGAGTCCGACCAGCATACCTATCAGCAACCAGATCAGTATGAGAATAAGCATAACCAACCTCCTATTTTTTTAGGAATCAGCGAGCAACAAGCGTGTCAGAATGTCGAACAGGCGCGAACCGTCCGTTAGCTCCTGGTTGAGCGCAAGGTTCGAGCGCACCTCTACATGATCGAAGATGTGGAACTCGACATATTCATAGGGATGGTGCAGACGAGCCAGGGCAGCCGCGAAGGCGCGCGACTCCGTGAAGGGAACAGAGGTGTCGTTGCGGTCATGCAGCAGGAAGAAGGGGGCGCGAATCCGATCAATAATCTTGCTGGGCGAAAGTTCGTCTAACTGCACATGGACCGCCGGCGAAAGGGCCGCGATATTCTGATCGACCTTGTCGGGCGCGTTGCCGGTTAGTAGCTGATAAGCTGCCTGCGCCTGGGGAGAGAGCTGAGCAAATTCACCCTGCGTCAGCGGCGTACCATTGGGAAGGGCATTTGTGATCAGAGTGCGATCTTGGGGAGAAAAAGTCTGCGTGATGACATTGGTGAGCACCTGAATGGGCACTTCTGCGGGGTACCAGGGCTCCGTTTTACCGTCAGCCGTTACCGCGCGGCGACCAAAGGCGCGCAGCACGCTCTCGGTATCGAAGTAGCCGCCAAAGACTGCCACATACGCCACCTCATCGCGTATCCGCGGGTCAGCAGCGCCAAAACATGCCAGTGGGACGCCCGCGCTAAAAGCGATGATACCCGCTCGGTTCTGGGTCATGCCAGGTAAATGGGTCAGCGCCTTAAACGCCTGTACAACGGCATCGGTATCCTCGACGGAAATAGTGTAGTTCATCATAATCTGCGTGGTCATATTCATCACCACCAGGCCGGAGCGGGCCAGCGATTCCGAGAGATTGATAAGCTGCGGCACCTGCCGATTATCGCCCGCACCAGGAATAATCAGTGCTCCGCCGCGCGTGCCGGGGAGCAGCGGGGTAGGAGACGTGGGAGCGTAAATATCAAGATAGACGGGACCACTTTTAGAGGGAACAGTCATCTGCGTATGCCCGATAGGCTCACCTGTCGCTATGAGAGAAGCGGGCTCTGATGCCGTGATCAGAGCCGGCAAAATTTGAGTCGAGCGAGCCACCGCGCGCCCCCAGGGCAACATCGAGAGGACGAAGCCGCCAATAAACAGCAGCAGCAGCAAAACGCGAGCCAGCGCGGCTACCCATCGTCGCTTACGTCGTTTAGCGATGGTCGGATGCTGCTCTCCTGGCTGTGTCTCCTTATGACTCGTAGGGGCCGGGCTCGCCCCTGCCCTGATCTCTTCCATGACATGCCTCCTGCAATTTTCCTTTTATCACAATATAACCATAATGGATGGAAGGGGAAGAGTGTCATTTGTCCTATCCTGGCGTCTTTTTTGATAATTGTACTCTCCTGCTGTCAATAAAAATAGGGAAAAGAATGATAAATCGAACATTTGTTGTATAGTTTACATGTTTATTTTTATGTAGAATGGAAATAATATATTTCCTTCGCAAGTAATCGGGTATAGATAGCAGGGTAGCATCTTTTGGGAGAGTGAAAGATGACGCACCATGCCAAACATGATCTGATTTTATATGATGAGCTAGATGTTTCTAAAGAACAATCTTCAGATATTTCTGCTTTCATAGAAGATAGGTATCTAAAGATAACGCCATGGCCTGACATCTTACCGGTACTGGAGGTTACCACCTACCCGGATACCAATCAACAAAATATAGTGACGGCTAATGAGCAAAAAATAGGGCGAACAACAACCCTGGCACCAGCATCAAAGGATTCAGAACCGGCGAAGGTTATTAATATCTTTATTTCCTATGTTAAGGATGATGAAAAGTATAAGAAAGAAATACTAGAACACCTTGAAGCTATGCGAAACCAATATCGGAAGCGCAACTATAAAATTATGATCTGGCATAGCGGCGACGTTATTCCGGGGCAGGACTGGAAAAAAAAGATTGAAGATCATTTGGCTCAAGCGCACATAATCCTCTTATTGGTAAGCATAAAATTCATCAATTCCCAGCTCTGCCGTGCCATTCAAATACAACCAGCATTAAAACGGCACGAAGATGGAGAAGCCTGGGTGATACCAGTGATATTAAGTCCCTGTGATTGGACGGATGAGGTATTTGGTCATCTTGAACCATTGCCATCCGGTGAAAGAACCATTGTCGAATGGAGGCTAAGAGCAAAAGCTTACGTCGATGTCATCAAAGGCATACGCAGAGCCATCGAGCATTTGACGTGATTCTTTGTCATCCATAATGAACAATCATCAAACAGGCTTCTAACAGACGAATGGAAGAGTGTATCAAAGCTCTTGCTTTTTCACTTTACCTATGCCATATTTGGGGCGAGGCAATTTGTATCATCAGCAGAGAAAAAGGAGAAACGTTTTATGGCGAATCAGCAGCATGTTGCGATCTTGAAACAAGGTGTCCAGGAGTGGAACGCCTGGCGGCAGCAAAATCCTACCGTTACTCCTGATCTAAGCAAAGGAAACTTGCGCGGTGCTAATTTAAGTGGAGCTAATTTATATGAAGCCAACTTGAGTCAAGCTGATTTAAGGAGTGTTGATCTGGGGAAAGCTTATCTATCGTACTTCTTTGCTCACACTCCCCCACCATCGCAGGATCTGATCTTCGACTGGGAATATTCCGCTGCTGATCTTAGAAACGCTGATCTAAACAATGCAAATTTAAGCGGTTCCGATCTCAGGGATGCAAACGTCAATGGAGCCGATCTTACCGGCATCGATCTCACAGGAGCCACAGCCGATATTGACTCATAGCCTGTTTCCATCTCTATAGCGACAGCGAGATTGGCTACAAACTCTTCAAGTACTGCCCAAAAAAGTTCAGCACTCGCTGCTCATATTCGTTTTTGTAAGCGTTGATAGCCCCGACATGACCGCCGTGAGGTGCGATCCATTGCTCTTTCGGGTTGCCGGCGGCGGCATAGAGCTGCTGTTCTCCCACAAGGGGAGTGGTCGTATTGGCATCATCGGCAGAGTGGATCAACAGGACGGCGCGGGGAGCAATCCGACCGATTACAGCCAGGGGACGCGTATCGGCAAGGTGCGCACCAATCATCGTATCAACCAGCGCCGGCTCGTAGGGCAGCACCGGCAAAGGTCCGATGGCTCCCATATGATTGATCTGGGGTCTTTCGTCGGTCCAGGCGCTATCAGCCACCGTTGCAGCGATCAAAGGCTCTCGCGCAGCCGCCAGCAAAGCCACGCCTGCACCCAGAGAGACGCCCAGCACCCCGAAACGTTTCGTCGTGAGGTCGGGACGAGCTTTAAGATACTGCACAGCCCCCAGCACATCTTCAGGCTCGCGTGCGCCAAGTGCGATGCCCCATCCCTCGCTTTCTCCACACCCACGACTATCGTACAGCAGCACATTATAGCCCCCCGCGTACAAAAAGCGCGCCCACGGCAGCATATCCACCCGCGACCCCTTAAACCCATGCACCAGAATCACCGTCGGAGCCTGAGCCGAAGCAATCACCAGCCACCCGGCAAGGTGAACGCCATCGGTAGCTTGAAAGTGAACCTCCTGCACAGGCAGGCCAGCAGAAGCAGCAGCCGGAGTCGA
>DASRHT010000089.1:0-129939 GCA_035650355.1 Ktedonobacteraceae bacterium
TTACGGGGAACATTTACCTGAGCGATTTCAAAAGTACTGATGCTCGGCTAGACCATGATCGTTTTTCACCTATCGGTGAGGTGAAGTTTGGTAAGGTAAAGGATGGTAAGAAGAGCAGAAAGCGTAAATAGTGTTTTTGTGCTCTATAGCCGCTTTTGTCCCTTGTTCCGTAAGATAGTTTAGGTTATCTTACGGAATTTTTGTGCTATTGGATAAGATAGTTTTGTCGGTTCTGTTTTTCTAAAAGTATTTTGTTGAGTTGTTAGTACTATCTTACTCGGCTCTAGTGGCTGCATTAGAGCGTTTTTACGGTGTGGCTTTTTGTGGTTATATGTATTTCTGAGGAAGAATGTGCTACTATCATACTGTGCCACTCTCATGAGAGAGGTTGTTTTGTTTTCTCCTTAACCGCGAGATGGAAAGGAATCCGCATGAGTCGTATCTGTGTCTTCGCAGGCTCAAGCATGGGCGTACGTAAAGAATACGAAGAGGCAGCGCGCACTCTAGGTCACGAGCTGGCAACGCGTGGACTGGGACTGGTCTATGGAGGGGCAAGCGTAGGATTGATGGGGGTAATGGCAGATGCTGTCCTGGCAGAGGGCGGCGAAGTTATTGGGGTATTGCCTCGTGGACTTTTCAAGCGAGAAGTCGGACATGAACACTTGACACAGCTCCATATGGTTAACAGCATGCACGAGCGTAAAGCATTGATGGCTGATCTTGCTGATGGCTTTATCGCCCTGCCAGGTGGCTACGGCACCTTTGACGAGCTTTTCGAAGCCATCACCTGGGCACAAATCGGGCTTCACAGCAAACCCATTGGATTACTCAATGTCATGCGCTACTTTGATCCGCTACTGGCACTGATAGCTCATGTCACCACGGAAGGCTTTATCCCCGCATCTAGCAGTCGGCTGGTTTTACAGAAAGAGAAGCCTGGAGAACTGCTAGAAGCCTTCGCAGCTTATATACCTGCCATCCAACTCCCTCCGCCAGTGCCACCGCTGGAAAGGTAGCTCTCGCACAGAACAAGATTGGTTCTCACAAGATAGAAGAATTTGGGGCGGGCGCCAAATTTGTCTTCATGTTTCGTCACCGATCTTCTATCATATCCGTTAGAGTAAAATATACTATTACGTTGTTTTCTCATCCATGATAGCTGAAAAGGAGTTTTATATGCCAGGGGAAGTTATTCCACCAGCAGCACACAGCCCATACAACACACCTATTCTTATTGTTGAGGATGATGCAGCTATCGCAAGTTTTCTGCAACAACTCATTGAGGAGGAAACTCCCTATCATACTGCAATTGTCGATAGCAGCCAGATCGCGTTGGAGCGCATCCCAGAGCTTCATCCTTGCCTGATATTACTGGATTATCGCCTCCCCGGGCTGAACGGGTTGGAGTTATACGATAAGCTCCAGGAGTCTGAGGAGACGCGGGACCTCCCGACGATTATGATGAGCGCAACGCTACCGGTTCAGGAACTCGAACAGCGGGGGATCTATCAATTGCGCAAGCCGATGGATATTGGCAACGTGCTGCGCATGATCACCCATGTGCTGGCGACCTACGAAGAACGGCGGCTGCTGGAGCAGTCACAACATTCGTAACGTTTTTGAGCCTGTACTACCCCTCTCGTCAAATAATCTGTTACAATGGTAGTATGCAACATCGTTGCAGTCACCTGTACAACGAGATTAGGAGGTACAATCGTGGCAAATAAGGAACAAAGGAAGGTGCAGAAAGCGCCCCCTAAATCGAACAAACAAAAGAAAGAAGCTCAAAAAGAAAAGAAAGCAGCGAAAGCAGGTACAGATTCTTTCTCTCTCAAGAAAGAATAGCGGCCATTATACCACTTCGGCAGGTACACGTTGCTGTGTAACTCCCATTCCCCTTCGCTATCCTCCGAAGTGGTATAGCTGTTATGACAACGCATCTTCCCCCTAATTTATATCACTTTTCTCGTTTTCGTACGTTATCCATAATAGAGGCAAACGCCCTGCACTGGAACGAGATCGACTATAACATACACCCTTGACACTCTTGTTACAATGCGGGTAGAAGCACTTTTCAGCGTCAGGACCCTATGTTCAGGGATAGCAGCCAGTAACAAGCAACAGGCTTAAACCTGACCAGCCTCGATCAACAACAGCGGGGGCACCTGCCTGTCAACGGTAACTGTGCCATCATCTCTGTAAGAGAAGAAATGGGGGTGTGTATGCAGCCAATGTCGCATGATGCATATAAGCGCAGTCAGTCGCGGGAGCAATGGGCGGAAAAGGCCGCGGCCAGGCCCGACGTATATGAAGAGCCGGAAGACCAGTGGGCCGTTCTGCGGCATGAGGTGGAGGGGAAAGATATGCAGAAGCGCGATGAGCATAGCCGATCAGAGCGGAATCAGCGTTACACAGACGATGATATCATTTCTTCTCGATCCTCTTTCTCAACGCAATTTCAGGGTCCGCACGCCGTTGATATTGCCGTGGTGGGCGTTGGCGGAGGCGGCATGAACGCCCTCGGGCGCATGATTCATGCTGGCGTACGAGGAGTACGCTTTATCGCGCTCAATACCGATGCTCAGGTACTGGCGCTTTCGCAGGCGCAGCAGCGCATTTGCCTGGGGCAGCGCCAGACCAAAGGGCTGGGAGCCGGGGGCAACGCCGCGATAGGACTGCGGGCCGCCACCGAGAGCGCAGCCGAGATCCGTGCCGCGCTGGGCAATGCCGATCTGGTGTTTATCGCCGCCGGCATGGGCGGAGGCACCGGCACAGGAGCTGCGCCGGTTGTGGCCTCGATTGCCAAAAAGCTTGGCGCGCTCACCATCGGTATTGTCACACTGCCCTTCACCTTCGAGGGCACGCGGCGCAGGCGCATCGCCGAACAGGGGCTGGCAGAATTGCGCTCGGAGATCGACGCCCTGATCATCATTCCCAATGATCGCCTGTTGAGCACAGTGGACCGCGACCGCAATCTGTCAGAAGCGTTTAAGATCGCTGACGACGTGTTACGCCAGGGGGTGCAAGGGATCGCGGAAGTCATCAACGTGCCAGGAATGGTCAATGTGGACTTTGCCGATGTGCGCAGCGTGCTGCGCGAAGCCGGCACGGCCTTGATGAGCATCGGCCAGGGCCGGGGACGCAACCGCGCCCAGCAGGCCGCCGAGGAAGCTATCGCGGGCGGATTTCTCAACGTCACGATTCGCGGCGCGAAACGCGTGCTCTTCAATATCAGTGGCGGCGATGATATGACGCTCTTCGAGGTCAATGAGGTCGCCGAACGCATTGGCGAATCTATTGATAGCTCGGCAGATATTACCTTCGGAGCCGTCATCGATCCGTCCCTGCAAGACGCTATTCGCGTCACCCTGATTGCGGCAGGCATGGAAGACATGCCAACGGCAAGAATTCAGGCGATACGCATGGAACAGCCAGGGGTGCGCAATGTAATGGGGCAGGCAGGCGCGGTAGGAGCAACGCCCAGAGGTCCGATCACGCCGCAACCACGCTCAATGGGGCAGCATATACCGCCATCACCGCCTCCCACACGGATGCCTCCACCGGTACAACAGTCGGGGCAGCCAGCGAGGCAGCAGCGGAGTCTGAACGATCTGCGCGGCATTCGTGGCATGGGTCGTCGCCAGGAGATACTCAGACGGCAACAGGCGGATGCCGATGATGATGCCATTGACGTACCACCGTTTCTGAAGGGTTTCGATGAGTAACGAAAGAGCGATATAAAGCGCCTCTAGCAGCGCGGTTCCCAGGGGCACGGACCCGGGAACCGCGCTGCTAGAGGCGCACAATCATCGGATAGGAACGGAGCTACTCCTTGTCGCCATTTGTAGTGATAGTACGTCCACGCTCGCCACCCTTTTTTCCAATCCTGGAATAGAAATCTGAGCCTTGCTGACGCTTTGTAGACTCGCCGCCCTTCTTTCCGATCTCGGCATAGAACTGGGGTCCGCGCTTCTCCTTGACGGTGTCGCCACCCTTTTTACCGATCTTTGAATAGAATTCTGGTCCGTACTTCTCACGCACAGCCTGACCGCCATGCTTCGCTTTTTGCGAGCCTGGCTCGGGTCCACGTTTATTGTTTGCCATAGAAAGTCCCGCCTCTCTTAAACTTCGTACTCCCACTTTCGCCCAACATACAACGCGGTGAGACATTCTCCATTCAGAACATCTCGCTGCTTCCCTACTGCGACTGATGTTCTCGCGTCTGCGCCACCCGATTGGCGATCAGCGCGGCGGTAATGCCAGCGCCGACACCATTATCGATATTGACCACCGAGAGACCCGGCGCACACGTTTGCAACATCGAAAGCAATGCGGCAATACCTTTGCCGCCCATACCATAGCCAATCGACGTTGGTAGACCAATAACAGGAACCGGAACCAGCCCTGCCACCACCGAAGGTAAAGCACCATCCATACCAGCCGCGACCACAATCGCATCCACATCGTTGGCAAGCAGGTCACGCAACGGCCCTATAAGGCGGTGCAAGCCCGCAACCCCCACATCATAGATACAAGTGACCTGGCACCCCATCTCTTCGGCGATGAGAGCTGCCTCCTCCGCGACTGGAATATCAGATGTTCCGGCGCTAATTATCCCCACATGTCCACCAGTACTCCTCCGTACATAATCAGCACGATAGATAACCACAGCATGCGCCACCTCGCGAACACGCATAACATACTCGCGAAAAGCCTCCTGGACCGCCGGTAATGCTTCCGACGGCAGGCGGCTAATGATTGCCCTTCCTGTCTTGGCAAGAAGTACCTGGGCCATAGTAATGATTTGCGCGGTTTCTTTCGTTTCACCGAAAATAACCTCGGGGGTGCCTTTGCGTTGCTCACGGGCAGTATCAGGACGGATTTCCAGGTCCGAAGAGGAATGCTGTGAGGCTGAGGCCGCTGGCGATCCTTGTGATTCCTCTGAAGCATCAAACTTCTCTTCCTGCTTGCTCACCCATTTCACCTCTTTCTTAACCCGCCCGAAATGCCCATTCCCAAGCAGATGATGTAAGAGTTCTAGTTGTTCGTTATCTTCATAATTCACAAAAATCACACCTCGAATGGACCTCTACATAAGCATTACTCGTTGGGAGCCCCATTACAAGTGATAGTGTAACATAGTCTATCACAATCAGCAAGCCAACAGTAGTACAATACTACTCATGAGCGGCTATATCGTACTTTTCTTACTATTAGAAGTATGTACTCATTTATGCGCAATTGCGTTAGCCTGGCTTTCGTCTCGCCACTTGGCCGGCAAAAAAGTGGCGATGCCTCTGCTTCTTCTTATGATAGACGTGCTACTTCACGCACGTTACGACGAGTTGCTCCCAATATAGTCATAATTATACAAGAGAAGAAGGGCTATAACAAGGCTGAGATAAAAAAATATCATTAAAATATCTGATGTGTGGTATACTTGTATTTGAAGGCATGAGTTTCTACGTTACTATAGTAGCGTGTTTTTTTTGTCAGATGAAGCTACCGTTAGCGCAGGGCAAGATGAAAAATATCCATCATTTTATATACAGTATGCTCCTTATCTGCCTGTTCTTCCTGCTTAGCGCGTGTGCGAGCACCGCTACACAGATCGCACCGCAACAGACGGTGACAATTGATAAGGGATTTCAAGCGCAGACCTCGCCCGTTCCGGCGGTTCCGACGTATCGCTGCGGCGCATGGTCATCAAATAACGCTCCCGGAGCCTTTAGCACTATCATAATTTACGCCAAGTTAACGAAAGACGTGATGGGAGTGGGGGGAGCAACCGCGCAGGGGGTGGTTCACTTCCAGGGGAACGACCAGCCGCTGAATAAACAGGCAGTGAGCGACGCCGGGGGATATGTCAGTTTCACACTCTCCCTCCAGGGCCGCCAACCCCGAGGCGTACCTACCACGGTCGATGTGAGCTTTAATGTCTCGGGAACGCAAGTTGCGTGTACGCCAGCGTTCTTTACCCCGCAGTAGGGGCTGGGCTTGTCCCTGCCCTGCTGGCCCTCCAAACGATGTGGGGGGCACTGGGCAACCGCAAGGGTTGCCCCTACCATTTTGCTGGCCCTCCAAACGATGTTGGGACTGCAATCCTGGGTTAGGGGCAGGGCAACCACAAGGGATTGCCCTACCATCTTATAAGCGGGTTAGTGATGTTGGCCGCCTTTATTGGTCGCCTTTAATGGTAAGCGGCTGGCAGTGAGGACAAAAATGGGTGCTGCGTTGCGCAATCATGATGCGCTCAATGATGGCGCCACAACGTTTGCAGGGCTGACCATCTTGCTGGTAGACGCGGACGTGATTGTAGTTATCGCCGGCCTCGCCCCATAGATCGCGATAATCGTTAAAAGAGGTGCCGCCGTGCTCAATGCTCCGGCTGAGCACTGTGACAATCCCTTCTCGCAGGAGCTGGACCTCGTCGGGGGTAAGGCTATCGCTGCGACGGGAGGGGTGGATCTGGGCATAAAAAAGCGCCTCGTCTGCATAGATATTCCCCACGCCTGCGACCACGCGCTGATTTAATAATGCCTGCTTCACGCCTATGCGATGGCGCATCAAGCCTTCGGTCAGTCGGGCAGAGGTGAATTCCTCGCCTAGCGGCTCTGGCCCCAGATCCTCGAAGAGCTTTTGCTCGTCCTCGCGTGACCAGAGTCCGACGCGCCCGAACTTGCGCGGATCGGTGTAGAGCAAGCGCCGGCCATCGGCGAGATCGAAGCAAAGTCGGCAATACTCCGTTTCGCGACTATAGGAAGTCTCTACGGCAGAGTTTTGCGCGTGGAAGCTCGGACCTCTCGTATTCCAGGCCAGCGGATCGAGCTGCTGTAATGTGGTGTCAATGCACCAGCCGGGAGGGAGCAGCAGGAGATTACCGGTCATACGGCGGTGGATTGAGAGGAAGAGATCCCCGCTGAGATCGAGCAGCAAAAATTTGCCACGCCTGCGCACGCCTGCTATCCGCCTCTCGGCGATCTGCACAAGAAAATCTTCAAGATCAGGATGACCAAGCGTGCGTCTCCAAAAAACATGCGCCTGACAAATAGTCGCTCCTACAATGGAGGCACGTAGCTGGCGCGCGGTATATTCAACTTCTGGTAATTCAGGCATAATAGCTATTACACCGCAATAAAATTTTTACGTGCGACAATTTGCGCAACGGCCAAAGAATTCAAGACGGTGACCTTCGATGGCAAAATCGGCCATATTGGCGACAGCGGCGATCTGCTCTACGCTCAGGCAGGTTTGCACTGCCGTCACTTTGCCACAGCCGGAACAGGTAATGTGATGGTGATGCTGACCGGCCTCGTGACAGAAACGAAAGCGGTGCGAACCATCGGCAAACTCGATCCGGTCGAGCAGTTGCAACTCCTGCAAAATCTCAACCGCGCGGAAGACCGTCGCCCGCCCCACGGCAGGTTCGCGCTTCAGCACCATGTCCCATAGTTCCTCAACGGTAAAATCGGTCCCGATAGTTTCGCTCAGGAGAAGTGCCAGGGTGCGGCGCGGTGTGGTGATACGCAGTCCCTTCTGTTTAAATGCATCCAGAATGGTTTCAGGGCTAATTGGCATGCAATCCTGATCTTTCGTCAATAACTATTGAGACATTATATCATATATGAAAAAATTGTATCACGAAGGTTAACGAAAGTCAATCAAGGGAGATTTCCCAGGCGCGGTAGCCGACCGCAGTATCTTCCACCAGCACGCTTGATGGCTGTCGCAGCAATCGCAGCACCGTCCACACGTCGCCCGCAGCGCCAGAAATATTGCCGATCTGCGCGAAGAGTAGATATGAAGCAAGAACGGGAGCGAAAAGCGTGAGCACAATGCCGATCAGTGTAATGACCACGAGAGGAGCCAGCCCGATCACGAGGTACTGATTACGCCGAAATAGCTGATCCTGAGCGCCACAGTAGAGCGCGAGTGGCAACTTCGCGCCAAAGTGCGGCTTGCCGCCCCAAAACAGAAAGGCCAGAGCATGCACCAGTTCATGCAGGGGCAACACCAGAATGTAAGCCAGCACGTTGATGCCAAACCACCATACCCCGCCCCAGAAGGTTGTACCTAATGCCAGCGTATGCTGCTGCCAGTAGTACGCAGCAACGTTCAGCGCGATAAAAAACACGGCACCGATGAGCAGCAGCAGCAGACTAAACGAAGCCAGGGGGCGTAATTGCTCAGGTTCAAGCAGGGCCAGTTCGTCACGTTTACGCCGACGTCCGGCATCTAGCGCCGCCTGCTGCTCTTGCTTGAGATCGGAATGAAAACGATCAATGAGCGTTAATGACATGATCCTCTATCCTGGTACTTATGCCTGTCTGGCTTGAATATTGCCGTCGCGCCCTGAAGTCGCCAGATTATTCCTCTGTAGTCGGGGGCAGACTCAAGAGCGTCTCTTCTAGCTGCTGCCATGCCATCTGTTCGGCTTGCGGGCTGGCCAGGCGCGCTTGCGAGTTGGGCGAGCCTTGCATCAATCTGAGCACGCGCATGCGGAAGCCAGCGAGATGTTGCTCTTGCACCTTGGGGGGCGGCATAATCCGCAGATCAAAACATTGCGGCGAGAAGAAATCGTCGGGCTCGAACGCCAGGGAGAGCAAATGGGTATATCCGCGAACAAGGGCGAGCCGATCTTCGGGCAGGAAAAAGTTCGGCTGGGTGCAGGAAAGCAGAAGACAACCGGCGACGTGGCTGGCATACATGATCGGGCAGGCCACGGCGCTCACCTCGTGCTCCACCTGATAGGCCGGAAGGAAGGTTCTGTTAATGCGCAGGTCTCCAATTTGTTCCAGGCGACAGGAAACAGTGACATGGCCGGCCAGGGACTCAGCCCCTAAAAGCAGGGCTTTCTCCTCCAGATCGCCGCCCCAGGGAGGGGTTCCCAGCCCGACGGTTTCGCGCAAGCTGTGGATCTTGCCATCTTGACCTGGCGGCATGCAGCGTACCACCGTAATCGCCAGCCCGACGCGCTCGGGATCAAACTGGCGCAGCGCCTGTTGCAGCACGAGGCGGGTAATTGACCAGAAACGCAAAGGGGTGGGAGTTGTCGCCCGCGTTTCCAGCACTTCCATGACGAACTGATAAGAGATCTCTTGCGCGGAGCGATCAAATTCGTACTCGCTCATATCGGTTGCGGTATGTTCCAATAGAGCAAGCATTTGGAGGCGCTGTTGCTTGGGCAAAGCTCGAACAAGCTGGCGTAAATTGTGCGAACGTGGTGAGGAATCGCCGCTCACCCAGCGGGCAAGAGTAATGGGGTGAACGCCAATTTCGTTCGCGATACGATCTCGCTCAGCGGGGTTACTAATTATATGACCTAACACTTCACGCCAATCGGCTGATCCAGACATCTCTCTCCCTCGCTACAAATACCTATAACACACGTTTTTTTCCTAATTCATGATAACAGAGAAACCTGCAAATGTCAATCTTCTATACGCTCATTTTGCAGGGAATACAGAGCTTTGCAGCAACTATTTTATCACAGGCTTTACTCATGCTTTCCATTTGCAAGAAAGATGATATGATTAGCTACAGGCTGTCGCTACCCACTATAAGATAGGATACTTATGATAGATATTTGTATATTAGGAACCTGTGGCATGATGCCCATGCCTGGTCGCTGGCTATCCTGCGCCCTCGTACGCTATAATTCAACGCTTACCCTGTTTGATTGCGGCGAGGGGACGCAGGTCCCATGGAAGTCGCTCGGTTGGGGCTTTCGCCAACTGGGGGCCATTTGCTTGACGCATATGCATGCCGACCATGTTGCGGGCTTGCCGGGCGCGCTCTTTATGGTGGCCCATGCTGGACGCACGGAGCCGCTGGACATCTATGGACCCAATGGCACGACTTACATCATTGAGGGGCTGCTGCGCATTGCTCCTAATCTGCCGTTTCCCATCCGCATCCACGAACTGACGAGCGGCGAGCAGTTCATACTCCCCGGCGAGCTGCAAGGCTCATGTATCGCGGCCTCACACGGCGTCCCCTGTCTTGCTTATCGCGTCGAACTCAAGCGCAAGCCAGTGTTCCTGCCCGAAAAAGCTCAGGCGCTGGGCTTACCTGTACAACTCTGGTCGCGCCTCCAGCATGGGGAGGCGGTGGAATTTAAGGGGCAAGTGGTTATCCCTGCGCAGGTGCTGGGAGAGGCGAGACGCGGGATCACCTGGGCCTTTATTACGGATACCAGGCCAACGCCCGAGCTGAGCGCCCTGGCTCACGACGTTGATCTCTTGATCTGCGAGAGCATGTACGATAATCCAGAAGACCTGCCGCTCGCCCAGGCCAATGCGCATATGCTCGCCAGGGAGGCCGCAGGCATAGCCAGAGACGCTCAGGCTCACGCGCTTGTTTTAACCCACTTTAGCCCAAAAATTAATGATCCGTCTCAGGCGGAAAAAGCCGCCCGCCGCGTTTTTGCGAACACGCGAGCGGCTAAAGATGGCATGGTGGTGACGCTGGAATATACTTAACTCGCTTCGGACAGGGGCGGCCCTTCCGTCCTGTCACCCTCTGTTTGTTCGTCGCCGATATGATCCTTGAGCTGGATGGGGAGCCGGGTCTTTTTCAGGTAAAGGTCAAAGAAAGCGGTAAGCTTATTGACATAAGCAGAACGGTCGGAGAAGTATGCGCCGCAATGTTCTGTTTCGGGAAGCAACCATAATTCCTTTGGATCACCGGCAGCTTTGTAGAGGAGGGGGGCGTCACGCGGATCGACAATGGTATCTTTGAGGCCGTGGATAATCAGCACCGGGCGCGGGGCGATGCGACCGATATCATGCAGAGGCGCAACCTGCTTAAAACGATAGCCTGCACGCCACCAGAGCAATAGGTCGGTAACCCAATCAAAGAGGACAAAGGGCAGGTGCAACGTGCGACGAACGGCGTACTCGACGGCGCTTTTATGCGTGGCGAAGGCGCTATCTGCCACCAGCGCCTCTATCTCAGTCGATCTGGCGCAGGCCATAATCGCCACTGCCGCCCCCATCGAATAACCGACCGCCCCCAGGCGCGTCTCAGGGGCTAGCTGCTTCGCGCAGACCACCGCGCCAAGAAAATCGTTCATCTCGCGATAGCCGAGCGTCACCGGCTTCCCCACAATCGCCCCATGCCCATAATATTCAAATGCCAGAATATTATGACCGGCCCGCCAGAGGTGAGCGCACACACCCAGCACATCCGAGATTTTGCCCCGATACCCCGGGCAGAGAATGATAGTGGTCGTGGCCTGCGGAGCGGGAATATACCAGCCGCTGACTTTATAATCGCCATACAAAGGGGCAAAAGTGACTTCCTCGGCAGGCAGGTCGAACTCGAATGGCGTAAAGGTATAAAGATCATAGAGAGATGCTATCCGTTTGGGGCGTGTCAATACTTCCACAATATATAGCCCCACCGCAACAATCACACTCAGTACCCCGACACTCCCCCCCAGGCTGCCAAGCAGGATATGCTTTAGCGAAGTGCGAGAAAAGCGCACCTTTTGTAACTTGAACATCAACATTGCCAATCCTTCTAGCATACATTAGCATTGTCGCATGCTTGCTCTACATTATTATACAACAGAGCGGCGCAGAAATTTATGCCACATTATTGTTCCTTTTAAGCTTATGCAGTCCTCATCACCGTTACCTCTGCCACATCATCTTTTGATGCAAGCCTTACCCAATCATTAGGGGCTTTACTTATAACTACGAGTCTTCCTCTTTTAAAGACGCGACCATTGCTTCCGTAAATGCAACTTGATAAATTGGAATAATCCCACATAATGCGCTACACTACTATCAGGAGCAATCGACTAGTCTTGAATTAAAGACAGCAAGATCCGCCATGTTTATCCCAGTGCATACCAGGCAAGCCCTTTGTCACAAGGGTTTATTTATTTGGTACTCAAAGAGATACACGAGGAGGCTTATTTTTATTACCTTGCTTCCTACTCTTGATCATCATTAGTATCATCATTACACTCTACAGGATGAAGCAATGCAAAAGAAACAGGAAACAACGCTGGCGCAGGAAAGTCCGGCCCCCACCGGGCAACCGTCCAGACTTTCCGCCCCACAAGATCCCATTATGACGACGATAATCGCCTGGGCGCTCCAGGGAGGCGTTATAGTCAGCTCCCTTATTCTTGTTATCGGCTGGCTCTTATTATTTTCTAGTCCTCACCAGCTTTCCGCACACGATCTGCAAACATTTCCCCATACTGTTGCTCAGGTATGGGCAGGGCTTCTTACTTTACAGCCGCAAGCGGTGATCGCGCTGGGACTCCTGCTGCTTATCGCTACGCCGGTTATACGCGTGGCGGTCTCGCTGCTGGCGTTTGCCTTTGAACATGACTGGCTCTATGTGGTCATCACCTTCCTGGTACTATCGATACTGATCGTCAGCTTTCTACTGGGAAAGGGAGGAGCATAATGGAGTTTTCGCTTGTGATTGCTCTCTTGATTTTTCTGGGAGCAGTGCTGGCAGGGGGGCTTGGCGCGCTCGTTGGTCTGGGCGGAGGGGTATTGATTGTGCCTCTGCTGACGCTGGCCTTTGGCCTGCCAATCAAGTATGCCATTGGCGCGAGCATTATCGCGGTGATTGCGACATCGAGCGGGGCGGCTGCCGCTTACGTGCGAGATCACCTGACCAATTTGCGCGTGGGCATGTTTCTGGAAGTGGCGACGACAACAGGGGCAATCAGCGGGGCATTTCTCGCCGGCTTGCTAGCGCCAGATATTTTGTTTATTATCTTCGGCATCATCCTGCTTATTTCATCGGTCCCACTCATTTTCAAGCTGGGAGAGGAGCTGCCCCAGGATGTACGCAATGATCGATGGGCCACAACGTTAAAGCTTTCAAGCAGCTACCCGGACGAACGGCTGGGGCACGAAGTCACTTACCAGGTAAGACGCACACCAGTCGGGCTGGCGATGATGTATGTCGCAGGCGTTATCTCGGGGCTGCTGGGAATCGGGAGCGGCACCTTCAAAGTGCTGGCGATGGATACCATTATGCGCCTGCCGATGAAGGTTTCGACCACCACGAGTAATTTTATGATCGGGGTCACAGCAGCGGCCAGCGCCGGTATCTACTTCGCGCGTGGGGAAGTGCTCCCTCTCGTCGCGGCCCCCGTCGCCCTCGGCGTGTTGCTTGGGGCAATTCTGGGAGCGCGCATCCTCACCCATCTGAGTAACCGGACGCTACGCATGATCTTCCTGCCTATCATGATAGTGATTGCCTTGCAGATGATCATGCGCGGCTTCGGTATTGCGTTATGAGTTTCCCTGTTCGCGCTTAAAGGCGCTGATGGCAGGCCGGTAGGGCCGGATCATCCATAACGGTCGCCGCAGCCCATCGGGCCGATCTGACTGCGGGCGCGTCATTGCCAACCAGCGTTTATAGACTTCGTAGGCTTTCCGCGTATCTACAAAGACATCGCCATAGCGATCATCCGCGCGAGCAGGCTGTACCGTGACCTTCTGATGCCAGCAATGCATGCCGCTGACGGGATCGGGATGGACCGGGAAGGTAAGGTTCTGGTGAACGCCGCCCTCGCGCCAGAAGATGCGAGCCGAGTCGGGATCGTCGCTCTCGAAGGGGCGAATGCCCTCAAGGTGGCGCATATGCCATGTGCCATCGCTCTGGCGTCCCAGCTCCACCAGCGCCGAGGACCAGCGATCAGCGCCGCTACCGGTCGCCAGTCGCCAGCGCCCCAGGTGATGAGAGCAGGCGACAATACCGGGATGGATACCTTCAGTCACCCAGGCACGATTGACATAATAGCCAATCTCTGTGGTCACGCGCAGGAGGTCGCCCGTTTGCACGCCGATCCGCTCCGCGTCGCTGGGATGAATCCAGACCGGATTGGCGTTCGAGATCTCATAGAGCCATTTGGCATTGCCCGAACGCGTATGAACGAGCGTGGGCAGGCGGAAGGTGGGAATGAGCAGATATTCGCCACGCGTATGGTCAATCTGGGCGCGATGCACATGGCTGCGCGTATAGCCGGGAATGGTGTTTTCGGGCCAGCCCCATGCTTTCATGGTCGGCGAATAGAACTCTAGCTTGCGTGACGGGGTGGGAAAACCTTCGTATGCCTTTCTATCCACCATCACCCCGATAGGAACGCCCTCGCGCGTCACCCTGCCGCTCTGCTCGTCAATCTGCGCGCCCTCCAGTTCGGCAGGCTGTAGTTCGCGCTCGTTCAAGGTGAAAACGGGCGCTTGCTCCGCCGGAATCTCGAATGCGCCGTACTTTTGCATGTATGCCAGGGGAGAGAGCGCTTCCTTCGCCGCAGCTTCTGCCAGGCCAGGTACGCTATGTTCAAAGATCCAGCGATAATACTCTGCAATGGTCAGCTTCTGCTGGGGACGATAGGGCGATTCGAAGTATTGACGAATACCCAGGCTGCCATCGGGATCGATGCGCCATGAGAGCTCGATCCAGAATTCATCCTCCTCCCATACTTCCCCTGGGTTAGCCTGGTACGTATATTGCACGGCTTCACCGTGTCGCTCTTTATACACGCGCAGCACCGGTTGACGATAGCCGATCCAGCGCGCAGCGTGGGTCTCCTGGCTCATCAGGTCGTGCCGTTCGCTGCCGACCCCCATTGGCAAGATGTAATCGGCGTACCATGCCGTCTCGCTCCATACCGGCGTCAGGGCGGCGTGCAGTTCAATCTGCTGCTCATCTGTGAGCATCTCGATCCAGCTCGTGCCGTCGGGATTGGTCCAGACGGGATTGTAGACGCGGGTGAAATATGCCGCGACTTTGCCGCGCCCCTCGCGCAAGAAGTACGGCAGCAGGATGCTCATTTCGTAGTTCGCCAACGGATACTCCGGCGGGAAGAGCAGCTCGTTCCACACGGCGGACGGTGGCGGCTTGAGGAATGGAGCAGGCACAAACTTATTCCAGCTATTGGGAGCCGTGCCGCCAGGAGTGCCGATGCTGCCCGTTAGCACAGAAAGGAACCAGAGCGCGCGCGAGACCTGCCAGCCGCCCAGGTTGCCAGCCGTAGCTGCGCGCCATGTATGGGCGGCAAAGGCTGTTCCCGCCTGCCCGATCTGGCGCGCAATGTCGATAATGGTCTCCTCAGCCAGGCCGCTTTCTTGGGCCGCGAAAGCGGGGGTATAGTCGGCGTAGAGTTCGGTCAGTAGGGCAATAAAACGCTCAAAGGTCTGTGGTTCGTCTGGATGCTCGGCAGAGAGATATTCCTGCCAGTTCACCCAGCGACGCATATAGTCGCGATTATAGAGGTTCTCAAGCAGGATAACGCGCGCCATTGCCAGCAGGACAGCCGCCTCCGAGCCGGGCCAGGTTGGCAGCCAGTAATCGGCCATGCTCGCGGTATTTGAGAGGCGCGGGTCCATCACCGCCAGCTTCGCCCCCTTCATCTTGCCCTCGATGATGCGCTGAGCCTGGGGATTGAAATAGTGGCCGGTCTCCAGGTGCGAGCTGATGAGCAGGATAAAGCGGGCGTGAGCGTGATCGGGCGAGGGGCGATCAATGCCGCACCAGAGCTGATAGCCGAAGCGGGCCGAGGATGAACAGACGTTGGTATGGCTGTTATGCCCATCCACGCCCCACGCCGCCATCACGCGCTCCATGTAGCCATCATGACCAGGTCGCCCGACATGGTACATCACCTCATCGCGCCGGTCCTCTAGGATAGCGGCGCGAATCTTGCTCGCGAAGGTCTCCAGCACCTCATCCCAGGTTGTGCGCTCCCATTTGCCCTCACCACGTTTGCCGACGCGCTTTAAGGGATACAAAATACGTTCGGGATCGTGAACCTGGTTGATGGTAGCCGGTCCTTTGGCGCAGTTGCGTCCCCTGCTGCCTGGATGATACGGGTTGCCCTCGAACTTCTTGACTTGCTGCGTCTCTTTGTCGATATATGCCAGCAAGCCACAGGCGGCTTCGCAGTTAAAACAAATCGTCGGGATAATCTCGTAGTGCCGCTCAACCTTACGCGGCCACGCCTTCGCATCGTACTCCACCCAATCATGCCACCGTTCGGGCGGGGGACATGATGTCAGATCGCGTACGGTCATCTGCTCACCGCTCGGAGCGGTATGCTCATTTAGAGGAATTTCCGTCATTGCTACTCTCCGAACGGACTAACTCAGCGGGACAATTTGTCCGGCAACCACAAAACAATGCTCATAGGCAAAAAGCCCAACCAGCGCGAGTATAGCCGCTATGCCCAGCAAAACGGACTGCGCCACCGGCACCAATAGCGCGATACAGAGCAACGCCAGGGGCACGCACGAACCTGAGACAAAGAATAGCCACCAGAAGATAGTACGCAATCTGCCCCGGCTCATATAGTGCGCGGCAGTCGCGACATGGCTACTCGTATGCGAGCCGAATGCCTCTATCAGCACCAGCCCTACATGCACGACAATCGCGAGCAGCAATACAGTCGTGAATAACGCGCTCAAAACGCCGGAGCTAGCAAATATCCAGGAGAGCAGGCCAAGAGATGCCGAACCGGCCAGCGTAGCCTGAACAATCAGGATAGGCAATAGCAACGGGCTTTGCCAGAAGTCGCGCCCCTCGGCCTGCCCAAAGAGAAAAGCCGTGTAGCCTGCCGCTGCCAGACCAAACAGTGCCGCAGGGATCAGTAGCCAGGGCAGCAGTGAGAGATCGAAGATGGCGGCAACAAACCATAGCGCCTCAATCAGGCCAGTTATGCCCAGAATGTAGCCGCCCCAGACGAGCCAGGAGGTCGGGTTCGCCTTCGTCAACAAAAATAAGGCCCGATCTGGACGCTTGAGGTCTGCCACCAACAATACCAGGGTGAGCGCAGTAAATATGCCACCAATTACCGCCGCGCCAATACCAGCCACGATACGGATAGCTCCGCTTAGCGGACCGCCCACGCCGTAGAGGGCAATGGCAAGGGCCGCAACGACCATCACGCCAGCTCCGATAGACTTTGTACCCAGATAGGCCGTGACCTTCCAACCCCAGGGGGCGCCGGTCTTTGGCGTATCGTACACAATATGAGCTTCACCCGACTGCGACTGTCCATCAACGTGCAGGCTAGCAGTTACGAGGGGGTGAAGCGTCTGGGGAGCGCGCAAAGAATGGCCGCCATCCAGCAAACGCTCGTCGTCATAGTGAGGCTTGAGCAGCGTGCTCCACATCGTCATCGAGGGCAGTTCTTCGAGCGCGGCCTCGGGATTGATCGCGGCTTCCTCTGCGCCGAGGTAGTAGACGTTGGGGCCGGTGCCCTGTTCCGGCTTGCGCACACGCACGGGTTCGCGTGCAACGATGCGGGCAATCTCGCTATCCGGGTTATGCAGATCGCCCGCGATAATAGCGCGTTCAGGGCAAACTACGACGCAGGCGGGCTCCAGCCCTATCTCAGTGCGGTGCGCGCAATAGTTACACTTGGCGGCAGTGTGGCTAGAGGGATCGATGTAGAGCGCGTCGTAAGGGCACGCCTGCATGCAAGATTTGCACCCGATGCAGCGACTCGCATCAAAATCTACAATGCCATCGGTCCTTTTATAGAGAGCTTGTGTGGGACAGATGTTCACACAAGGGGCGTTATCGCAATGATTGCAGCGATTCACCAGAAAATAGCGACGCGAGTTGGGAAACTCGCCTTTTTCTACGTACTTGACCCAGGTACGGTACACGCCAATGGGTACATCATGTTCAGCTTTACACGCGACCGTGCAGGCATGACAGCCGATACATTTACGCTGGTCAATAACGAAGGCGTATTTCATATAATGATGCTCTCCCTTCCGCTGCTGCCATACCACGCTGCCAGCTTTGCCAGATTTAAGACGACATTGTCCTATTCTCAGTGTACAGAAGGGGGGACTAGATGTCCAGGAGATGTCGCGCCAAATCATTCCTTGCAGATGGCCTGGAGCTTCGTAGGGACCCGCTTGAGCGCGTCCAATAATGTTGGCCGTCTGGAATAGCAAACGTGCAAATCGTTACATTTTTTGCATCGCTTCGTTCTAATAGATAGGAAACTGTAAACAGTTTCCCAATTGCGGCTTATTTATGCTGTCCCACGAATTTTCGCTGGTAATGCGTTGTATGTAGCGTGTCGCTGGTAATGCGAAATTTGTAGTATCCCTGATGTACAATCGCTTTCATTATGGGGAGCCAGCTAGCTGGTTCCCCTTTTTAGCGTCTTCGCCAGTGGTCAGGACGGTTTGCTGGGTGCCTTCACCTCGGACTGAAAATTGGTGCGGGCATGCGAATCGTCGCAGAAGGGTTTGTTGCGGGATTGTCCACAGCGGCACAGGGCAACGTCATCATCAGTAATTTCGAAGGGATTGCCGTCGCTATCCAGCAAAACCACTCCTTTGGCGTTCTGGATATAAAGCGGGCCATCTTTCTCTGCCATGATAGTTGGTCTGGTGTCCTCAGCCATCGTACAATAACACTCCTTTAACTAAAAATAGATGGGGAGATAGAGACAGGGATACCTGTGCATTCGCAATCATCCCTGCTTTTGCCGTCTACTTTTGCAGTATAGCAAAGATTGGGCATTACCCACAAGAGGGAGAGTTGCAAACGCAGGGCTTTTCCGTGTTCCTCTCCTCTCACTCCTGCCAACGGGATTCGCGCCCCCAACGGGGCGCAGGGCAAGAGGAGAGAGGTGCAGGCAACCCCGCGACGCGGGGTTGCCTGCACCTCTCTCCTCTTGCGAGCAGGGCTTCACCCTGTGAGCATGACGAAAACGGAAAAGCCCTGGTTGCAAACGTTGTCTGTTCATACAGAACGGCTCGCTTGGGAGCCGTTCTGTAGAGGGAGGTGCTGCGGCGCGAGGGGTCAGAGTGTGCAGCGACTTGTGCGAAGCCCCGCTGCTAAAAAGCCTTGCTCAAACCTTGTCCTTCCCGCAGGGAATATGATATACTTTATCATGACTAAGTGTATCTTTGCCTGGCACTTTTAGCGTACGGCACAATTTGTAGAAAGGCGTCCGACATGGTTCTTAGGAGTGACGAGCTACATCGCAACCTGCAACATCTTAACGGCATGCTGACAACTCATGAAGCGGCTAAACAACTGGATTTGAGTTACTGGCACTTTATGCACCTCGTAGAGGCGGGACGTATCCCCGGTGTGCGCGTGGTTGATCGCTGGCTCTTCTCTCCCGACGATTTAGATGATTACCGACGCAGCAAGTATGGCAAGCTAGAGGATATGGCGCGAGCAGCATTAACCCACCCGGCCATAGACCTGACGGAAAAGCAAGCCACCATCTGCCAGTACCTGATCGATAATCAACGCCCATCCGAAATCGCTCGCAAACTCCATCAATCCCGCCAGGCAGTCCACTCACAAATCTCCCTCATCCGCGAAAAAGTCTCTCGTAATCAAGCAGAACCCACAGATAATGTCTCAATCCTTGATAGATGCAATTCGCTGGACACTACCAACGCCCCTCCCGCCGTAGCCTCCTCCTCGACCACGATAGAACCGAACGTCAACTGCACTCACCTCCCACAAAGAAGGCGCAAAAAGACCTTGCGGGCATGAGCAAACGACCATGTCTAGGAACAGTTTTTTGGTATGGCCCGTCGCTCATCCTTTTTGAACACGAGACTTCAAGGGGAGAGCAACGTCACTGGCAGGAAGCTGATAGGCATTGTTACTACGGTAATCAATAAACATTGCTTTAAAAGACTCATCGTGTTCTCCTTTGATCAAGGCGAACTCGTAGTAGCCGGGAGTGAAACTGATATGCCTATCGATTCTTTCAGAAGGAGTATCTTCGTTATCATTCGGCGGCTTGAGCAGTTATCAACCATTCAACAAGAAATGGCCCTTAGTGGGAACCTATGTCAGTAGGGAGTATATTAGTTTTTTTCACTATTGTTTTTGGAATACCCAGCATGATCAGGAGCGTACTGACAATCTTTGATTGGCTAAAAGAGCGCGAAGCAAAGAAAAATTCGTAGAGCTCGAATAGCGCCCTCAGTTCAGTGCTACTGTAGCAGCCGACAATAGCACTGGCTCAGGGTCGTCGGCGATCTATTGGGAGGTCTTTACTATTACCAGGCAGAGTGCAGACTGTAACATGGTTTACGCGAATGGAGCCATCAAGTCGGCAAACATTGAGGGTCCGAATGGGATCTTAATAAGGAGGTGTCTGTACCCCTAAAATCTTATCGGCAATCTCAACTGCCGTCCGATGCAATTTATCAATATCAGGGCCTTCAAGATTCTTCTCCAACTTGAGGGCTTTACTGGCATTCTGATATGCTTCTCTGTAATCCGGTGGTTTTTTTCCTGAAAGGACTTTGGCAAGCTCTTGACGGGCACGTTTTAAGAAAGCTGATTGCGCTCTGCGGCTAACCGACATTGATCTTCGTGGTAAGAACAAGCCGCAGTGAAGTCACCTTTACTGAACGCGATCCGTCCGAGACGATCATAGCACTCGATTTTAAGAAGAATATCTCCTGTTTCACCTAGGACAGTCTTATATTTCTGAATTGCATCATCTTTGTTTCCGCCTATTTTCATGTATTCAACTTCTGCTAAGTGAAATGTAATTCTGCTACGTAGAGATAGATCTCGAGTAATACCCAATGCTTGATTGAATAAATCTTGAGCCTCCCCTTCCTTTTTCTTTAAATTGAGCATGACAAGCCCTTGCATATCATATAGCATAGCCTTTAGTTCCCGGCACTCGGCATCTTTACTCGCAAGCTTCACATATTTCTCAAGCTTATACATCCATATTTGACATTCCCGATTCTCCGCGCGTTCATTATAAGCCTTCGCTACGAAATATGCCATTTCAGCGGCATCGCTCCAACTCCTCCGTGCTCTGCAAATATTATGTGTTGAGCTCGCTATTTCAATCAAGTCACCCTGTCTCCCTTGCAAAGAGAAATAAATAGCGGTAGCAATTATGAGCTTCAAAAGATTCGCTATACACTGATCCCGCATTTCCTTTGCTACACGACCTCTTTTCTTCTTCTCTCCAGAATATGTTTTAATAAGCGTATCTGCATCTGTCTTGCTACTACTCAGTATCCCATCCAAATCAGGTGGGATTGACGGTCCAGGATAAATTGTTAGCTCATCTAATATATCAGTTATTTCAGCGATTGTTGCCCCGAGTTCAGATGGGTCTGACTGATTTTTTTCGACGCTTTTTGTAGAAACAACGGCAAGCCATACTCCCAAACCCACCAGAAAGGCGGCAATGATCCAAACGATATTGGGATTATCTTTTACCCATTCAGGAGGCTGGCTGATTGCATAGCCAACGAAGATAGGTGCTAAACCTAATGATATTAACGCTCCACAGCCTGTAAGTACTGCAGTAGAGTTAATTTTCATAAAGTACTCCACACATTAAGAACTAGAGGTTCTGCGCTTGCGCTGGATGTACTTAGCTAGTTCATCCATGAGAGAATGTTGCCTCGTATAATCTAGAAGAGCAAAAAGGTCTACCTCTTCCTTCCCTTTAAGAAAAACATCAAGGTTTATGCCGAGATCAAAACCGAGTAACCGCAGTTCACTTATCTTAAATATTTTCAATACCTCCAGAATATCCTATGTTTCGTCCCTTTGCTTAATATTCCTCAAATTGTTTCGATAATTGGAGTATCTCCGTAGGCACGCTACGTCCTAATTTCCTCACAAGAATTTGGTACTCAGAGAGGTCAGCAGCAATAGCCCTCCATTGTCTTGCAATAGCCGTTTGAGCCTGGGCTTTTTCCTCGGGAGTACCGGTAACACGTAAAAAAGCTCCCCAATTTTGAATAAATAAGTAGCGTTCGTGGAGTTTTTCCTCTAAATCTGCAAGCCGTTTCTCATCCACCGACACTGGAGCATAAATTGTTACATCCCTCTGCTTTGGTATTGATTGCTCTTCACGCATTTTTTCTATTATACGTCTAATAGCTCGGGTGATGTCAACAAATGCTAGATTGATGTTTAACCACTCTGTTACTGGTTTTCTGTTAGTAGGAAGGACTGGTAAGTCTCTAATAGTCGTGTTTTTCCACAGACATGGACGCAAAATGATAGGAACGACATGTGCTTCTCCTTCTTTTTGCCTCTCTAGTGCCAAGTTTATCTCTTTACTTGAAAGAAGATCAGAGGCCAGATAGTCAGCACTCATAAGCAAAAGAATGATTCGAGACGTGTAAACATGCTTTTCGATTTCCTGAGCCCAATTTGTACCAGGAGCTATTTGACGATCATACCAAAAACTGACTGACTGTTGGCGTTGCAATGAAACAAGGTGTCTCATCAGCTCCTGGCAATACTTTTCATCTTTATGAGAGTAAGAAAGAAAAATTTCTATTTTGGGCTCCATTGTCTGTTTCCCTTTTAAAAGTGTTTTGTGCGTAATCTAATTTGCAGTATTTATTAGTATAATATATATTGAGGTACACGTCAATCATAATATAGAATTTTATCGACATGAAGAAAAGTGCTGCTCTACCTCATTTCAGAGCAGCACTGCCTATAGCCTATACTGATCGGGCTCAACTTGATGGCTCCATCCGCGTAAACCATGTTACAGCCTGCACTCTACCAGACAGGCACTCCCCAATCTACGTTCCGCCAAGCATTTCCTCCTACACAGGCAACAGCGATGGCTTGATCAGCGGGGCCAGCCTCTGATCGTGGTCGGCAAAGGCCCGTAACAGGCCCAGGCAGCCAGCGATCATCATATCCCCGTGAGGAGTCGCTTCATAAGGCGCCAGTTTTGAGCGGCGCAAGAGCTCGCGTCTTGGACCGGTGACGGATAAGAAAGGAAAGGCATGGCCGTTAGAGCCAGCCTGTTGCAGGATCAACGCGCCATGACCGCTATCGGCAAACACTTCCTCGTTGGTAAGCGTGCTATCGGCCAGCTTAACGAGCAATTCTTCAAGCCTGGCCTGATCGATTTCGCCAGTATGATGCTCGAAAATGCCCACGATGCGCCCCTGGACCAGGTGGAACGCCAGGGTATGGAAATTGCCAACGTTGCAGAGCAGGCTTTCCGCTTTTGCTCGCACCACCGGATCTTCCAGCGAACCAAGCGCGGCAGCCGAGCCGGTGTCCATCAACAGCAGGGGAGCAGAGGGATCGGAACCGCTGAGCTGCCGGTAGCGGGCCGCACTCGTGCCTATCGCCCGTAAGCGCGTCAGGAACGGAGGCGTATCCTGCTCGGCATAGGCAAACGCGCTGGGAGTGGGATCGCTTTGCACGGTGCGGGCAATGAAGTCGAAACGGAAGCGACGATCACTCACGCCAGGAGGGGCCGCACCATGATCGAAGGCCGCAATCGCCAGCGCATCCACGCGCGGATCGACATCGAAGGCGCATAAAGCCGTGATGATCGCACGAGCATCAAAATCTTGCAATTCGATATGGACGCAATCAGGCTGTTGCGCGCGTTTTTCAGCTTCCGCCTCGTCAATAATCTCGAAGCCCATCTGCTCAACCATCGACAGGTCGTCGTCGAATGTCCGTCCTGCCTCCGGCGTCACTGCAACGGCGTAACCGGCCAGGGCATGATCGCGCGCCGCCCAGTGGCACGGGCCTCCTCCCATCGTCACGCCCGTAAGCACAAGCGCCTGCCCGCGTTCGGTGGCGCGTTTGATGCGCTCAGCGATGATCACCGTTGGCGAAGGCATGACGAGCTTAAAGCAGTTTTCGATAGTTTTCCCGCTCTCGAAAAACAAAATATCTTGTGTTCCTGTCCCGACATCGACGGCCAGGATACGAATCGTTTCTGCCATGAAGATTGCTCCTGATCAGTAATTCATCACGTTCAGTCCAGCATATAGTACCACACCATATCATAGAGGTTGCAGGACGTTTGGGCACGAAAAAACATCCATGCTCTATCTTTACCCCTGAGATACGTATCTATTAGTAGGAGATATTTATCTATTGATTTATGATTATAATACCCAAAAGCGAGGAAACTATGGACCAGGAACAGATACATGCTGCACCCCGTATCCCCCACCATACCCCGTCATATCTGCCAATTGAGGATTATGCAGTCATTGGAGACCTTCATACCGTTGCGTTAGTGGGGAAAAACGGTTCGATTGATTGGTGTTGCCTGCCCCGTTTTGACTCTCCCAGCGTCTTTGGTGCGATTCTCGACGCTCAAAAAGGCGGCTTTTTCTCCATCTCTCCCCACGATACAGCAGGAGTGAGGCAGCGGCAGCTCTATTTGCCGGAGACCAATATTCTCGTAACGCGCTTTCTTACGATTGATGGAGTCGCCGAAATTACCGATTTTATGCCGATCAAGCAGAAGGATTCGAAAGAGCATCAGCATCATATTATCCGTTCGGTGACGGCGGTGCGCGGCTCGATGCAATTCGCGATGATCTGCCGACCGGCGTTCAACTACGCGCGCGATCCCCATACGATCCGCCTCTCGCCGCACGGAGCCGTGTTCTACAGCAAGACCTTCTGCCTGGCGCTGGCCTCTCCTTTTGCATTAGAGGAAGATGGGCAGGGAGGAGTATACACCACATTTACCCTGCATCAAGGCCAATCAGCGCATTTCATTCTTGAGAGTGCCAAAGAGAATGATGTCGCGCCACATGACAGGGTACGGGCGCACTCGCTGCAGGGCTTCCAGGAAACCCGCGCCTTCTGGCAGAGCTGGCTGGCCCAGTGCCAGTACCAGGGTCGATGGCGCGAGATGGTACACCGTTCGGCGCTGGTGCTCAAACTTCTGACTTACGCGCCAACCGGAGCGGTCATAGCCGCCCCGACCACGAGTTTACCCGAAGCTATCGGCGGGACGCGCAACTGGGATTACCGCTACACCTGGCTACGCGATGCCGCCTTTACACTGTTCAGCCTGCAAATTCTCGGTTTTACGCAAGAGGCTGCGGCATTTATGGGCTGGCTGGATGCCCGCTGCCACGAATCGAAGGAAAGCGGGCAACTACAACCAATGTACACCATTGACGGGGGCACAGAGCTGACAGAGATTACGCTCGATCACCTCGAAGGCTACTGTAAGAGCGGACCGGTGCGTATCGGCAACGGCGCGTACAAGCAACGCCAGCTCGACATCTATGGGGAACTGATGGACGCCATCTACATTTACAATCATCACACTCCTATCTCTTACGACCTCTGGCAAAACCTGCGCCGCATCCTCAACTGGCTCAGCATACACTGGCAGGACAACGACGAAGGGATATGGGAGGTGCGAGGCGGCCCCAGACCGTTTGTCCACTCGCGCCTCATGAGCTGGGTGGCCTTTGATCGGGCGCTGCGCCTGACGCGCCATCGCGGGTTACCGGGGCCGATAGGAAGCTGGACGCAGACCAGCGCCGACATCTACGACGAGATCATGGAAAAAGGCTGGAACGAGAAGGTACAGAGTTTCGTACAATATTACGGTAGCGACGCAGTGGACGCCAGCGCGTTATTGATGATTCCGACCCAATTCGCCGGTCCCACCGATCCACGCATCCTCTCGACCATTGATCGCATTCAAAAAGAGCTGACCGCCGACTCGCTGGTCAATCGTTACAATCCAAAGGAGGCGGCATTTGACGGCATGGGCAGCGTCGAGGGCACGTTTAGTCCGTGCAGTTTCTGGATGGCCGAAGCCCTCGTGCGAGCGGGTCGTCAGGACGAAGGACGCCTGATGCTGGAAAAGATGCTGACTTACTGCAACCATGTTGGCCTGTACGCGGAAGAGATCGGCCCCACCGGCGAGGCCCTGGGCAACTATCCCCAGGCATTCACCCATCTCTCACTCATCACCGCCTGTTACAACATCGACAAGGCATTGAACAAAAGGTAGGGGCAGGACGCTAGCCCTGCGCTGATCTGGCCCAACAGGTCCTTTTTCAAGTATGGATGAAGATCGGCACCTATCAGCCGGAACGCGGGTCGCTCACTGCCTGGGTCTTTCGCATTGCGCACAATCGCCTCGTAGACTCATACCGAGCGGCTCGCTCAGCCAGTGCATGGGACCCCTTGTTATGAACTGCATGCACACAACCTTTCGCGGCCCTCTGATGAAAGGTCGTGAGGAACGAGCGGAGTTGTGGAGATATGCGTGACAGAAAGGGATTGTTTCCACGTATACGTGCCAGTGGGGGGATCTGGCGCATGCTTGAGCATGACCTTCATCACGCAGGAGAACTCTCCTTAACTCTGGGAATGTATGGGCTCATTGGCCTCAACCTCTAAGAAAATGGGACACAGTGGGGCAGTTCAGGGTCCTTCTCTCCTTGCGAGCGTCATATCGAGATCTCTGCCAGAATAGTGGCCATTTAAGCAACAGGCAACGACACTGGCAATGCAAGGTTTTGACATTAACTAGCTTACGTTCACAACAACAAACAGGGCGAGCAGACAAAAAAGCTGCTAGCCCTGCTCGCGGTTGCGCGCGCGCTCGTTCTGCGTCAGATAGCGTTTGCGCAGCCGAATATTCTGGGGAGTGACCTCGACGAGTTCATCGTTATTGATGAAGTCGAGGGATTGCTCCAGGCTCAGAATGATGGGAGGAGTCAGACGGACGGCGATGTCAGCGGTAGAGGAGCGGATGTTGGTCTTCTGCTTCTCCTTGCAGACGTTGACGACCAGGTCAGCCGGACGCGAATTCAAGCCGACGATCATGCCCTCATAGACGGGAGTGCCAGGCTCGATAAAGGTATCGCCGCGCAACTGCGCGTTATTCAGCCCATAGGTGACGGCAATGCCCTGCTCTGAAGCGATGAGCGCGCCCATACGGGTGGTGCCGATCTTGCCCTGCCAGGGTTCGAAACCAATGAGGATACTGCTCATTGCCCCATTGCCTTGAGTGAGTGTCAGGAAGGCGTTACGAAAACCGATCAGGCCACGCGTGGGAATGCGGTACTCTACACGCACATTGCCATTGCCATCGCTGATCATATTGGCAAGCTGTGCTTTGCGAGCCGCTAGGTTCTCGGTGAGTACCCCTATACTTGTATCTTTTATATCAAGAACTAAATGCTCGACGGGTTCCAGCGTACGCCCATGCTCATCTTCACGCGTGATCACTTCAGGGCGGGAAACCTGGAACTCGTAGCCCTCGCGCCGCATCGTTTCGATCAGGACAGAGAGGTGTAGCTCGCCTCGTCCCGAGACAATGAACTCGTCAGGGGTATTGCCATCCTCGACGCGCAGGCTGACATTGGTCTCCAACTCACGATAGAGGCGCGCTCGCAACTGACGCGAGGTGGGATACCTGCTCTCACGGCCCGCGAACGGGCTGGCGTTGACGCCAAAGGTCATTTTGAGCGTTGGCTCCGAGATGGCAATCGTTGGCAGCGCCTCCGGCACATCGACATCGGCAACCGTCTCGCCAATGTTGGCGTCGGCAATGCCCGTCAGCGCGACGATATCGCCAGCCTGCGCCTCTGTCACTTCGACGCGCTGTAAGCCTTTGTAGGTCAGCACCAGGCTGATTTTCTGGCGCGATACTTCACCATCGCGATTGATGCGTGCCACCACGCTATTCGGCATAATGCGTCCGCGTACAATGCGACCAATGGCGTATTTCCCCTTGTAGTCATCGTAGTCCAGGGCCGCGACCAGCAGTTGCAGGGGAGCATTTACTTCGACGCGAGGGGCTGGCACGGTATGCAGAATGGTTTCGAAGAGCGGCTCCAGGTTTTTGCGCTCGTCGTCCGGGTGGTACATGGCCACGCCATCGCGCCCGATGGCATAGAGAATCGGGAAGTTCAGATGCTCATCCCTGGTTGCCAGCTCCAGGAAGAGATCCTGCGTCCATTCCACTACCTGCTCGATACGGGCGTCGCGCCGGTCAATCTTATTGATGACGACTATAGGCTGCAAGTTCAGTTCTAAAGCTTTTTGCAGCACAAAGCGCGTCTGGGGCATCGGTCCTTCAACCGCATCGATCAACAGGATGCAGCCATCAGCCATATTGAGCACGCGCTCCACCTCGCCGCCGAAGTCCGCGTGTCCGGGGGTGTCGATAATATTAATTTTGACATCATGATACGTAATAGCTGTATTTTTGGCGAGAATCGTAATGCCACGCTCGCGCTCCTGGTCATTCGAATCCATAATCAGCTCGCCCACCTGCTGATTCTCGCGGAAAATGTGGCTTTGCTTGAGTAATCCATCGACTAATGTCGTTTTCCCATGATCGACATGGGCGATAATCGCCACATTCCGCAGGTCTGCGCGCTGCGCCACATTGCTTGTTTGCTGGTCTTTCTGAGTCATATCGTCTATCATATGCATAATTCTGGGTCACTGCTCCTGCACACATAAAAAAACCGGGCACCGTCAAAGTCACCCGGTAGGATTATCCTGGTAAACCGTTCACCTTGCTCTTGCTATTGATTGGTTACCCTATTATAACACACTCGTTCAACACATGTATTTCTTTCTCTTAGCAGTCCCCAGGGCTGTTGCAACGTCTTTTTTGCCGCCTTCGGCGGCGGGGAGAAGAGGAAAAAGTGGGGACACCCCACCCCCCGCAAGGAGGCTGCCGCCCCCTTGACCCCCGCTTGGCAGACTGTATTCCCGACTTTGCAACAGCCCTGTAGCAGTCCCAGGGCTTCGCAAAAGTCGCTGCACGCGCTGACTGCTCGCGCCAAAGGCGCTCACAGGGAGAGGAAGGTGCTGGCTGGGGGCTGTGCCCCCAGCCAGCACCTTCCTCTCCCCAACGGCTCGCAAGCGAGCCGTTCAGGATGAAAAGACCACTTTTGCGAAGCCCCGTTAGCAGTCCTATTGGACCGCCGTTTACTTAAATGATCTCCGACCACCTGTGAGCCATTGACGGAGAGTTCCGGTCAAGAGTCTTCTCGTTCCCAACGCTCAAGCGCCTCCTTCAACCATCCAGGAGCCTTGTTCATCTCTATACCAAATCCCCCCTCTTGAGTATAACGTTCAGCTTGCTTGAGTTGCTCCTGGAGAGCAGGGACGTGATTGGCAGTACGCTCGGCATCAGCAGTGTCAGGCTCCACATCCCAGAGCCGCCAGCGTTTGCCGTCCGGGACGAACTGCGTCCCATATTTTTGCGGTTTGCCCTGGTACATCAGCCAACGATCCAGGGCGGCGGCCAGCCAGCGGCTATCTTTGTAACCCATCGATTGAGTAGCGCCCATTTCCGTGGCTTTTCGTGCCAGTTCATGGGCTTGCCAAACATCTTCCAATGTTTCGCCATGCTGGAAGATCAACGCCGCGTGAAAATAATCATCGGGCGCGCTCACCCCTCCCTGAGCGAGCAGTTCGTTCACGCGCTGGCGACGCTGTGCATCACGCTCCCGCATTTGCCAATATTCTGGAGTATCGTAGACGATATCACCGCAACGTTCGGCCTGATCGGCTACAAATAGATCCCGCAGTTCCTGGTTCATAAACACCTTCTTTCTGGTTGCAGATGGTCCACCCCTTCATGGCTGCCCTCCAACTTATTCTATCGGTGAGGGGGCAATTCGGTTGTTTCAGGTTGGTTATTGCTTGCCCCAGGTGACTGCCAACCAGAGATCGCTCATTGCGTTGTTATCCAGGTACAGCGTAAATTTGCCGAGCGGCGTCGGCAAGGGAATGTTTGCCAGCTTGCCAACCTGGAGATTGAGCGTGCGATCAAGTGCCAGCGCATCCTTGTTGCCGGTGCCATCAGGTTTATCGTTGATATTGACGACGCTGGCGGTTTGCGCGAAAAAGTCCATCTCCTTGAGCACGTTCAAAATGCCCTGGCTCCAGAAAGGATAATGTTCCGGGCGCAGGGTCAGCGAAAGCTCGGCGAAACCGGTGGCGCCACCCAGTTGTACATTCTTAAACCTGGCCCACTCGGTCGGGAACTCATGCCGGATGGAGAAGAGACGGACAGAGCCAACTGCCTGAGCACTCTCAATGGCGGTCTTGAGATTTGCCACAGCGCCTTTACGCAGCAACGCTCCGCCCTGGCGCGCGGTATAGCGAACATGCAGGATAACGTCGGCGATGGTCTCGTAGTCAAACTGGCGCAGGTCGGCAGGCAGTTCCAGTTGCCACTCGCTGATCGCGCCCGATCCCTCGAAGGGCAGATAACGCTCGTCGTGCAGATTGGCCTCGAAGAGTCCACTATCGTTCTGCCCCGTGCTGGTGACAATCGATTCCAGGCTGCTGAAGTAGTCGCTGAAGCGGGGATCGTCCGCGCCCGTGCGAGCATAATCGCCGTCGCTGACAACGCGAATCGAGCTTTTCAGTAGGGTCAGCGTGCAGGGAACGCTGGTATAGGGACCAACCACGCAGGGAATGCTCACGGCAACGGTTTTGATGCGGCGGAAGTAGTGCCCCGGCGTGTCCAGATCGAACAGTTCCTCGGGCAGAGTAAAGGTGCAGCGACCGGTGGCTCGGAGCTGGAGCAGCGCAAGCGGACCGAGCTGGAGCAGGCTCACATTTTTCATCAGCTCATATTCGCGCCGATTGAGATCGTGGTAGGCCATTTCCATGCGTTTGATGTCCTGGTAGAGTTGTTCGCCCGCCAGCAGTCCCTCTTTGCCGGCGAGATAGCCCGTCTGGAGGAAGGTCAGGTTCGGATCGCCCAGTTCATGTTGCAGGGCGCGCTCGGCCTTCCTGGCGACATCGAAGGCAAACTGGAAGCACTGTCCATACAGGCCCTTGACTTCGCGCTTCATCCAGAGATAGAAGTCTTTGTTCGTCTCCTTGCCAACCTTCTCATCGGTAAGAAACTGCTCAATCTCTCTGGCATGCTCGATCTGCTTCTGGTGATTATGCCATTCGCGCTCAGTGATGCTTTCGCGGATCTGGGCGGCACGCAGTTGCTTGAAGATCTGGGTAATCTCGCCTGCCGCGAGATTGCTCTGGTACGTCCACTCCAACTGGCGACGATCATAGGTCGCCGTTTTGCCTGCTTTAGTGGCCTCGTAGGTAAATTGATCTCCGGCAACTTTTGCATGGTCAGCTAACATGGACATCATCTTGGAGAGCTGCACGCCGCCAAAACCCGCCGCGACTCCCACTCCCAGAGGTGTGCCATGAATGTTAAACTGTGGGATCATGCTCAAGCCTGTTCCAACCATATTTAAAGCTGTTGCTGTAATTTGCATGTCATGCGCCAGATTTATTTTGTCGAGCTCCTCCTTTTCAAAAGAACTCATCAGTTTGCCGCTGGCCCCACTCAGGTCCTGAGCAATATCGACGGTAATAGTTCGGGTTGCCATAGATGGCTCAGTTTGTGAAAAGTTCATCGTTTCCAGGCCGTTGGCATCGACTCCGTCCAGGTTCGGAATGGCGCTGGCGATATCGCTGCTCTGTTTGCCCAACTGCATTTCGTAGTAGGTATAGCGTTGCACAGCGTTGGCAAGCGACTTCTCCAGTCCTTCGCGGCTCTTAACGGCCTCCTGCCACTGTTGATACTTGACCGTTTCCGAGATTTCCAGGATCTCGCGCTCATGCTGCGCCCGTAGAATAGCCAGAGACTCGTTATCCCCTTTCTCCATCGCCGAAAGCAGGCCACCGCCCAGCGATTTGACCTCCTGGCAAACTTCCGTGGCTTTTTGCAAAAGCAGATTGAAGCGAATCAACGGCATCGGCTGATTCAATCCGCTGACAATTGCGCCCACATCCAGCCCGGCAGCGGCAGCCCTGGCGAGCAGCGCGGGATCGATTGGCGGCTGGAAGAGGGGCAATTGGCGGAAGATGCCCTGGAAGTTCAGGCTATTATGGATCTTGAACAGACGATCCGCAACGGTATCCCAATAGCCAAGCAGGTTATCGTTGCGCGGCACGCAGAAGTAGAGCACATTGCCCGCGCTACGTAGTGAGTCAAGCGGCTCCTGCCTGGCGGAAGAGCTGGGATGAGGGGCGAGATCAAAGGGAATGGCAGTTTCCAGCTCGCGCAAGGCATTGCCGAAGGCATCCAGATCGTTGCGCAGGCTGGCATAGGTCTGGGCGCGGACAGTTCCCTTCTGCGGCACCTCCTGCGGACGCGGACCGAGGATATTGGCGGCGAGCACATAGAGCTGCGTGGCCTCGTTGATGCTTTCGCCCGTGTCCTGCTGGAAGAGAATATCGCCCCAGACAATCAGATTATCGAGGTAGGCCATCACCGCCTTAAACATAAAGGCCGTCTGGCGATAACGAGCCACCAGGAAAGGTCGAAATGGAGCATTTTTCCACGCCTCGATACTATTGATCGTATCCTGGTAAAGCTGCTGATCAACCTTCGTCGAGAGATTGACCAGAATACCCTCAATCATCTTGACGTCGTTATACTGGAACGGCTTGACCTTCCAGAAACGCTCCGGGGCGGGGCCGTCGCTATTATCGGTGGGATCGAAAATGTAGTGGAACCACTTCTGCGCATCCTCGAAGTGCTGGTTTTTGCTCAGGTGAATCGCAATTTCCAGCGGGATGTGATAGAACAGCTCCCAGTTATAGACCGAATAGGCCCCGCTGGAGGTGAAGTCGAGATCCTTCACCGGGTAGGGCTGCTGCACCATATCCGAAGGGTTATAGCTGTTCGACGTGAATAGCTCATCGTAGAGCGTTGGCCGGGGCTTGCCATCTGGCAGCGCCACAAAGCTGCCATCAGGATTTTTCTGATAATCGGTATCGGCATCCTGTAAGCCCTCGATATCCGTTTCAATCAGCCGCCTGACCAGTTCTCCCACGTAGGGATGGAAATGTGGAAAGAACTGGTAATTCAGCGACCTCTCCTCGGTGGTAATATGCCTGGCGATGACGCCTGTCCAGCCCAGACCTAACCGATACGTCTGGTAGGGGCGCGTCCTGTTATCATAATAGCCATGAAATGACTGTAAGCTTGTTTTCTCCATCATGTTCCTCTCAACTGGGCAACCGGTAGGGGCAGGGCTTGCCCCTGCCCTGCCTCCAGGGCAACCGCGAGGGTTGCCCCTACAGACCTAACCCGGGTGTGACCGCAGGGCTACCGGTTGCCCCCCGATTCATCCGTGGGAGTGCCCCTACTGCGCATTTATATTTTCAGCGATACGATTCACGCCGTTTAGATGTTGTTCAAGCTGCACATTTGTCAGCGCGCCCCGGGTCAGGCCGGTGGTATCGATAAGATTGAGGCTACCACCGCCGACATGCACAATGCCGCCGTTGAGCGACTTCGCGCCATTGATAACAGGGGTACCGATAATCCCCGGCACAATAGGTATCAACCGCAACCCCGTACCCGGTGTCCCGATGGGAGCGCCCACCGGCTGCTTGAGGATGGTCAGCCCGCCGCTCTGGCCCACTAAGTGATCTCCGTAGTGCAGCACCGTCGATTGATTGGTGGCCCAGTCCTGGAGCGGCTTGAAATGGTAGAGCGATGTTGAATCGATGACTTCAATCGGTGGCATACGGAACGTCGTCGGCACCGCTGCCTGTAATACCAGGTTGCTCCACCATTGATCGCCATTGAGGTGGGCGTAGGGCCAGGGATATTGAATCACCCACCAGTCCCACTCATCAATCTTCGTTTCGGTCATCGTCGGCTCAACAAAAAACGTGTTCTCGCTATCCTGATAGAAGAATGGACGCGTCAGGGTCTCGATCAAGAACGACGAATCGAACCAATCGAGCCAGTTCATCGATCTCCGGTCCCTATTCAGCATAGGAGCTGGCGGCGGGTTGCTGGCAAAGAGCAACTTGTAATCGCTTCCCTGCTGGAGAATGGCTTTGTTGATATTCACAACGTTGGGGAAGTTGCTCATGTTGGAAACTTCGATACTCTGTGTATAGCTTACGCTTAGCTCGCCCGTATCTGTATACTTTGTCGCTTCGTGACCATTAGATGAGTATGGTTCGTATGGCAGGTTCGAATACTGAGAGTTATGCTGCGGCAAACTATTTTTATTCACAACTCTAAAGGTCTGATTGACAGGATTGCTCAAGTAGATGTTGACAGCGCCCTCCATGCCGTTATTGTATTCGACAGAGATGTGGATATAGACATCGTCACTACGGAATATATCGCTGCCCAGGCTTGCCAGGTTATCCAGCGTACCAAAGTCGCTGCTCTGGCGCGGCGTCCAGGAGCCCTGGAAGTATTCGCACCAGTTGAGCTGGACATCGACCTGCTTTGGCGGCAGGCTGACATTGTCGTTATTTCCCATGTTCTGATAGGTTTCGTTCGAGCTGGTCATAGCATTCTGCTGGGCCTTCTCCATAAACGTCACCCAGAAGATGTGCAACCGCTGTCGCCAGACCACCACGGCGATATGATTGCCATCGATATCAGTCGTCACGGGAACCCAGGGTGTCCACATCTGATGGGCGAAGGTGCGGTAAAAGTACTTGTGCGGCGAGTTGTGGCTGCGCCCGATCACATGCAAGACGTTATCTGCCGGGTTCGGCTGCTCTTCGCAGTACATCGAGACGATATCCAGGCGCGCCAGCGCCTCCAGGTCCTTGAGGTAGTTGTAAAAGGCATCGCTCGCCAGGTCATCGGAGACGTCGCCTTGCAGCAGCGAACCCTCAAGGTCGAGGAAGAGATTGGTTTTGTCGTCGCGGAACTCCGGTTCGAGCCAATTTTCGGGGAAGAGAAAGATCTTGCGATTGGCCTCCCAGACGCGATAACGCTTCATCCATTGCCACTGTTTAGCATTGATTGCCAGCGGGTTAACCTTAGGCTCAAGGTTGAGCAGGCAGCGCTGGATGAAGAGCTGCACGGAAGAGATCGCCAGCACCATGCGCGAGGTCTGGACGACAGGCTCCATGCCGGGATCGATCAGGAAGTACTCAAAGAGTTGCTCCGGCATTTCAAAGCCTTGCTGCTGCATGATATAGGCCACCAGCGCATCACGCTGCTGCTGGCGCAGGTTGTCGAAAATGGGCTGGGCGATGCGCTGCCACGCGTCCGGGTCATAATGAGCCTTGACGGTATTGCGCAGGTCGCGCGCCACAGCAAAATTCGGCGCGGGCTGCAACCAGCGTGTAAGCTCGTCCATTGAGAAGCCCAATGCGCCAATCGTCTGCAACGCGTTCCAGAGGCGCTGCACTCCCTGCTCCTGCGTAAAATCAGGGGCGGTAATCAGGATCTGATCGATGCCGAGCGGCGTGACGCTGGTGGTGAAGCCTAAAGCCGTCGCCACCGCCTTGACCGTTGGGGCATCTCTACGCGTGAGATTCGCAACTCGCTGGCAGAGATCATCGAAAAGCGCGGCCTGTCGTTGCGCCGTACTGCCTGTCACCGGAAAGCTGAGACGAGCATGGGTGAAAAGATCGACCAGGTCATCCGTATTGCTTGCCAGTGTGCCTTTCAAGCTGGCATATGTGGCAAGGCACAAAAATTGTCCAAAGAGGGTTGTGGCTCCTGCTGGCGTATCATCTGCTGCCTGGGTGGGCAGCTTGCTCGGGTTGAGATTGGCAAAATCGCCGGCATGCGTTAACAGGTAACGCACCTCGACCTCGCTAAAGCCGAAGCTACCGATGAGCTGCAAGGTTTTCGCCAGCAGGACCTGGGTGCGCGTCACCCGATCAATGGCGTTCTGGCTATAGAGCGTCAGGCGGTCAAGCGAGCCTTTGGGCAGATTCTCTCCCTGAACGAGCAGCGAGGCATCGCCGCCTCCCAGCGTGTAGACATCAAAGGTGAAGTGATAGGGAACGCCCGCCTTCAGCTCGGTAAACTGGCTGCTCTCGCTATTATCGCTGCCAGCCGTGACGCGCAGCAGCGGGTCGGGCAACATAGTCAGGCGGAACTCGGCGCTGGCGTTTTGCTTGCCCAGTTCGACATAGAAACGATAAGCTCCACTGGTCGGCGCCTCAATATATCCCTCGAAATGGGCGCTATTGGTGCCATTGGGTTTGCTGGCAGTAGCGACATCGGCGACCAGGGAAGGCACCTGCAAAGTCGCGCCGCTACCATCTTGCGCGGCAAAGAAGCTGGCCGTCACGCCGCGCTCCGCGCTAGAGGCAAACGCATCAAGCAGCGCATTGCCCAGCTGGCCCGGGGCTGGCGGATTGGTGGGATCGCTCAGTAAACCGGGATCAGTCAAGAGATCCTCTATCAACGCGGGGTCCGCGCTGAGCGCCGTTGCCAGCGTCGTCACCACAAACTGCCGCGTGAGCTTCTGCTGCAAGTAGGGCAGGAACGCCTGCGCCAGTTGCAGCCGCCTGGCCTGCATCTGCGTCTGCTGATCAGCATCGGACAGACCAGCCGCCAGAGGAGTAAAGAGCTGAGTGAACGCGCCGGCTGAAAGGAACGGCAGCAGGTAGCTGGAGAAGAATCTGGCCGCCTGACCCTGTACCTGATTGAGTAGCGCCGCCAGCACAGGCGAGGTATGCGCGGTCTCGATCTGCGTTCTCTGCGCATCCATCAGCACGCCGCGGAATGTGAGCTGTTGCGCCTGGCGCACGCTATCATAGCTCACCTGGATTTCCGGTTCCTGAGCAAAATCTGCCGCTTTGAGCTGATCGGCTGGCAGCACGTTATTTTGAGTCGCGGTGTAAAGGACGGTGCCGCTCCACATCGCAAAGAAGGTATCGACGACAGCGGAGGGCAACGCCAGCGCCAGTTTCTGCCGCAAGAAATCATCGGTCAGGCTGCTCGCCGCCGTTGGCACCGCACAATCGTTACTAATGCCGCGAATTTCGGCTGCTAACGTCTTCACCAGAGCAAGGATGGCGTTGGGATCGGGCCGGTATTTCCCGACCGGATCGAAGCGGTGACGCAGGAGATAGTTCAAATCCTCAACCGTGAAGCTGCTGTTTTTGACTGCCGTCACGATTTCGACAAAGCGCAGCGTCTGAGTGAGCGGGTAGTCATCGGTCAGTTGCGTCAATGGATCGGGGCTAAGCGGCTTCAACGGGTCCAGGCCGGAGAGGCACTTTAAAGCGATCAGATCGCGCACGCTTAACCCCAACCCCTTCGCCAGCAGGCCGTAGCGATAGAGTAGCGAGAGCGTAGCCAGCGTCAGAGCTTCGCCCTCCAGCGTCTTACCCAGGTCTGTCAGGATCTGCCCGATCTCATCGACTGAGAGGCCAAGCGCGGCCTGCACGGAGCTGAGATGGCTTTGCAGCGAAACATTGCCCGTTTTGGGGTCCTCCGCTTTGGTGCTATCCCAGTGGAACGGCTGATACTGCTTGCTCGTAGTATCGAAGTAGGTCAGGTAGAGGCCCAATGGATGATCGAACACCAGATCATTCTGCAAGATGCTGCGCTTGAGGAAAAGCTGAGCGTAGAGCGGCGTATTCCCCGTTGTGGCAAGATCAGACCAGAGAGCGAGCAGTTGCAAACGTCCGTTTTGGCCCGCTTTACACTGCCCGGCAAGCGCGTTGAGATGGGCAATGTAGAGCAGAGCCGCCGTAAAGGCCGGGCCGAGATTCGCGCCGGTCAACGGGCTGGCATGCCGGGGCATAAAGACCTGGAGCGCGCGATCAGTCTCTTCGATGCTCCAGCCCAGGCGTTTCCATAAGCGCACAAACAGATTGATCTTCAGGAAGACCAGGTTTTCCGCCGCGTTCCCGTTGGCGTAGCGCAGGGTCGTTAAGTCAAAATTGCCTTCAGCATTGGGATCGGAAAGCACAAGGATCGAGTTGAAGTCGCCATTTTGCCAGGCCGAGTCGAGCCAGGCGCTGGCATCAAAGCCAACGGTCGTACTGCTAAAGCTTGCGCTCAGATCGTCCAGCTTCTTTTTGAAGGCAGCCTGTTCTTCAGCGGTGAAAGCTGGATAGCCTGCCTGTCCCTTGTAGCTAAACACATCTTCGACGCTCACTCCCAGCTTGTAGAGCATACCGAGCGTATGCAGTTGCGGATTGACAAAGCTGGTGCTCACCAGGGCGATCAGCTCTTTATAGCTTACTCTCAGACGCTGCGAGAGCGTTTTTACCGATGACAGAGCTGTCAGAGCATCGTTTTCTGTGGTGTAGCCATAGAGCGTATACCAGTCGGTCAACGGGTTTGTATTAGTGAAAAGCGCGTATTCTGCTGGCGTGATGCCGAGATACTCGCTAAAGATGGCTGAGCGGTAATAGCTCCTGGGATTGGTCTGGGGGGCGAACAGCTCATCGGAGGGACGGAACACGTCCAGCACCTGCCAGAAGGGCATCTGATAGTAGTTGAAGAAGCTGCGTACCGTCTCCAGCCAGAGATCAAACGGGAGGGAAAGCGGGTAGTGAGCATTTTTTAATGTATCATAGGCGCTGACAAGGATATTCTGCGGCTCTGCCAGCAACTCCGGCGTGATGGCGTCGCCAGTATCGTGAACGGCATTCTGATCCAGGCTGCCATGAGCGATAAAGTATTCCAGGATCTCGTTGACGATATCGATATAGGGCATAGCCGTGTTGGTATTTTCGCAGGTCAGCGGCAGGTATGGCAAATCGGGGCGGCGCTCAATCAACACGCTATAGGGTGTTTGCTGCGGATCTGGATCGGGAGCGCCTGGATGTGCAGTATGCCACTGATTGAGAAAATCGGTCCACGATGCCTGATCGACAAAGGGATAAGGCGCGTTATTATGCTTACCCTTCCAGTCACTGAGGAAGCTGGTCCAGACATTGGCGCGCGGGTCAAGGAACTGGAGCAGATCCACAAAGTACGCGGCGGGGCTCAGCACCGAATGGCAGTGCTCACACTCGCAGAAGTCGAGCGAGCCAAAAAGCGTCTCCATCGTTGGGTACTGCTTAATCAGAGTATCTCTGGCCTGCTGTCGCCGCTCACGCGAGGCGGAGACGGCAAACATCGGCGGAGTCGCGGTAATCTGCTGAGCAGCCGAGAAGAAGTTATAGGTGACGGTCGTGATCTGCTGCGACTTGCGATAGACCAGGTTCGCCTCTTCCTGTGAAGGGAACAAGCCGCCATAACGAGCAACAAAATCGCCTTGAGAGAAGGCTACAACATCATGGGCCGAAGTAAAGCCCTGATCGAGCATGATCTTGAGCGACTCGTTCGTTGGCGTGATCTGATAGAGCCGTTGCACGGTTTTCACGTTTTGCACCGTGGTATTGATCTGGTCCTGAGTCGCAGCGGGAAAAAGCGCATTTTTATTGGCGCTGACAAAGCTATCGAGGTTGGCCTGGCTCAGGGTAAAGCCAAGAGGCGTGGCTTTTTGCAGAAACGTCTGCACGCTCTGATTATCTTTGCCCTGGTTAATTTGCAGCTCGTTATTTGCCAGCATGCGCCCGACGACCTGGGTCGGATAGCTGATACGAACCTTGCGGGCGAGATCAGCGGAGTAGGCATCAAGGTTATCAGAGAGCTGCGCATTGTCGGCGATGAACGCGGAAGGGATTAGCGCCTGCAACTTCTGATTGTCGTTGCCCGCGAGCGTGGTTAGCTGCGCTTTCCAGGTTTCGGGCTTATAAAAATCTTTGCCCGCCAACTGCTCAAGACTGCTCCCGACTGCCTGCTGTAGCGAGGCTGCCAGGTCGGCGTTGTTGAGGGTCAGATAGGCCAGCTTGCCCTGAGTGCGCAGGGCATCCAGCTTCTCCTGAGCAATCCCTTTGGCCTGCGCCTGCTGCCAGAGATCTGCGCTCGTGCTCAGATGGGAGAAGTAAAGATCGGCAAAAGCCGTCTGCTCATTGGCTACCAGGTTCGACTTGCTCAGCAGTTCGCCAAAGGTCGATGCCGTACCAGGGGACTGCGTGGCGAGGCGCAACGGACGCGCAAAATCGTTGAAGGCTGATTGAGCTGCGGCAACCTGTTGATCGTTAAAATTACTAATGCCAGCCTGGTTGGTGGCGCTAAGCGCCTTAGGGATCGCTGCGGCATCGACCCAGGCGAGTTGCTGCGGATCGGTAGGAAGTCCGGCGCGGAAGAGCGCGTAGAGCGTATCCTGCCTCAAGTTAGTGGTCGCGCTCAGCTTGTTCGCGGTCGCAGCAAGAGAGACCAGGCGGGGGTCCCAGCCGGTAGTTGCAGCCAGGTACGTTAAATCCTGGCGTGTACTATTTTCCTGAGCGTCACCCAATTTGCTCGCCGGACCAAGATGGACGCTAAGATCGCTATTTAAACGCAAGTATTCGGGTGCCAGCGGCTGGACAGAGGCGGGGGCAACCAGGTTGAGCACCTTTTGCTGCGGAGGATTGTACTGAGGGGCGGTAATCGAGACTTCTTTGCCATCGGCTCCGACGACGCGCACATCAAGATTCGCGACCTGATTGCCTGTGCTATATGAAAAGTTATAGGCTCCTTGCCCATCCGTTTTTGTTTCGCCGAGCAGGGTGTCAGCGCCACCAAAGCCGCGATTATAGAGGCGAACAGCCACGCTATTAGCAGCTAGCCCATGATCGAGATAGATAGTCCCCTGAAGGCTATTTGAACCGCCAGTTGTAACCGGGGGAGGAGGCACAACCGGCGGCGGGGGTACAATCGGCGGCGGCACCACTCCTATCGGAGGTATGACTGGTGGCGGCGGCACAACTACTCCTCCGGGTGGCACCACTGGCAGCGGCGCTACTCCTATCGGAGGTATGACCGGCGGCGGAGTATGGACAGGAGGCATTTCTCCCTGCACAGGTGCGACCGGAACGCCTGGATGCGGTTGAACAGGATGAGGAATGGGCGGCACAGGTTGCGCAGGCAAGGGCGGAGGCGTCGCTTCCCTGACAACCTCTATCAGTGGTTGGCGCGATACAGCCCCTGGCATTCCTGGAACGCCTGTCGGTCGTATTGGAGCAGCGATATGAGGCGTTCCCTCAGTTCCCGGTTGGGGCGCGGGAGGAGGCTGTAAAGGCTGCTGGACAGAGATAGCGGGCCGGATGATCGTTTTATCCGCCTCAAACCGGTTCACCAGGGCCTGCGCGGTAGCTGTATCGACCACGCCTGTGGGAGGCAACCCTCCCTGTTGCTGGAACTGCACCACAGCCCGGTACGTGCTTTCGCCAAAAAATTCGTTCAGAATCTCCGAAGTGGCAATAGTATAGCCAATGTTGATCAGCCGGCTGTGCAGCAGGACAATATCCTTACCTTGCTGGTTCAGCGACAGGTTCGGGTTCTGTTGTGTCATGGGTACGCCTCTCTTTGATTAAATTACTCTATACATTTCTACTTGTTCCTTATGATCGTCCTCATAATGATAGGCAGCTCAAAATCTATGAGCATAACCTGCTCCCCCGCCTCCATAGAGATTAAGAGAGGGAAAGGTGGTATGGCCGATGGTATCCCATTCCCCACGCAGGCCAAAAAAGCCGCCTATGCTCAAGACATTGAGTCCTCCCCGACCAAAGGGGATATTCACCGTCAGACCCGTGGAGCCACCGAACACCCCAGTGCCCCCTGAAGGCAAGGGCGTACCGCCTTTTGGCGTAAAGGCACTACCTCCTGTATAGCCACCATACGCCTCAAGCCAGGGATTAAGAATAGGGGTTTTGCCACTATAGACAAAGCCAAAGGTAGCATTAGCAACTCCCCCAACGTTGTACGCGTTAGAGAGGGAAGTGCTCGGCTGTGGCGTAGCAGATGATCCTATGGCACTCACTCCCGCAAAATTTTGATAGCCCAGATTGAAGTTGCCTCCTAGCGTCAGGGACGGATGGTCGCGGTCGCGACCGAACAGACGTTCCGCCCCCAGTGTGGTTGAAAAAGCTGCGTTTCCGCCACTCACGCCCGGCGGATTTGCTCCCCATACATTGCCGGCGAAAGCATACGCCGTCAGGTTATACATATGCCCATCAGGACCATACCAGCCATGCAAGCCTGCCAGGAAATTGCCACTTGCCGCGCCGGTTGGATCTACAGCGGCAGAACCATTCAGCACCAGTTCACCTCCCCAGGGCCTTCCTTCACGCTGGGGAACCAGACCTATATTCACGGCCCCCTGGCTGGAAAAACGAGTCAAAGTTAGTCCCTGTGCGAACGCGCCGACATTGAAGCCGCCAAAATATTGGCCTGGACTGGATTGATAGCTTTGCCCAAATGGCGTGGCCGGCTGAGGCGGATCGCGGGTCACAGGGGCCTGCGGTGGCGGAACAGGCGTAGGGGTAGGAGTGGGAGCGGGTTCTTTTTTAGGTTCAGGAGTAGTTTGTTGATCCACAAAATGCAATTCAGGCGCTCTGGGAATATGAGGTCTTAACTTGCCAATACCTTTGGCATCCGCCTCACGTAGTGATTTCAACGCCGCCTGATGAATGAGATTGGACAACTCTTTATCATTTACGGGAATGGTCTGTTCTTCAGGATGGTGCCCCTGTGTTCCACTGGAATCTATCAACCTGACAGGGTTATTACTGGTATATGCATAGACGTTCACCCCATCGGCTACTCCAGCCGGATCGCAACTCGTCCACCTGCCCAGCCAACAGGCATAATAGCGCATCCCGTGATAATACAGAGCGTTCTCTTCGTCGCGTTCCTTGCCGGTATAGCGATAGCGTTTGGGCGTCTCGGTCTGGCTACGCACGGCTTGATACGAGGTGCTACCAAAGGGGTAATACTCCTCGTAAGTGATAATCTGCGCCTGGTCATCCAGCTCCAGGCAAGCAGTGCCAAGATGATTGCTGAACTGGTAACGGGTCAACTGTTGTAGCGAATTGTCGTTCCCTTGTGTGCGTGTCTCGACCAGGGCAATGTATTGTTTATCGTCCATAATATGCAGAGTTTCACGCTCTAGATTGATTGCGTTGCCATCACCGCCGTACTCGTGGTAGAGCTCAAAGCTACCGAGGTACAGCCGTTCTTTCAGACGCGTTGGCGCCTGTCCCGAGGCTGCCTGACGCTCGGTGACTTTGCGCACACGCTGCCCGTTGGCATCATAGACATAGTAGGTTATCTCCGGCGTACCACCGTTGCTGACAATCTGCTGAGTTGTGGCCTGGAGCTGATCTTTGTAGTCCCACTGCATCAACGGCAGATGATGCATGACGGTCATATTTCCATGAATATCATAGGTATAGGGCTGAGGCGGATTAGCGCCAATTTGCGTATTAGTCAAGCGGTTGCTCACCTTGCCGGCTTCTAGCAGGCTCGGCTCGTTGTAGGTATAGCTATGCGTCCAACCTGGCTGAACAGGATCAGTGCCAGTATGGAGCATTTGCAGGATATTGCCCACATCATCATAGACGTATTGCTGAAGATAGGTGCCCATAGCGTTACCATCACCAGGCTGCAATACACCGCTGCGCACTGTGTCATCGTCACTCAAGGGGATAAGAGCCTGAGCCTGGCCCAGGTGTTCACGCCCGCTCGCTGCAATCAGGCGATAGACGGCGTCATAGGTGTAATCGGCGCTCGGCTCAACGCGGCGATTCTGGAAGTAGATCGTTTGCTGGGCGTCATCCTGGACATGCGTAATATTGCCCTTTGGATCGTAGGTATAGCGCAGATTTTGCACGCCCACAGGAGGATTCGCCGGATCAAGCCCATCACCAGGAAAAGATGCGCCTCTGGTCGTGAAAAGGTGCATCAGGCGGAAAGTGAGCGGATCATACTGGTATTGCGTGCTCGCCCCATTGCCATACTCAATTAAAGTACGCTGGCCCTTAGCATTATGATCAATATTGCTCACCAACGTTGTAAGGTTTACGTCTCCCCGCAGGTTGACTTTAATGTTTTCTAGCAAGCCTGCTTGATTATAGATATGCCGAACGATGGTGCCGTCGGGGGGTGTTAGCGTCACCGGACGATTGAGAGCATCATAAGTTGTGCTACTGGCATACGTTTGCGCCTCTAACGGGACTCCAGTAGACCAATCGAGCAACTTCTTGTACTCTACAGCCAGTTGACGCGTGCTATTTAGCAGGTTCCCTTTGAAATCATAGGCTCCGCTGGTGACTACTCCCGCTCCATCCGCAACCTGATACACTTTTCCGCGCAAATTCGTTGTTTCCGGGTTGGGTCGCGTTTCTCCATAAACGGTACGTCCTACCAGCGCTTCGGGTCCTGTGTTTTCGCTCAAGTACAGTTCAATAGGTCGCCGCAGAGAATCGTAGACGGTACGCATTGCATGACCACGGCTATCCCAGGCTCGCATTGGTTTGCCAGACGTATCTTGCAATGTCCAGCGCTCTCCTGACTCCATGCTTGCCTGATGAATAAGCGAGCCAGGTAGATTGTAATCGTAGCGCACGATCTGGCGGTTTAGCGCATCGCTGATGGCATGCTGACGGCCCTGGATATCAAGGACGACACGACTTGCCAGGTGTCCCTCAGTAGTGACGTTGTTACGCACGAAACGATTACTCGCGATGGTCAGAAAGGTATGTCCCAGCGTGTCAAAGTAGGCAACGGTCGGCGTATTGGCGTGGACGGAGGTTTTCTGAGCAGCAGCCTGCTCCTGCGTCCCCAGCGCCCCGCCCTGCCGCTGATCGTACCAGGTCGGCAGATAATCGGCATCGGGCAGACGCCGGAAGAAATCGCCCACATCCGGGTCGGTTTTTGGGCCAAGCAATACGGTGTCGTTTACATCCCACGAGGTCTGTTTCCAGGGATCAAACAGCGCTTTCTCGTAGGTATGATCAGGATGAAGGGTCGCTACAACGCGCTCTGCCGGGTCATAGAAAAGGATAGGGCTAACGCCTACCGCCATAGCGAATTCGAAATGATGGGTTACGCCGAAAAACGGCTCGTATTTGCGTACGGGCTTACCTTTGTTGTTAAAAATGGTCCAGCCACTTCCGACCCAGCGCGGATCGACTGCCGCTCCTCCTTGAGATAATGGCCCCGGCTCGGCCTGCATCTTCTTCTGAATCTCGCGCCCGAAGCCATCCGAATACACAAAGCGATGTTGCATCTTCGTCTGCTGGCCTTGAGCAAGATCGGCATCGTGCGTTTCACGAGCCACTGTATAGGCAACTGGTGGCTGCGGTTGCGCGTCATTCTGCGTGCGCTGATAGGCAAACAGGTCGTAGATCAGGCGTGTAGTCGCGCGTTGCAGCAGGCTAGTTGGATCGGTAAGAGGATTTTGCAAATGTGCCGCAATCACGGTATCTTCTAGATCCGCCACAAAACCATCCAGCGTATCGCCCAGTTTCTCCTCTGGTTTTCCCATCACTGCCGTTCCCACGACCATTTCCAGCACATCGAAGGCTACTGCTGCACGATTACGGTTGGCATCCATCGTCAGAGTAGGTTTGAGTACACGATAATCATTGCTCTTGCCGATTATCGTGCCGCTGGCATCACGCGTACCTGCTGTGATACGATTGCCTAACGAGTCTTGCGTCTCCAGAAGCAAAAGGTCATAATCATCGTACGTGACGATAGTCGTATCTCCAAAGGGATCACGGAAGCGGTGCGCCAGGAAGAAGTGCTGACTGGCGTAAGCGAGCTCCTGAGCAAAGGTATCGTTGAGATTGGGCGAGTAGAAAACCTGCCCCGAGGGCGCCCACCAGTGCTCATCTGGATCGCTGCCAGAGAAACGCCCGTCGGCTTTCAGCTCGTTGCTACGTAGATAGCCGCCCTCTTTACCAAGCACGCTTAGCGGATCGGGTAATAATGCTTGCGTTACATTGCCGTTTTTGCGTTGGTAGACGGTGGCAAGCAATCCCGGTGTAAAGGCCAGCTTGTAGCTTTCAAACGGCAGCCCCATTGTCTGCATCTGACCCAGAGGTAACGCTGAACTCAGATCATCGCGACGATAGAGGGTACGGCCCCAATCGAGCAAACGGCGATAGGGTGAGCTGGTCGTCGCGCCCGTCGCCTCAATATCTTCATAGGGCAGATTGTGTTGACCATCGCTGGCCGCCTGCACCTTCTGCATCAGTTCGTCAAAGCGGAACAGATTGGTAATCTGAGGAAGATTGCTTGCTGGCACAACATTAATTAGCTCGTACGTGCGCGTCTCGCTCAGATGCGGGGAGCGATAGGCAGCGTCTTGCTGGATTGCGTTGGTGTACTGGCTCTCGGTATAAGTCAGCAGTATACGCTTTTGCTGCTGGCGGTCGCTATCGCTCAAGAGCGGATCGGGGTCGTCATGACGACGGCCATAAGCAACTGCGACTGTTTGCAGCTCATTGCCAAAATCGTCTACAGCTAACGTTAGCGTATGGCTGACCCGGGGATCGGCGAGCTTCTGCCCATTCACATCAAACAATATACGCTCATAATGAAAATCAATCGTCTCGCGAGCGTGCGTGAAGAAGACAGCATGCCGGTTGACGCCCTGAGGCTGATGCAGTTCAATTGTGTAGTTATGCTCTGAGACGCTATAGGGGCGATCCTGGGCATCTGTGCCATCCAGGGCATAGATTTCCTGGCGCAGCAGCGACCCCTTGAGCGCGCGACAGGCTTCCTGCGCCTCCTCACCCGAGAGGTCAAAGGGCGGGCGCGTGCCATCGGGCAGGCGTATTGTGGTCGGCAGGATGCTATCATCGAGCAGTACTGCCTCTAACTGAGCAGCGCTCAGATCAGACTCACGGTAATATTCGTCCTCGTGCTGGCGGCTGACATGGCGATGATCGATAAAAACTCCGGTATGGTACCATGTACGCGTCAACACCGGCGGCACATAGGAGTTCTGGTCGATATTGGTGGCAGCCGGCAGCGTACCAGAGGCGGTCAACGCTGCCAGTTCCTCAGTATCCCACTGCTCAACCATGCCGAAGCCGCGAAACTCGCGCTCGAAACCATCGTAGTACCCATGATGATAGGCGTAACGGGTAGTGAAGCGGTTGCCGCCGATACGGTCGCGTGTTTCCACCCGCTCAACCACATGAACCGGGAAGGGCAGGCGGGTGATCCAGGGTTTGCCTGCCAACTTATCAGCCAGATAGAACTTGGTGGAGGATGCGTACTGGATCGCCGTTTCCGCGCCAAGATTGTTTTTGATCGAGAGCAGCAGATGCGGCTTCTGACCGCCCATCAGGTCAATATAGCGCACAGGGCTGCGCATATTGCTCGGCAGCGACGAGGACCAGACCAGGCAGGCGGTTCCATTGCCCAGCAAGTCCACCGTCATCACCGACGAGAGTCTGTCGAGATGGGGTAGAGGGCTGAGCGCCTGCGCCTGGCTCCAACTGTTGCCGGACTGGTTGAAGTACACCTGGATAGCGTCTGCGCCAAGATAGATGAGATCGGCTGTACCAGAGCCGTCGATATCAGCCAGCCGCACGCGTTGCTGATCAAACAGCTCTGTCGTCGTAAACCAGGGGGCAGCGTCCGTCGTGACCTTACTGCCGAAATGCCCATAGCCCAGGTTGGGCCAGTAACAAATCTCGCCGTTACGCACGCGCACCAGATCGGTCAGGCCATCCCCGCACATATCGGCGAGATAGATCGACTGCGTGCCATCGGCGAAAACAAGCTGCGGGCCGCGCTCCTCGTCCTGTGGCTTGCTTGCCCGTTGAGCTGGAGCAAAGCCGGCCTCGCCCAGCGAAGCATACCAGGTAAACACTTCATGTTCGGTAATCAAAACATCCGCCAGACCGTCTCCGTCCAGATCGACGAAGCGTAGATTGTCATCCTGCCAGGCAATATCCGGCAACGCGGTAAAGGTGGCGAAATTCTCCCACTGCTGATCCTCTGTCCGCTTGAAAAAGCCGGGGGCCGCACTCGAAAAACCGACCAGATCGAGCTTACCATCACCGGCAAGGCTCAATAGCTGTTGCTGACCGGCGCGCAACGCGGTCAGCGCGGGCTGCTGTGCGACCATCTCCAGAGGGCCAAATTGTCCATTGCCCAGATTGGGCTTATAGAACCATGCGCCCGCCTGCTCCGTTAAGATGCCGGAAACGCCCTCTCCATCCAGATCCACCCAGCGGTAAGACCTTCCATCCAGCCCCGCAGGTAGATTCTCCAGACTGGCCGCGTCAAGCTCCAGCACATCTCCGCTGATAATGGGCTGGCTATAAGCAAATTCGAGCGGCGGGAGAGATTTTTTGAGATAGCTGCCATCCTGCTGGCGTTTGTAGCCATTTTGCGTAACAGAGGCAATAAACGAGGCAATCGGATGACCTTTTCTGCGATCATCAGGATTATTGCGCGTGTTTTGATAGGTAAAATCGGTGGAGCGCACTAGGCAATCCTGTCCGACGCCAGGCTCATTCGGAAAGTGGTGAAACATCAAAGCACGCTGGCACAGGCGATACGTGCGCACCTCGAAGCAAGAGCGATACCCAGAAAAGGGATCGTTGCGACAGAGCCAGGGTTGCACTTCAGCAGGCGTCGGAGCGAGCGGATCATGTTCGCCATAATCAAAGACCAGCTCAAACAGCCAATCGGTCTTTGAAAGATCAGGTTGGATCAGATGCGAGATGACATTCCCATACTTTACGCGCTTTAAGTAGCGTTGAGAGGAACGGCTGGACGGGGTGCGATTGCTCTCGTTGGCCTGTGCAAGATCGATGTTCTCCGAGTTCTCCGCTTTATACTCATAGACAACGGCATTGCCCTTGTCATCGTAGCTGGTGCAGATCAGCCAGGTAAAGATGCGCTGGGGGTGGGTCGCGTCAGCCGGATCAAAGACTTCCTTGCCGAGCGACTGAGCGCTAGCTAGCTGTGAAGCAGCGTTGTCGCTCGGAATTTCAAAGATGCGCGAATTGTTGTCCTTGCCGTAAAGTGTGGTGATGTTCTCCTTCGTGATCGAACGCCAGTGGATTTCGCCCGTTGCCAGCTCGGTCCAACGCTCAATGCGCGAAAAAAGCCCTTCTATGCGCGGTCGATATCCCTGAACATGATAGGCGATCCCATCTACCGTGCGTGTCGCCACCTCACGCTGCCACTGGCCGCCTGTCTGTACCTGAATCGGCACCAGGTCTTCGGCCCCTGAGAGGAGAAAAACATCGGATTCCTCGCCATCGCGGTACTGGGGCAGCCCTCTGTCCGTTCTACGCGTGATAGATGGGAGCATCAAATGCCAGCCAAAGCCAAACGGCCCATTGCCTGAACCGGAGTCATAGGAGAGAGAGAGCTGCGGGCCAAAGCCGGAGCGGCCAGGGCTGGTGGTGATTGGCACCGTCATAGAACCAGTGCCGGTAACAGGATTGGCGGCAAACTTCTCGCCGATGCCGCGAATGGCTCCCCCACCCTTTGGCAGCGAGATCGATGGCGCGCTGATCTGGTCTTTATCAGACGAGCTTTGCTGGTCCTGTTTCACATCTTTAGGGGTTTCAGCTAGCATATGACAATCCTTCTATCAAAAATAGACGCCATAGTGGAACACAGACAAGGTGTTGTTAGCGGGAAAGGAACGATTAATGTGTATTAGAGATGCGATAGGATATAAAATGCGGTACAAATATTGAGACGCTAGCCACCCTTTCTCCTCCTCTAATATGTGGGCACAGATCATACATCTGTAATCAGTATACCAGGGCAGATACATGATCTGCTCCGATACTTATTCTAAAATGTAGACGATGAGGGGGATGTTTTTTTGCGGGGGAGTTTATCGATTTGACATTCTTCTCAGAGTGTCACCGGGCGACCAGTCCCATCTTGCTTCGCGCGATGATAGACCAGGCTTGCCGCCGCCATATCTTCGCAGGCGTGGCCCATCGCTTTGTAGATAGTAATCTGATTGTCTGACTGTCGGCCCAGCTTCTGGCCCAGCAACACTTCGCCGAGTTCTGTACCTATGCTCGGGTCCAGACCAGCTAACTCGCCACAGCCTGCCGGGGGCGGCTCGAAGGCCAAGCGCGTCTCCACAAAGAGACGGCCTTGCTTGATCGCCTGGGGGTCCAGTTCGCCGCCTGGAGGGCTGTAACCAACGGAGGTGACGTGCATGCCGGGCGCGAGCCAGTCCGCGCTGATCACCGGATTGGATGCATCGGTACAGAGACAAACCACGTCAGCTCCTCGCACCGCCTCTTCAGCACTTACAACGGCTCGCGCCCTGCCATCGCTTGCCGCGAGTTGTTCGGCGTGGGCGAGGTGGCGCGAGGCGATGCGGATCTCGGAGAATGGGCGCACGCGTGGCAGCATTGTCAGATGCGCGTGGCCCTGGACGCCCGTGCCAATAATCGCCAGCACTCGTGTATCCGTACGAGCCAGCAGCCGGGTCGAGAGGGCTGCCGCGCCCGCCGTACGCAGCGCCGTGATATGGGTTCCATCCATGAACGCGAGAGGAGTGCCTGTCTGGGGATCGAACAGGCAGATAAGGGCCTGATGCGTGGGAATGCCTAGCCGCAGATTGTCATGAAAGACGGAGACCAGTTTGATGGCGATCTCGCGACCCGGCTGATAGGCGGGCATAGAGAGTAGAAATCCTTTGTCGGGAACGGAGACGTTGATGCGATTGGGCGCATCCACCTGACCGCCACTGAGCGCCTTGAAGCTTTCGGCTAGCACATCCAGTAGCGCATGCGGGTCCAGCAGCCTCTGAACCTCTGTTTTATCCAGCATCAAAATATCCATAACTCTCCCCCGTCATTAGCAGATTTTGCAGCTTCACGCCGCTCCTATCAGTATATCCTCAATTGATCATGAAATAAAGAACAGGAGCGCCAGGGAGACAACAACGTAGAGCACGGGAGCGCCAACGACCAGCGCCCATCGGGTGCTGCGGGAAATCTCCGACCTGCCAAACAGGAAGTAGGCGATGGGTCCCAGGATCGGGATCAGCAATACCACCGCCATCCAGCCAAGACGCGCTCCGCCTTTTAGCTGGGCGCGGCGCACAATATCCCACATGGCGATGCTAACCCAGGCCGCATAGAGGGCCAGCGGCAGGTAGTAGGCGTAGAAGGCGGTGAGCACCTCGAAAAAAGGATTGGCGAGGCCGATACCGGCCAGCGTAATTGTTGGGGTATAAGAGGCGGCAGCAGGTGTCATATTTAATGATGTCCCTTCTATTGAAGTGAAGATTCCTTGCGGTGTACTATTGGGGTCCGGCATCCCTGGCTGATTAATATCGGCGGGTACGGGTCGCGTCTTCCAATCGGGAGACACATAGCGATGCTGCGCCACCTGCATAAAATGAACAAAGGTGGAGGCCACCGCACCTGGATCGCCCGCTCCGGCATGCGCCATAAGGGAGCCACACGCGTGCGTAAACTGCAACAGTGGTGGCGACGTGCGAGCCACTTTATTATCGGAGAAGCAGTTATTGCCCCCTGAAAGCGCCGCGAGAGCCAGATCGGCCACGCCTGAATTGGTCACATAGTTGCCCTTGACCGTATTACCGCTCGGTACCCAGAAGCTTTTGTCGATGTTAGGCACGATCAGGATACCATAGTAGCGATGTCCATTGATACGATTATTGGCAACTAGATTGTTGTTGCCGCCCGCCAGCACAATACCATTACCAATCGATGGGTACTCCTGACCTTTGGTGGGAACGTTTTCGTTATTATTGTTCTCAATCAGGTTATTGATAATGGTAGCGCCATCCTGCGGCGGATTGGGCTCGGAATCGAGCGTATTGGGAACGATACCGGAGATATTGTCGCGCCATATCGAGTCGCGCAGCGTCAAATCGCCGCCCGCGTTCGTCCCCGAATAGCCAAGAGCATTGTCTTCCGAGATAATGTTGGTAATGACCGCGTGACAGGGATGGCAATCGCCAATGTAGAAGCCAGAATCGGGCTGGCCCGCCGCCAACGAATGGTCAAACTGGCCGGTATTGGAATTGTAAGCGTAGACGCCATAATCGCCGTTGGTGTAGGCCGTCAGATAGCTGCCTCGAAAGCCCGTCACGCCCGTCCAGTAGAAGCCGTTGCTGACATAGTGACGCGCCGTCATATTCTCAATCACCACATTGTTCGCCACCACTTCAAAGGCGTTGCTTCGCTTAAAATCGCCCTCCATAATTACGCCGTTGCGATCTTGACCGCGAATGGTAATATCGGGCGTCTTGACGATCAGCGCCTCGTGATACGTCCCGGGAGCAATCGAGATCATATCGCCGGATTTGGCGGCAGTAAGCGCGTCATTAATCGTCGGGAAATCTTCCGGCACGCGCAACGTGGAACCAGAAAATTTGCGCGGCGTGCGTTGCAGGCTATTTGCGTTCTGATAATCATACCTACTGCTGTTGGCAGGTGGATCGACAATAATCACGCCCGCCATCCCGACTCCCCCGGCGGCGCCATGCAAAGCGCAATAGTACGCATAGGTTCCGGGCTCGGTAAAGGTGTGAGAATAAGTTTTGCCGGCATCGATATTGCCCGAATCGAATTTGTGGTCGTCGGCAGTCACCGTATGAGCCACCTGCCCGTTATTCGTCCAGGTCACAGTATCGCCAGCATTGATATGAATTTGTTTGGGGCTGAACTCGTTATCCAGCATCGTGACCGTTGGCCCGCTCGGCGCTGATCCGCCCGCGCCACCGCAGGCAGCAAGCATCATCAGCAGAAGCATAGTGAGCAGAGCAAGCCCTGACCAGGCAAATAATGCGGGAGTTTTGCTCCTCTTGTGGGGAAAATGGAAATGTTGCCATGAGAGCAGCATAATTGTGCTCCTTCGTTCAAAGATAGGCGATAAACGCGAGAAAAATAGGTAGAGGCAGGGCTTGCCCCTGCCCTATTGTTAAGTATAGCTAGCAAGGAGCGCGAAAGCAAGTAGGGGCAGGGCTTGCCCCTGCCCTGATCATCAGGGCTATTTAATTCTTCTTTTTTGCCCCCTTCGGGGGCGAGGGGGGGAGAAGAATGAGCGGGAACACCCCGCGCCCCGCAAGGGGCATAGCTCCTTGACCCCTTTTCTTCAGAGAATTAAATAGCCCTGCCTGATCATACTTGCCCCTGCCCGTATGGGTAAAAATATGGTATGATACCACTAACAAAGTGGAACCATCTGGAGTAATATCCTTGAATGAGCAGCAGGCAACAGGCGTGCCGCAAGTGAAATTTTATACCAAAGCCGGATGTCATTTATGCGAAGATGCCCGCGATATGCTCGATGATATCGCCGCCCAGACGCCTTTTGACCTCACAGAGATCGACATTCGTAGTGATCTCGCAATTTTTGAGCTATACCGTTACCGCATCCCGGTAATTATCGTTGATGAAACTATCGTGATTGAAGGCCGTATAGAATATGGAGATCTGGCAAAGGCTTTTCATGTCTGATTTTGCAAGCTTATGAGGAAAGAATAGTATGGCAACACAACAATTACCCGGGCCTATTCCTAATCGATCAATTTCACCTGCTCAAGCGGCATTCCCCGTTTCCAAACAGCCGGGCGCGCTGGACCGGCTTATGAACGGGTTGGGACAATTTTTACTCAATCAATGGGCGAATCTCATCACTACGGTGCTTGGTCTCCTGGTGTTGATTGCGATCAGTATCCCTTTCCTCTCCTACTTTGGCCTGGATGCCATTGCCAAGCCGCTCTTTTACGCGCTACATTACGTTTGCGCGCAGGTGCCATCGCACTCCTTCTACATCTTCGGGCACCAGCTCGGTCTGTGCGCCCGCAACTTTTCCATCTACACCTCAATGTTCCTGGGCAGCCTCGTCTTTGTGCTGACCAAGAAACGCCTGCCGGGCATCCCCTGGTGGCTCTGGGTCCTGATGTGCCTGCCGATAGCCGCGGATGGCTTCACGCAAATGTTCGGCCTGCGTGAAAGCGACTGGGTTCTACGCGTGATCACAGGCACAATTTTCGGCCTGGGCAACGTCTGGTTCGCGCTGCCGATGATGCAAAAGGCGATCCTCGAAGATACGGCTGCGATGTCTCGCATGGCCGTTCTAAGACAAGGCCGTTGAGTATAGACATCATAGTCAATTAATCATTAAGCAACGCGCTAACAGGGATGCTATCGGATAGGCCATCCTCCATGCGCCTCTATGGCCTCATCGATCTGCCCCATCAGGGTGATTGTTTCAGTAAGGGCCGCTACCACGCGCTGGTAATGCTGGAGATCGGAGAACGTGAGTTGTCGTCCTTTCCGGTCCTTCAGCCACTTCTCACAGACCTGGTAGCCGCCAACACGGAAATCCCACACGTCAGGTCGAATACCTTCAACATGTTGCGTTTTGTTGATCCACACACATCCCTTTTCCGGCTCTTTCAGGTCGCAGGTATAGCTTACCTTCTCGACAATATTATTACCGCTTATGGGGAAGCGCGTTGTGATTTTTCCAAATTTCTCCAGCAAATGCAGTTCGACCAGTCTGGCACCTGATTTGCATAACGTGCGAAACAGATCAGCATTTGACGTTAGGGGCAGACGCGGGAAGTCAACTTTGAGAAATTCAGCGTACCGTTCGCGGTAGGTCGGAGCATTGAGTATTGCATAGATATAATTAAAGACATCTTCCGGCCCAAAGGTATCTTGCAGATCGCCTCTGCCATCTTGCACAAAATCCATTTTTAGTAGCCGTGAAATAGCAGCAATAAAAGCAGCCTGAAGGTTAGGATGACGATCACCAGAGGTATTTGATGACGGATTTATGTCAAAGAGTTCGCTTTTATCCGAGCCATGATAGAGGTAGAGAGGAAAGATTTGATTTGCCTCATGGCTCGTTGTTGAGATAACACAATCATTGGCTATTTTTTTAGCGACCCAACTATGTCGATATCCTTGAGTCGCTTGCTGCCTTGACGATAAAATACACACATTCTCTCGATGAGCCACTTGATCTATTAGTTCTTTCCGAGGACGGTCCATAACAGCGTCACTAAAGTAACAAAATCGCTGATCAAATGGACGATACAAACACATGATGAAGTGCTTTTGCCAATCGGGATCTTTTTGCAGCTTCTGACGGGCTCTGCTTAGAATACTGTCGGAGGCGCTAAAATTATATTTCCCGTTAAAATCTTGATTCGCAATGGCAGTATTGCGCATTTCATCAATGCGCCGATCTAGCTTGTCTTTGTCAAAATCAATGGCAAAATGATCTCGATGAGTTTGGAAACCAAGCACATTCACCGGCATTAGCTCTGCCAAACTTCTCCCAATTTCATACTCAGCTCGTAAATTGGTATTTTGTGGCATAAATAAATAAAAAGGCGCTTCTGGTGCCAATTTTGTCCACTCGGTTGTTGTTATGTCGTTTTCTACTAACCAGGAATATTTACCACCTGTGAGTTGATGAGATGATTTATCCATTTGTCGGGACTGCTTACGTGGTCCCCAAAGGTCAGCGTAATAGACGTTCGCAGCCTGAGATAGAGCCTTGTTTTCTCGCCGCTTCACAAATATTCCAATGGCTACTCCAGACCGGATATCAAAAACATTTTCATCTTTCCCACCGTCCGGTGACCGTTCTCTTTTTTTTACGCTACCATGCAGGTTAAGTACATAGATATCATCAAAGGTACGCATTAAACTCTGGCGCATCCCCCTGAAAGTCAGATTAGCAATATAGCCGTGATTCGTAATGAATGCGAGAATGCCGTATCCGGTCTGTTCAATGCGCCATTGTGCAAAGCGAATGAACTTTACATAGTCGTCATTGAGCCATTTAGGGTTGCGCTCTCGTAACGGCTGACCATCAACTTTAAAGTAGCTATCAGTCGATGCGCCAGTTTGTGAGTCTTTACCCCGTAACAAATCATTAATCCATTGTCCTTTATTCGCAGAATGACCTGCATAGGGAGGATTGCCCAGCACCACCATCACAGGATACCCTCGTTTCACCTTCGCGGCCTCGTTGGCCTCATCAGAGATATAACGCCCAAACATCAGTTGCGAACGCTTCAAAGCTTCATCCAGCGTATTGGTCAGGTAGATACCCAGGCGCTCATCTGCCTGAAAGTCATAAGCCCAGGTCGCTCTTTCACTTGCAGGCAGGTCTATAGCGGCAAGCTGCATTCCCAGCTTCAAATGAGCCATTGCGTAAGGAGCCATCAATAACTCAAAGCCGAAGAGGCGTGGGAGAAGATGCTCACGCACATAACTCGACCACATGCCTGCATTGCCTGCCTGCCGATAGCTTTCACGAATATGGGCAATGACGTGGTAGAGGAAAGTAGCCGTGCCTGTTGCAGGATCAAGGATGAGGACGCGCGGAGTTTGCTCCGTATGCTCTTTGCCCTCTTCATCAGTAAATGAGTAAGGAATCGTTTCGGTATCTGCCAGACCATCAGGGCAATCGAAATGCGTACGTAACAAAGAATCGATAGAACGAACGATATATGATACTACCGGTTCAGGCGTGTAATATACGCCTCGCAACTCTTTAATTTCAGGATCATACTGCGCCAGAAACGTTTCATAGAAGTACACAATAGGATCTTCCTGACGCGTCTTCTTCCCGAAATCCGCCATTACCTCATCTATATCCGTATACGCCAGGACTTGCGCCAGTTCATCTACAAAGCCAACAAATGGCTCGTCATCAAGCATTGGACCAGCAATTGAGCCGAAGAGCCTGCGTAAAAAGGGATTAGTGCGCGGTATTTCCTTTGCAGCATCACTGCGGCTGAATGGCTTTCTCCCCTTATGGTTGTAGCGAGCAGCAAACAGACCATAGACCAGCGTTTGAGCAAACATATCCGCAAAAGCGGCCTGGGTAAGATCAGACAACAACACTTCCTGAGAAGCTGCGTAAAGATCGTGTAGATCGTGTGAAACTTCTTTTGCAGTGAAAGCGTTGATAATGATATCGCGAATCATGCAAGTGAGACGAGCCATACGCCTGGCTAGCTCCTGGGGTTTGCGGATAGGTTCGGCGCTATGTTCTAAAAAGCTTTTGAGCAGATCTTCAACCTGCTTGATTCCTTCTTTGTCCAGAGCAAGATTTTTCCCTTTATCGACGACACCCAGGCTGGCCGTCATTCGCCGCTCGCCCCCAACGTACCAGCGAAATTCCAGATAGTCGGTAAGGATAAGATTATCAAGCGCATGACGATAGCGCTCAATAATCTCATCCTGCTCAATTTTATCCAGGGAGAGGCCAATATCTTTTGCTTCGATATAACCGATTGTTAGCTTATGGCGCTCCACAACATAATCAGGCGCCCCACACTTCACACGTTTCGACTCGTTCGTTGCAGTAATATTGGTATCGAGCTCCTCCAGGAGTTTCTGTAATGGAGATCGATAGCTATGTTCTGTAGCTTTTCCAGCTTTGTAATACTTCTCAACTGCGTTAAAATAATGACGCAACACCGTTTCGCTCACGGCTCCCCCCCTCAATCCCTTTCGCTATAGAAACATGATGTAGTTCTTGCTCATATTAGCAGGTTCTGTGGTTTATAAGTTTAGCTTATAGAGAAAGATATGACAACATACCAACATCTTTAGAAAGCTATACACCAGGGCTATTTACTTCTTCTTTTTTGCCCCCTTCGGGGGCGAGGGGGGAGAAGAATGAGCGGGGACACCCCGCGCCCCGCAAGGGGCTATGCCCCTTGACCCCCTTTTCTTCAGAGAATTAAATAGCCCTGGCTATACACCAGGGCTGTTGCAAAGTCGGGAATAAAGTCTGCCAAGCGGGGGTCAAGGGGGCGGCAGCCTCCTTGCGGGGGGTGGGGTGTCCCCACTTGTTCCTCTTCTCCCCGCCGCCGAAGGCGGCAAAAAAGACTTTGCAACAGCCCTGGGCTATACACAGCTACACCTACCCAAAAAGAGCCAGATACGCTATAATCAGGCCAGGAAATAGCAATACTTACCATCCAGACAAGGGGAGCAGATAGCAGAAGATTATGGCGGACCATCCATTACAGCCAACAACGTTCGCGGTTACAACGCTGGGCTGCAAAGTCAATCAGGCTGATAGCGAGGCCATCAGTGAGCAGATGAGTATGGCCGGCTTTACGCAGTGCGATTTTAACGAGATGGCGGATGTCTATATCGTCAACACCTGCACGGTGACGCATCTTGGTGATCGCAGTTCGCGCCAGTTGATCGCGCAGGCGCATCGCCGCCACCCCGATGCGCTGCTGGTGGTGACTGGCTGTTACGCGGAACTGAACCCAACGGCGGTTGCGGCCCTCCCTGGCGTCGATCTTGTGGTTGGCAACACCAACAAAGATTCGCTAGCCGAAACTATCAGACAGCACCACGCAACGACTAAAATAGCGCAAGATGCTCCTGAACTCACAAGACGAGCGTTGCCTGTATTGTCGCTTGATACGCAGCATATTGGGAGCGATGGTATACTGGCCTTCCAGGCAGCAGAAGAGGAGCCTCAGCCGGATAATCCCGCTCGCCTCTCACCTTTTGCCGGCACGACCACGCTCACGGAACAGGCTAACGCACGGCTGTTCTCGCGAACACGCGTCCAGATGAAGGTTCAGGATGGCTGCGATAATCGCTGCACCTATTGCATCGTTCCTTATGTGCGAGGAAAATCGCGCAGTCGCAGCATCGCCTCCGTGGTTGAACATGTGCAACGCAAGGCGCGGGCAGGATATCAAGAGGTGGTGCTGACAGGCATCCATCTTGGCGATTATCACCCAGAAGGTGACGGGAAGCGCGACCTGGGCGATCTGATCGCGGCCCTTTTGCACGAAACGGAGATGCCACGCATTCGCGTCTCCTCGTTGGAGCCAGAAGATTTCCGGCTGGAGTGGCTGGAGCATTGGGAAGATCCGCGTATGTGTCGCCACTTCCATCTGCCCATGCAAAGCGGTTCGGACAATGTCCTACGCAAAATGGCCCGCCGCTACAGCAGCGACCGTTACCATACCATCGTCACAACCATTAAGCGACAGATTCCTGGCGTCGCCGTTAGCACCGATATTATCACGGGCTTTCCCGGCGAGAGCGACGACGATTTTGAGCAGACGTACGAGATGGCTTGCGAGCTGGCCTTTGCGAAAGCGCACGTTTTCCGTTTCTCGCCGCGCCAGGGTACGCCAGCGGCCCGTATGCGCAATCAGATAAAAGAAGAAGTGAAGAAGGCCCGCAGCCAGCGCCTGCTTGATCTTAACAACGAGCATAGCCAGCAGTTCCGTCAACGGTTTATCGGCGAGACGGTGCAGGTGCTTGTTGAGCAGTTCAAGCATGGTTACTGGGAAGGGCTGACCGATAATTATGTACGCGTCGAAATCCATGATCTACCCGAACGCGACTGGCAACACACGCTGGTCAAGGCTCATTTAACCCAACTCGTAGATGATGGCGTATGCGGCACTTATGTAGAATATTGATGAAACGCCTGCTTCTCTTACTCACAATACTCATACTCTTCTCCGCTTGCAGCAGCGCCGGAACGCCTCCGGCAAGCGGCACCTCCGCTCCCGCGCAATCATCACCCAATGCTTCAACAAATTCGGCTATAGGAAATTTTCAGGAATACGCGCTGCCCCAGACGAATAGCGGCCTGATGCGCCCGGCCATCGATCACAAGGGGCGCGTATGGTTTGGGGAAATGGGACATAATTATCTGGCAATGTTTGACCCGCAGACGCAGACATTCCGGCAGATGACGCCGCCGCGCGGGGAGGCTGGCATTATGGGGATCTCCGCTGCCTCCGATGATACAATCTGGTTCGCTGAACAGTATGCTAATTACATCGGGCATTATTTCCCCACAACAGGACAGTATCAGACGTATGATCTGCCCAAAATCACCACACCCGATCCGAGCAACAAGAATAACATCTTGACCTTGCCGAGCGCGCCCAATGATACCGTGCTCGACGCGCAGGGCAATGTATGGTTCACCGAGCTAAATGCCGACTCCATCGGCATGCTCAACGTCAAAACCGGACAATTCAAACACTATCCGCTGACGCCCACGAAGAGCGTGCAGAAGCTCAACCCGTACGGGATCACAGTTGATGGACACGGCATCGTCTGGTTTACCGAGGCCAGTTCAAGCCGCCTCGGTCGGCTCGATCCGCGAACAGGCGCGATCAGCTATTTCGCGGCTCAGGGCAACAACAACACTTTGATGGAGGTTACCAGCGATGCTCAGGGTAACATCTGGGTTACTGCATTTGACGGCTATCTCCTGCTGAAATTCGATCCAGCGACAGAGCAATTCACGTCGTACTACGCACCTCATGCGACAAATGGAGCCGGCGCGCTGTACGGTCTGGTAGCGGCTCCCGATGGAGCCATATGGGTCACAGTTGCGGCAGAAAACGTGATTGCGCGGCTTGACGTGGCAACGGGACACTTCGTGTATTACCCCATTCCCACCAGAGATAGCTCTCCGCTTGGCATAGTGATGGGAAGCGACCATGCATTATGGTTTACCGAGGCGAGCAGCGATAAAATCGGCAGGCTGCAACCCTGATCAAGCTTGCTCAACCCCTTTCAGCACCGCCTCAACCTCTTCCAGCCTGCGCAAAAAGTGGCGATCCCCTAATCGTTCCAGCACAGGGCGAGCGCGCTCAAGCTGTGAGAGATCCTTTGTGCGCTGAGCAAGCACGACGCGCATACGAGCCGCATGCACAACAAGACGGTGCTCCTCAGATTCGTCGATAGCCTGGGCAAGCTGTTCATTATCGTTGTCGAGAATAGCCTGGGCAATTTTGAGACAGTGAGTAGACATATCATTTTGAAAAACCGGAGTTTGCATCAATTTCGCGGGAGCTACCACATTGGCTTCGCTAAAGAGAGACAAGATCAAGCCCGTAACCCCCGTCGCAAGACCCTCTACATTTAGCTTATCCAGGTCATCATCACGTATGACAGCAAGGAAATCCTTTATACCCTCATCTTCAGCGAACATATGCTCGATCACAGAAGTAGCCATATCCAACACTGGACGATCCTCACGCGCTTTTGCCATATAGAGCCAGGCCATATAGCCATCAAAGACCACGCTCCCCGCGCCGGGACGCAATTGCAATCGTTCCCAGATCTGTTCGATCACCTTGAGTAAGCCAGAGCTCTCATCCCATTGCCCTGAAACATACAAGACCCACATCGCTATCGAGGCTGCTCCAGCAAAATACTCGATAGGCTCACCTGGATGCAATGCTGCCAGAGCTTCCTGAACGGTGCTGAAACAGCGATCATAATCGCCGAGCAAAAAGTAGATGCCCCCCATCGTGCTTGCGATGTCGCCACGCTCGAAGGTGGAAAGGCCGGGAAGCGTAAGACGACGACGGCAAACAGCCAACGCATCAACATGTGCCCCGATGGTTTCTAAAAATGTTATCCACGCATCCAGGGCGTCATTGAGCATAGCCCAGTCTTCTCGTTGCTCAAAAAACGCTGCCGCCTCCTGGCAGATGAGGAGCTTCTCGCGTGCTTCCTTCTCATCAATAGTTCCTCGCCTCAACGCTCCTGAAATGTATCGAACCAGAGCAGTGATGCGGAAGCGCCACAGCTCTGCCTCGTCTCCGACCTGCTCCACAAGCTGTTGAGCCAGGCTCCACTGAGCGTCGATTTCCTCTTGTTTTGGATACTTCTCCGCTCTACGATAGGCCGAGAGCAATTTGCGCATCAGACGCGCTCCCGTCAGGGGATCTTGTTCGCCTTCGCTCCGCCAGCGTTCCAGGGCGCTGTTATACGCCTCGATGACTGCATCTCCCCAGACGAGGCTATCGCCCAGACATTCGTACAGACGCAGATGTTCGGCTTCGGGAGCAAGAGCAAGAGCGTTGCGCAGGTAATCTTTTGCCTCAACAAATGCGCCGGAACGGGCCGCAAGCGTGCCCGCTCGCTCCAGAAAAAAGAGAGCACGCTCCGTCTCGTGGGGCAATGGTTTAGGAATGGCCGATTGACGCGCCAATAGAACGGCCTCGCGATAATGATAAGCAATAAGGGCCGCGAAAGCATCTAGCCGATCCGCTTCAGTTGATTCGAGCCAGGCAGCAATTTTGCTATGCAGCAGAACGCGCTGCGCACGGGATATGGTGTTGTAAGCCACGTCGCGAATGAGAATATGGCGAAAAGCGTACACATCACCCGCTGAAGATACTAGCATATCGCGCGAGAGTAGCCCATCCAGAGCTGTCTCGATCTCTTGCAAACTGTACTCGTTCAGGACGGCATGCAGCATATGGAGGCGGATGGCACGACTGGCAACTGAGGCAACCTGGAGCACCATACGCTCCTGGCGCGTGAGCAGATCGATCCGCGCCTGCACCGCCGCGTGAACAGTGTCGGGCAAACGATCAAGGGTTGCCGCTTCCCCCGACAGACCGCGCTCCGCCAGCCCGCGCACCAGTTCCAGCGCAAAGAAGGGATTGCCACCCGAACGGTCCGCGATCTCCTGGCGCGTCGCCTCTGGCAGGTTCGCGGAGAGTTTCTCTACCAGATCGTGCGTCTGGGCTGACGTCAGCGGCTGTAAAGCGATAGCAGTGAAGTTCTGACGTCCGCCTCCCCACGCCGGGCGGCGATCCAGCAATTCTGGACGGCTGAGCACGATTAACAGAACCTGCGCATGAGTATGCTGGTGCGTAACATGCTCCACAAGGTCCAGCATGCTCTCGCTGGCCCAGTGCAGATCCTCAAAAATGAGGATACGCGGAGCCTGGTGCGCGAACGCTTCGATCAACAGACGCCAGGCAGCGAAAATGCTCTCGCGATCAGTCGTGCCTGTGGCATCGCTTTCGATGCCCAGCGTTGCCAGGATCAGATCGGAGAGGCGCGAAGCATCCTCAGCCTGATAGCCAGCCTGGGTGAAGACAGCCATAATCTGAAGCTTGGCGACCTCTTCGCCGCGCATCAGGCCATCGAGCAGACCACGCAGAGGCCAGTAAGTCAGAGTCTGACCATAGGGGAGGCAGCGCACCATTGCCGTCTGAAAGCCCTCTTCGGGATCGATGCGACGCAGAAATTCTTCCAACAAGCGCGTCTTGCCTGTGCCAGCCGGAGCCACAATCGAAACCAGTTGCGGGCGTCGCTCTTCGAGGACGCGCGCCTCCAGCAGGGCAAGTTGCAGCAAATCCTGTTTTCTTCCCACAAATGGGGGCCGATTGACAATCCGCGCCTCGCGAACGCTTTTGAGAGGATAAGCCCGCAAAGGCTGGCTTTTCCCTTTCACCGAGATCAGGCCCGGTTCATCAAAGAGAAACGCGCTCTGAGCCGAGTTGAAGGTGCGCTCCCCCGCGATAATCTCGCCTGGACTGGCGTGCTGCTGCAAACGAGCAGTCACATTGACAGTATCACCCGTCACCAGAAAATCGCCGGTTGAGAGATCGCTGGTCGCGACAACCTCGCCGGTATTGACGCCCATGCGCAACTGAAAAGTCGCACCCAGGATCTCATCGTTGGCAACGGCGGTGCTCAGGGCTAAAGCGGCTGCAAGAGCGCGTTCAGCATCGTCTTCGTGGGCCTGGGTCAGGCCAAAAACGGCCATAACGGCATCCCCAATAAACTTTTCAATCGTGCCGCCATGTTCAGCGACCACGCGGCGAGCATGCTCATAATAGCGCCCCATCAGCGTGCGCACATCTTCGGGATCGAGGCTTTCGCCCAGCGCGGTTGAGCCGGAGACGTCGGCAAAAAGGATACTGACCAGTTTTCTCTCTTCAGGCATCGTCAGATCTTCCTCCCCGGAGAATATAGATAAGCTTCTGATCACCCACACATATAAGCAAGTCTGTGTGTTTGCTTCTTAGCATAAGCGCGCGTCTGCGACGCGCGTCTTGTTGTGGAGGGGTGGTGGAAACATGCGCGAAGCGCATGTTTCCACCACCCCTCCACAACACCTTTGCAGCTTTGCTACGAAAGGATTGATAAGAGTTGGAGCGCTACCCCACACTCATACAAATGCAGGGCAGCGTGAGATGATTTACTGCTTCAGATATTTTGCAAACCAGTCTTTGATGTGGTGCAAGCGTTCCAGACGCATTTTTGGATGGCCGCCGCGCGAGAGGCCGTGGCTCTGTCCCTCAAAGCGCACAAACTTGACCTCGCGGCCCATCCATTTGAGAGCGGCGAAAAGTTGCTCGGCCTGCTCAATGTTACAGCGGAGATCCTGCTCGCTGTGGATGATCAGCAACGGTGTCTGAATATTCTGGACATATTTTATCGGGGACATGTGCATGTATTTGTCCAGATCCTCCCACGGCGTCGTATCCAGATTATCCTCAGCCAGATCCCAACCGATATCGCTGGTCCCGAACATTGTCGCCATATTGCTGACGCAGCGATCAGTAATCGCGACTTTGAAACGGTTGTGATGACCGACCAGCCAGTTCGTCATAAAGCCACCGTAGCTGCCGCCGGTAACAGCCAATCTCTGCTCATCGATATAGCCGCGCTGCACCAGGGTATCCACCCCCATCATAATATCAATCGAGTCTTTCTCACCCCACGCACCACGAACCGCGTTGGCGAAATCATAGCCATAGCCGCAGCTCCCACGCGGATTAGTGTAGAAAACCACATAGCCTTCAGCCGCCAGCATTTGCATTTCGTGGAAAAAGCCGTAGCCGTATTGCGTATGCGGACCGCCGTGAATCTCAACCACCAGCGGGTACTTCTTTGCCGGATCGAAGTCTGGCGGCTTGATAATCCAGCCATCGATATCCCAATCATCCACGCCTTTGAAGGGCATATACTCAAGGGAAGAGAGCGTCAATTGATTGAAGAACGCGTCGTTAGTCGAGGTAATGCGGCGCATCTCGCCCGACGAGGAGGTGGAGCAGACGAAAATCTCTTGCGGGCTGGTTGGGGTACCGAGCAGCAAGACAATTTTATCGCAGGCAGCATCTACCGTGAAATCGCGTACATGAACATCGCCGGGAGTCAATGTACGTGGTTGCGCGCTTGCACCTGTGACGGGAATGGCAAAGATACGACCAGCGCCACGATGAGATGCGAGCACGTAGAGGGTCTTACCATCTGCTGACCACGCGGGCGGTGGCGCCAGGTGCTCGTCGCCGATATCGCTGTTGGTCCAGTCCATGCATGATCCCTCGAACGCCTGCGAGATATTGGTCGGAGCGGCATTCTCGGCATTGGCAGCGATAGTATAGAGGCATGTATGACCCGCGCCTCGCACCTTAGGCGCTCCCACAAAGGCAATCGATTTGCCATCCGGTGACCAGGAAGGAGCGTTACAGCCCAGCTTGCCATCGGTCAGGCAACGCAACTCTCCCGCTTTACCATTTTTCAGCGAGAGGGTATAAATATCGTCGCCAGGCCATTTCCAGCGATCATCACGACGATTCGAGCCAAAGACGATCTGCGTTCCGTCGGGCGACCAGGCAGCGTCACCATCATCCCAATCGCCATCGGTGAGCTGCTGCGGCTCGCCGCCGGCGGCCTCTATCAGGAAGAGATGGGAACGACGCTCATAAATAAAGCCAACGCCGTCGAGCCGGTACCAGAGCCTATCGATCACGCGGGCTCTGGGCAGGCGCTTGCCATCTTTGCCATCCTCGTCCTCTTCGTTAGTCGAACCGACCTGCGCGCTGAAAAGCACATATTTGCTATCAGGCGACCAGACCGGGGCACCGACGCCATGCTCCATAAAAGTCAGTTGGCGCGCTTCCCCTCCGTCGGTGGGCATAATCCAGATTTGCCCCTTCCCCTTGCCCCGCTTCTTCTGCTCCTTCTGATCTTTAGCGGTGGTTTCTCCTTCGCGCTCGGAGACGAAGGCCAGCCAGCGCCCATTGGGCGACCAGACCGGACTACTGGTATTGGCCGGGCCGGAGGTGAACCGTCTTGCTTCGCCACCGGCAGCAGGAGAGACCCAGATAGAAGAATGGTACTCGTGCTTGTTGCCATCAATAGTCGTCACAACGAAAGCGACTCGCTGCCCGTCGGCAGAGATGCGCGGCCTGCTTACGAATTTGATCTGGTAAAGATCTTCAATAGTAATCGTTCTCGCCATGTCACTATCCTCTCTGACTATACTGTAGGGGCAGGTCTTGCACCTGCCCTACCGCTACAACATTCCCCTGCAAAACTCGGAACACTTGATTGCAATAGTTAGTGTAGCCCCTGCAATAAATTCCACAAGTGCGATATGTCGCATGAATGGATGCCCAACATCGCAAAATCTTGCGTCTTCCCTCTCGTACAATTGCGTTACGCTTCGGACCGCGCTAGAGTAAAAGCACGATGTATCGTCCCCGCCCGCTGCGAACGAACCGTAAGATCGACACTCGCTCCCGCCGGGCCTTTGAGCAGCCATTCTACTTTGCAACGGTTATCCGTTGGTGAGGCGAAGCTAAACCATGCCCAGAGCTTGTTTGAGCGTCCTTCGAGATGCTCGACCGTCTGGCGCTGTTGCCCGGTAACAATACTCACGTCTTCCGGCAAGGTCAGCTCGACCTCTAGCGGGCGCACAGCCTTACGCTCCAGAGCCTTTTTGCTGGTGTAGGTGGGTAAGAAGCCATTATTTTCCACTACCGTAACGACGTGAAAAAGTCCATCGCCCTGCGGCTCTACCTGCAAATGACGAATGCTCAGATAGGGACAGAGCGCCGCATGGGTCAGGGTGAAACGAGCATGTTTCGCGCAGGTTGCGGCCAGAAACTTGAGCGGGACGTTTTGTCCATAGAGCTTATCACGCCAGCCACCAATCTCTACAGGACCCAGTTGCGGATGGTCGAATGGCTGCCAGTCCTGGAATGCCTCCCCATTCATCACCTCATCATTCCAACGCATCAATTTAAGATCATCTTCTTCTGGATGCCAGCGAAACCAGGCAATGAAGTCGCGGGGACCAATGCCAGCTTCGGTTGGCATATCCCATAGCTCGGTGGTGAAGCCAAACCAGCCCAGGTGATCGTAGACATAGTCATCCATCGCGCCACGAGTGACATCTTTGGGGCTATAGCGGAACCCATGATAGGTGGAGACGCTGGGATAGCCGGTAATTTGCGTGCCGCGCTCACCGATCAGCTTAAAAACATCCAGGTCTTCGGGGGGCATCTGCTCATCAGGATAGGTACTATACGGTCGCAGGAGTACGCCGGAGGTTGTGTGGTAGGTTAAGAAGCCGGAAATATTGGGATGGGTGCGCCAGAACTCGGCCTCGGCGCGGGTCTCCGGTTCCGAAAAGGGGTAGGGGCCAGAGCCGCGCTGCGTGCCCTCGGGCGCCCATTCAAAGGGATAGTTGCGATTGATATCCAGCCCATGCTGTGGCGGGGCGACCGGAATCGTAAAGCCGTCATAATTGCGGATCAAGCCCTCGGTCAGCAGGTGATAATACTCGCCTCCCTCTTCATCGATCTCGCGGCGGCGCATGATGCGTGGGTCTTTGGAGGAGCATTTCCAGGGGCCATTGGGATCTTTGATGCGCATATCCAGGATCTGCCCATCGCCATCGATATCTTCAGGATATAGCCCGTCGCGCTCATCTTCGTAGGGATATAAACGGGTGCTGCTGCGTAGAAAATAAGGGGTAGTGAGGTAGCGTTCCGCGCCATCAACGCTGATACGCGGCATCAAATATAGAGCGGAGCGATCCAGTATGCGCGTCACTGCCTCATCTTTGCCGTAATCTTTCAGGTACGACCAGATGGTATAAAGCACAACCGTCGAGCCTGTGACCTCGCCAGCGTGGGTATTGCCATCAATCCAGTAAGCAGGCTTCTCCAGAGCCGGTCCGGTGGCTTTATTGGTCAAGGTAACCACCCAGAGTTCGCGTCCCTCCAGACTCTGGCCGATGGACTCGATCTCCGCCAGTTGTGGATACGCTCCTACCAGGTCTTGTAGTAATTGCGTCAGGACCTCGTAGGTATAGTAAGAAAGCACACCTTTTGTAGGCTCAAACTCCTGGTGTACGATTGGTCTGGACATAAAAAATTTTACCTTTCCATTGATGGAATTTTAAAGAAAGCGAAAAGAGTTCAGCATAGAGGGATCGCAGAAACGGCGCTGTTATCTGCGACGGCGGCTGCGCCTCTCCCGTTCCAGGGCATAATCGAGCGTCTCGTGCAGACGTTCAAAATCGTCAACATCGAGCTGGAGTTCAACGGCAGGTAAATCCTCGGGTCGAATATGCCCTTCCTCGTAAAGTTGCAATACCATAACAAGTTCCACTTCTATATCCAGTATGCCCTCACCCGAGGACAGCTCTATATCATCGTCGTCTTCGTCCTCTTCCTCATGTGCCGTGGCCCTGGGGATGAATTCAATGCTTGTGCGAGCGCATTTGAAGCGTCCGGTGATCTTGAGCGCGTCCGTTGACATTTCTTCGGCAAGCTCGCGCACCACCTCCATCATCTGAGCAAAAGCGTCTTGCAGTTGCTCTAAAGCATCATCTTCCTCAGTCCCGGTCTCAATATCTCCCGCCAGTTCTCCCGTTACCTGATTGCTAGTAGTGCCGGAGCTGGCATCAGGCAGGCGCTGGCGGGCAAGCTCATTAAGCTGTTTGAGCGCCTGAGCAAAAGCCGGTGAGAAGGCGCTGCCTTCGCGCTCCGTCGGCGTCGGACTCTCTTCATGATCTCCCTCATCTCCGTTTGGGATTTGATCCTCGTCTTCTTCATCTTCTTCATCTTCATCCCCCAGTCCCACAGCCGCTTCTACCATTAATATTTGCTGGTGCAATTGTTCCGCAACATCATGAGTAAAGTAGGCGAGGACTCTTGCCTGGCGTGATGCAGCAAGTAACTGAAATTGAGGCCAATCCCGGTACCGTTCTCGACCGCGCAAGTAGCGCATTTCCACCATTCCTAACGTATCCAGCCGTAACGAAATCTCCATAACTTCCTCCTCAATAAGTAGAACGAACCGGTTACTACATCTATTTTCGACGCTACTACCAGCTCTTCTCCTATAAAATAATTCTTTTTAAGATTGCTTTTTCCGACAAGTGTTTATCATTCACGAAACGCTCGTTTAATTCGCCGGTCATAGCCAGATAAATATCGAATCAATCTGCTTTGGTGTTCTTCACCATGATATCACAACGAGCATGCATTGATACAGCTAATCGACACATTGCTCCGCCGTATCCCCCGACTTGCCTATTATTGCCAGAAAATCTTTCTTCAAAAGCAAAAAGCCAGAGGATACACGTTGCCTCCCTGTGCATCTCTGGCTTTTTGCTCATTTATCGCTTTCACGGCTCCGTTTGCGACCACAGGGAGGGCAGTCGATGACGAGCCAGGGTCAGGCCGGTGGCGATACCCAGCAATATTATCCCTGCCATGATGATGGCTAAGAAAAACGGAATGCCTAACGACGGCAAGAACAACACATGGATGGCGCTCACAATGATCAGACCCGCCCCACCCAGGACGAAGAAACGCTGATGGGTGGCAACGCCTAAAACCAGCAGGAGCAGCGATTCACCGGCCAGGATGAGCGTCGGCTGAAGGTTATCCTGGCTAAAGCTCAACCAGAGCATGGGCAATAACAGTAGCGCAGCCCCCACAATGGAGCAAACCGGTCCAACCATGCGGTGGCGGGACAACCTCTGATCGCGGGCGATGAACGGAGCGATGACGATCAGGTAAGAGGCCGGAACCAGGGTTAGTCTATCGGCCTGGGTTTGCTGGAACGCCGCCAGCTCCCACGAGCCGACCAGCGAGAGCAGCAGACCGGCGCTATAGTAGAACCAGGGGCGGATCTCGCTATCAGGCTGGATGTAGCCGTACAAGAACAGGAGGAGCGCCAGGACGAAGAGCGAGCCAGCTCCGACGTGCGTCAGCAGGCCAGCGTCAGCAGAAAAACCACCTTGCAGGATAATCGCCAGTACCACCAGGACCTGCCCGCCGATGCTCACCAGCGAATACAGGCGCATCGGCTCCAGCAGACGTATCGCAGGCGTTAGCATCTTCCAGAGGAACTGTGCAGCAAAAACCAGCGTCCAGAGCACGCTATAAGCCATCATTTGTTGCCAGAGCGGCCAGTGGGTCCGGGTAATGCTCCATAAAGCCAGCACAACAGGAATTGCTAGCAATTCAGGCATGCGCTCCACCAGCATAACCAGCAGCGATAGCCCGATCATGGCTCCCAGGATGTTCAATTCCAGGCCATTCGGCAGGAATGCCTTTGCCTCGTACCCCCATAAAACGGTCATGATGATCGCCACCGCTGCACTTACATACCAGGACCAGCTCCAGGCAAATTTCTCCTGTAACTCAGCATGTACCAGGGCCATCTTGATCGGATAGCTAATAAAACGGCCCGTAAGCATTCCTAGCATAGCGGCTCCAAAGGCAATACCGGCCAGGTACCAGGTAGTTGTTTGCACCTGCACACTACAAGCTGAAGCGACGGATGCTGGAAAAGTGTCTATCTGCAATATTGGCAGGCAAGTAGTTGTGCGCAACGCCAGGATCGCCGCCCAGGCAGTAAAACCCGCTACTAACCACTGCCATGCCGCCCGGCGCTCAAGCAGGAGGATGCCATAGGCGACCAGCGCATAGAGCAGCAGGGCATCGGGAACAGCCGCGTAAAATGGATGATTGACCCCTTGCAGCGCCCCATAGACGCCCGTTAGCACAGCCGCAGCCAGCGCAGTTGCGTAAATCGGCAGCGCATAACGCAGCAATTCACGTTGCCATGCCGCCATAATCTCATTTACTTTGACGAAGCGGAGCGCGCTCACCCCTCCGCCAAGAGCGGCACACGCCAGAGCTACCAGAGGTGGCCGGTAAAGATCGCCAAGCAGCCCGGAGTCATACACCGACCAGATGGCAAAAAATGGGGCGATCCACATGAGTATTTGCGCGTTCTCAACCACACCGATGAGGTAGATGAGCAGCGCGAACAGCAACAGCGCCCAGGTCGCGGCAGGTATTTCCTGCTGGTTATAGCCGGCCAGCCCCATCATAATAGCAGCGAAAAGCGCGATCCCGTAGATTGGTAGTCCCCAATCCCTGCCTGCCAGGCGGCTCACTCCGAAAGCGAGCAAGGTCAGCAGAGGAGCCAGCCACGCCAGCGCCCAGAAAGGATTGGTCGGCATCAACAATCCAATTACCGCAAAAGCCATTGCTACAATCAGCCACCATTTGACGCGCGCTAAGGTTGCCGCTCCATACCAGACGACAGCCAGAACAGCCATCTCCTGCGCAAAAGAAAACTTGATAGAGAGCCATCCCTGGACCACGCTGGTAGAAACAAGGCCATCGCCAGCCGTAAAGACGAGGCCATACAGAATGGCGCTCACCACAAGAGGCCACTCCCACGGCAACATGCTTCCAGGCTTTGCCTCCGCCTGATCGCTCACCCTGACAACATTCCATCTATCAGTGATGAAATTACGAATGATAGCGGACACAAACGGCAGCGCAACACAGGCCAGCAGTAGGACACGCATACGCAACAAAAGGAAGGGCGAGGCCAGCAGCAGCAAGATCAATGGCAAGAACAGCCAGCCCTGACGTCGCTGGTAGAGCAGAACCCCATAGAATAGCGCGGCAAAGAAGAACAGCAGGAAGATGCTACGATCAATATTGCCGAGGCCCAAACCTATCGTCACTACAACCTCCGCCAGCGCCAGCACCTCAATGGGATTGGCCCATGCCGGGCTGACAAGATGACGTGTCGCTACCGCGCATACAACCAATACAAGCGTGAGAGTCAGAAACCACCAGACCGGCTCAGGCGCAAGCGATACTCCTATCAGACCATAGGCCCAGTTCAGCAAGAAACCGCTCAGCAAAAGCAGCCAGGGCCATTGCTTCTGACCTGTTTCCGGTGTTCTCTGCCATCCAGTATGATGCAAAGCAACGCTTAGCGTCACAGCCACGCCGACGAGCAGAGCGATAATCTCAGCCAGCGTCTCCCAGTTTAGCGAAACAACATGGAAGAAGGGATCATATGCCCTTAGCAGAACTTGTATGGGCAACAACGGTGCAGCAATTAAGGGTACTATTGCCACGAGTGCCAGGGAGAGCCCTTCCACATGCTGATCAGGCCGGCCATAGCGTCGTAAAAATTGAGAGGCGAGCAATGTCAGGCCATGATAGAATACCGCAACCGCGGTAAGTAGTAACACATATCCAATCTGCTGAAACTCAAAGGCATAAGCAAATGCCAGCGTAGAGGCAAGAAACAGGTATGGTATACTTTGCGCCCATTGTGTACGTCGTGTCTGCCACACAAAAAGGCAGACCCAGACCAGCAACAAGAGGAGTACACAGAGCAACGAAAAACGTATCTCGCTCTGTGCCTGATGGACGAGATCAAATCCCAACGAGTAGAGGTAGATCAGAATAGCGCCTATTCCGCAGACGCCAACGCAGGCGAACATCAGGGAGCGAACCGGCTCACGCAAAATCGCCCACGTACCCATTAAAGGCTCGGCATTGTCAACGCGATCTGGCAGGGCGAGCAGGGCAAGAAAAGCGGGGAGCATCAACACGCTGGGCCACCACCAGTAGTTCAGGTTAAAGGCGCTGGCAACAGCAAGGGTGGCAACAGCTTGCGCCACCACCGATAAGTAACCAAAGGGAGCAGATTTCTGATAAACTGCCAGCGCCCCATAGACAATAGCGGCATACACAGCAGCGATGGCGACCACCGTAGATGGTGCGAGACCAACGATCTGTCCCGCCACGAGCCGGTAGCCGGAGAAGCCGACGAGAGGAACGAGCAGCGCAAAAATGGTTGTATAAACAGCCGCGATGATCCGCAAACTGGAAAGCCGGGAGCGAAACCAGTAAGCCAGCGTGCCAATCAAACCAAAGATTGCATGGGCGATAAACATCACGATAAAAGAGAGGAAAAGGTTCGAGAGATTTGAATTTGTCGCCACATAGCCCAGAGTGCCAATCAGAATCAGAAACGCTGCCAGCGAAACAACGATATTAATCGTTTGATCGGCAAAGAACGCCTTCAAGGAAAACACCCTCGCCGGCGTCTTGTGAACAGGATACGCTTGCACAGCGACGGGTGCAACGGAGGGCTGCCCAACAGGCTGCTCTTGTTGTACAGCCGCTGGCATTTTTACCGGTGACTGAGGTGGAAAAAGTTGAACAGGAATCTGCACTTTTTCAGTTTGTGGTGTAGGCGCAACCGACTGAGCGCCGGCAAACGGAACGGGGGTCTGTTGAACCTGCCGCAGCAAATCCAGGCGGTTCTGGTAGTGCCTCATCAACTGGGTAATCGTGATATTGGCACCACCGTGATCGGCCACGCGACGCAGATCGCGCAGGGACGATATCAAAAATTGTTCTTCCTTAAAAATCGCGATTGGATAACCGCACCGCGGGCAATCTTCTCCCATCTGAGGACTGAGCGGAAGCCCACAGCAATTACAGTGAGTTCCAGACATAGACATTATCATGGGCCACTTCCTTTACATCTATAAAACCATATGACGCAAGAAGATAATGAATAGCGTGTCCATAGCATAGACGACAGTCTTTTTCATAGATAAGTGTCATTTGTCCCATTTTTAACAGATCACTCGTGTTTCAACTATAGACGCTTGAACTCACTGAACTATCACAAATTCAGCGTCCGACTTTTCCAGGCTTATCACGCCTGCGGCTTTTTATGATAACAGGGCTTTTCCGTGTTCCTTTCCCTCTTGCCGACGGGATTCGCGCCCCAACGGGGCGCAGGGCAAGAGGAGAGAGGTGCAGGCAACCCCGCGACGCGGGGTTGCCTGCACCTCTCTCCTCTTGCGAGCAGGGCTTTGCCCTGTGAGCATGACGAAAACGGAAAAGCCCTGTTTATGATAAAGAAAGGTCTGGACGCGAACAAGGTAGTACTTTTGCGTATCAGCGAGCACGTTATTGACAGCCAAGCTCGTCTTTAAGTATATTGTTTCCGCTATCCATAGAAACTTTAGTATAATAGCTGAATATGCGCAGTCTCAGGGCTTTTTTTGATGATCTGATACATACAAAGTATCATCATATTTTTTCTCCTTATCTATAATATGAGGATTCTCCGTGTCTTATAGGGAGCGCCCGGGGTTGCATCAACTTCGTTTTGCGATTGAAGGAAATGGAGATACCTGTAGCGATGCAAACACTAACCGATGTTAAAGCTGGGAAGAATGCCACACCGACCGCCAATCAATACAACAAGTATTTTGCCCCCCTCTACTATAAAATAATCACATCCTGGCAGCGCATTGCTTTCTGGTCGATTATGGCATTGGCGGCTCTCTTGCGACTCTACCAATTCCCCAACACGCCTGCCGGCCTGTGGGTTGACGAGCTGACGGAGGGCTATGACGCGTATGCGCTGCTGCTGCATGGCACTGATCGCTGGGGCAATCCTTTTCCGGTCTATTTCCCCAGTTGGGGCTCGGGACAAAACGTGTTGCAGGCATACCTCACTATCCCCTTCATCAAAATCTTTGGCCTCAGCGCCTTCTCAGTTCGCCTCCTGCCTGATTTATTAGGTATTTTTGCCGTCTATTTGCTTTACCTTACGGTGAAAAAGATCTATGGAACCAACACGGCACTCCTGGCTGCATTTCTGCTCGCCACCCTTCCCTGGTACGTGATGGTTTCTCGCTGGAGCTTAGAATCTAATCTGCTCCCTTTTTTCCTCTTATTGAGTGCATTCACATTGCTCTATTGTTACGATTCGCCTCATCGCCGCTGGATACCTATCTCTCTAATCCCTCTGGCCCTCTCCCTCTATGCCTATGGCATTGCTATCGTGATCATTCCTACCTTTCTCGCATTATTTATTGCCTGTAACTACAAAACCATTTTAAAAGCCAGAGTGAGTTTCCTCATCAGCATCTTCCTTTTCCTGTTAATCTCGACGCCCTTTCTTCTCTTTGTGCTGGAAAATTATGTTTTCCAGAAGGCGCTGCCGTTCCTGGCTCATCTGCCCATCACGATCCCCTACTTGCCCGCCAGCCGTCTTTCGCAGGTCAATAATAATCTCTCTCATCAGGCCATTCTGCTGGATAACTTGCGCTTCCTCATTGGAGGCTACAACGATGGGAAACTATGGAACAGCGTTTCCTGGATATCACCCCTCGGCTGGCTAGTCCCACCATTTGCTGCGCTTGGAGTCTACTTTAGCTTGAAGCGCCAACCATTGTCGCGCAATCTTTTTGTCTTCTGGCTGGCCGCTGTCTTACCCACCTTTGTGCTCTTCTTCTTCATTGTAAATCGTGCTAATGCGCTCTTCATCCCTCTCTTTCCCCTCAGTGCCTATGGCATCGTCTCCCTATTAGAAAATGTCCAACCGATAAAGAGTCAAGTTTTTGTGACGGCAATCCTGGTCGGCTCGCTCTTTTTCCCCAACATCATTTTCTACCGCTACTACTTTACTAATTTTAACAACGACAATGCGTGGGTGTTTAATGCCGGTTTTGACCAGGCCATAGCTCATGCGGTTTCTCTGGCTCATCCCGACGAGAATTTCTACATCTTCAACAATGATGGTTGGGATAATTATATGGCTACGCTGTTTTACCTTCACCTTGATCCCCAGGATTTTCATACCCATGCTGATATTCAGATCATTGACGGCATCTACTGGGTACGCAGCTATAGACGCTATTACTTTGGGCCTGGTTCTTCTCCGGCGGCGCTGAGTAATGTCACATCGTACATTGCCGTCTTGAAGGGTAATCGGCAGGTATCCTGTCAACGTAAAGAGATTCTCTACCAGGACAACCGCTGGCCTAACGGGCCGTGGGTGGTTGAGCGCTGCTATCCCCCCCACACATCCCAAACTACCAAAGCCTCATCTATCCACAACACAGGCACAGGCCCTGTGCTTACCTATAGTGGCAAGAATTATCGCTCCAATCTCAATTGACACCATCTATGGGTTGTTGAGAAAAAGCCCTGGTTGCCCTTCGCGCGGAACGTGCTTTTCACGAAGGGCAACCATCAATGTCGGTATTCCCTCACCCGCCCCTTCCTCTATTCATTAACTATTCATTAACATTTTTTCACTCCCTTGATTGCAAAATATCGTTTGACCCATTTACTTCCCATTTTTGAGCATGCACAGGATAAACGCCGCATACTGATCCGCGAGCTGCTCTACCGGCAACGGTCCTTCCAGGCGAAACCACTGATAGGTCCAGTTCAGAGCAGAAAGCACAAACAGAGCAGCCAGGCGAGGATTCGCGACCCGGAATAATCCTTGCCTTGTTCCCTCCTCGATGATACGACAAAAGTTGGCCTCGTATGCATCACGCCTCGCCTTGATCCTGGCGAGCAAAGAGGGTTCCAGGAATTTCCATTCGTGGAAGAAGACGATGGCATAGTGTAATTCACGGGCGATCACCTTCAGATGTCCTCGCACCAGTTGTACCAGTTGTTCCTCTGGTGAGATATGTCGGGGCACCGATTCCGCCAGGGCCAGAAACTGATCGGCGACCTCATTTACAATCTCCCAGAGTAGTTCTTCCTTAGCACTGATGTGCGAATAGAGGCTTGCCCCTCTCATATGCAGCGCCTTTGCAAGTTCCCGCATGCTTGTGCCATGATAACCCCTCTCACTAAAAAGCTCCCCGGCAGCAGCGAGAATTTCTGATTTTGTATGCATTTTTTTTCCCAAAAAACATGGTCTGACACCTTTCAATGGCATTGCTGAATAAAGTACAGGATCGTGTACGCTCACTCGCAACTTCTTGAGCCATGTATTATAGTGCTTGCCTCTAAAGCAGAGAGTTTTCTTGCCTCATGTAAAGCCTTTTCAAAATAGTGCAAAACGTCTTTTTCGCGATGTGTGATTTTCTCGGTGGCAAAGAGCGCCCTGCCAAAGCGAAAAAGCCCATCCTGTTCAACGTGCTCCACGCTGGGCAGTTTACCAGGAGGAGGGAACCAGGACCTGCCCATAGGATAGGGCATATGGAACGAAAAATGCGTATCCGGGAAGAGCGGAGAGGCTACTTCTATATGATAAAGCGCATAAAAGTCTTTTTCTTCGTTAATGACACAGTGAGGGCAGGTCTTAATGATGTAAAGATGTTCATAGAAGAAATCCCAGAGGCTATGATAATATTCTTCCTCTTTCATCTGTTGATGCTCCTCGCAAAGGAAGAGGTAGCGCTGATCCGCATTCACCGGGCGATAAAAGGAGAGGCGCGCATAGGGAAGCGGGACTAACGTACGCAGGGCTTCATTTTTACGCCTGTACCAGGCGTCTCTGCGGGTAGCGTATAAGGCGGCATGTTTTGTACCCCTCAGGTACCGGACGTGATTTTCTTTAGCCCAGCGCGAAGCCCAGACGGTCCAGTAAGCGAGCTGGAAGGCGGTAGCAAGCTCTAGCGAACCCTTATGCCGCCACTCTTCAACGAGACAGAACAAGGAGCGCTGGAAATCCTGACGCGTCAGCACATTAGCTTTTCTGCGCTCAACGGCCCTGGAAGCCCCTTTCTTGCGATGTTCCAGCACCTGCGCCTGATATTCCTCTCGCCACTGAGCAATCTCATCCTGATCGATAGCGAGAATCACGCGCCGATCATGAACGGGATAGAGCAGGTGTTGTCCTGCCTTAGTGAATAAGCGATGCTCCAGAACGGGAATTTTGCCTTCTCCCACCCAGCGTCTGCGCTCGGCACGGGAACAGCCCAGTAGCTCCTCCAGTTCCGTCGGTCCGACCGCCAGTTCTAGCGGAAATGTATTTAATAAGCGGATATATTCGTTCGCGTCCGTTTCGATCAGCGTCAGTAGTTGAGTTATGAGCAACTCCTTCGTTACTTTGACCTTTTTGGGTATCTTCAGAAACTCCACAATCTGCGCTTTGGCCAGGGTGGAGGCCATAAATTTTGACAACATCAGTGATATCTCCTACAGAGTAAGTCTGAAAGCATTGCATATATTTATGCAACCACTTAGAAGATACCGTTGTCGCAGCCAAAAGCGGAAAGATTGGGGAACACATTTTTAAAATTTATAGCTTATTCCGAGCGCATTTTCGCCATTTCTTCGTCAACGCTCTGCCTGTGCATACGCCTGATGCGCGCCTGGTCTATTCGCGCCGCTTCTTCAGCATTAGCAGGCACGAGCGGCGGAACAGGAGTGGGCTTGCCGTTTTCATCGAGCGCAACATAAATCACATAGCTGCTGGCAATCTTACGCACCTCGTTGGTCATCAGATCCTCAGCCGTTACTTCGACCCCGACCTCCATACTGCTCCTGCCAACGTAGTTCATGCGGCAGTCAACATGCACAACATTCCCGATATAGGCCGGGGCCAGAAAATCGAACCGTTCGACGGAGGCCGTCACCACCGGACGTCGTCCATGCTTGATGGCAACAACCGCAGCCGCCTCATCGACCATTCTCATAATCGTGCCGCCATGAACGTTGCCATGAGCGTTGCCGTCGATCAATTCCATCATGCGGCTGGTCACGCTGCGCGAATAGGCAATGCTTCTCCCCTGGCTTAAATCGACCTCCGGGAATGGCTGCACCCTGGACCGTATCTTTTCAAATGGATTCATTTCTCGCTATTTGCTCCTTACACTTCAATCTTTGTCTCGATCAGAATTGCTCGGAGATATTATAGCAGGTTGCTTCTATGAACGTATCTGCTTCTCATCATGTCCGCGCGCTCGTGCCTGCGGCGCTCGCTTTCGGGAGAGGAATAGTGTAGCAGATGCGCTTCGATGGGCGCAGCGAAGAGTTGACATTGGCAATGCTCAAGTTAGCGGGCAACGCGAGTGATGCTCAGATCAAGCGGGCAGTCGCCAGCCATTTCGACCTCCCACAAACGTACCTCGATGGTCTGGTGGTCGTTCGCACAAGCAACGCCATCATCGTCCGCCCAGAGGCAATTTACGGCTAGATTGGGCCGATAGTGTGGCATATTCCCTGGGGCGCGCTCTCACTGGACGAGTTTACAAACACACGCATACTCGATTTGCCCTGCTTGCACATTGGCTTTAGCGGCGATGGCCTGTACGGCAGCGGTATATGGGAACCGGATTACCAGGTTCCCCAGGAGACACCTGGCGATCCCTGTGACTATCCGCTCACACGCCCGTTCGCCCTGGCCCTGACGGCTCTGGCCGTTCGCTCCATTACCGATTTTTTCAAGACAGGACAACGCAACGGTTTTGAGCTGACCTGGAACGATCTCAAGATCGCTTACCAGTAAGGCTTCAAGACTCTCAGGCTGCTCCTTGCCAACAGAGATGAAGGAGTAGCCTACAAGTCACAACGAGGAAAAGCCTCCCAACACATTATGCCACCTGTCCTATCTTGTATTTCCCCATATTGACACATTTCAACCTTATTTAGTATTATCTCATTAGTAGCATTTTATGGCAATTTTTCCCCCTGATGAAGTATTTCTATGATTGTGGGTAAATTATGCATGAAGCGGGTTCCTGGCGCGCAGTACTCGGCAGCTTGATACAAGATCGTCGGGAGAGGCAGCGAGTTGCTGATGCACTTGGCGTCCACCCCTTAACATTGAGACGATGGATCAAAGGAATATCGACTCCGCCGTTAAGAACGATCACCCTCTTACCCGATATTTTCCCATTCCACCGCCAGCAGCTCATCAGTTTGATTGCTCAAGAATATCCTGCATACGCTCCACGGGAACATATTGCTAAAGAGGATATTCCGGCAGATATCCCCTCTGCTTTTTATACCCTGGTCTTCGATACCCATATCACGAGTCTGCCTCACCAGAGGAAGTGGTTAATCTGCCAGCTCGTTATAGAGCAGCTCTTAATGCAGCTTGATCCCCAGCAGCGAGGACTCGCCATCACCATCGCCGAATGCGTACCCCCGCCAACAGGCGAAAAGGTGCGCAGTTTACGAGTAACTTTGGGGAAGGGGACAGCCATCTGGCAAGAGTATATCGGCAAGAATACGCAGTTTTTGGGGGCAGAGTCACGGATCGGGAAAGTAGTGCTAACGGGCCGTCCAGTTGTTGTTCACAATGCTGGTCAGCAGGCGCGAATGTTTCCCGGGCATAATCCCCCTGCGGTACAGAGCGCCGTCACATTCCCGCTGCTTCAGGCTGACCAGATTGCTGGGTGTATGGGTATTTTTAACGCGCGGCAACAGTATTTTACGCAGCCGCGTCTGGAAGTCATTAAACGCTATGCCGAACTGCTGACCATCGCTTTCGAACCAGAAGCGTTCTATCCTCTCGACCTGATAGAGCTTAAAATTATGCCTCCCTGTGAAAGACAATTTCCGGTATTCGCCGAGTTTCAGCAGCGCGTCACCCAGCGCATCGCCCTGGCCTCTGCCAGACAAGAGTTATTGACCAGACCTCAGGCGGAGGAGCTGGTCTGGCAGGAGATCGAGGAAATCCTGCTCCAGCTTGCTGCTCAACCTGAGGCGGCCAATATTTTTCAGTGAGAAGGGGCCGGAACTCCCCAATAGTTTAGCAGGTGTGACCAGATCGACCTCACCCGCTAAAAGTTATTGCCTATGCTAGAGATGCAGCTCCTCAATGGCGGCCAGCACCTCTTCGGCGTGCTCATCCGGCTTGACCTGGTGCCAGATTTTACGCACGATGCCCTCCTTATCGATTAAGAAGGTCTCGCGGCTCACGCCGATATATTTTTTGCCATAGAAGTTTTTCTCTTTCCAGACGCCGTAGAGCTGGGAAACGGTGGTATCGGTGTCGGCTAATAGAGGGAAGGGGAGCTGGTATTTATCGGCAAATTCCTTATGAGATGCAACGTCATCGGCGCTCACACCCAACACGGCCACGCCGCGCTTCTGCATCTCGCGATTGGCGTCACGGAACGCGCACGCTTCCCGGCTGCAGCCGGGCGTATCGTCTTTTGGATAGAAATAAAGGACGGTTGTTTTTCCTTTAAGGTCCTGCAAGTGGACCTGACCATTTTTCACAATGTCATCGCTTCCTACGGCGGGAAGCGTAAAATCCGGTGCAGGCTGTTGGAGCTGAATCTTCTCCGTATCGCTCATGACAATTTCTCCTTTATAGTGATGGAATAGGTTCTGATATCTTCGCTGACAAGAAATGTTCAGGACGACCAGTCAGTTGCGTCCTGAACATTATGTGTGAACTATCAGTTACTTTCCGCATACTGTAACACATGGTATGCTTGAAACTATTCCACCAGCAACAAAGGAAGACCTCTATCCTACCTGCGAAAGCATGCGCTCCAGCGCCACCCGTGCCCAGTGGGCCGTCTCCTCATCTACGCTCACCTGGTTGATAACCTCGTCTTCAAGCAGGGCCTCCAGCACCCAGGCGAGATAGGCGGGGTGGATGCGGTACATGGTGGAGCAGGGACAGACAATTGGATCGAGGCAGAAGATGAACTGCTCAGGATGCTCCTGGGCGAGACGATGTACGAGGTTAATCTCGGTCGCTACCCCCCACTTGCTGCCAGCCGGGGCGCGCTCTATTTGCTGGATGATGTACTCGGTAGAGCCGTAGAGATCGGCAGCCTCAACCACCTCGCGGCGGCATTCGGGATGTACCAGGATCTTGATATCAGGATACTCCGCACGCGCCTTGCTGATCTGTTGCACGTTGAAACGCATATGGGTCGAGCAGTAGCCCTTCCACAGAATAATGCGGGCGCGCTCTATTTCCTCCTCAGCATCCTCGGAAGACATGGGATCTTTAGGATTCCAGACCGCCATCTGGCTCTCTAGAATGCCATATTTTAGGCCGGTATTGCGGCCAAGATGCTCATCGGGGAAGAAGAGGACGCGCTTGCCCTGGCTAAAGGCCCATTTCATCACGGCGGGCGCGTTGGACGATGTGCAGACGATACCGCCGTTGCGCCCACAGAAGGCTTTGAGGTTCGCGGCAGAGTTCATATAGGTCACGGGGATAATGCCGGCATCCTCCCCCAGCACATCGTGCAACATTTGCCAGCATTCCTCGACCTCTGCGATATTGGCCATATCCGCCATAGAGCAGCCAGCAGCGGGATTGGGTAGGATCACCTTTTGATGAGGACCGCTGAGAATATCGGCGCTCTCAGCCATAAAATGGACGCCACAGAACACGATATAGTCAGCCTCAGGGCGAGCCGCCGCCAGTTGCGCCAGCTTGAACGAGTCGCCCCGGTAATTAGCATATTTGATAATCTCGTCGCGCTGGTAGTGATGCCCCAGGATAACCAGTCGAGCGCCCAGTTTCTCCTTCGCCGCAGCAATGCGCCGATCCAGCTCCTCGCCATCCATCTCCGCATAATAGCGCGGAATACCATCAACGCGCTTAGACAGGTCATGTCTGGCACGCATCGTCGGCGAGAGCAACGGCAGGACACGCGCCTCCTGACTCTCTGCACATTCAGTCTTGATAGCCATAAATTTCCTCCTCAGGTGCTGTAGGGGCGAGGCTTGCCCTCGCCCTGCCTGCTCTCGCCCTTTCTTCCCTCGCCTTGCTTCGCTCCCATCCCAGGCCCACCTTCACCCCGGCCTGCTAAGCGAACTCCAGCGAGATATCGAAACTGGGTGCCGAATGCGTCAATGCGCCAATCGAGATGAAATCAACGCCTGTACTCGCGACGGCGGCCAGGCGATCAGCGTTGGTGCCGATACTACCAGAAGCCTCGATTAGAGTCTGTGGCGCACGCTGGCGGATGTATTCAACAGCGCTGCGCATCGTTGCCAGATCCATATTGTCAAGCAGCACAACGTCCGCCCCGGTTTCTAGCGCCTGTTGCACTTCCGCCAGGGTCTCGCACTCGACCTCGATCTTCAACAGGTGCTGAGCCGTTCGCCGAGCCGCCGCAATGGCCTGAGCGATTCCGCCTGCGGCCTTGATATGGTTATCTTTGATCAGCACGCCATCACTGAGTCCGAAACGATGATTTTGACCGCCACCCATCAGCACAGCGTATTTTTCCAGGCTGCGCAATCCAGGAGTCGTTTTGCGCGTGTCGAGGATGCGCGCTTGCGTCCCTTCGATGGCATGCACGCAACGAGCCGTGAGCGTGGCAATGCCCGAGAGACGACCGAGAAAGTTGAGCGCGACACGTTCGGCGCTCAAGATGGAACGGGCCGGGCCATTCAACTGCGCCAGCGCTTCCCCTGCCTGGACGCTGGCGCCATCCTGGACCAGCAAGTTGATCGAAACTCGCTCATCAAGGGCGCGGAATGTTTCAGCCGCTACGGATAGACCTGCGATAACGCCCGCAGGACGAGCAACGATTACTCCTTCCGCCCACTGGTCCTCAGGAACGGTACTGAGCGTTGTAATATCTGCTGCTGCTCCATCTTCCTCCAGCGCCCGTTTGATAAGATCGAGCGGTGGTTTAAACATGCTGTCCTCCCTCTATCGGTAACGGCATTCGCGCATGAGCATTGGCGCTCTGAAGTTGAAAAGCGTAATGATGACCAGCTTCACGCTGATCGGTGAGCTGGTAGTCCTGACGCCAGTGGCTCCCGCGGCTCTCACGCCGCTCTAGAGCAGCGGCAATCACAAATTCTGCCACCTGCAACATATTGACTATTTCAGCCTGCCGTGATGGATTCCTGGCAGGCTCGGAGGCAACGGCATTACTCGCCAGCACATGGTACAGGGTTCGCACCTGCTGACGCGCCTCCAGTAGCCCTTGCTCGTCGCGTACCAGTGAAACAAACTGCCACATGATTTGCTGTAATTGATGCCGGACCTGTTGCATTGAGCGATCATCCACATTGCCGGAGGTCGATTTATAGGGTAAAGGGCTATCATAGCTAATCAGGGTCGTGGCCTTACGCAAAGACTGGCTAGCGGAGACTGCGGAACCCGCATGTTCGCTCACCAGTCCATCGGCCACGCGAACGCCATAGACCAGCCCTTCTAGCAGCGAATTGCTGGCTAACCTGTTTGCGCCATGCACGCCTGTGCAAGCCACTTCACCGACGGCATAGAGTCCTGGCAGGGTCGTTTGCCCGTAAGTATTGACTATCACCCCACCCATGCAATAATGCGCGGCAGGAGCGATGGGCAGCAGATCGGCGGCCAGATCAAGCCCATGTTGACGACAAATGGCAGAAATGGTAGGAAAGCGAGCGTGCATTTTATCAGCAGGTAAATGGCGCAGGTCAAGATACTGGTAATCAGTCTGCTCGGCCAGTATCTCGCTTAAAATCGCGCGTGCCACCACATCACGCGGGGCCAGTTCAGCCTGCGAGCTATAGCGCGGCATGAAACGTTCCCCGGCATGATTGCGTAGGTAAGCCCCCTCGCCTCTCACCGCCTCCGAAATAAGGTGAGCAGTAGCATTCACCGTCAGAACGGTCGGGTGGAATTGCATAAATTCGAGATCGGCCAGGGCCGCGCCCGCCCGTAAGGCAAGAGCCAATCCATCGGCGGTTGCTCCCGACGGATTCGAGGTCCGTAACCAGAGGCCGCCAGCGCCGCCATTGGCCAGCACTGTAGCCCGCGAACGCAGCGTGAAACTGCGCCCATTCCGATCAACCGCCTGTACCCCCACACACTCCTCATCCTGCATCAAAAGCTCATTCACATACGTCTCTTCATATAAGACAACCGAGGAACGGGTTCGCAAGGCCGCTATCAACGCACGTTCAATCTCCGCTCCGGTGGCATCTCCCCCCGCGTGCAACACACGCCAGCGACTATGCGCCCCCTCACGACCCAGCAGCAACCCATCAGAAGTCATATGCGCATCGCTCCCAGGCTGCGCTCGATCAAAACGGACCCCCATTTGAATTAGCCAGTACACGGCAGCCGGAGCCTGCTCAACCAGAATGCGCACAGCGTCCTCATCGCATAGACCAGCGCCGGCGGCAATGGTATCCTGAAAATGGAGCTCAGGGCTATCATCCTCTCCCAGCGCCACCGCCAGCCCTCCTTGAGCATAGCGCGTATTGCTTTCTCCTAACTGGCCCTTTGTAAAAAGAGCAATCCGCATGTGTTGCGGCAAGCGCAAAGCCACCGAGAGTCCCGCAATACCAGCGCCAACGATGACGACATCGAATGGTCGGCTATAGACCATATCTTCTTCTCCTCCCTATAAGTGTAGATTGTACACTTACAAGTCTGACAAAAAGAAAAGTGTCCTTTATACACTAACCTTTTGCGGTTAAGTATACCAGAGAATCGCGATAAAAACAAGGGCACCAATAGACTAATACGTTACTAAATGGGCTATTTGCGAAAATCAAAATGGCTATAGGAGATCCTTTTGTAATTTTGGGGATTATGAATCGTTGATACTAGTGATATAATTTTTCAGGACAGAGGAACGCATAGTCTTGATATCGTCAGGACCCCTCCCGTCAACGGGAGAGGCTTGCGTGAGCAAGTCTGCCCTGACCAGACTCAGCTAGCAATAGCTACGTTAGGAGCGAAATTAGGTACGGTGGGATGCGCGGCCAGTCCCACCCTCTACGGTAACAGGTTAAACATGGCGAAGGGTGAACCAAGTGCTTGTTACGCCAAACCGCTCACTAACCTTGTCGAGGCCACCATTACCCTCGCAAGAGGAGGCTCAGTTTGAGCAAAGTTTTTGTTCTTGATACCAATAAACAGCCATTACATCCGGTGCATCCTGGCAGAGCGAGAACACTGCTCTCTCGTGGCAAGGCGGCAGTGTTTAAACGATATCCGTTCACGATCATTATGAAAGATGTCATCACACCTGAACCAATCCCACTCAGGGTAAAGATCGATCCAGGGAGTAAGACAACGGGGCTTGCTATTGTCAATGACGCAACGGGTGAGGTCGTCTTTGGTGCGGAGTTGCAGCATCGTGGTGACGTCATCACAGCCCGATTAGATGATCGACGCGCCGTCAGGCGCTCACGGCGCCAGCGCCATACACGCTATCGCCAGCCACGCTTCGCCAATCGTGCGAGGCGTCAAGGGTGGCTCCCACCATCCCTGGAGAGCAGGATAACCAACATTACGACATGGGTCCGACGCTTGCAGAAGCTCTGCCCACTTGTTGCGATCAGCCAGGAACTGGTGAAGTTTGATCTCCATCTGATGAGCAATCCAGAAGTGGAGAGCGTCGGGTATCAGCAGGGTGAGTTAGCAGGCTATGAAGTGAAAGAGTACTTGCTCGAAAAGTGGGATCGCACCTGTGCCTATTGTGGCAAGAAGGGTATCCCCTTGCAGATTGAGCACATCTGCCCACGCGCCAACGGAGGGACCAACCGGATCAGCAACCTCACCCTTGCCTGCCAACAGTGCAACCAAGCCAAAGGGACTCAGGATATCACCGTCTTTCTAGCCAAGAAACCAGAAGTGCTCAAGCGTCTCCTTGCTCAGACGAAAAGGCCACTCAAAGATGCTGCCTCCGTCAATACCACGCGATGGGCGCTCTATGAGCGGCTCCAGTCCTTTGACCTGCCGGTTGAATGTGGCACCGGAGGACGGACCAAATACAACCGCATAATCCGTCGCCTGCCGAAAACGCATTGGTTGGATGCGGCCTGTATAGGAGCGAGCACACCCGACGTATTACAGGTCGCTCAGGTCGTCCCACTGCTGATCAAAGCAATGGGGCATGGTAATAGGCAGATGTGCGTCACCGACAAATACGGGTTTCCAGGTCACCCAAAAGCACGAGACAAGTCGTTCATGGGCTACCAGACCGGCGATCTGGTCAAAGCCATCATCCCAAAGGGCACGTATGCAGGAACCTATGAGGGACGCATTGCGATTCGGTTTCGCCCGTCTTTTCGACTGGGCAAGATCGATGTGCATCCCAAGTATCTTCGTGTGCTTCAGCGATGCGATGGCTATAGGTATGAGAAAGGAGCAGTGGCACTTCCTCCCACCGCCTGAAGGCAGGTGGGAGGAAGTGCCCCGTGTTCTATGGGAGATACGGCGTGAATATCAATCAGAGTATACGAAAACTATCATTATTGTTTATCGGATTGTTTATCGCATTAAGCGGAGGGCTGGTTTACTGGCAGGTTGTAGTCGCGCAGGCCGTTACCAGCAATGTGCATAATGGGCGCGCATGTATGACCGACAACGCTCCCAAGCGTGGGCGTATTTTTGACCGCAACGGCGTATTGCTTGCCGAATCCGTGCCCGACCCCACCGGCAACGTCTGTGGTTACAAGCGCGTCTACCATCTTCAGGACTATCCTTCTCTGGCAGGATTAATTGGCTATTACATCAGCCCGCTCTACTCCTCTTCGGGCATCGAGCATCAGTTTGACGATTACCTGAGCGGGCGTCTGGGAGCAACCGCGTTAGGTAATACGATTAACGCGACATTACACCGTCCCATCGTTGGCTCTGACATCTACCTGACCATCGACACACGTATTCAGAAGCAACTAGACTACAACTTTGATCATTTTGCGCCTCCGCCTGATCAATTCAACGTGTACAAGACGGATCGGGCCTCCGCCATTGTCGCTGACCCGCACACAGGCGAGATCCTGGCAATGCTGAGCCGCCCAACCTTTGATCCCAACAGGATCGCGTCCGGCGATCTGGCGTACTTCAACTCTCTGGAGAAAAATCCTGAGCAACCGCTGCTGGAGCGCCCTTTGCAGGCAACCTACGTTCCAGGGTCGATCTACAAAACCGTCACGCTTATGACTGCGCTCGACTCCGGCCATGCTCAATTGACCGATCCGTTTTATAACGACAAAAACCCGAGTCATCCCCAGGCTATCGGACCGATCACGCTCGGTCATGGAGATGAAACCGAAACATTTGGCCCGGTTGGTAATAACATTGAAGGCTACACCTTCCACTACCCGGTGGATCTGCGCTACGGCTATACCCATTCTGACAACATCATTTTTGCCCAGGTGGGAGTGGATACCGGTGAAAGCACCTGGCTTGACTATAACAGCCGTTTCTACGTCGGCAAGCAGATCCCGTTTGACCTGCCTGTGACCGTCAGTCATGTGACGCGTCCCAATGGTCAACCACTGGGAACGAACGGGTTAGGTGAAAACGCCTTTGGGCAGGGTTTTGACGCGGTAACGCCAATGCAGATGACGATGTTTGATAACGCCATTGCCAACAATGGCGCCTTGATGCGCCCAATGCTGATAAAAAAGATTGTCGATCCTAATGGGACCGTTATCTCATCGCCCACTCCCGAAACGCTGGCAACGCCGATCAGCGACACCACGGCCAGCCAGGTACGCGACGCGATGTACGGCGTTGTGCAGTGTGGCTCAGGCAAATTCGGCCCCACCGCAGCCTACCCGCCTCTGCTCAATACTTCTCCTTACGGGATCATCGCTAAAACCGGAACAGGTCAGGCCGGCGGCCCGGTAGGCGCGCAGGCATGGCTCCTGACTCAGGCCCCTTACCAGAATCCTCAACTGACGATTGTCGCGATGAAAGAGAACGGAGGCGAGGCCGGGTCGGCTGTCGGCCCCTGGCTGACGCACACATACAATGATGTCTTCTCCAATATCATCAAAATCAATCCCGTACCTCCGGCCCCGCTCGACTATTGCGCTACAACCGGATTGCTGCAATAACGTCTGCCTGCTTGTATAGAGGCTTGTCATAGCTGGCAAGTACAGCGAATAACAAGCCTCTATGGAGGCGATAAAAAGTTATCCTTGAAACTCTCGCCGCTATGATACAGCGCGGACTTGCCAGCGCGATACACCGATACGTCCCCCTGACCGTAGACCCGCCAGCCTGTCTTCCTCTCCGTTCCCTCGTCGTCGAGCATACCGGTACGTTCATCGATTCCCAGCAACACAACCCCGGGCAGCAACGCGCTTAGCTGTTGCGCCCAGCCTTTGCCAAAGGTATTGTGATGGGGCAAAACGCAGGCGTTCGGAACCAGATTCAGGCCGTCAACCACGCGTCGCCGCGACGGATCATAGTAATACTGACAGAGCACCATTGCCCCGGCACTGCTGCCCGCTATCACCGCTCCCACCTCATAAGCGGCAAGCATCGCCTGCCAGCTTGCACTATTGGCCAGCGTCTCACCAAGATAGCCGGTGAAGCCACCGAGCAGATAGACAAGGCGAGATGCGCTGATAGCGGCGACAATAGCGGGATCATTGGCGGATGTTTTGTCGATGAGTGGCAGCGCCTCGACCCGGGTGGCCCCGAGGTGACGAAACCAGGCCATGCCGTTATTGCCTGCCCGTTGATGATTATTATCGGGGGCTGCGGCTGTGGGAATGATACAAATGGGCATAGCGAATCCGCCCGCCAGTTCAATCGCCCGGCGATCAGGTGCGGCCATCAGCCCGCCAAATTCCGCCCCACCCTCTAAAAGGACATATCCTGCCATAGTGCGCCTCCCGGTAGTTCAATGTGCTCTCTTTAAAAATTTGAGAAATTTATAACCTCACTGGCAATAGCACTATACCATATCGGTAGGGGCAGTGCCTTGCGCCTGCCCTGTAGAGCGGTTCAGCGTGATTGGGCAGGCGCAAGGCACTGCCCCTACATTTTTTTGCTTGAGGAAAAAGCGATAGCCCCGGGAAAGTTCCCGGGGCTATCATCTGTATTACGCGTAGAACGCGCAAGTGCTACAACTAGTTAGAGAGGTAAACGTTCGCAAGGTAAATGACGCCCGATGGATACAGAGGATAATTCTTGACGTTGCTGGTCGTCTCCTGAGCAACCGCGCCGTGCGTCAAGAAGATGCGCGAGGCATCCTGCACAATGATAGCTTGAGCCTGCTGATAGAATGGGATACGCTGGGTCTGATCGAGGGTTGTGCGACCAGAGTTGAGCAGGCTATCAACCTGAGCATTCGCATACTTGGTGTAATTGAAGCCGCCCGTGCTGTAGAACATCGCGTACATTGTCCCATCAGGGTCAACCGAGCCAGTCCAGCCTACCAGCAGGGACTGATAGTTGAAGGTCTGGAAATCCGTTACCAGGGTAGGGAATGTCTCTTGCTTGAGGTTAACAGTGATGCCAACGGCCTGCAACTGCGACTGGATAAACTGGGCCTCTTGCAGCGTTGTCGGATTACCGCTTGTAATTGTCAGCGGGAAGGTGACATTAGATACCCCAGACTGGGCTAGTTCGGCCTTCGCCTTATTGATATCAAAGGTAATTCCCGCGAATTTCGGATCATAGGCCCAGGAAGCCGGTGAGAGCGGTCCTTTCGCTACAAAGCCAACACCCTGTAAGACGTGGTCAAGGATCTGCTGACGATCAATAGCATAGGCGATAGCTCTGCGCACATGCACATTATCCAGCGGCGGCTTGGACACATTCAACTGAATACTGGCAAAACCAGGGCTGGTAATTTGCCGATAGATCAGGCTGGGATTACTTTTCGCCAGCGCAACATCATTGGGATCAATGGCGGTCGCGACCTGAATCTGGGCGGTTTCCAGATTATTGTACATCACCTGCGCATTGGTGATGGTGCGGAAGCGAATCGCAGCCAGGTACGGCAAGCGATTGCCTTGCGCATCTTTTTTCCAGTAGTTGGGATTGGCCTTGAGCAGCAGATGATCACCTTTGATCCACTCAACAAAGATGAAGGGGCCAGTACCAGCATTCACCGGTGCATTGACCAGGTTTTTGCCCAGGCTTTTGACAACGGCAGGCGATAACATTGTCCCGACAGCGCCGGTAAGCACGTTGAGCATAGGAGCATAGGGCTGCTTCAGCTTAATCTGGACCTGAAAATCGCCCGTCTTCTGCACAGAAGCGATAGGGGCAACATCGGTAAAGCGGGGGGAGGCTGGATCATTAAGGAAGCGGGTGATATTGAAGACCACGGCATCGGCGTTGAACGGTGTGCCATCCTGGAACTTCACATCATTGCGCAGTGTCAGATTTAAGACTGTCGGTGATGCAAAGGTATAACTGGTGGCTAAATCGGGCTGAATCTTGCTATTAGTATCGTACATCAAAAGGGTATCGTACATATTCGCCATTACATCAGCATCATAAAGTGATGCCGAGGTCAGCGGGTCCATCGAAGCTGGCTCCGCCACCAGCCCTTCGACAATCGTCCCCCCTCTCTTCACACCTGCGGACTGGCTGCTGCTGCTGGGGGCAGACTGGCCGCCGCACGCAGAAAGAATAAACATACATGCAAGAAAAATAGCGATAAAGGGGGCCCACACCTTTCGCCTGGGGAAAACCGCCGGGATCTGGCTTTGCAGCGATTGCAGCATAATCCAGCACCTCCATTTGATGTCAAACATCCATTAATCGACACATTTCAAGGTTGATGGGGCGAAAAAACATGCGGGAAATACAATCATCCCTCGCGCATGTCGCAGAACAAAAGACACGATGATAGGATGAAAGCCGTCTGGCCCTCAAAAATAATTACGAACTCACGTTACAATTGCCAACGCTTGATACCTATTTTACGATATTTCTTGACTTATAGCTAGTGCTTCTCAAAAGTCGCCAGGGCTATTTAATTCTTCTTTTTTGCCCCCTTCGGGGCGAGGGGGGAGAAGAATGAGCGGGGACAATTCGCGAGATCGCGACGTACCCCGCGCCCCGCAAGGGGCTATGCCCCTTGACCCCCTTTTCTTCAGAGAATTAAATAGCCCTGAAAAGTCGCTGCACGCTCTGACTCCTCGTGCCTTCGGCGCTCACAGGGGAGAGGAAAGTGCTGGCTGTGGGCAGTGCCCACAGCCAGCACTTTCCTCTCCAGAATAACTCGCTTGCGAGCCGTTCTATATGAAAAAACAACTTTTGAGAAGCCTTGTTACTTATCCTCCAAAAAGATTGGGGAAAAGCGTATTTATAACGATTAACAGCGTCAACACGGTCATAGCAATGGTGGTAAACCAGGCAATGAGGTTGAGGATGCGCCCATTCACATAACGCCCCAGCAGGCGGCGATCATTGCAGAGAATGATCATCAACACCAGGACGAGCGGCAAAAGCATGCCGCCGACGACGTTGGGTAGATTGAGCACAAAAACCAGGCGATCTTTGGGCACAAGCAGCGTTATGCCTGCCCCCATCACGATCACAAATGTATACAGGGTGAGAAACTGAGGAGCTTCTTTAAAGGTGCGTCCAACCCCACGCTCCCAGCCAAAAGCCTCCGCAATCGAGTAGGCCGTCGAGAGCGGCAAGACGCTGGCAGCCATGAGAGAGGCGTTCAGTAGCCCGACCCCGAAGAGGATCTTGGCGATCTGCCCATTGCCACCCACCAACGGCTCAAGGGCAATGGCGGCATCTTTGGCCTCGTTGATCGAGATATGATGCACAAAGAGCGTTGCCCCGGTGGCGACGACGATAAAGAAGGCCACAAAGTCCGTGAGAAAGGCCCCGACATAGGTATCGATCTGTTCATAGCGCAAATGAGCGGGCGCAATCTGCTTATCCGCGATGGCCGACTGCTGGTAGAACTGCATCCAGGGCGCAATGGTCGTACCGATGACTGCGACCAGGGTCAACAGGTAGCCCTGATTCAGACTCAAAGGCGGGAAAACTGTTTGCCGGAAGACCTGTGTCCAATCGGGATGGACCAGGAAACCACTAAAGATATAGCTGATGTAAACGATACATAATACCAGTAAAACGCGCTCCACGTATTTATAGTTGCCACGAATCACCAGGACCCAGACGACAATTGCGGCAACGGGAACGGCTATAAAGGCGCTGACGCCAAAAATGTCCATCGCACCGGCGATACCGGCGAATTCAGCAACGGTTGTGGCGATATTGGCAATTAAAAGCAGCAGCATGCTCCAGAAGGTGATGCGCACGCCGAAACGCTCGCGGATCAGGTCGGAGAGACCTTTACCGGTAATCACGCCCATGCGCGCCACCATTTCCTGCACAACGGCGAGGCTGATCGTTACCAGCACGACGGCCCACAGCAGACCATAGCCGTATTGCGCACCCGCCAACGAGTAGCCGGTGATACCAGTGGCATCATTATCAACATTAGCGGTGATAAGGCCGGGCCCAATCACCGAGAGCATGAGTAGAAGCTGGCGCATCCAGACGCGGCGCACCTTTTTCTGTCGCGCCACCAGCGCCTTTTCCATTTTGTTCATGTGACAACCTCCTTGTCCGGGGCAGCAAGCCATTCTTTGCAGACGGCCTGAGTTGTAGCTCCCCGATTCATCGTGGGAGCGTTGGCCGTCTGAATATCAAGATAATAAAAATGCCCCTCAATGATTATGAGGGGGTGCAAGACATGGCAAGCTGCATTTCCCCCTCTAGTTGAGCTTTGGCACTGTACAACGTAGGACAGCTTCCGCCGTCCAGCCACTTCGGGTCCCGCCTTGTGCCGACGAGACCTGGCCTGATCGTTGGCGTCTCTCGACGTTTCTGATCAGTGGCCTGTGTTTCTACAGCCGCCTCACCTAACGAGGTTAGACCGGGCGTCATTCAATTGTTGTTTCTACTATACCGCCTGTCCATCACAATGTCAACGCTCATAGCAAATATATTGGCAAAGTTCTCTCTTATTTTGTGAAATCGTACCTTTATTAGTGAACTAAGCTCGGGTACAATCCATAGCAAGAGGTATAGAGGTAAGCAGTTGCCTGCACGGGCACTGGTATAACACCTCTGATCGATAGCCTTAGAACTGGCGTTGCCGATCCAGTGTTCGCTTGAGCACACCGATCAGAGCAATGGTGCCGAACCAGGCAGCCACAAGTACCCACGGACGCTTCTTCGAGTTCTGGTTGAATGGGCCGTTATCCATGTTTGCGCTCTCTTTCTGCTTATGCTGGCAACAAAACGCCGGATTTTCGCCACACGTCGGACTATATGAATAGCCTGCCAGCGCCACTACCTATGATAGCACAAATGCCGCCTCGCCGCTCGAAGCGCATATACCGCCTCACCGCGCCTTACCAGGGCTATTTGCTCACTTTTCTGCTCTGAATACGGCAAACCAGCTCCGTTGAAAATGGAATTTATAAGCAAATTATTATCTTTCCTTGACCGTTTCTTGAACTCCGGTGGCTACAATAGCACTATAAAAGGTTTAGAGGCGTAGATATAACTCATAGAGGGTGATAAAGCAATGAAACAATATATAGCAGGGCCACCAGGGCATTTGCAGCGCGCTCCCAGGTGGGTTCTGGCATTTCTTTTCGCGACGTCGCTATTGGTCGCCTGTAGTATACCAGGTTCCTCAACTCAGAACGGGGATATACACAAAATCAAACACGTTGTCGTGATTATGCAGGAGAATCGCTCATTTGACAGCTACTTCGGCACATTCCCCGGAGCGGACGGCATTCCGATGCAAAACGGCCAGCCCACCGTCTGCGTGCCTGATCCCAGGAGTAACCAGTGCGTGAAGCCATATCACGATCCCAACGATCTGAATAATGGAGGCCCGCATGGCGCTACCAATGCAACAAGCGATATCGACAATGGCAAGATGGATGGTTTTATTCGCCAGGAGTTGAAGGGGCGAAAAACTTCGTGCAACGGGCCATTTGATCCGGCCTGCACCAGCAATACCAAAACGCCCGATGTAATGGGATATCATGACGCGCGCGAGATCCCCAATTACTGGACTTACGCTCAGCAGTTCGTTCTCCAGGATCATATGTTTGAGCCCAACGCATCGTGGAGCCTGCCGGAACATCTCTTCATGGTCTCGGCGTGGTCGGCGCGCTGTAGCCAACCGGGCGATCCAATGAGCTGCCAGAACGCGCTTCAGAGTCCGCAATCAATCCAGGGACGCCCAAAGGGACCGGTTCCGCGTCCCGATTATGCCTGGACCGACCTGACCTATCTGCTGCATAAAGCCAATGTTAGCTGGGCTTACTATGTCGCGGATGGCACTCAGCCCGATTGCGAGGACGATGAGATGACCTGCACTCCGCAGCCACAACGAGCCGGTACGCCGCAAATCTGGAATCCGCTGCCTTACTTTGATACCGTCAAACAGGATGGCGAACTGAAAAACATCCAGACGCTGGACAACTTTTATACCGCCGCCAAAAACGGCTCGCTTCCCTCGGTAAGCTGGATTGTCCCCAATGGGAAAAATAGCGAACACCCGCCAGCTCTTGTTAGCACAGGTCAGTCTTACGTCACCGGATTGATTAATACCATCATGCAAGGGCCCGATTGGAGTAGCACGGCCATCTTCCTCGCCTGGGATGATTGGGGCGGCTTCTACGATCACGTTGTGCCACCGCATATTGATCAGAACGGCTACGGCCTGCGTGTGCCGGGAATAGTGATCAGCCCGTACGCGAAGAAGGGCTATATCGATCATCAAACGTTGAGCTTCGATGCTTACTTGAAGTTCATCGAGGACGACTTCTTGAACAGCCAGCGCCTCGATCCCAGTACCGATGGACGTCCCGATCCGCGTCCCACGGTACGCGAGAACGTTTCACAACTGGGCAACCTGCTGGCCGATTTCGACTTCTCGCAGCAGCCGAGAGCGCCGCTGGTCCTACCAACCAACCCGGCCCCGGGGCCAGCATCAACGCCATAAGGCCGGATTTCTTCGATCTTATTGAGAGGCGAAGCCCTGAAATGCATTGTGGCTTCGTCTCCGCCTCTTTAAACCTGCAACTCCCTACATATCCCCGCTATCACTGCGTTCCAGCCTATCGGTAAACTGCACATCTTTAATATTGTTGTGGAGAGGCGCGGTCAGCTCCAGGTAGCCATCAAAAACGTGCTCCGCAAAGGGGCTTAATGGTTCAACCGGAGCCACCACCCGCCACGAACGTCTGCCCGGCAGGTCGGCGGGATATTGCAGCACATTGACGCCGAGCTTGTTCATGATCAGCATGTTGCGCCGGGCCAGCACGGGATTGGGCACATAGGTATGGAGCGGCGAGTCCAGCTCAGCCATCTGCTCTTTGAGTTGCTCAGGCAGGTGATGATAGTGAGTGCAGGCGTCGTGGACTGCGACAAATAAATCATCCTGCGGCAGCGCAAAAATGGCATCGAGCGCGTGCATGAGATTGAAGCCGCGATTGAGCAAGATCTGCCGTCCATGCGCCAGGCGCTGCACCGTCCCCTCATCAAAATGTACGCGCCGCGCTTCTTGCAGTTGACGCGTAAGATCCGCAAATGGCTGCATATCCAGCTTATGTTGCAAGAACCCCACCACGGCAGCAGTATCCTCTTCCTCCTGCCACAACCACAAAAATTCCAGACAGCGCCTTCCCTCATATTCTTTGATCGTTCGAGGAACGCTCAGCAAGCGGCTTTTGCACTCACAGATCCAGCGCGCGTGCAGATAATGCACCACCTCGGCAACAGAAAACGAGAAAAAACGCTTCTGCCCATGTACCTCCTGGAGAAAGCGAAAATTTTCTTCGAACGCAGGCTCTAAACGATCAAAGGCTGTCAGTTTTTGCTGAACCACATCCTGGATGCTCGTAGTTATAGTCATAGTCAATCGGCCTTTCACAACCCCATGCTTCATGACGATATCAGTATGATTTTCTATGCTATAACACGAACCAACAGCGCCTCTGGTTGTCAATTCGGCGCTATCAATTCTAGATACAGGACCGGGTGGGTGAAGCCACCAGAAATTATGAGTAGGCAGCGACCATGTGAGAGCTAATGATCTCGAAGGCTTTGCTCCAGGCATCCTGCATGTCGAAGGTAAACCTCGGACCTAAATATTCGCTGAAGGTTTCCAGCAGCACGCCACCAACAAGCGGATAATGATCGGGTGCTGCTCCGTAGTGCTGATGCCTTTCGCCCAGATGTTGCAGCATCAGCGCCAAATTATCGCCACGCTGTACGCTGGCAACAATCGTCGCTAGCGTCGCCAGCAGAGAGCTTCCCTGCCTTTTCATATCGGTATGGGCAAAGAGCTGGCGCGTTTCAGGATAGTAGGCAAATAAACGCTGGTAGAAGCTGTGTGCAAACGCCTCCCTTTGAGGTATGATCATCTCAAAACTTTGCTTGAGCAAAGCAGCATCCATGATAAGAACCTTTTTCTCCACTTGCATGCTGGTATAGCCGCCGACGGTCAACTCCCTGACCACCTGCTCTATTACATCTTCCGTCTTATGCAGCAATGTCGCTATCCTGCGAATGTCCCTCCGCCCATCAGACAGCCAGAAGACCTGGCGATACACCCGTTGCCACGTCGTAGCCCAGGGGGACGTATAAATTGTATTGTCAAGGGCATAAGGAGTGCGCTGAGGAATAAGCAATTCCTGGCTCAGCATCTCTTTTTCTCCTGAGAGGGTGTCTGATTCTCAGCATGCGTGCGTACTTGCGCCTGCGTCGCTCGCCGAGATGTGTGTGTTGTGGAAAAATGCGCTTAGCGCATTTTTCCACAACACACACATCTCCTTGCGCGGCGAAGCCGCGCGAACTCCGCCACATCAGAGCGAAGACACTCAGAATCAGACACCCTCTGATAAAAAACCGCACAAACCACATAAACAACATCTCTACGAAAAAGGATAACACAGCGTATTCCAAGATGAAAAAATATAGAGGAAAAGTACTATTGCATCCTTCACTCTTTTTAGCGAACCAAGCTGGCAATAGCTAACAAAAATCCTCCGCTGAAAGAAAAAATCCATATCCACAGCGTTCCCCCTCGATTGAAACAGGTGGTAAACTTTGTCCAGATAGGTATTTGATAATCATCATACAGGTGCGTTTATGTTAGCATAAACGCACAACACTGCAAGTTTCAAACCGGGGAACCAACCTGGTGTGAAAGGAAGGAGTGGAGGATGCCAGACGAATTGGGTGAGCCGTTAGGTGAACCGTTGCAGGTAGACCTGCTGGCCGCGTCGCTTCGTGCCGATATGGCCGATCTCAAAGCGTTTCTGGAGGCCCTGGCAGTCAAGCTGGAGGGCGCGCTACCGCAGCAGACAGTGGTTACGCGCCAGAACAAACTCTTTTCCCGCGAACATCCCGTCAGGGAGATTTCCGTCACGCTGGGAGAGCAGCAATATCGTATTTCCCGCGAGCAACGGGGGCCGCTTATCACTCTACGGGCAAAGGTTGTGCGAGGCATTGTGCTCAAAACCGATCAGCTACCGATGGAGCAATGGATCGAGGAACTGGCCGAGGGGCTGGCTCAACAGGCAGAGCAGAGTTTCCAGGCCCGCGCTGCCCTCGAACGCTTTCTCCTATGATCGCTCTCGCTAGCTGAAACCTGAGGTCTTATGTCGCGATCTATAAAACGGAGGTTATCATGCCCCTTTGGAAACGCTCCTCGCCGGAGGAGATACAACGAAGGCAGCAGGAGCAGCAGCAGGCTGAGGTAAGCCGTCGAGCGCTGGAAGCTGGAGGCTTGCCGCTCAAAGCCCAACGCCGCTTGAGCGAGGAGATGGAAGCTGGTCATCCGCTCTTCAGCAGCGACCTGAGCGCCAATGAACTCCTGCTGACGCGCGAACGCGGATATCAGCCCCTGAGCCAGGTTATGGGAAGCTCAATCTACCAGGTGGGATGGCAGTACCAGCGCCAGTATACCTGGAATACGCAGGCGAGGGAGATGGATACCCTCTCCCAGGCGCACCAGCATGCGGCCTCGCTGGCCTTGAACAGATTAGAGCAGGAGGCGAAGTTGCTCGGGGCGCATGGCGTCATTGGCGTGCGTTTTACGCGGCGCAGCTACGAGTGGGGCAGTAATCTGCTCGAATATACCGCGATTGGCACCGCCATCAAGCTGCCAGGGAGCGCGGCGACCGGGCACCCGTTTCTCAGCGATCTCTCGGGGCAGGAATTCTGGACCCTTCTTCAGGCCGGCTACTATCCCGCCGGCGTTGTGACAGGATATTGCTCCTACTATGTCGCCCTGGGCAGCAACCTGACCCAGCAAATCCTGGGCTGGTGGCTCGGTGGCACGAATCAGGAGATAGGTCCATTCACTCAAGGGCTTTACAATGCCCGCCACCTGGCAATGCAGCGCGCAACCGCTATGGCGCGCCAGCAGCAGGCTCTGGGTATCGTTGGCATGCACATCGAGAACAGCCGCCAGATACACGAGTACGAAACCGATAATGGAGGCAAACGGAGATATATGGATCTTTATGTGCATTTTGCGGTCCTCGGCACCTCTATTATTAGCGTTAAAAAAGATCATGTCATTCCTGCACCCAAAGCAACCCTGACCTTCACCGATCTGCGTCCCGGAAGCTATGGGCAGAACCAGGAGCTGACCTTTCGCGGATAGTTTTGAGCAATACCTACAGAGAAATTAAGGAGTATCTATCCATATGTCTACACAGAATAACGACCTGCCCGTCCATGCTCGCGAACGCCTCACCAGTATGCGCATCGATGCCGGTCATCGCGGATTGTTCACCAGCGATCTCAGTGTCAACGAGTTTCTCCTGGTGCGAGAGGCTGGCTTCGATCCCGTGGGGCTGGTGGTGGGAAGTTCCATCTACCACATTGGTTTTCAACGGGCAAACTGGAGTCAGAACCAGGAAATGACGGTCCTCACCCAGGCGATGTATCACGCGCGCGAACTGGCGATGACCCGCATGGAAGAAGAGGCCGACGCTCTGGGAGCTGATGGGATCGTCGGCGTGCGGTTAGAGGTCACACGGCACGAGTGGGGCGAGTCCCTGGCCGAATTCGTGGCTATCGGCACCGCGATCCGCTCACGCAGCAATAAAGGCTCTTATCGCAATGCGCATAACATGCCTTTCACCTCCGATCTCTCCGGGCAGGACTTCTGGACCTTGCTGCGTGCAGGTTACCGGCCTGTGGGTATGGTCATGGGGAACTGCGTCTATCACGTCTCGCGCCAGGGCCTCGGCCAGTGGTTCAACAACATGGGGCGCAACGTCGAGATGACCAACTACACGCAGGCCCTCTACGATGCCCGCGAACTGGCAATGGAACGGATGCAGAACGAAGCGATGAGCCTGAAGGCGGAGGGCGTTGTCGGGGCGCAGATTGTTGAGCGTAATCATGGTTGGGGCTCGCATGTGATCGAGTTTTTCGCCGTTGGTACGGCTGTAATCGCCATCTCCGACCAGCACGAGATTCCAGCACCCTCGCTCTCCCTCCTGCTCAATGGCTGACCTGCCTCCCCGCAAGCTTACCCGGCGTCCTGTTTGGAGAGCGCCGGGTTGTTTGTTTTCCGGGGAACCTGCAAGGTCATCGGAGGCGAGAAGGGCAACCGCGAGGGATTGCCCCTAGCCAGACGTCCTGCCGCACCCCATGCCCGTCCCGACCCGCTTCATCGCGGCTGTGTGATCGCCCTGCCGCATCCATCATCGTGCCAGGCCTGAAGGGGTGCCCTGCGGCGGTGCCCGCGATGATGGATAATGGCGGGATCGGATGGGTAGGGGCAATGCCTTGCGCTTGCCCTGCGGCGGTGCCCGCCATCCTCCATCCCGTCCCGATCCGATGATGCAGATGAACGATGCAATTCGGGAAGAAACATGTTCGCTCTGGGCGAAGGAATGTGTTCATCGGCATCATCGCGTCTGTGTGATCGCCCTGCCGTTCGCCCATCAACCTCTATGCCCAGCACACGACGTTATTTAAGAAGTGATTGGTAATAATCGCAGATATCGGTAAGAATGCATTGTTTGCAGCGCGGACGCTCAAAAACACAAACGCGTTGTCCATGACGCAGCAACGCTTTATGGAAATTATAGATACTGCGAGCATCTTGCGGCAAAAGGGCTTGCAAAAGGTTATGAGCTGCATCTGCTGATACTTTCTTGCCAATCAGACCAAGTCGTATAGAGGTGCGCGCCACATGTGTATCAACCGGTAAGACGGCACGCTGGCACGAGAAGAGCAGAACGCAGGCCGTTGTTTTCGGTCCTACCCCCTCAAAACGATCAAGCCACTGCATACTCTCTTCAATAGGCAGGTCACACAAAAAATCAAGGTTGAGGTTGCCTCGCTCCTCGGTAATTTGACGCAGTACTGCTTGAATACGTGGAGCTTTTACTTCAGGAAAGTTGACGTTGGCGATGGTCTCTTGCACCTCTGCCGTTGGTGCGTCTCGCACTGCTTCCCACGAGCCAAAACGTTGCAGCAAATTATTATAGGCTGCATCCGTTTGTGCGTCATACGTACGATGCGAAAGGAGGATTTCGACCAGCATGCTCATGGGATCTTTGCTGGAAAAAGGTAACTCCCCGTACAGTTGCGTCAACCGTTTGGTCACTTCGGCTGCCTTCGCAGAAAGGGCTTCCATGTCAGTGGTGGGATAGCCATAATCCCTGGGATCGCGCGCGGACTTCGTGGAGCGCATTATATCTATCTCCCTCATGCTTGATTATGATTTACTTTGTTTTAGTACGAATTCGCATAGGGAAGCGTTGCATCTGCATGTCATGTTGGCGCCTGAGAAACTGCGAGCAAGGAGCTGAGTGTTTGACACTGCTGCTTCAGGGCATCTCCCTCGGCAGATTGCTCGGTAGTCTCCAGATAAAGCGCGAACATACACACAGCCGCCCGCAGGATCAGTGTCTCATTAGCATCAAATGCCATAGCTTCGCCCCAGGTAGCAGGCGTCACCAGGTGCTGTATTTTTGTTTGGAGCTGCGCTATGGCCTCCAGCGCCAAATCTGCATTCGGTAATGGGATCTCTTGCCTGAGAATCATCTGCTTAAACGGCCCAAGTACTTCTCTCAAAATGGCTAATTGCTCAAGGGTCAATGGTAGACAAGGCAGCGTTGTCTTCATCACATTGCCACCGATACGGCGCTTTGCCATGTGTAACCTCCTCCACCTATGATTTGTGGCCCATTGCCATCCTAATGCACATGAGGTTTGGGTACGCTCTTCGATGAAGCGCAAGAGGAACGAGCAGCGTTAAGCGTTTCTGCAACAATCGCTATCGCTTCTTGGGGAGACAATAGCTTACTCAGTTCCTCAAAGCACACTCCAATATTCTCCTGCCGTTTGGTGATGTACTGGTGCCTCGCGGTCAACGTGAAGTCAGTAAATATGCGCTGGCTTGCTTCATATTCGAGCCTGATTTGCTCTCGTATGCGTGCAACTTCGCTTTGTGACATCTATTTCGCCTTTCCTCGCGTTGCTAAAGTGAAAGCAACAAACTATAATGGCTACTGTTAATTAACCCTATCGTAGTCACAAACATCATGTAGTAGATCGGGCAATTGCAACAGGTGCAAATTGTGGCGCATCTCGAAGGCTTACAGCAACAAAGAAGGATAAAATTGTGGCTCAGCATCGAAAAGACATTTCACCCGCAGGGCAGTTCCTCAAACGCTATCGAGAGAAACACGGCCTGACACAAGAGCAATTAGCCTACGATCTTAACATAGAACCACGCACATTACGGGCATACGAAAACGGAGAAAGGCCGCTCAACAACGTGAAAGAGCTACATCGCCTTGCGGATAGATTAGGTGTAGAGCCAGAACAGTTAGGCGTTGTTGGAGCACTCTATGTACCAAGAACGCCCGAAGAGATAGACGAAGCCCTTCAGCATGCTTGGGAACTGGTAGAAAAGTCACGCCTGCGAGAAGCCAGGGCCATTATTGAACGATTAGCACAAAATCTACGAACTCAAATCACATCAGAAAATCCGACCTTGCTACGTAGTCTGGCACAGACCTATCATGCCGCCGGTTACATCGTGTCAGAGGCTACAAAAGCTAGTGAGTCCTACGAGGCGATACTTTACTACAAAGAGATGGAAACCATTGCACGCTTGATTAAGGATGATACCCTGCTCAATATCGCGTTAACGTACCAGGGCGATATGCACCGCAGGTTAGGAAACCTGGACAAAGCTGCAATCCTGCTTGAAGCAGCAAGAGATACAACCCCAAAAGCTGACAATGCAGCAGTAGGCAATAGCATTCAACTGTTAGCACGAGTCTACCTGAGAAAAGGAGATATGAAGGGCTTTGACCGGGCCATGAAGGAGTCCGAGGAACTATCACACAGCTTTGATCCGGGAGCTAGTAGCACAAGAGGTCACTATAGTCCAGGTACTGTCTACGAAGAATATGGCCGTAGCTATGGTGATTTGGGGATGACAGATAAGGCATTAGAATATCTTGATCGAGCACAAGCGAATCTACCGAAAACAAAGTTTTGGGAACTACTGATGGCTACATCTAGAGCAATGGCACTCATAAGAGGTGACGATATAGAATCAGGTGTTAAAATAGCGGTAGAAGTGACACAAGAAATAAAGAGAGTTGGCGTACTTCGCTACCTGGATCGTATTCACCTTGCAAATAAGTATCTGGAAAACTTAGAGAGGAAAATAGGGAGTGCGAGAAAACCTCTTGCAGATGCTTTATACGAAGATAAGGTTACTGATTATTAATCACATTGCAGTCACAAACAATAGTTACTACCCATTGAGTAAACTATAACACGATACCGCTTTTCAGAACGAGCAATCTAGCACAAAATGTCTTTCTTGACAACATGGTTGTCGTTCATGTATACTCTGCAATACAGAATGACAACTACGTTGTCAAAAAGGCAAAATCAGGACACCATTTCACCATGCAAAGGAGTGCTTCTCTCATGGAGATCTCTGTTCGAGCGTTACGTGCTATGAGATTTACCCTCTTCGTGTACTCAGTGATGGTATGGGGCTGGGGATACTTTCTTTTGAACAACATTAAAGGGGTACCATTTATTCTAACTTTGCTGCTCCCTCTCGTCGTGGCTCTTCCCTTGCTGCTCCTGACTATCCGCTTCTCCCGAAAGCTGCACGGGCTTACCGGCCCGAGGCTCTTTACCAACAAACGCGCAGTCTGGCTCTACGTCATAGGAGTTGCTGTAACAGTAATTGGTTATATACTGGCAAACATCATCGCACGAGTTCTTCAGCATCCCGAGTATGTAATCCCTGGTGCAACGCTGGCATTGGGCATGCATTTTCTGTTCATAGGGCTGGCCTTCGACGAGAGACGCGCATACATCACACTGGCCGTATTCTGCCTGATAGCCATTATTGTACCATTGATAGTACCGGGTCAGTTTACGCTTGGCCCTATAGCAACCTCCCTTGCTGGTAGCGGGTGGATGATAGTAATCAGTATTATTGGCATGGTCTGGCTTGGCTCAATGGCAATATACCTCCTTACTTTTGGCGGGAGAAACTTACAACTTACGAAAGAACGGCAGCAAGCCGTTCAACCAGGATATTGAGCAAAGGAGCTGGCTGGTGACAAACCTGGATAACCCACAATGGAAAACGCCAGAAGGAGCAAAGTCGAGCAGGGAGTCGCTCATCGCCCTCCAGCTCCTCTATGAGGAAAACGAGCGCCTTTACCATCAATCGAGCTCCTTTATCGAAGACATTTACGGTCATGGTGCAGTATCAATGGGCAGGAGAGGCGTGCTTCTGGCCCTTTACCGTCATGGCCCGCAAACGGTGCCACAGATAGCCAGCGAGCAGTCGGTTTCGCGCCAGTATATTCAGAAGCTCGTCAACAGGCTGATAGAAGAAGGATATGTCGAGTTGATTGACAATGCAGCTCACAAGCGTTCTCACCTGATACAGCTTACTGAGGAGGGCCAGGAATATATGAGCAGAATGCGGCAGCGCGAGGCGGAGATTGTCAGGGCAATGGTGATTCCCTTCCCAGCAGAGCAATTGCGCGCGGCAGTAGAAACGTTACGAGCAGTCCGTGAATGGCAGAAAGAGGAGCTAGGAAGACTATTATCCACACTATGAACTCATCTATACAGCATGGACAGCAGATTGTTACACTGGTTATCCCACGCTGCATATTATGATGATCAGCTTGGTCGGCTGATAATAGGCTTCAGAGCCGGATAGAGCGCGCGGTAGGTCTCATACGCCTGCTCATAGGTTTGAGCGACAGCAGGACGCGGCTCGGTCCGCTCAACAACGCGCACCGTCTGCTCACACGCCTCCTGGATTGAGGCATAAACGCCGCTGGCGACGCCCGCCAGGAGCGCGGCGCCAAAGGCCGGTCCTTCGCTGGCGTTGGTCGTGACCAGTTCAACGCCGAGCACATCGGCGATGATCTGCCGCCAGAGCGGGCTTCTGGCTCCCCCACCGGTGGCGCGCAGTTGCTCAAGGCTCAGTTCCTGCTCTTTGATGATGGCAAAACAGTCTTTCAGGCTAAAGGCCACACCTTCCAGCACGGAACGTATCAGGTGGCGTCGATCATGGCTGGCGGTCAGCCCTATCCAGCCTCCACGCGCGTGCGGGTCCAGGTGGGGAGTGCGCTCGCCCTGGAGATACGGCAGGAAGATCAGCCCATCGCTGCCAGCGGCAACGCCTTCAGCTTCGCGCGCGAGATGTTCGTAGGCATCAATATTGGTCCAGCGTTCCAGGGCGCGCTCAGGCAGACCGATATTATCACGCACCCAGCGCAAGGAGAGGCCAGCCCCCTGCGTGACCCCCATCAAATACCAGGATTGGGGCACCGCATGATTGAAGGTATGCACGCGGGGAATGGGGCCGGAGCGATCAACCTGAGGCGTATCGGCGTGAGCGAGCACAATACCACTTGTGCCAACGGAGACAAGCGCAAGGCCAGATTTCACAACACCGTTGCCAACCGCGCCACAGGCATTATCAGCTCCTCCGCCAGCAACAGGAGTGCCAGCAGGCAGCCCGGTCAGTTCCGCTACCTTTTCCGTAATGATGCCGCTCGCCGCATCGGCAGGTACAACCGGAGGCAGCAGCGCGGGATCGAGTTCGAGCGCCTGTAAAACTTCCTGTGACCATACGCCCGTCCTGACATCCAGCAGACAGGTGCCTGCCGCATCCGAGATTTCCATTGCCAAGACGCCCGTGAGCAGATAGCGGATATAGTCTTTGGGCAGGAGCATCGTGCGAGCCTGCTCAAATAGTTTCGGCTCGTTGTCGCGAACCCAGAGCAGCTTGGGAGCCGAGAAGCCTGTCAGCGCGGGATTGCTCACAAGCTCGATCAGGCGGCTCGCTCCCACCTTCTCGGTGATCCAGACGCATTGTGCGTGGCTGCGCTGATCGGCCCAGATGATGCAGTCGCGCAACACCTGCCGCCCGGCGTCGAGCAACACAACGCCATGCATCTGCCCGGAGAGACCAACCCCACGCACGTCAGCAGGCTGTACCCCCTGCGCTGCCCCAACGTTTAAACAGGTGCGGATAGCGGCTGTCGTGGCCCTCCACCAATCGGCGGGGTCCTGCTCAGCCCAGCCAGGATGCGGATGAACAAGTGGATAATCAACAAAAGCATCACTCAGGACACGCCCATCTTCAGCCGCGAAAAGGGCCGCCTTCACGCCCGTTGTACCAAGATCAATACCCAGCAATATGTCCATACCGCACTCCTTTTACTCGCGGGCCATTCATTACAGACGGCCTGAACCTACGAATTTTTCCACTTGATGGTGCAACCAACCGGTGGGGTTTCGGCAATTGCTACAGTTTTATCCGTCAGGATAGCGTCCAGGGCCTCGCGTGCGTAATGATGTTTGATAGCCTGTTCATCTTCATAATTATCATCGGGCGCTCCATGATAGCGTAGCTTGCCGGCAGAGTCGAAAATAAAGAATTCCGGCGTGCGCTCCGCTCCGTATGCATGAGCAACTATCTGGCTTTCATCGTAAAGGTAGGGAAATACAAAGCCCTTCTCCAGAGCGCGTTTCGCCATATTCGGCATATTATCAGCCGGGTACTTTGACACATCATTAGAACTGATCGCCAGCAAGCGTACATCCTGCGGAGCGTAGTCGCGAGCAATAGCATTAATGCGATCTTCCCACGCCTGAGCGTATGGGCAGTGATTACAGGTAAAAACGATTACCAGGGCCTTCGCATTCCTGAGCTGCTCATTCGCGTTGTACGTTTGCTCGTCGGTTGCAGGCAACGTGAAATCAATCACGCTATCGCCCGTCATCAGCTTTGCCATCGTTGAGAGATCTCCTTACATCGTAGCTTACAGTCACCTGTCAGACAAAAAGGGATACCAGTATCTATTTTACACCTTCGAACGTCCATGAAAAGCCGCCGTGATCAATTCGCGCGGCGGTAGGGGAGAAATGCGCCCATCCGGTCGTCGATAGGCCCGGCAGGTCAGAGATGGCTCGTCGAGCCCTTCGGGGATGGGTGCGATATCAGCGCCATCTATACGAATAGTAGGCGAGCCATAAAAGCGATAGCGACGCGCGTCTTCTTCGGTCTTGACTTCAACAACCTCTATCACGGCTGATATTTTCTGCTCCTCCATCACATCGCGCAGCAGAGCCAGAGCGCGTTCATGGCTGGGGCAATCCGCGAAATAGAAAAACTCGACCTTTGGCATCCTTCTCCTCTTGAGTGTACAATCAAAGCATACATCCAGCTATGAGTAGCTGCACAGACTGCGTATATACTAACAAAGGGCGATTATTGCACCATGTATGTCTCCCAATGTAGCATAGCACAAAAATCTTCACCACAGAAAGGACCGACATGAGCACCGGTAACGTTCCTATCAAGGAGTTTCGTCTCGAACTCAGCGACCTCACCTATACGGGTCACGATCTGGTACGTCCTGAATCGATTCTTGCTAAGCCCGACGGCACGCTCTGGGTCTCCGATGGGCGCGGTGGGGTGACACGCATAGACTCCAACGGGGACCAGCATTTCTTCGACGGCCTGGGAGGCGAGCCCAACGGCCTGGCGATGATGGACGATGGTACCCTTATCATCGCCAATATCGGCACCGGCACGATCCAGAAGCTTCATCCCGATGGTCGCACAGAAGAGTTTCTAACCGAGTTGGACGGCGTTAAACTATCCAGCGCGAATTACGTGTTTCTCGATCACCTCAATCGCCTCTGGATGGCCTTCTCCACCCGCGAACCGCACTGGTGGCCGGCAGCAGCCAGCCCGCGGCCCGATGGCTACATTGTGCTGATGGATGAGAAGGGGCCGCGCATCGTCAGGGACGATATTTATTTCACCAACGAGATCCGGCTCGATAGCAGCGGCGAGTACCTCTATGTAGCCGAAACGATGAAGAGCCGCATTATCCGTTTCCGCGTCCAGCCCGATGGTAGCCTGACCGATAAAGAAGTGGTCGGACCCGATGGACTTGGCGTTGGCGCAGCCGTTGATGGCTTTGCCTTCGATGCCGATGGCAATGTCTGGGTAACAACCGTGCTCAGAAACGGCGTAGGCATCATCACCCCTGATGGCGATTATCACATTGTTTTTGAGGATGCCAACGAGCCACTGTTGCAGACATTTGATGAACGGCTGGCAACTGGCGATGTCCAGCCTGCCGATATGCTATCGACGGCGGGGCAAACCTTGCAGCTTGTCACCAGCGTGACCTTCGGCGGTCCCGATCTGCGCACGGTCTACGTCGGCTCGCTCGGCATGAGCCGTCTGCCAACCTTCCGCTCGCCTGTGCCAGGGCTGCCTCAGCGCCACTGGAAATAATATGCTACAATACTAGAGTATACACGGTGATGGGGCTCACCTCACCGGAGTTTTGGCTCCGGCGAAACTACATTGATGTTAATGGCTCCTGATAACGCCTGAAAAGACATGTCAGGGGCCATTTCGTGTGTAAAATCGCCTCTGCCTGAAAAACTGTACGGAGTTCTTAAAGTAGTGGTTCAGATCATTCTGATTGGACTGGCTGGCTCGATAGGAGCCGCAGCACGCTATTCACTTGGTCGTCTGGTCGCTAAACGCATGCGTTCTCATGTCCCGCTCGGAACGGTACTAATCAACGTTTCGGGTTCCTTCCTGATCGGCCTGCTTTTTGTCGCTGCATTGCGCCACCGCATCTCTTCCACCCTCCAGACGACGCTAGCAACAGGGTTTCTTGGGGGATACACCACGTTCAGCACCATGAGCTGGGAAGGCTTGCAGCTCATCCGCAAGGGAAATGCACGCGCAAGCTTTGCGTATCTTGGAAGTACAATCGCCCTCGGTCTATTGGCAGTCATTATTGGATTCGCACTGGGATGGGTAATTTGATGACAAAACTTTCGATACATCGTCGCTTGCTTGCCGTTCTCGCCGGCGGCTTCTGCGGCACCATCGCGCGCTATGCGCTCAGCCTACTTATTCAGGGTCATATGGGCAAAAGCTGGCCTTACGACATCTTCGTTATCAATATTACGGGCGCGCTGCTTTTCGCCTTCGTCACGGCCTTAGCCGAGGAGAGCCATCTGATTGGGCCGACGCGTCACCTATTCATTAACGTCGGCTTTCTCGGGGCTTACACGACCTTCAGCAGCCTCGCTCTGGGTGATGTGCTACTGGCGACAACGGGGCACTGGCTATCTGCCCTGATCTACCTGCTCGGCAGCCTGCTCGGAGGACTGTTAGCCGTACCCCTGGGCAATGTGCTAGGCTCGTGGGTCGTGCTTCAGTTCAGGACTGCGCTCGCGACACAATCTTCTAAAAGGGCGGAGGAGAAACCTACCAGGAAACTTACAGCGCCGTTGCAATCATGGGATAGGTAGCATTAGCATGGCCTGGATACCTCACGCCAACTTACAAGAGGTTTCTCGTCAAATTCTTCCCATCCTCTAATGAGAGGAAGATGCCAAATTGTTCAGCAAGGGTGGCTAAATATTCATCCCGGTTTTTAAGCAGCCGCTCTTGCCGCTCCTCTCCCGTTGTTACGATCAGTCTTTGTTCGCTTAACGTAACTCTGCCGGACGAGGTAGCAAGCGTACAGACTTGCTTTTGGGTGAAGTGCGATTCTGGAGAAGACTGATGAAAGTGGCATCGCTCTACAAAATCCGCGAGCTCGTATGGGTGCAGCGTAAAGCGATAGCTGGATTGCCATGTATCCTCTCTATATTGCAGGACCCAATAGTCACCCGAACGCTCGAAGCGATAGGCGCGCTCACCCTGAATCTGCTCGAAAGCCTCAGTGATTTGCACCGGCCTGAGAAAAGAATCCCCAAAACCGACATCAACCAGCCAATCTTCTGTAAGATGGACCAGCAGCGCCAAATGATCAAATGCAGGGCCAAATCCGCCTGCACTGCGAGCCACGCCCGCCGAGAGCAACGAGACCTGATAGCCTAGCGCCGCTAGCAATGCTCCAAACAACCCATTTAGTTCATAACAGAAGCCACCACGCCTGTTCTCAACAATTTTAGTAAATAATGCTGCCTCATCGAGATGAATTTCGCGCCCACAATGAATGCTCAAGTTTTCAAAAGGCACAGCAAGAAGATGAGCTTCGTGCAACGCCTGTAGTGTATCAAGTGTCCGCTCAAGCGAACCATGATAATTTATGCGATCTAGATATTTTTGAATGTCCAATTGCTCCCCTTTATGCCTCTGTAGCTATACCTATATTTCTTCGACTAGAATAGCATGATGAGACAATGGTAGCCATCGGACAATGAGCCAGTTCTTCTCCTGTACAGAAGAACAGGGCGGAGCTTGTCTCCGCCCTCTACATACGACCGGCCTTCCCCACATATTCGCCGTGAGCGACACCAACTTTTTCCAGGATGAGCGTTGCCGGGGTGGTCTGTCCGTTCCGGCTGATAGGCAATGCTACTACGAGAACGCCGTTACCATAGGTGATGTTGGCGTGTTGACCGTCTACCGCATTGGGCAAATGTAGCTCGCGATAGTACATACCCACGCTCCATTCGTCAACCAGCAGCTCTTTGATATCTTTGAGCAACGCGCGTATCTCTCCCCTGATAATCAGATCGCCGTTCTCAGCAATGCCGACAATGATATCTTCCGGCTGCATGCCAGGCATCGGAGCTGCCACCATGAGGCGATCCTCAGAACGATAGACTTTTACTGGTATTTGCTGAATTTTCTCTTGTTCTTGCATCCGCGTTTCCTCCCTATATATCAGATCCATAACACTCTCACGTATCGGTTAGAGGTGAAGTTTCAGGCGAAAAGCGATTCAGGCAGGATCGCAGTCATGAGGTTAACAGGCAATAGCACATTTATCTTAGAGTGTGGCATATTACCATGCCAACCCCTTCCGTTTTGTGTATACTGCCGGAGAATTAATCTGTAGGTAATCACAAAACTTTGTGACGGGGGATATAAGTGGGTATTCAACTTACCGCCGACCAGGTGCTAACGATGGCTCCCGATGCCAGCTCTTCCGCCGCAGGAAAGAAGCTGGCGAACGCCAAAAACTGGAAGAACCTGGGGCAAAGCCCGGAGGCGCTCTGGGGGGAGTGCCAGGGCAGCGCGCTCTACCAGGTGCGCGTAGACCTCTCTTCCCTGACCATCCAATGTAGCTGCCCCAGCCGTAAACTTCCCTGCAAACATGGACTTGGCTTGCTGCTGCTCGCCGTTACCACTCCTTCTACCGTTCCCACAACCGAGCCGCCGGAATGGATTACGGCCTGGCTGGAGAAACGCGCGGCTACCAACAAACGTAAAGAGGCAAAAACGGAGGCAAAAGAGCCTGCCAACGGCGAATCAACGGCGGCGCAGAAAAAAACGGCTGAGAAACGCCTCTCTCAAGTAACAATGGGGATAGATCGGCTCGATCTCTGGCTTAACGATATTGTACGCAATGGGCTGGGCAAGCTGGAGACCCAACCGGCAAAGTTCTGGGCCAGCCAGAAGGCATTGATGGAGGACGCCCAGGCCAAAGGACTGGCTAACCGCATCGCACGTATGGCTGATATTCCCAATTCCTCACCCGATTGGCCCGAAAAACTGCTCGCTCACCTGGGACAACTGGCGCTGCTGACTCAGGCTTTTCGTGGGCTCGACCAGCTCGATCCCGCGCTGCAAGAGGACGTGCGTCAGTTGATTGGCTGGTCGCTGAAAGAGGATGAAGTAATCGCTCGTGGCGAGAAGGTGACGGACAACTGGCTGATCGTGGGACAGACGACCGTAGACGAAGATCGCGGACGTTCCCAGCGCACCTGGCTACTCGGAGCTACCAGCAAACGGCAGGCGCTGCTGCTGCAATTCTCCTTCGCGGGCGCTGCCTTCGCCGAACAGTATCCTATCGGCATCCAGCAAATCGCCGATCTCGCTTTCTGGCCCGGCGCGGCTCCTCAGCGAGCGATCCTGACGGCGCGTCGGGGCAATGTGAGCGCGATTACGGAGCCTCTCCCCGCAGCGGAAACCATCGAGGATTTTTTCGCGGAGGTGGCCACAACGCTGGCCCTTCAGCCCTGGCGTGACCGCTTCCTCTGCACGTTGCACAACGTTATCCCGGCCTGCACCGGGGATCAATGGTATATCTGCGATAGTAGTCATCAAATGCTGCCTTTGGCGGAGGAACACTGGAAACTGATGGCGCTCGCCGGCGGCAATCCAGTTGATTTTGTCGGCGAGTGGGATGGTGAGGCGCTTTTACCGCTCGCTATTCTGGCGGATCATAAATATTACGCATTGTAAGAGGTTTGGATGGATACTATTGTCACAATGGCGATTGTCGGCACGGGCCAGCTTGGCAGTAAAGATGTGGCAACAGCAACGCCTGTTGATGCGCTCGCCACCCGGATTCCCGCTGACGATGCCGAGCGCAAATTGCTCCTCACGGCTGGCGCGTGGAGCATCTACCGTCAGGCGGGGCGACAGACAAGGCCCGCCCCGGAGGCTCCGCGGCCAGCCGCTCAGGAAAGCCTGCATGCATGCTCACCGGCAGCGACGAATTTGCTGGAGAGCCTGTTGCAGAAGGAACACGATGAAGTGCTGCCGGAGGCATTGCAGCGCCTCAAGCAGCTTGGACAGCGCCTCCCATACGAACTATTGCCTCAGGCGCTGGCCTATGGCGCGCAGTCAAAAGATATACGAGCGGCGCTGATACCGGTAATCGGCGAGCGCGGGCGCTGGCTCGGTCAGCTCAATTCTGGCTGGTCATGGGTGGCACAGTTTCTAGCCGGAGATACCTTACCTGACGATGCCGAAACCATCTGGCAGGAAGGAACGGTCGGTCAACGCAGCGCGATTTTACATCAATTACGCGCAATTGATCCGGCAAAAGCACGCGACTGGCTCAACGAGGTATGGAAGCAGGAGAAAGCCGAAGCGCGAAACAAATTCCTCTCCGCCTTCAAGGTCGGGCTTTCCGCCGCGGATGAAGAGTTTCTGGAAAAGGCGCTTGACGACCGCAGCGAAGGCGTGCGCACCACGGCGGCGGAACTGCTGGCGCGCATCCCCACATCGGCCCTGGCTCAACGCATGCTGGCGCGGGCCGATGCCATCCTGACCTACGATGGCACATTCAAGATGAAAGAGCCAAAAGAGGTTGATAAAAGCTGGCAACGCGACGGAATTGCTGTTGCCCCTAAGGGCAGCAAAGACAAAAGCTGGTACCAAACACAGGTACTTTCGCTCATCTCCCCCATCCACTGGGAAGAACGCTTTGCCGCCACCCCGGAAGCACTTATAGAAGCCGCAAAAAGGCATAAACAGAAAAACGATATCTTGCTCTGCTGGTCATACGCTGCCACGCTCCATCAAACAACATCGTGGGCACTGCCGCTCTGGCAATGGCTCTGTGAACATCGTGACCGTGGAGTCATACGCGAGATGTATGCCTCCGACATACACGAGGCATTAGTGCGCTTAATTCCTCAATCTGAAATAGAACGCTATCTCCTGCAATACCCGGCTGATAGCGGGCAATGGCAAAACGCTCTGCCCACTATGACAGGTTTATGGAGTCAGGAACTCGGAGAGTACTATCTCCAGAGCCTGAGAAGCGTCGCCGCCTCGCTCATAGATAATCCATCGCATGTCCATTCATGGAATGCGACACTTACCTGCGCAGCCCATTTACTACCACCGAGTTGCTTTGCATTAGCACTGGAACCTCTGGGATTACCGCAGGACGAGCATCGGCAATTCTATTACTGGCAGAGCCTGCTCAATACATTTACTGAACTGGTACGCACACGAAAACGCATTTCAGAGGAGATTATATAACCAATGACATCAAACGGATCGCCAAAAAAGCCTGCAATTACTACTACCGCCAAAAGCGACGCTCCATCCATCAATGCCGTTTTGCGCCAGCATGCCGAGCAGCAGTTCGCGGAAGAGCTGGCTGCCTTAGCCAAAGAGGACAGTCGCCAGCGTCCACCCAACTGGGCGCTCTCCCCCTGGGCCGTGCGTACCTACCTGATGGGCGGCACCCTCTCCAGCGGCTTCGTCGTCTCGCCCAAATATATCGGCAATCCTCGCCTGATCGAAATCGCCGTCGCGACCCTGGCAACCGACCGCGCGCTGCTGCTCTACGGCATTCCGGGGACAGCCAAAAGCTGGGTTAGCGAACATCTAGCCGCAGCAATCTCCGGCAACTCAACCCTGCTGATTCAGGGGACCGCAGGCACAGACGAGAGCGCGATCCGCTATGGCTGGAATTACGCTCGCTTACTGGTGGAAGGTCCATCGCCTGCTGCCCTGGTGGTGAGCCCGATGATGAACGCGATGGAGGAAGGCAAAATCGCCCGCATCGAGGAGTTGACGCGCATACCGAGCGAGGTACAGGATACGCTTATCACCATCCTCTCCGAGAAGACGCTGCCGATCCCCGAACTCAATACCGAGGTGCAGGCGCGTAAAGGCTTTAACCTGATCGCCACCGCCAATAACCGCGATAAGGGCGTGAACGAGCTTTCCAGCGCCATGATGCGCCGCTTCAATACGGTTATTCTCCCTGTGCCCGATAGCATGGATGAAGAGGTCGAGATTGTTGATCGGCGCGTTGCTAGCCTGGGACAGGTGCTCGAACTGCCCGCCGAGAAGCCCGCCTTAGAAGAAATTCGTCGCGTGGTGACGGTCTTCCGCGAGCTGCGCAACGGCGTTACTACCGACGGGAAAACAAAAGTGAAGTCGCCCAGTGGCACGCTTTCCACCGCCGAAGCGATCTCGGTGATCAACAACGGCCTGGCGATGGCCGGCTATTACGGCGATGGCACGCTCAAAGCTGCCGATCTGGCGGCGGGCCTGACCGGGGCCATCGTAAAAGATCCGGTGCAGGATCGCGTGGTGTGGCTGGAATACTTGCAAACGGTGGTGAAAGAGCGCGACGGATGGAAAGACTTATATCGCGCGTGTCAGGAGGTACTAACACCTGTGAACAGAGGCGAGTAGGTGATCTCAATCTCTTTGCCGGGAAAGCCGCTTTTGCCGTATTCATCATTTTCCGAAAAATAAGTAAACACAACTTCCGGGCAAGGCAGGTGAATCCTGCCACTGCCCCAAAAAGTGCTATTGTACGGCGGTCACTTGAAACGAGGTGACCGTCTGAATAGCGCCATATTGCAACACCGAACGCAAGCCACAATATCCCATCTGAAACGTGCTATCGGTGACTGTGAGTTGCCAGTTGGATGACTCAGACTGGCCTGCGACCCAGGCTCTCACAGAGAGTGTGGAGTTGACCAGGCGGAAACGCAGCGTATAGGCCGTGTTGGCAGATGCCGTAAATGGGACGCTCCCAAGAGTAGAGACTACGCCATTCAGCTTTTTCTGCAGCACCAGCGTGCTCCCAGTAAGCTCAGCCTTATACCAATTATTGGCATCGACCCAATGCAGGATGACTCCTATATTCGAGATGGTGAAGTTGGTGATCGAACTGGTCGCTACCACCTCAGCATTCTGGACCACCGGTCCCAAGAGCGCATTGTAAGCCCCGTTGCCAGAGATCTGGCCCATATTGTTCACAATAGAGAAAGCAGGACTAGTGTTCGCGTCGCTTTGCCAAGCATGCCCATCCGAGGCTGTTCCCCAAGAGGCCTGGTTAGCTCGTTGGAACGTATCCCGCGCCAGTACGCTCCCCATGACCAGGTCCCGGGCGATATTATAGACATCCGGTGTCCCCAGCCCGGTTGCCAGGCTATAGGTGCCCGTAGCAGGATAGTAGAGGTTATTGCCAGTGCTGATGCTATGGTACGCAGGATACGCCTGCTGTGCAGTAGCGAGCGCATAGAGCAACGGGTTGACCAGCCCGAGAGGAGCTTTGCCTTGCGAGAGCAAATACTGATTGATCAGCGCCGTACTGGCCGCCAGTAATGGAGCCGCCGCGCTCGTTCCGCCAACCGTGAGCCACCCGGCGGAGGGGCAGCCCGCAAGTGACACGGTACAATAGACCGAGTAACCGGGGGTTGGATCGGCATCCGCTGAAATATCCGGCACCTCCCGGTCTCCATTACTAGAGGAATTTTGCACCCCTGGACCGCTCTGCCAGCCCGGCATCTGCCAGGTACTGCTGAGACCACCACCACTCCCCGCTCCCCTGGGACCATGCAACCTATCAAGTGGATTCGACCAGACCGACTCGCTCTTGTAAGAACCGTCGGCGTTTACCGTCAACGTGGTCCCTCCCACACTGGTGACATTAGGATCACTCGCAGGATAGTCCACAGCCAAATTCGTATCCTGGCAATCATAGGCTCCAGCGTCTCCAGAGGCCGCAAAAAAAGACATCCCCTGGACAGCCCCTTGCGCAAAAATCGTATTAAGCGTCTGCATATTGGCACTGCCAGTCACCGCTTCACACGCTCCCCAGCTCATGCTCACAATCGACGTGTGGTTATCGGTCACAATACGATTGACCGTATCATTGAACCCCTGAGCGGTATTGGGGCCTTCATAAATGAGCTGGTGAGCATGGGGCGCGACTGCCGCCGCCACCTCCATATCTAGTTCCACTTCGAGAGCATTCGAGCCTGGGGCACCGCTATAGCCATCTACCAGCGTCGTAGAGGCGTTGATGGGACCGAGATTATAGGCGCTTGCATACTGCTCGACATCGCTGAGCTGATACCCATCCAGTTCAAGGAAAGCGATGGACTGGTGATCACCAGAGATGTTGCTCTGCTGCAATGGCGCAATATCGTAGGCGGCAGCCAGACCTTGCGGACTAAAACCGTTCCCTCCCACTTTCGGAGTATCCGTATGCATGACGTGATGCGCATGAAAATGAACGCTGCTATCTAACCCGCTTAACGACGCAACAAAAGGGCGGAGCTTCGACGGGATTTGCGGCTGCGTTGCATTGGCAGAGAAGGTCTCTTTCCCCACCTGGTAATCGTTCATCTGTACATGAAATGCCTGCTGAACCTGTGAAACCGTGCCAACCACGTCGATGAGTACGTTATTAGATGCGACACTTTTAACGACCAATCCCTGGCTTTGCAAAAACTGTGTGACCTGTTGTACCTGGTTGGCAGTAGGAGCAAAACGCTCTTTGAATTGCTCAGGCGTCAAAAAGTGTCGATAGAGCGGCGATGTGGGATTGCGAACAGCCAATACCAGGTTGCTCAGTTCCTGCCAGTTGCGCGGTTGCAATCCAACAGTGAGAGCGAGAGGCTGATCGAGACGAGTTGGCCGCATATACTGGGCTCGATGCACCAGAGGCGCAGCCTGATCACTTATAGGAACAAACGGACCACCAGCGGACGCATCGTTCATCGCGGCAAACGAGCTTGTAGTCTGGTCTCTCTCCAAAAGATATGTGGTGAGTAGACTAGTCCCTACCACGACGAACATGATCATGACCGCAACAAATGTCCGTGCCAGATTCCATCGCATACTATTCCCTCCCAAAACGACAAACGTTCCTTGAAAAACGTCGATTTTACAGAATAAAAAAGTGGTAAACTGAGTTCGAGAGTGCAGATGCATATACTAAAATATAGAGGTATCAATGTCGATAGATAAAAAATATTATGTAAAAATAGTAGTATGCAAATTAGTTAGAGCGAAATAGACTATCAATCAGTGTATTTCTCTATAAGCAGTTCTACTTCTCATGACGGGCTTGCGAAAAGTTTGTAACATCCATAATCGTCAATGGAGTACTATTTGACGCTCCATTACAATGAACCACACTGCCGTATTTTTTATGTAAAGATCCATCACCTTCAACACCATCAAGGAAAGAACTCCAGTCGTTTGCCTCTGGGATAGAAAAGGACAAAGACACTGTGAAAGCTGGCTTAATCTGGTCAGTCAACAAGGGTATGGTTGAGGGTCATGTGACCAAATTGAAATTGGTCACAATACATCTCTTTCCAGCATGCTTAACTCTTGCAAGACGACGGTGTATATGGGGGAAAGTAGGTCCAACTAAATGGCTTCGCTGGTAAGCGAGAAAGAGGTGTCACATGGAAATTGGTAAAAAGGATATCGGTATCGGTCGTGGCTGCTCCAGGAGAAGCAAATAATGCAAGTTGTCCGGCAGAGGTATCCTGAGATGTATATGGGTCCAGGCATGTGGTGATAAATGCTTGATTGATATAAAACGAGAGCGAAGGGTTTTCCATGACCACAGCCAGGTCGTAGCATGGCACATTGGAACTCTGATTGAGGATTGATGGTGTGGTCCAATTGATCAGCGTTTGACCGGAGTACGAGAGTTTATATCGTCTATTGGCATCCATTTCAAAAAAGAACCCTAGGCTTTGGAAAGGAAAGCGGAAGCCAATCCCCCCACTTCCTCCGCTTAAAATGCACATATTGAGCGTGATGATCCCGTTGTGATACAGAGACGAGGCGGCTCTTTTACAAACAGTCAACCCCTGGCTTCCCTGACTGGCAAGAAGGTGGTAGCCATTTGGCTTGAAGACGCATGAAGGAGTACGTTGCCAGAAAGATCTTGCAGTTGGATCTCCTAACATATCGGAACCAGAAGGCTGCGAAGGAAGCCCCGGCCCAAACCCCTCTGGATAGGCAATATGGAGCGTTACTTCAGCACCAACAAGCAGCACGAGCAGCACGACGCTGCTGGTAATGATGAGTGGCCGCAGTGGAGGTTTCTTCAGAAGAAACACGACAATTGTGGCTACAGTCGTAGCCACAGTAATAAGTGTTCCGAGAAGAGCAAAGAAGAACGAAACATCCATAGAGCCAATATTCCTATCACAACCATTGCCTTTTTGGCTACACTTGAGGTCTTATACTCCGCAAGTTGCAGTGTATCATAAATTCGGAACAGACAGCAACTGATGCAAAACATGTTTCCAGGACTTCGCAAAAGTTGTCTTTTCATTCTGAACGGCTCGCAAGCGAGCCGTTGGGGAGAGGAAGGTGCTGGCTGTGGGCTGTGCCCACTGCCAGCACCTTCCTCTCCCTGTGAGCGCCTTTGGCGCGAGCAGTCAGAGCGTGCAGCGACTTTGGCGAAGCCCTGAACATGTTTCAAACAGGCGCTTCAAGAGCCCTTCTACCCTCGCGCATTCATTGCTCAAAAACTTTTTGCCCATTGGACGTGATTGTGGAGAAAAAATGTACGAGTGAACCTCTACCTCAGCAAGAGAGCCGACTCGGGAAGGGGGAAAAAGCTCTGGAGAGCGGCCACACTTACCTTGATCAAACGGCCAGGTTCCTCGAACCGACCACCGGAGTAATGACAATAAAAAAGAATGTAGTATTATCTGAACAACGAACAATGATGGATTTCGATAGACGCCTCATCCGAGGCGTTGCTATATGAAAGGGAAAACGTTATGTATACAGGTGTTAAATCCTTCCAGGAGGTACTCTAACATGAGCCTGCACATCTTCGGTGTGCGCCATCATGGTCCCGGCTGTGCGCGTAGTTTATATGCCGCGCTGGAGGCGCTCAAACCGGATATTGTGCTGGTTGAGGGACCACCTGACGCCCAGGAAGTCCTGTCGTTCCTGCTGCGAGAGGAGATGCAGCCGCCGGTTGCGCTCCTCATCTACGCGCCCGACAATCCCAGGCGCTCGGTCTACTATCCTTTCACGCACTTCTCGCCCGAATGGCAGGCTCTACGTTACGCGCTGCAACGCAATATTCCCGCGCGTTTTATGGACCTGCCGCAAGCGATCCAACTGGCGATCTTGCCGGCAAGCGAGGAGGTGGAGGCGACGGAAACGCCGCCCGATGAAACCGCGCCCATTGACGAGCAGCGCGCGAGCGCAGGCACGCACACGACAGTAGTTGAGCCGCCAGCATCACCAATCGCTCAGCGTGATGATCCGCTGGCAATGCTGGCTGAAGCCGCCGGCTATAGCGATCACGAACTCTGGTGGGAGCAGCAAATCGAGCAGCGACGCGACGCCACCAACCTTTTCGAAGGCATTCTGGAGGCGATGACCGCGTTACGCAGCGATCCCACGCCAAAGGACGAGATAGAAGCCCTGCGCGAGGCCCACATGCGCCAGACGATTCGCGTGGCGCAACAGGAGGGCTTTGAGCGTATCGCCATCGTCTGCGGCGCGTGGCACGCTCCTGTGCTGGCTGATAGCGGCTCCCGCGATGAATCGGGGAGCTACGGCGGGCTGAAGCGCCTCAAGGTCGAGGCGACCTGGATTCCGTGGACCAACTCGCGCCTCTCCTATCGCAGCGGCTACGGCGCGGGCGTCACCTCGCCCGGCTGGTACGAGCATCTCTGGACGACTGCCGACCGTGTTACCATTCGCTGGATGACCCACGCGGCCCGCCTCTTACGTGCCGAGGGGCTTGACGCCTCATCCGCCAGCGTCATCGAAGCCGTCCGGCTGAGCGAGGCTTTGGCCGCCATGCGCGATCTGCCAATGCCCGGCCTGGCGGAGCAGCACGAGGCAATCCAGACAGTGCTCTGTCATGGCAACGTGACGCCGATGGAGCTGATTCGCGATAAGCTAGAGATTGGCGACCGTTTGGGACAGGTGCCCCCAGAGACGCCTGCGGTCCCTTTGCAGCGCGATCTGGAAATCCAGCAGCGCAAGTTGCGTCTCAAGCCTTCGACAGAAATTGTCAAACTTGAACTCGACCTGCGCAAAGAGACGGATCGCGCGCGCAGCCAGCTTCTGCACCGCCTGCGCCTGCTCAAGATCAACTGGGGCGAGCCGCAGCGCGTCTATGGCAAGACCGGCACATTTCACGAACATTGGCAACTACAATGGCAGGTCGAATTCGTGGTCTTATTGATCGAGGCCAACATCTGGGGCAACACAGTCGAAGTGGCCGCGACCTCCTACGTCCACCACACGACAGATGCCACCGCAGACCTGCCCCCTCTGACCGAGCTGCTGGACCAGGCGATCCTGGCCGAACTGCCGGGCGCTATCGACCATCTGCTGCAAGAGATTCAGAAGCGCGCCGCCATCTCCGCCGATGTTCGGCATATGATGGCAGCCATGCCGCCCCTGGCACGCGTGGCGCGCTACGGCGATGTGCGTCAGACGAAGGCGGAGCGCATCCTGCCAGTGCTTGACGGCCTGTTTGAACGCATTATCATCGGCCTGCCGGGAGCCTGCGCCTCGCTGGATGATGATGCCGCTCGCGCTATGATCGCCAGCATCGATCATGTGCAGGGAAGCGTTAGCCTGCTCAACCGCGACGAGCAGCGTCAGCAGTGGCTGACTATCCTACGTCAGCTTACCGAGCGCGAGAGCATTCATGGGCTGGTGCGCGGGCGTTGCTGTCGCCTGCTGCTGGAACAAAACGCGCTGGACGATGAGGAGTTGCAACGACAGACACGACTCGCGCTCTCCCTGGCCACGCCAGCTCCCCAGGCCGCCGCATGGATAGAAGGCGTGCTGTACGGCAGCGGCATGCTCGTCCTACACCAGGACGGACTCTGGCGAGCGCTGGACGCCTGGATGAGCGACCTGCCCCTCGATACATTCGACGCCCTGCTACCCATCCTGCGCCGCGCCTTTTCCGGCTTCCAACAGCCTGAGCGCCAGAAGATGGGCGAGAAGGTCAAGCATCTATCGAGTTCATCACCTGCGCATGCTGGCAGCGCGGCGGTGGGAGTTACGCGGAGCGATATCAATCAACAGAGAGCCGACAAAGTGTTACCTGTGCTGGCACAGATTATGGGGGTAGAATTCAATGGCAATTGATGAGAAAGAGCGTTTACGGCGCTGGCGGCTCGTCCTGGGCAAAGATTCGAGTCAGGGTTTAGGAGTTGGCGGCGGCAAAGGTGGTGATGGAGGCGGCCTGGCACTGAGCGAGCGCGATATGGGGATGGACGGCGTGCTTGAGGCGCTCTACGACTCTGAACGCTCGGCAGGTCTCGGCGGTTCCTCGCCCAAAGTCGCGCGCTGGCTGGGCGATATTCGCACCTACTTCCCATCATCCACAGTACGCGTGATGCAACAGGACGCCCTGGAACGCCTGAACCTCACACAGATGCTGCTCGAACCGGAGATGCTGGAGCAGGTGGATGCCGATGTTCATCTTGTCGCCACCCTGCTCTCGCTCAGCAAAGTTATTCCTGAGAAGACCAAAGACACGGCGCGGCACGTTGTGCGCAAAGTGGTAGAGGAGTTGGAGCGCAAACTGGCGAATCCATTGATCCAGGCGGTACGGGGCAGCCTCAACCGCGCCACCCGCTCTTATCGCCCGCGTCCAAATGAAATTGACTGGCACAATACCATCCGTATCAATCTGAAGAACTACCTGCCGGAACATAATACTATCATCGTCGAACGCCTGGTAGGGCATGGTCACAAGCGTTCGTCTCTACGTGACATCGTGCTCTGCGTCGATCAAAGCGGCTCAATGGCGGCTTCGGTCGTCTATTCAGGCATCTTCGGAGCCGTGATGGCCTCGATCAAAGCCGTCAGTACCCGCATGGTCGTTTTCGATACGGCGGTGGTCGATCTCACCGACGATCTTCAGGACCCGGTAGACCTGCTCTTCGGCACGCAGCTCGGCGGTGGAACGGATATCAACCGCGCCCTGGCCTACTGCCAGCAGATCATCACACGCCCTACCCAGACCATCCTGGTCCTGATCACCGATCTCTACGAAGGCGGCAACAATCAGGAGATGCTGCGGCGAGCGGCGGAACTGGTCGGCAGCGGCGTCCAGGTCGTCTGTCTGCTGGCGCTCAGCGACAAGGGTGCGCCCGGCTACGATCAGCGCAATGCTGCCCACCTCGCCAACCTGGGCATCCCTTCTTTCGCCTGCACGCCCGATCTCTTCCCCGACCTCATGGCCGCAGCCATCCAGAAGCAGGACCTTGCCCTCTGGGCCGCCAAAAACGATATCGTAGCCGCGCGAGCAGAACAGGACTGATCCTGCTATGACATTTGCTTTCATTTCCGTTAATGATGCTTCGATGAAAGCAAATGTCGCTCCTGCTTACACTTCTACCGCCATAGCGACGGCCCCGCCGCCTCCCAGACAAAGCGTTGCCAGTCCGCGACCGCCGCCGCGACGCCGCAGTTCGTAGATCAGCGTGATCAGGACGCGCGAGCCGCTGGAGCCGATGGGGTGGCCGAGCGCAATCGCGCCTCCGTTGACATTGACGCGCGACCAATCCCAGTCGAGTTCTTTGCCGTTCGATAGCGCCTGGGCCGCGAAGGCTTCGTTAACCTCGATCAGATCGAAATCGCCGATCTTCAGGCCGGTGCGCTCCAGCACGCGATTGACCGCCCGCGTCGGAGCTGCAAAAATGTAGCGCGGCTCAATAGCAGCAGAGGCATAACCGACGATACGCGCCAGCACCTTGAGGCCATGCGCATTGGCAAAGTTCTGATCTACAACAACCGTAGCCGAAGCGCCATCGCTCAGGCCGGGCGCGTTGCCTGCTGTGACCGTTCCACCCTCCTGGAAGGCAGGCTTGAGCTTAGAAAGGGCCTCGATAGAGGTATCGGCGCGAATGGGCTCATCGGTATCGACAACGAGTACGCCCTTTTTCTGCTGGATCTCGATAGGGACAATCTCTTCTTTGAAGCGACCTGCGGCGGTCGCAGCGGCTGCACGCTGGTGGCTCTGCAACGAGAACTGGTCCTGCTCATCGCGCGTGACGCAGAACTTCTCGGCGATAATCTCGGCCTCGTTGCCCATATGGATATCCTCAAAGGCACACCAGAGGCCGTCATGCACGACGCTATCAACAATTTTGCCGTCGCCCATGCGATAGCCGGTGCGCGCTTTGGGCAAGAGATAGGGAGCATTGCTCATGCTCTCCATGCCGCCAGCGACAAACGCCTGCGCGTCGCCAGCCCGGATCGCCTGCGCGGCCAGCATCACCGCCTTGAGGCCGGAGCCGCAGACTTTGTTAACAGTCACCGCCGGAATATCGACCGATAGACCAGCTCGCACCGCCGCCTGCCGCGCCGGCGCCTGGCCGATACCAGCCGAGACGACATTGCCCATAATGACTTCTTCTAGCGCATCAGAATCGATGCCCGAGCGGCGTACAGCCTCTTTTATTGCTATTGCACCCAACTGGGGCGCGCTAAAACTGGCAAGGTTGCCGAGGAAGCGTCCCGTCGGCGTTCGTGCCGCCCCGACGAGAACAGGGATACGCTCTGCCATGCGCGTCTTCTCCTTCTATATGTTCACGACATTGTGAACCTGAATATCAGGACTGTTTTTCTTTATTGTATCCTCTGAGCAGGAGAGGCGTCAAAGCAGTGTAGAAGAGAAAAGCGAGACTCGATTACGAGCCTCGCCCTTATCATAACGTCGGTTCCGGCGCGTGTCTTGGGCCAGTGGCAACTCGTTGCTCCTCAAGGAAGTTCTGGCGGATCTGCTCGGGGGTTGTCAGCGCTGCCAACGGGACCGCACGAAGCGCGCGGAAGCCTGCTTTCACGCCGACGAAGAGCCAGCCAGTCAGGACAAAGGGAGCTGTCAGCGCGGGCATGCCTATAGGCGAGAGCGCGACACTAATAGCGGCCATCAACACCGTGCTGATCAATATGCCGATCAGCGCATAGATTGTTGACTCCCAGGTGAGCACAAAGAACAGCCCACCCAGCACGATGCCGGTAAGCACGCCATTGAAGCCATAAAGCCCGTGATAGACCCAGTAGCCGTTGCCGCCAAAGAGGAAGAGCGCGCTTAGCATCCCTATCAGCGATCCCAGCGCGGCAAAGAGCGCCGCAATGCGCGAATTGATCAGAATGGCGATCAGAAAGATGATCCCCGTTATCAGATTGTCCTGAAAGAAGACCTCGCCAATCCCCCGAAAGAACGCTGTCACCAGATTAAGGGCCGTCACCCCTGCGCCGGCCATCGTCCCGGGAAGCGGCCTCAGTTCCGTCTGCACAAAGGCGTGAGGATCAAGCGGAGTGGGTAAGATCGCGGCTGTAGGCCGCAGGTGGGCGAACTGAAAAATGGCAAAGAGGAACAGCCAGGTGCTGATAACGAAAGGCGCGGTCAGCGCGGGCATGTCGCGCTCGCCCATGAAATTGATCAGGGCCATCATGACTATCGTGGTCAAAATAGCTACCAGCACGATATACACCACCAGCGTGCCGTTCCATTGTACAAAGAACGCCAGCCCGATGCCGGCCAGAATGCCGTTATAGCCGAACAGCCCGGCCCGTGTCGCCGTGCGGTCAGCGCCGAGAATGATAGCCGTCAATGTACTCACAATTAAGCCGATCAGCGCGGCCAGACCGAGCAGAGCCGAATTCACAAAAATGCCTATAAGAAATAAGAGGCCGGTTAAAGGATTGTTCTGGAACATCACCTGCCCGGTACCACGTAAGAGCGTATCCAGAAAGCCAACAAAGGGATTTTCCTGCGCTAAATGATCCCAGGGAGAGGTGAGGCGTTCCAGGGCTGTCGCAAGGGCCATGAGTTCACCTCCTGAAATGATGTCCAGGTGTGGTTGGCTGCCACACCTGGAACTTTTTTACTAGCTCGCGGTCGAGACCTGAGTCTGACGTGAAGCGGTATGCCTCATCGGCTCTACGTCGCGCTGGAAGATCTCCGTTGGCAGGTAGATCGTACAGCATGCGTTCGGAATATCGACGATACCGCTCACCCTGCCCTCCACCGGAGCAGAGCCGAGAATGATATACGCCTGTTCCGCAGTATAGCCACACGTCTGGAGGTACTCGATAGCATTCATACAGGCGTTCTTGTAGGCAATGTGAGCATTCATGTAATGCTGCTTGCCCTGCTCATCAACGGAGATGCCCTCGAATACCAGGAAGTTGGTATAGCGCGGCTCCAGCGGACTGGTTCTAAAGATGGGGTTGGTCATCTTAAAGCGGTTGACGCCATCTTTGATCAGCTCAACCTGGAGATCGATAAAGCCAGCCATCTCGATAGCGCCACAGAAGGTAATTTCGCCGTCTCCCTGTGAGAAGTGCAGGTCGCCCAGTGACAGGTTCGCTCCCTTCACGTAGACGGGGAAGTAGACGCGAGAGCCGCGCGTCAGATTCTTGATGTCGCAGTTGCCGCCATGCTCGCGCGGCGGAACCGTACGAGCAGCTTCCTGGGCCGCGCGTTTGTAGGCATCACCCTTTAACGAGCCCATGACCGCATTGCGCTCAAGCGGCGGCAAAGCCAGTGGTGGGACGCGATTGGGGTCGGTGTTGATCAAATCGATTTCGCGCTTATTCCACTTCGCCAGCAGCTCTTGCGATGGCGCGCAGCCAATCAGGCCAGGATGCTGAATGCCCACAAAGCGCACATCAGGCAGGTGGCGCGATGTGGCATAAACCCCTTTCAGGTCCCAGATGGCTTTATGTGCATTCGGGAAGCGATCCGTCAGGAAGCCGCCGCCGTTGGTTTTGGCAAAAATGCCGGTAAATCCCCATTCGGTCTGCTGCCCGGGAAATGGCCCCATATCGAGGATATCGACGACCAGCACATCCCCTGGCTCCGCCCCCTCGACCGCAATCGGGCCACTGAGCACATGCGGAATGCTCAAATCAATGTCGCGCACATCATTGGCGCTATCGTTATTCTTAATCTGTCCATCAGTCCAGTCTTTACACTCCATGCGGAAAACCGTCCCTGGCTTCACTGTAGCGACTGGTGGAATATCTGGATGCCAGCGGTTGTGTCCCACCACCTGCTGCTGGCTCATGGGTTTGGAAAGATCCACTTTAAACAGGGTCTCGTGACCCGGGGCTACCATAGTCATGATAAGGTCTCCCTTCTCTTGCGCTGAAAATGACTCAAGACGAGCATTTGTAGATAGACGTACGTTATAGCAGCTAAAGCTTGGCGGCGATCTATGCTACAGCAGACAACACAAATCGGACAGTAGACAGTATCGAAAAGGCGAAAATGGGACACGAAGTGGAAAAGGGGAACACCGTGTATCCTGCACCAGCGCACCTTTTTTGTTAGAGCCACGCCGCTTTCATTTTCCCCGATGGGAGTGCTAATGCTAAGGGAGTACCAGTCCAGTACACCAGATGTGTAACTTTTCTGTAAAGCTGTGTTCTTGCTATTGCGCATTTACGATAGAATAGTAGCTTGCAAAATCGTTGTTGTCAAGACTAAGATAGATATCTTAACCTTATCAATAGTAAATTTTCCTTGCACATATTACTTGAATAGAGTATACTTTTTCTAGTCGATCAGTTAAATAGGAGAAAAACATTGCCGCGTTGGTAATTCAAAGGGAGGGTATACGATGCCACAATATGAATTTCGCTGTGACCATTGCGGGGTATTTGAATGCTGGCGTTCGCTCGATCAGGCCAGTACACCGATGACCTGCCCCACCTGTCAGGTCACAGCCAGAAGAGTATACACCGCGCCCGGCCTGGTCAAAACGCCAGCCGCCATTGCGCAAGCTTTGTACAAATCAGAGAAGAGCGCCCACGAACCCGATGTACTGCGGCGAGAGCGGCCCGAGCCAAAGGAGGAGAAGCCCGCCCAGGTTTTTTACCAATCCCACGGACGCCCCTGGCTGCTGGAGCATTAATTGCTGCATCCCAAGTGCATAGACGTGATAAATTGGGTTCCTATGGGTAGACGATAAATCGCGGCGGACGCGATAAATCGGGTCCCTACGGGTTTTTGGGCAACGTGCCCATCTTGAAGCCTTTGGGGATGGTCATGCTCCACATGGATGCTGGCACCTGAGCAGGTGACAGCAAGCGAACTGTGGTATAAACGGGGGTGCCGGTTCCGGGACCGCCAGCCCCTTGCAATACATTCACGGGACGGTACTGCATATCGAGCAGCAATACCAGGCCGTTATCACAGCGAATACGATAGACTTGCTGGCCCTTGAAGTCACCTTTTCCCAGATAAACTGCGCGTCGGGCCTGCAAATCCAGGCGCAGGCGCGCGAGATCGAACATTGACTCATCAACGCCCCAGTTATGAGCGTCCCATTGAGCGATGTGGTGCATCATATCCAGTCCCAGCGCCTGATCTCCATCTGTCACCATCATAACATCTAATTTCCCATCCATCACCGTCTCGACATTCATATGGTTGGTCGCCAGTTGATGATAGGTACTGATCTGGTATGGCTCGCCTTGCGCGGTCACTTTTGTCTGGGTGTGATAGAGCACATACGCGCCCCAGGAGAGATTCGCCGGCAGAGCAAATGCTGTCTGTTGGCCTGGCAGAAAATAGCCGGAGAGAAACTGGGCCGTGGCAAAGACCACGAGCAGCAGGGCAGCGACAGCCGCCAACGTGGCCGCTAGGCGGACAGGGGTTCGGCGCGCACGACGCGGTAGAGCGATAGGACGAGGGGACGAGGCGGACTCATGCTCGCCGCTATGACCTGCACGCGCCGCGATTGCCGCCATCACCGCCTGATCGACACGCGACGACGGGCTTGATGTTTCAAGGGCTGCAACGAGCCGGGTTGCACGCTGGACGTGTAAGTGCTCGTGGGCACAGAGCTGGCAGGTCTGCATATGGTCCGAGACGACACGTAGCTGCTCGGCAGAGATATCCTGCGCCACCGCGATATACAGGCGCATAATAGCACACACCCCGGCGCCAGAGGCCCCTGGCGATGGAAGAGGGGGCAGATCAGCCTGATTCATTTCACTTCTCCCGTCTCCCAGCGCTATCTTTATTAAGACGCTGGTATTGCTCGGAGAACATCTTCTTGGCTCGCGATATCCGCGTCGCAGCAGCGTTTGGAGAAATACCGACGATATCCGCTATTTCCTGGTATGGCACCCCTTGAGCCGCGCTCAAGACCAGGGCAATTGCGTATTCCTCCGGCATATTTGCCAGCGTCAGCCGGATCAGTTCTCGTTCGGCAATTTCTGGAATGCCGCCAGCATCCGAAAGGAAATTGAGCATATCATCGCTAGCAGCATTCTCGCTTTGCTCATTCTCGCGAGCTCGGCCAGATAAGGGCCACCAGGAGATACGTTTGCGCCGCCGCAGTTGATCGACACAGAGATTCGTCGCGATGCGATAGAGCCACGCTGAGAGACGTTCGCGCTCATAGAGGCCTTTCCATGAGGAACAGGCACGCACAAATACCTCCTGCGTCACGTCATCAGCATCTTCCATATTACCGAGCAGACGATAGGTATAGGAGTGGATAGGACGTCGATATTGTTCGTAAAGCCTGATCAGATCACTTTCATCCGACGCTATACTGGCTCCTCGCTGATCTACCGGTTTTTCCACGGTCATATCGACAATTGCTTTCTCGCTTCCATGAGCGTTTGGTAGAATCGTCCCTGCAGGTCTTCTTGCCTGTAGTATACCAGGAAAAACGACCGAATAGAACATGTCAGCCCTATACCTCCTAAGTTCTGTTCTCTCTAGTCCCGTTTTTTTGCTAAAACTATGCTCAATCCCTACCACGTCGCAACACACACACATTTACAGCAATCGTAGATGCGTTTACCTTTGCTAGTACCATTATCTTATGCATGTTCTGAGTTACCTGATCGTCAGCATCATACCGTTTGAAACTTTCTGACAGAATAAGGCACAACAAAATGGGTCGGCAGAGATTGCCGACCCATCATACTATGACTCTATTTCATGCGTTATCTACCACTGCCGCCGCGAGGGATATTTTCGCCTCCAGGGCGAGCTTCGAAACGTTTTAGCTTACGGGTTTCTTCATCTTCGGCTGTGCCTGGATCGGTCTCTTCAGGAACCACGGGCGGATTTCCCGGACCGGGAGGCACTGCTGGGGCGATTGGCGTATAAATGTCGGGCTCAGGACGGGGCAGAGTATCACTTGCCTCCCCCTCAGTTCCTTCGCGCGTCACGCCTCCTGGGCCGGGTGGTACATTTTCTGGCGAGCTTTGCGGATACTCATGGGTCGGGCTTCCAGGGCCGGGCGGCACAGGTTCGCCGCGTGGAGCCTCAACCTGACTTCCCGGATAAGAAGACTCAACACCCGGCCCAATCGTGTGCGTGTATGTACCAAAGCCGGGCACGATCCCAGCTTGTTGCTGATCAACCTCTCCAGGAGCCTCGTGAACGGTATAGTCGCCATTGGCAGGTACATCGTTGTCAGCTACCATCCTCTGGCTGTAATAGGCGCCGGCATCATAGGCGCCATTTGCCCGCAGGATGGCAACCGCGTCTTGATAGCGACCTGGCGCATCGATGGTCAGGATCACACGACCAGAATTGAGCTGGCTTTCATAGTAGCGCGCCTCTTCCTCCGGCACCCCCATCGTTGCCAGAGCGCCCGCGAATCCGCCAGCCGTCGCCCCCAGGACAGCGCCACCGAGGGCAGCCGCCAGAATGCCTCCGGCAATGGCAGGACCCAGACCGGGGATAAGCAGAGAGGCTGCCGCGCCCGCCACGCCCCCGATGATGCCGCCGCTAACGGCCCCAGTGGCCGCGCCCGCCACCGTCTCCGCCCTCGAATCGCCGTTGCCCATACTCTCCGCCATTTTATCGCCATTGCGCGCCACGAAGCCAATCTGCTCATCGCTAAATCCCGCGTGATGCAATTCTGCTATTGCCCGCTCGGCCTGTGGACGTTCGCTAAACACACCGACAGCCGTAGAACGTTCCGTCATAGTCATACTTTTCTCCTTCCACACTATTGAAATGCCACACCAGCATACCTCTCTTCTTTAGCTGATCTGTCCTTTACACGCGCCAATCAGCTTAAAAGAGTCTCAGCCATAATGCACTAAAGACATTGACACAATGCGCCACTTAGGCTTACTATGTGCAGGATAGCCTGAGAGTGCTATGGAACATGCAGCGCATTTGCGCCCATTCTAGTCACGACACTAAGGATCATGAACCATGTCAGCCATGCAGA
>DASRHT010000090.1:0-80462 GCA_035650355.1 Ktedonobacteraceae bacterium
TGCCAGAAGAATTGGGGCCGGTCCCTGCGAAGGTCACCGTCGAGCCACTGGGTGCGCTGCCATCCAACTGCTGATCGACAAAGCCCATCCACATCGAGGAGGCCGGATTGATCTCCGTGTGGATCGTCGGGAACGGCGCAAGGTTCTGAGACGCCGCCTGGTCCGCAACCTTGCGTGGCAGCCCGGGCTGGACAAAGTTGAAGCGGGTCGGGCCAAAGCTGAAGAGGCCGTTGAAGGCCGGAGAGGCTACCGAGTTGCCATTGAGGGTGTTACTGCCCTGCAACCAGGCCAGGGCGTTGACGATGTTGGCCAGCGCATCGCTGCGGAAGGTGAACAGCACGTCGTTATGCTCAATGCTTACCGGCACGCGGAACTTCGACTGCAACTTGCTGATGCCGGGTACGCCGAAATCGGTGGGGCCGGGCACCGCCTCTTCTAAGACCGAGCGGGTCGCGTCAAAGCGCAGCGTTGGCACATGAGCGGCGACCAGGCTCTGGGGCAGGCGGTTGAAGTAGGGCAGGCCATAGGAGACGAAGGTGAAAAGCCCGCTGGGGCTAAAGGGAAAGTTGGCCTCCAGGGTCGCCAGCGCATTGGAGAGCGTGGCCTGATCGGCTTTGGTGGGATTGCGGGTCAGCGCCGCGGGCGCAAAGAACGTAAAAATTACTCCAAACTGGACAGGCACCGACGTGTTGAGCACGGTATTGGTGAATGCCTGGGCGGGATGGACAAAGGCGCCGATGTCAAACTGGATATCGGAAATGGTGGCATTCGTCGCTGCCGAGACGCGCTTGGGCATCCAGGTGAGCGAGCCGACAGTGGCCAGGGCCGCAGCGCCGGTTCCGGCGACTTTGAGCAGGGTGCGGCGGTCCAGCTTGGGAGCCGGAATCTTGACGATCTGCTCCGGGGTGACAGTTTTCCCTGATCTGGGGGTACGATTGGGACGGCACCGAGAAGACATAAAGATCTCTCTCCTTCGCGTTATTTCCAACGCGTAAATACAAAACAACGCCAGATTACGGGGATTCCAGGCGGAATCCTTCTTTGCCTTGCTTGGGTAAAGAACAAGGGTGAAAGCCATTCTTAGTGGCCTCTGGCTGATTCCCCTGTGTCTTCTGCCATTGGCACTGATGGCAGAGGATGGCTTGCAGGAAGAAAACTATTTTGCTATGAAATATGTTTTTTTCCTTGTCAAGAAGTATAACGAAAAAATTTTTTCTTGTCAATAAAAAAACATTTTTTTCTCTAAAATTTTCTTTCACTACCATTAACCTTAATATTATTTTTTATATGAGGAAAATATTATTTTTGCAAAACCATTTTACTGGGTAGGATATTCAATGCCAGAAAACGGTTGCACACGGAGAGCATATCAATGGGTAAAAAACTGCGGTAGCAGAAAAGTGAGATGCAGAACTTACCCGGAGGCAAGCTGGGCATCCAGCCATTCAGTCATGGAGGTATAGACGCGCTCTGGCTGCTCGACAAACAGGGCGTGATCCATCCTGCTGAGGAACATGCAGGTCCCGTTCACAACTCCATTAGCGATTATTCCGGCCTGGCCCGGGGGTACCAGGCTATCCCGCTCGCCGGTCACGGCAAGCACCGGCGTGGCTATCTGCGCCAGGTAAGGGGTGAGATCGGCAACGTTGCGCATCTGGTAGAACCACATGCGCATCGCCTTCGCGTCAATATGCTTCAAGTGGTCAGCGATTTTTGGCCTGAAAGCTTTATAGGCAGTATTGGCGGCAAAACTCGCTTTGTCATATGAACACATGCGCCACATAAAATCGTTCAGGGCGGGACTGCTGGTATTCAGCTTCATCTGCGCGTCAAAGAGCAGAGCGCCCGCGGTTCCCAGGCGCTGGAGTTGCTGATCGATGCCGAGCAGGGAGGTCCAGATGCCACGGGCGAAACCGGCCAGCGAAATCACGTACTTCACCAGGTGCGGGGCTCGCCAGGCTACAGCGAGGCTGGCATAGCCGCCGGTGCTGTGCCCGATCAGAATAGCAGGCTTGCCGCCGCTGATCTGTTCAACCGCCGCCGCCATTGTATCGCCCACCCAGGCGTCGGTAATCGTTTCCTGCCGCATCGTGGGTGGGAAGCGGGCGGGATAATGACCAGGGAGACTGAGCGTGACAATCCGCCCATAGCGGGCGAAGCGTAACGGAAAGTCCAGCCAGGTATACTGGCTGCTCACGATGCCGTGAATGAAAATCAACGGCGTATCGCCATCAGCGTGCTGGATATAGTCCAGCATCTGATCGCCCACCTGTAAAGCAGTCATGCTCTGATCTCCTACATAAACAAACTTTAAGATCAGTCGTCTTCGTTCTTAAAGAGAGCGTGATGCAGAGCTGTCGTGTGTCTGCCACGACGGGGGGGCCGCAGACGTCGAGAGGTGCTGACAACAATTGCGCTCGCCAGAAGGATACCCATCAGGCCGAGGATAATATAAAGGATCGCCACGATTTCCGCCTTTTCCCTGAGGGATATCTCCCTCAGAATTTTCTACCCCTAAATATTACTTTAAAACACAATATGTTTGCAATGATCACATAGCTCTTCTTCCGCAAAATTCTTCATTTTATTGTGATTTACGTCTTGTTAACGAATACCTGACAAAAATTTAAATCGGCTTAATAGGCATTTAAGAGATAAAAAGTATATCTAAAAGGGTGCTCCCATCAAGAACAAAGCGTTTCTTTTTGTCAGAAAGGTTCTTTACCATGAAAACGGTTTCCCTTGCCATTGCCCGGAGTGCAAGTCGCACCACGGTAGTACTCGTAGTCCTGGTCGTCCTGATGGTTGCTCTGATCGTCGATGGCTTCCTGAACACACCCTACGTCTATGCACAAACAACGCTTCCCATGCCCAAGCATGTGGTCGTCGTCATCGAAGAAAATCACTCGTTCAACGAAATCATTGGTTCGAGCAGTGCTCCTTACATTAACTCACTGGCCAATGGAGGAGCGTTATTTACCCACTCCTTCGCAGTTAGCCATCCCAGCGAGCCAAATTACCTGGCGCTCTTTTCCGGCTCTACGCATGGCATCACCAATGATTCATGTCCCCATACCTTCAAAGCTCCTGATCTGGGAGGAGAATTGATCAAAGCAAATCTAAGCTTTAGCGGCTACTCAGAAGGGCTGCCTTCGATTGGTTCGATGGTTTGTACTTCGGGTGAGTACGCCCGCAAGCATAACCCCTGGGTGAATTTTACCGATGTCCCCTCCAACGATAACCTGCCCTTCACCAGCTTCCCCCCATCAGCAAACTTTAGCAAGTTACCCGCCATCTCTATTGTGGTACCCAATCTACTTGATGATATGCACGATGGTACCATTCAGCAGGGCGATACCTGGCTCCAGCATAATATCGATCCCTATGTTCAGTGGGCCAAAACCAACAACAGTTTACTCATTGTGACCTGGGATGAGGACGATAGCTCACAATCCAACCAGATCCCCACTATTTTCGTCGGCCCAATGGTCAAGCCCGGCCAGTATGCTGAACAGATCAACCACTATAATGTCCTGCGCACCCTGGAGGACATATACGGCTTGCCAGCAGCGAATAATAGCGCAAATGTCACAGCGATTGCAGACTGCTGGCAGCCAGTATCTACTTCCACGCCCGCTGCTCCTTCGATTCCTGTGCAATGATGTGATCTGGAGCTAAGCGTACCGCTAATGGCCTGACCCTGGGAGCAATACACCATGACGCACCCCCTTGCACAGGGAGGTGCGTCTGGTGTATTGCCCTATTGTTTTGTTCAAAACTGCTTGACAAAATCTCTGCCTGCCTCTTACGATAGAACCGTCTGAGGGCGGAAAAACTTAGATAAAAATGTAATCAGAAAGCGGGCAGTATGAAGGATTCACAGGATCAGGAGAGCAAACCTACCAACAATAAAAATTTTACGAATCGGCCAGAACTGGAAAAAGACGACTTTGATCTATCGCAGCCGGAGCAGATGGAGGAGTTGCGGGGGAGTTTGCCGGGAAATCTGCGCGTGCGCATTGTGCGGCCAAAAAATACAGAATTTAAACGCGTCGCCGCCGGAGAGTTGGAAGCAACCGAGGCGGTAGAGAGACCACATAGCGTCATAGGGCGCACGCTGTATCAGGCCAAGCGTTTCTTCATCGGGGTGCCTATCCCTACGACGATGGCGGAATCTGAGCACATCTCGAAATTTAAGGCGCTGGCGTTGCTCTCCTCGGATGCCATCTCCTCGGTCGCTTTCGCCACAGAAGCCATCCTGATCAATCTGGTGGCTGCTGGCTCGGCGAACCTGGGCCTGACACTCCCTATCAGCCTGGCTATCCTCCTGCTCCTGGTGATAGTGGCAACCTCGTATCGTCAAACCATTCCGGCCTATCCCAATGGCGGTGGATCTTATACTGTCGCGCGTGAGAACCTCGGCACGGTGGCGGGGCTGGTCGCTGCCGCCGCTTTGATGATCGATTACGTGCTTAACGTTGCCGTCTGTATCGCTGCCGGAGTGCATAATATTGCTTCTTTCATTCCCTCGCTCAACCCCTATATCGTCCCGATGGCCGTCACATTGATTGTGGTCGTCACTCTCTTGAATTTGAGGGGATTGCGGGAATCGGGGACAATTTTCGCTTTTCCCACCTACTTTTTTATCGTGAGCGCCGCTATCCTGATCATCGTCGGATTGATCAAAGCATATCTTTTTCAGCATCAACCGCTGATAGGAACGTTTGCGCCTGCTGTGTCGGCCATTGAGCCGCTTTCGATCTTTGTCATTCTGCGCTCGTTCTCCACCGGATGTAGCGCCATGACCGGCGTGGAGGCCATTTCCAACGCCACACCGGTCTTTCGCAAACCCCAGACACGTAATGCTGCTATCACCCTTACCTGGATGGCCTTTCTGCTCGGCTCGCTCTTTCTGGGCATCACGCTGCTAGTCATGACCTATGGCGTCCAGGCTGTAGCTTCGGGTAGCCCAACCGTGGTGGCACAGATCGCGATGCATGTCTACGAGGGTCCGTGGGCCTTCCTGGTCCCTCTCTTCCTCCTCTCGGTCCTGGGCATTCTGACGCTCTCGGCGGAGACTAGCTTTGCCGGTTTTCCGCGCCTGACATCGCTGCTGGCCCAGGATCGTTTCCTGCCCACTCAGTTTGCCTTCCGTGGCGACCGCCTGGCATTCTCGGTCGGCATTATCGTCCTGGCTGTTCTTGCCTGTTTGCTGGTCATCGGCTTCGGTGGCGATACCAATGCCTTGATCAACCTTTTCGCGGTGGGCGTCTTTATCGCCTTTACGCTCTCGCAGGCTGGCATGGTGGTGCATTGGTGGCGGTTACGCGGCCAGCAGCGGGGTTGGCAGCGCAGCATGCTCATTAATGGCACAGGCGCGTGTACTACGGCGCTAGTCACACTGGTGGTCGCCTCGACGAAATTTCTGGAGGGAGCCTGGATCGTTGTCCTGCTGGTGCCTGTGCTGGTGCTGCTTTTCCTGGGCATTCGGCGCCACTACCTGCGTTTCGAGCGCGAATGTACTTTCGATCTTCCCGTTCATCCCCAGGATATCCATCACCGGCTCATTATCCCTATCGATAAGCTGAATCGTGCTGCGGTGCAAAGTCTGGCCTATGCCCGCTCGATCTCTCCTCATGTGACCGCGGTCCATGTGGTGCTGGATGTAGATAAAGCTGATACCCTGCGCCAGGACTGGCAGCAGTGGCAGCAGCAGCTTGGCGAAGAAGAGGAAACCCACCTTCTGATTATCGATTCGCCCTATCGTTCCCTCGTGCGTCCCCTGCTGGCCTACATCGATACCATCCACGAACGCCACCCGCAGGACACCCTGAGCGTCGTGCTGCCAGAGTTTGTTGTTGCGCACTGGTGGCAGCATTTCCTGCACAATCAGACTGCCCTGCGTTTGAAGGCTGCCCTGCTCTTCCGACCAGGGATCGTGGTGATCAATCTCCCACAGCATATGAGCGTGCGGGCAACCCCAGCAAAGGTGTAAATGGACGCATCGCATGCGTCCATAGGCTCATTTTTGCAGCACCTCGACTGACTGCGCCTCAGGCTGGATTAGCGGCTTAGAGCGCGGACGCCGGGCCCCCTTCTCCATCTCCTTCTTCACGCTGTATACATATGGCTCATAATCTACCTGCATGGTGTGGCGTGGCGAATCACCATACCGCTTGCGTACCTCTTCACGCTCATGCCTGATCTCTCGCGCCAACTCCTCGTCGGGAGGAAGAGCGTACTCGCCCAGCAGGTACTTGCTCACCCAGATGCTCTGCAATTCGGCCAATGGCATGATTGCACCCAGTGGTTGGAGCAGGCCGAGGAAGAAGACATCGCGATACTGCGGATGGAAAACGCGATGGAAGAGCTGCAGCTCGTTGTTCTTCGCCTCAATCACTTCCGGCTTAAAGAATGGGAACGTCACTTTGTAGCCGGTGCAATAGATAATCGCGTCGATCTGCTCGCGCGACCCGTCGCTGAAGATGACGCTATCGCCATCGAGCTGCTTGATATTGGGCTTCACTTTCACCCGCCCGTGAGCAATACGCGTGAGGATATCAGAACTGACTGTCGGATGGGCATGCAGAGCCTTATGATCGGGTTTGGGGAGTCCATATTGCGTCAGGTCTCCCACCTGGAGGCGCAAAATCATCCCCACCAGCTTGCGCTGGATAATGGAGGGGAACCACTGCGGGAAGACCGCCGCCTGATCCAGCGGTTTGCCGAGCAGATATTTAGGGATGATGTGGAAGCCGCGCCGCACCGCGAGATAGGTCATGATGGAGACGCGCGAAGTTTCAACGGCGATGTCCATTGCCGAGTTGCCGAAGCCCAGCACTAACACGCGCTTATCCACGTAGGGATCGGCGTTCTTGTAGTAATGACTGTGGATCATCATGCCATCAAAATGACCCGGGAAAGGTGGTTCGGGCCAGCGTGGGTCCCAGTGGTGGCCGTTGGCGACCAGCAGAGCGCGATAACGCTGCCTGGTGCCATCCTGCAATGTCACCTCCCAGCCACCGCCGTCCAGAGGAGTGGCATCCGTGACGGCGCAATTAAAGCGAATGTGCTGTCGCACCTCAAAGTGATCCACGTAGTTGTTAAAATATTCGAAAATCTGCGTATGGTGAGGAAAGACCGGATAATCGGTGGGCATGGGATAGTCCGAGTATTGCATGCGGGGCCTGGATGTATTGATAAAAAGAGATGTATAGGCGCTAGACATGCCATTGGGGTTGTTAAAAGCCCAGTTGCCGCCGACGCGATCACTGGCCTCATAGCAGTCGAATGGAATGCTATGTTCTTTGAGCACCTTACATGCTGCAATTCCCGACGAGCCCGCGCCAATGACACACACACGATTCGGGGTTTCACTCATCGCTTTCTCCTCCTCTGCAGGGCTGCTCTCCAATATCTGGTTACTCCCGTTTCTCGGTAGAAAGAAATAGATTGACCTCGTGTGGCTTGCGAGGTCAACTGCATCGATGGTTCGTATAAAACATATGGTACGCAAGTACGCGAGTTATGTCAACAGTTGTTAGATCTTCTCATGTAGCAAGCAGGTCCTGCCACGTTCATGAAAAAATGGACAGGGCTTCTCAAAGTTGTCTTTTCATACAGAACGGCTCACTTGCGAGCCGTTCGGAGAGGAAGGTGCTGGCTGTGAGCACAGCTTACAGCCAGCACCTTCCTCTCCCTGTGAGCGCCGAAGGCGCGAGGAGTCAGAGTGTGTAGTGACGTTTGAGAAGCCCTGGAAAATGGAATTGTTCGCAATTTATTACTAATTTGGGGGAAAGGGGAGAAGGCCACGAAAGGAGCGTGCTCTATTTCGCGTAACTCTTTAGTACCATGCCATCGGGAGGAATTCATGCGCCATCCAGGATTGATTATACTATAGAAGCCTCTCAGGATATCGAAGGCAGATCTGATGCATATAATTCAGATCGCAAATTACACAAACTACGGATTACGTATGTATTTATTCCAAATAGCAGTAGCTAAGAGGATTATGGATTGAAATGTTGCAGTGAAGTGATATAGAATTCCTATAAAGCGACCTGGAATTCCATTAACGCGTCATGATGGGAGTGTGTTTTTGGGGAGGATGACAAATGCATGGCCTGGTTCTGGTAACGTGGGAGAATTTTCTGGCTGAGCGTTTTGGGAATTCCCTGCTCAGTGCCTACCGTATTGAACTCAAAGAGGACCCAGCGGCTGTACCTCTCGTCAGCAGAGTCTACGAGGATGAGAAGCTGCTCAAGGGCGTCGATATGGCTTGCAGGCTCACTGGAATGTCGGCGGACATCCTGTTACGGGAGTACGGGCATTTTTTCATTGTTAACGGGTTAACAAATCATCTCTGCGCCTATCTGTTATCGCAGGTAAAAAACGGACGAGAACTGCTTTTGATTATGCGGGAGGCGCACGCGCAAATGCGGCGCATGCCTGACGGCATAACCCCTCCGCTCTTTTTTTATGAGTCCATCCCTGGATGCAGCAGCAACTTTGCTCTGATCTATGACAGTCCCCGGCAGCTATGCCCTGTGCTTCACGGGGCCATTGAAGGGGCCACAGACCGTTTTGGAGAGAAAGTCTATATTCTCGAAAGCACCTGTATGAAACGAGGGGCGGCATACTGCCGTTTCGAAATCTACTACCTGGCGCAACAGCATAGAACGCTGCCACAGGAGCCGCCGGAGATGCAGAAGAAGCGTCAGGAGAGGTTGCAGCTTGCTAATATCATCCTGTTTGCCCTGCCAGACCGGCGCGGACTTACCTTATTAGAAATACGTTCAATCCTCCAGACTATGCAGGTGTCTGCCCAACAGCTCCGACTGAACATCATCCTGGAGGCGCTGCTCTCCCTGCAATACGCTGGTCTGGTCACCAGCACAGCTAACTATCCAGACGATGTTTTGGCGAATAGGCGTTACTGGCGTGTGCCTACTACCGGATTAGTTTAAAACGGCGTTTTCTGCTCCTGCGTCTCCGTATCTACATCCGTATCTACATCGGTATGCAGCGGCAATACTACCGAGAAGATGCTGCCTGCTCCAGGGGTGCTGGTGACATCAATGCGACCGTTATGCCGCTCTACGATCTGATTTGAGATGTACAAGCCCAGACCCAGGCCCATGCTAGAGCCCGTCTGCACTTCTATGCCCGGCACGCGATAAAAACGGTCGAAAATATGGGATAAAAGCTCCGGCTCAATGCCCACCCCGCCATCGCTCACGGTGATCACGCAATGGTCATCAACGGCTTGTAACGCAACCTTAATGGGAGATTTGTTAGAAGAATACTTGCGGGCATTCGATAGGAGGTTGAGAATAACCTGACCGATACGTTCAATGTCCACCTCTATTTCAATCGGTTCGTCAGGGAGTTCTAAGACAATTATAGGGGTGGGATTTGTCCCAATCATAAATTCGTCAACCAGTTGGCGGCACAACTCGCCCATTTCGCAACGGTGGGGATGCAAAGTAAACATGCCGGTCTCGATAAAAGAGATATTGAGCAAATCGTTCACCAGCACTTCCATGCGGCGAATCGAGTTCTCCATGCTGATCAGATTCGCGGCCTCGGGGGAGCCGGCGCGTAAAAGGCGGCGGCGCAATAGTTGTGTCATGCCTTTGAGGCTGGCTAATGGCGTTTTCAGCTCGTGAGAGGCCACGCCGATAAACTCGTCTTTGGCGGCGTTGGCTTCGATAAGCTCCCGCGTCCGCTCCTGCACCGTTAATTCGAGCATTCTGGTGTGCTGCTCCAGGGCTTGTTGCTGTTCAGCTACCTGTCGTGCGAGTTGGCGTGTTTGCACGGCGCGTTGTAGCGCCGCGATAAAATAATCGCGATCAATCGGCTTCTGAATGAAGTCATAGGCTCCCCCGCGCAGAGCTTGAATTGCCAGGTTATGATCGCCATGACCGGTAATCAGCAGCGTTGGCGTACTGGGCTGCAGCTCCCGCACTTTTCCCAGGAGCGCCAATCCATCCATGCCAGGCATCTTAATATCGCTTACAATTGCATCATAATCGTTTTGCTTGATCTTATCTACGGCATCAAGAGCAGAATCACAGGTATCGACTTTCACCCCTGGTACGCGCAAGTACAGCGTCTGGGGCAGCGCCTGCAATAGGGCCGTATCATCATCAACGATAAGAATGCATGCCTTATCCATAGCAACTAATCACCTACTTATTCAGATTTGCCTTAGATTTGCTCGGCTGATTGGAGCGGGAGCTGGATCAGAAAGAGCGCGCCTTCACCGGTATGCTTCTTAACCATGATCGTCCCTTGATGTTCTTTAATGATACCATAGGTGATGGAGAGCCCCAACCCCGTCCCTGCACCTACTTCCTTCGTCGTAAAGAAAGGATCAAAGATGCGCTGTTCCAGCTCTGGGGGTATCCCTGGGCCGGTGTCGCCTACGCTGATATCTATCCACTTTTTGCTCGCTTTACAGGTAATGGTAATAATTTTGCGCGGCGAATTCGCCATTGCATCGCGCGCGTTAGTGAGCAAGTTAATAAACACCTGCTCTAGCTGGATGCCATTGCCGATTATCATCACATCTTCGGCTGGAAAATTCAACTCCACCTTGATCTGGCGGAGCCGCAATTGTTCCTGCATCAGCGAAATAGCACGCTCCAGCACCTGAGAGATGCGCAACGGTTCGCGGGAGACCGAGGCCGCTCGCCCGAAGGTTCGTAGATGCGTGATGATCTCTGTCGCTTTGCGCACCTGCTGCATCGCATTATACAGATCCTGCAAGATGCGCTCCGGGTCGCTATCCGCCATGCCCAGCTCGATCAGGTCTATCGCGTTGCCAATGAACAGGCCAATGTTATTGAGTGGATTATTGAGTTCATGCGCAACGCCGGTTGTCAGCTCGCCTAAGGTTGCCAGTTTCCCGGCCTGGACAAGCTGCTCCTGCTTCTCACGTAGCTCCTGCTCGCGGCGCTGGACCTCCGCCGTTGTCTCGCGCAGGTCACTCATAATGTGAATCATGGCTTTGCGGCTGTTTTCCAGGCGCAGGTTCGACTGGTGCGAATCCTGGAGAATATGCAAAAGCGCGCGTCTGGAATTATCCAGGTGCTCAGTTTGCCGAGCCATCCGTCGCCGGTCCTGCTCATAGTCGGCAAGGATATGAATCATAGACTTGCGCTGATCGGCCAGCTTTTTATTAACCGTGTTCAGATCGCTCAGGATGTTTATAAATGCACGCCGCCGCTCTTCACTTTTCTGCACACGCTGCTCTAAGGCCCGGTTCTCTTCGAGCAAACGCAAGTATTCCTGTTGGAGTTGTTCCAGGCTCCAGCTCTGGAATGCATTGGAGTTGTCCTCTTCGTACCGGTCAACCTCCAATGCTGGCGGCTCCATCACGCTCATCGGCTCTGCCCTCGGCTCACCTTCTCCAGCTCACGCTTTAAATTCTCAATTTCTTTCTCCAGCGCGATCATCTTCAGTTCGCGACCAACCACAACCTCTTCGAACTTCTCCAGATCGAGGATCTTCTCCTGCAATTCGGACTTTGATTCTTGCAGGTCGCGCACCACCTTTTCATAGGCACGCATATCGCGCAAGATACCAATGGCGCCGATCACTTTGCCATCGGTATCACGTAAAGCCGAAGCGTTGAGGGTGGTCGGAATGACTTCGCCGGAGGCGCTGCGGGGATTGAGGCGGGCATTACGCGTCGCGCCGCGTGCAATCACTTCGCGCAACGCTGCCAGGAACTCGCGCGTCTCCTCGGGACTGATGAAGCGGGAAAGCGACTGTTCCAGCACTTCGTCAGGACGAAAACCGAGCAGTTCATAGACGGCATCATTGGCCTGTAAAATCTTGCCTTCCAGGTCCGAGACGAAGACGGGGTCAGGCGCATTCTTAATCAGGCTATCGGAATAGGCCAGCGCCTTATCCAGTTCGCGCATATCGCGCAAGATACCGATAGCGCCAATCACTTTGCCATCAGTATCGCGTAAAGCGGAAGCGTTGAGGGTGGTCGGAATGACTTCGCCGGAGGCGCTGCGGGGATTGAGGCGAGCGTTACGCGTCGCGCCGCGCTCGATAACTTCGCGTAAGGCGGCGGTGAACTCGCGCGTCTCCTCGGGGCTGATAAAGCGGGAAAGCGACTGCTCCAGCACTTCATCGGTGCGGAAGCCCAGCAACTCGTAGACGGCATCATTGGCTTGTAAGATTTTGCCTTCCAGGTCCGAGACGAAGACGGGGTCAGGCGCGTTCTTGATCAGGCTGTCGGAATAGGCCAGCGCCTTATCCAGTTCGCGCATATCACGCAACATACCGATAGCGCCAATCACCTGGCTATCCGAGTCGCGCAGAGCGGAAGCGTTGAGGGTGGTGGAAATGACTTCACCGGAGGCGCTGCGGGGGTTGAGACGTGTATTGCGAATGACGCCGCGCTCAATGACTTCGCGTAAGGCGGCAGTGAACTCGCGCGTCTCAGCGGGGCTGATAAAGCGGGAAAGCGACTGCTCCAGCACTTCATCGGTGCGGAAGCCCAGCAACTCGTAGACGGCATCGTTAGCCAGGAGGATCTTGCCTTCCAGGTCCGAGACGAAGACGGGGTCAGGCGCGTTCTTGATCAGGCTGTCAGCATAAGCGCGAGCCTTGTCAATTTCGCGCATATCGCGTAACATACCGATAGCGCCAATCACCCGGCCATCGGAGTCGCGCAGAGCGGAAGCGTTGAGGGTGGTGGAAATGACTTCACCGGAGGCGCTGCGAGGGTTGAGACGCGTATTGCGGGTCGCGCCACGCTCGATGACTTCGCGTAAGGCGGCGGTGAACTCGCGCGTCTCCTCGGGGCTGATAAAGCGGGAAAGCGACTGCTCCAACACTTCATCGGTGCGGAAGCCCAGCAACTCGTAGACAGCATCGTTAGCCAGGAGGATCTTGCCTTCCAGGTCCGAGACGAAGACGGGGTCAGGCGCGTTCTTGATGATAATATCAGCGTCAAGAGAACCATGTGAGCGAACGCCATTTGTTTGCACGCGAGTGGATGCTGAAGTAGTTGGCATAACATTATCAAGCATAAGAGCCTCCGATTTGATGAGTCCCAAAATAAATTGCTCGGAATAGTGCCTCAAGCGCCGTTCGTCCAGCCAAGCAGGCGCTGAAAGGGGGTATTACCATCCCAGCTACATAGTTATCTGAAAGTATAACAGAATTTTTTCTTAAAATGCAAGATCATAGTATAGATGTTATTGTAGAGTTTAAGTAATTCACTGACCAGGTTAATGTCTATTGTTGAGTAGATATTAAATCAAACAGCGAAGGGAAGGGGCTACAGAGAAGATTAGGGGAAATATTTTTGCGGCCTGCAAAACTGAACAATATCCACGGCTAGAAACTTGACAAATTGGCTAGCACATTGTATGGTTGTAATGGCTTTTCTGCATATTTTACTATCCCTTGTATCTTCCGTTGGCGTGATGGTGAGAGCTAATTACCATCTGTCGAGTAAGAATTTGTGGGCAGGTACTAAATAGTTGCAGCAGTTGTATTGCGATCCATTGCTCTCTTGTTAGCTCGATAGTGGCGGCAATTATGGGATTTTACGTAGCCAGCCTGCCGGTCAAATTGTATGGTCCTGTGGTGTGCTTCGCTGTGATGGCGAGCACACTATTTCCATATTCATCGAGAATCCCTGATATCTCAATTAACGCATCATGACAGTACGACAGTTGTACCCGAGTTAGCTCATTAGCTCATGGAGGAGTAAACGATGCACATCTTTTCGGGTTATTTTTCCGGGCGGGCGCGAACACTCTCTGCGGGCCTGCCAATCCTCTTCATCGCACTTATCATGATCCTGGCAGCTTGCGGAGGTGGGACCCCGGCTGTGACCACCTCGAAGTATGGGGGCAAAATCAAGGCGGGCATAGGCTCCGATGTTGTAACGCTTGATCCTTTAAAGTCGAGCGCGTTTGTTGATCGCGAAGTGATGTTAAACCTGTACGATACATTGGTAAAGGTCGATCAGCAAAACAATATTGTGGCCGATCTGGCCACCTCCTGGACATACCAATCCCCGACGCAACTGGTCTTTACCTTACGTACCGATGTCAAATTCCAGGATGGCACACCATTTAACGCCGATGCGGTGGTATTTAACGTCAACCGCATACTTGCCACTCCATCCTCCCCTCGTTTCAGCGAGATGTCAAGCGTGGAAAACGTCCAGGCTGTCGATGCTTCCCATGTCCAGTTTAATCTAAAGAAGCCCTTCTCTCCCCTACTGGCCACCTTATCAGACCGTTCGGGCATGATTTTGTCTCCCACCGCGTTACAAAAGGCGGGGGCAAACGTGGATAGCAATCCGGTTAACGCTGGTAGCGGACCTTTCGAGTTTGTCGAGTGGATCAAGGGTGATCATCTCACGGTCAAACGCAATCCTAATTACTGGCTCAAAGATAGTCAGGGGAACCAGCTTCCGTACCTGGACAGCATTACCTTCCACCCCATCACCAACGGCAGCGTGATGTTCAATAACCTCGAAACCTCGAATATCAACGTGGCCGACGGCATTGACCCTCAAGATGTTGCCAATGCAAAGACCAATTCCAGTTTGATTTATAAGCAAGCGCCCGGATTGAGCTTTGGCGGCTTTATGCTGAACGTGCAGGCTCCGCCCCTGAACAATGTCCATGTACGCAGAGCCATCGAATGGGGTACGAACCGTCAGGAGATCCTCCATACCGTCTTCCAGGATATTGGTGTGCTATCGCAGGGTCCCATCCCGCCAAGTAGCTGGGCATACAGCAACAGCTTTGCGCCTTATAGCTATAATGTGGCTAATGCCAAAGCGGAGCTAGCGCAGGCGGGCGTTTCCAATGTTTCCTTTACTCTGCTCATCACCAGTGGCTCGCCAACGACGCTGCAAGAGGCGCAATTTATCCAATCGGAGCTGCAGCCCGTCGGCATCACCGTCAACCTCAAGCAGGAGACGTTTGCGACGATTCTGACCGACACCCAGGTGCATAAATTCGATGCCGCGCTCATCGGTTGGAGCGGACGTCCCGATCCCGATGGCAACATGTACTCGTGGTTCCACACGGGCGGCGGCAACAACAACATGCAATATTCAAACACGCAGGTAGATTCCTTGTTAGATGCTGCTCGTGTCACCACTGATAAGACCCAGCGGGCCTCCGATTATCAGCAGGCGCAGCAGTTGATCTTGCAGGATTCCCCCTATGTGTTTATCGACTTCGGGATCACGGCGCAGATCACAACCAGTAACATCAAAAACTTTACGTTGTTGCCCACGGGCATTACTAACTATGCCGCGATCTATGTCGGTTAATCGGGTACCGATTACTTCCTTGCCGCGTTCCGTAGGGGCCTTCCTTGCAGCCGACCTGAGCGAAGCTAGCGCGTCAGCAGCGTTGGTCGGCTGGATAAAGGATAGGGCTTGCCCCTGCCCTGTAGGGACCCGATTGATCGCGTCCGGCAGCGTTGGAACGCGGAAGGTTTCGAAGAACTTAGCGAGACGAACTTGATCCTCGCGAGACCATACACCTCTGAGGGCGGCTGGCTCATAGCAGCCAGTTGCCCTCAGAGGATGTTATGAAAAAGGAGAGCCAGCGTGTCTCAGTATCTCATACGGCGTATTATTTTCATTATCCCGGTCGCGCTGATTGTCTGCCTCATGACCTTTATGATTATTCACCTCATCCCTGGTGATCCCGCTCGCGTTCTCCTCGGCGAGGAAGCGACTCCGCAGACAGTAGCCGCCTTGAATAAACAGTTAGGGCTGGACCAGCCCCTGCCAACGCAATTCGGGCTCTGGTTCTGGCAGGCCCTGCATGGGAATCTGGGGGACTCGATCACGCTCCAGCAACCGGTCGTCCAGGCTATCGTTCAGCGCGTTCCGGTCACGGCGGAATTGGGGCTGATTTCACTGCTCTACTCCCTGGCCATTGCCGTGCCGCTTGGCATTTATGCCGCCACCCATCGCAACACCTGGATCGACGGGGTGGTCAATGTGCTGAGCCTGCTGGGAACCGCTATCCCGGGGTTCGTCCTCGGATTGCTGCTCATTCTCTTTTTTGCGGTCTTCATCCGCATCTTTCCTCCTGGCGGATACGTCCCCTTTAGCGATGATCCCCTCGGCAACATTCGCGACCTGATCTTACCCGTGATTACGCTGGGGACCGCCGCCGTCGCTGGCAACATGCGCCAGATTCGCGCCAGCATGATTGAGGCGCTGAGCCAGGATTATGTACGTACGGCAAGGGCCAAAGGCTTGCCCAATCGCAAAGTCTATTATATTCACGCGCTACGCAACGCCGTGCTGCCGGTGGTAACGATTGTCGGCTTGCAGGTAGGATCTATCATTGCGGGAGCGTTTATCGTCGAGACGATCTTTCTCTGGCCCGGCGTTGGGCAGTTGGCCGTCAATAGCATTTTGTCCAAAGATTACCCGGTCGTGCAGGGCGTTGTCCTGATGGCCGCGCTTTCGTATATGACCGCAAACTTACTGGTCGATGTCAGTTATGTCTTCCTTGATCCACGTATTCGCTTTGATAAATAGTAATCGCAAGTGCAGCAGGAGCAGCTCTCGCAGTAGTATTCTCAGGAGAATAGCATGGCAGTACCAACAGAATTCCGCGAAGAATCACAGCTTGTAAATACAAAAGGCGTTGCAGCCGGGAAAGCCTGGTTTGCAAAAGTTGTTGAGATACTACGGCAAGATCCCCGCTTCTGGTTCGCAGGGGTGTTGCTCGTATTCGTTTTCGCAGCTATCTTCGCGCCTTTCATCACCCCTTACTCGCCTTTAGAATACCACCCGAGTATTGCCACCCAGGCTCCTACCTTCGCTCACTGGCTTGGCACCGACTCTCTTGGGCGCGATCAGTTGACCCGCATTATCTATGGCACGCGCATCTCCCTTTCGATTGCCCTGGCGACTATTCTGATGGGAGGCATCTGCGGCACCATCCTGGGCGTGATGGCGGCTTACCTCAAGGGGTGGGTTGATCAGGTTATCACGATTGTTATCGATGCGATTCTCTCTTTCCCCGGCCTGGTGCTCTCGCTTGCTATCGTGACGGCTTTGGGTCCCAGCATCATTAACCTGGCGCTGGCCCTCGCCTTTGTGCGCATCCCTCTCTATGCGCGTATCGCGCGCGGTCAGGCGTTGCAAGTGTCGGCTCAGGATTTCGTGACCGCGTCCCTTGTGAGCGGAACGCGCACCTGGAAGATTCTTTTCCGCCATATCCTGCCGAACATTTTCAGCCCGTTGCTGGTGCAGGCCACCATCTCTATCTCTTTCGCCATCCTTGACGAATCGGCTCTGAGTTTCATCGGGTTGGGCACGCAACCGCCAACCCCCGAGTGGGGCTCTATGATTACCGATGCCCAGACCTACCTGCGCAGCGATCCCTGGATGATGCTCGGCCCCGCTCTGACAATCATCATCGTCCTGATTAGTATGAACATCCTGGGCGATGCCGTACGCGACCTCCTCGATCCTCGCGACTCTCGCCGCGTCGGCAAATCGTTAGAAGCATAGGTTTGATAGCAGTCAGCATAATACGGGAAAAGATTACGCCAGTGGCCTTTTCCGTATCATGCTGATTTTTTGATTCATTGCTCCAGATTGAGCGTTCTACGAAGTTATCATGCTGGTACCTTGTTTATTCCGCTCAGGAGCGTTATAATAGCGCCTACCAGATGTCGTAGGTATTTTAGCTTTTATACGGAATCACTGGATATGCAGCGCACCCCCCTGACAGTTTTCTATGCTCACGCAGACGAAGATGAGGAATGGCGTCAGAGATTAGAAAACCATCTTTTCAGCCTGCGGCAGGAAGGAAAGATAGTAGAGTGGCACAGGCATAAAACTGCTCCGGGCGCTCACCAGGAGCATATCCGCAATGAACAGTTCGCGCAGGCCGCCATCATCCTCATGCTCATCAGCCCCGACTTTCTTGCCTCTCAGGAGCACTGGAATGAGATGCAGCAAGCCTGGGAGAGGCATGTTGCCGGTGACGCTTGCGTGATCCCTATTCTTTTGGCATGGTCGCCTGATGGACAGCGTATCGCGTCCACCAACATGAGTTTAAGTTTTCTTGAAGAGGCTGTGCATATCTGGAATGCAAATGATGGACGGCGATGGCTAAAAATCAATTTGCGCGCTGCGCTCATCAAATCTTCCTCTCCTGGTGGGGTTGCCTGGTCGCCCGATAGCACGCGTATCGCCTCAGCCAGCCTGGATAAGACCGTTCATGTCTGGCAGCCGTGAAAAGAGATAATTCATCTTCACAGCCCTGCTATGCATCAATAATTAAACAGCTCAGCCTGATACGTAGCGGTGAGAAAGTCACAATCCATAGTGAGCTGTACGGTATACTGGACCCCATGCTTTGGTAGAGACGAGAAGGTTGCAGTTCTGGGAAGGAGTTGCCCTGAATTAATGGTGATGTCTTCACCAAAAGTACCACCATCAGCTTGAAGGGCATTGGCAAGAGGGTCTTCTAAAGACAGACTACCCCTCATATTATCGCATGTCGAGCCATTATTGGTGATCGAGAAGTTCCAGAGCATGGTTTGATTTGAGCTATTGATCACGATGCTGTTCAGCACGACATCGAGCTTTTTATCGCAGTTAGAGACGCAAATAAATTGATGTTGTGTGGTGGCGGCGGTCAATGGAGACGTTTGAGCTGGAGGAGACGCTACCACTGTGGGCACAAGAGGCGGCGTTGCCGTATCGGTGGCGACGGCCTGCGGGGTCGCGATAGTTGTGGCCTGGGGAGTCGCGGCGACGCTATTATTATGTGTTGTCGGTGCAGATGCTGAAGGGCGGTTCAATAGCAAGTAAATTGTCGTGGAAGCAAAAACCAGCGCTACGAGTACAGCTATAATTGCAATGATTGTCCAGCGTTGCCGACGCCAGAAGCTTCGAGAACGCAGTTTTCCGCCTTCTTCTATCTCATCTTTAGCCAGCCATATTTTGTCATCATGCTTCATGCAAACAGCTCCTGATAATCGTTTAGCATGCCTATACGTAGATATATCTATCGCACAGTATTCTACTCTATTTCACGAAGAATGTCTATCAGCATAGCAACTTGCAGGGCTTTTCCGTGTTCGTCATGCTCACAGGGCGAAGCCCTGCTCCTGCGCCCCGTTTGGGGCGCGAACCCAGGCGGCAGGGGTCAGAGGGGAGGACAACTGAAAAGCCCTGGCAACATGTACTAGCGAGTTGCACCATTCCCGCTTTTATTGAGAAAAATGGCATCATAAGCGCCCACTCGAATTTGAGTGGGCGCTTGCACAAGTAAAAAGGTGGCTATATCGTTACCCACTCGACGCCCGACGCGGTGCGCGTCATCCGCCCGACCGGCATATGCGCCGCCACCAGCACCGCCTCCTCGTCAGGCGCCCTCTTCTCCAGCGCCTGACGGCTGGCGAGATTGGCCGCTTCGTGCGCCCAGGAGGCCATCCAGTCGGGATGTTCCACCTCAACCGGGTGATGGTACAGGTCGCCCAGGCAGTAGAGCGTCTGCCCATCCACATGCACCCGCACAATCTGGTGCCCGGGCGATTCGCCGGGCGCGGCGATGATCTGCACCTCGGGAAGCAGATCGCGATTGCCATCAACCAGCTCTAAAAGGCCGGAGCGTTCCAGCAGACCCAGTGTGCGACTGTTCGCGCTCGATGAATCTTGTAGCGATTGCTGAAATTCGCGCTGCTCCCAATCTCTGCGCCCGAGATAGCAGCGAGCACGGGGGAAACTCGGAACTGGTTGGCCCTCGCGCTCGATGGTCACTCCAGAATAATGATCGTAGTGCGCGTGCGTGATGATTAGATGAGTGATGCCTTCAGGAGCAATCCCATGAGCTTGTAGTTGCGCCATCAAATCGGGCGGCGGCTGGTAGTCTGGGGGGAGATAGGGCGAACCAGGAGGGAAGGAGAGCAGGTAGTTGCCAGCGTCAACCAGAACTGAGGCTTGTGGCAGGGCAATGTGGACGCACTGGCTTCCAAAGGGGAGCGGCTGCTCAAACACCTCTGCATAGCCAGGCCGCCACTTGCTCTCCGGCACATTCATTGCCGCTGATAGCGGGAAGAGGATATCGCCAACATTGATGACCGTCACTGTTGCCGAACCCAGAGGCAATGTTCGTACATAGTCTGTCATGCTTCTGTAACCTTTCGCCACACAATAAACGTAGGGGCAACTCCCACGATGAATCGGGGAGCTACCGGTTGCCCAAATGCTGTTCGGTACGCTGTCCATTATATGCTATTTCTCCACTGTTGCGCTTAAAATCCGGCTGACTGGCCCTTGTGGGGAAGGGAAAGACGCGGATAGCAAAATTTGTTTGTAAATATTGGAAAGATTTTCTGTGGCGTGGTACACTCCACTTTAGAGGCAATCATCGCAAAATCAGGACAGGTGTAGGAGCATTAATGAGCATCGAAAGTGTTGTAGGCATTAACTGGGGAGACGAGGGCAAGGGGCGCATGGTCGATTATCTGGCCCAGCAGGCAGATGTTGTTGTCCGCTATCAGGGGGGCAACAACGCGGGTCACACGGTGGTGAACGAAAGAGGCACCTTCAAGTTACACCTTATACCATCCGGCGTCTTTAATCCTGCCGTTACCAACATTCTAGGCCCGGGCACCGTTATCGACATAGAGGCATTGGCCAGAGAAATACTCGACCTCCAGGGCAGAGGCATCTCCCCGATTAACCTCAAAGTTTCGGATCGTGCGACCATCTGTTTCCCCTTCCACTGGCATGAGGATGCATGGGAAGAGGAACGCCTGGAACATGGCGGTCAGCTCCCCTTCGGCTCCACTAAAAGAGGGATCGCCCCTGCTTATGGGGATCGTATGCTGAAAAAGGCCATTCAGCTTGGAGAACTCCTGCACCCTGCATGGCTAAAAGAACGCTTGCAGCAGATTGTAGAGTGGAAGAATCTTGTCGCCAGAGGTGTCTACGGTAAAGAGCATGGCGTCTCCTTTGAGGAAACCTGGGACTGGGTTACTACCTATGGCAACCAGATTAAACATCTGATATGCGATACAACCGTATTGCTCGAAGAGGCCGCGCGCGCAAACAAGCGCATCGTGTTCGAGGCCCAGCTTGGCAGTTTGCGCGACGTCTACTTTGGCATCTATCCTTATACGACCTCCTCTTCTGCCCTCTCCTCCTTCGCTCCCATCGGCGGTGGGCTTTTTGGTCGAGCGCCTGATCGCGTGCTCGGCGTGATGAAAGCCTTTGCGACCTGCGTTGGGGAAGGACCGTTTGTGACCGAGATCCAGGAATCCAACATTGCGCAGGAGCTGCGAGAGGTTGCGGAAGAATATGGTGCAGCGACGGGCCGACCGCGCCGCATCGGTCACTTTGATGCACTGGCCTCTCGCTACGGCGCCTACGTCCAGGGGGCAACAGAGATTGCCCTGACCAAGCTCGATAGCCTGAGTGGTCGCGAGACCCTTCTCATTTGCACTCATTACGAGGTTGACGGAGAAGCAATTACAGAGTTCCCAATCAATGCAGTTCTTGAACGGTGCCGCCCTGTCTATAAGGAGATGGAGGGATGGCAGGAGGATATCTCCCATATCCGCACCTTTAGCGAACTGCCAGAGGCCGCACAGGCGTACGTCCTGGAGATTGAACGCCTCATAGATCGCCCGATTCGCTATGTATCCGTGGGCGCAGCACGGGACTGTCTGATTGACCGCGGCACCCTATAACCTGTTGACACTTGTTGAGCGAAACTGGCCTCTTATCCTGGAAGGAAACTTTTATGACGGTAGTTGCAGTTATGGGCGCACAATGGGGCAACGAAGGCAAAGGGAAGGTTGTAGATGAGCTGGCAACATGGGCGGACTATGTTGTGCGCTATCAAGGTGGCAGCGACGCCGGTCATCGTGTCATCCATGAAAAGGGCGAGTTTATTTTTCGCCTGGTCCCCTCCGGTATTCTTACCTCCAATACTACTTGCATTATCGGCAATGGCGTCGTCATTGATCCTAAAAGGCTGCTCACCGAAATAAACGAACTCCAGCGGCTCGGCGTCGATCTTTCTCACCTCTATATCAGCAAGCACGCCCATGTGATTATGCCCTATCATGTGCTGCTGGACCGGCTCAAGGAGGATATGCACGATAGCGATAAGATTGATAGCATGCAATGGGGCATCAATCCGGCCTACGTCGATAAACATGCCCGCATCGGTATCCGTATGATCGACCTGCTGGACGTTGACCTGTTCCGCGCGAAACTTGCTACCATTCTGCAACAAAAAAATCGCATGATTACCCAGATCTACGGCCAGCCCCCCCTCTCTCTCGAAGAAATTCACGGCGAGTATTTCAGCTTAGGGCAGCGCCTTCGCCCCTACATTACCGATACGGAGGCGATGTTGCAGGATGCCCTTTTTGAGCAAAAAGCGATCCTCCTGGAAGGATCGCTGGGGGCGCTGCTCGATATCGATATCAGCAAACACCCATTGGGCACTGCCGCGACAACAGCCGCCAGCGGGGCAGGACTGCCGCCGCGCACGGTGGATTATGTCATCGGCGTTTACAAGGCATATATGACACGCGCGGGCAGCGGCCCCCTACCAACGGAAATTTTCGACGATACCTGCGATCAATTATGCAGCAAGGGCTATGAATATGATCTGGAGGGCGACCTGAAGCTGCGCTGCGGCTGGTTTGATGCCGTTGTGGGCCGCTTCGTCGCTCAGTTCAATCGCCTGGATACCGCGATTATCACCAAACTTGATGTGTTCGATGCCTTCCCCACCATCAAAATCTGTACCGCCTACCACCTCCACGGGAAAACCGTTCACAGCCTGCCCGCGAATTTAAACGATCTTTCCGCGTGTGAGCCGGTGTATGAGGAGATCAAGGGATGGCAGTGCAGCACCACCAATATCTCGTGCTACGCCGAACTCCCGGCAGAGGCCAAACATTACCTCAAGCGCCTGGAAGAGTTGCTCGAAATCCCCATCGCCTTTATTTCGGTAAACCCACAACGTGGCGGCACGATCCTGGTGAAAGATATACTCAACCTGCAACGCGCGAAATTACCGTAGGGACCCGATGGTTCCATCGACTAGAGGATGCCAGGACTACTGACCATCATCTAGCCATACGCGGCGGGCACGCTGACCTCTCACATCTGGTTCTACCTCCACTAACACACGTTGACCCTCGGCAAGTTGTGGAAGAAGGGACGGGTCTACATGATTTTCGCCAAAGTAAATGTCTATAGATGCGCCATCGGGCAGAATAAAACCATAGAAATAATCAGACTTATAAATGATTCGTTTGATACGCCCCCTTTGGATGTCGCACTCCTGGTTGGGCATGACGTTCACAGCAGGTGACTTTGTGGAGAGTTGGCTTTTCAGCTTCACAAGTTTGGCGTCGCCAGGTACAATTTTGAGGGCTCGTTCGCAGTGCTCGCGGGCCTCTTTTTCCTGGCCCAACATCTTCAATGCACGGACAAGCGTGGGCGTAACTTTGCGCAAGTCCGCAGGGCTTCTTAGCTTTTCGCTGAGGACAAAACTCATCTTCAATTTCTCGCTTGCCTGGGCGGAAAGCCGGGCGTCCAGTAAAGCTCTACCCCAGGCGCTCAACACCATAACTCGTCCCGGGTCGTCATCTGATCCTTGCCGCATATCATAGCTACGCTGGAAATCCTGTATGGCTTCATCCAGTTTCCCCTGGCGCTGGTACACTCCTCCCCGCGAGTTGTAGACCATAGCTTGCCCAAGCTGGTCTTTTAGCACGACGAGGATATCCAGACTCTGCTGCAATACCTTGATCGCTTCGGCGAACTTGCCCTGTTCCCTATACACCAGCCCCAGCGAGTGCAATACCTGCGCCTCTCCATGTTTATCCTTACTGCGCAGGCTCAGACTCTGCCGGTAAGCATCAGCAGCAGCATCTAACTTGCCCTGCCGCTTGTAGAGGTGTCCTAACGAATGCAACACCATCGCCTGCCCAAACTGATTGCCCAGTTTCTTTTCAAGGTCGAGGCTCTGTTGAAAGACGTTGACTGCTTTATCGTACTCGCCCTGGCGTCGATAGATATTCCCCAATGACTCGAGTACTTCTGCTCTGTGCTTGGGTGTCTCTTGACCAAGCTCTAAGCTTTGCTCAAAAGCGGCTTTAGCTTCATCCAGTCTTCCCTGTCGTAGATAAACGCTCCCTAAGGAATGGAGGACCTTGGCCTGCCCAAGAGGAGTGCCATGTTCCTTTTCAATCGTAAGGCCCTGTTGAAGAGCTTTGACCGCTTCATCGTACTTCCCCTGGCGTTGATAGACGCCACCCAGAGAGGTCAGCGCCATTGCTACCGCGCGCTGGCGCTCTCGTACATTTTCAATGCGCAATGCAGCAACTTTGCTCTCCTGTAATGAGTTTTCAGCCTCTTCAAATCTCGCCAGTAACACATAAAATTGCGCTTGTTGGAGCAGACAATGAGCAATACGATAGTGGTCATTCTTTGCACGGGCAACTTGTAGAAATGCGCTGATGAGCTCAAGCGCCCGCGTCCAGTATCCTCTCGCCTGAAAAAACCTTTCCAAAGAAAGATAAAAGGCATTGGCAGCGCTGAGATCAGTGATTAGGAGCCGCTGAGCAGTCAAAAGTAATGCGTTCAATTCTGTTTCTAAGGCATCCATACTCTCAGGAGAGAAGCCACGATGCTTCTCGGCATATTTCATAAAATAGTCGGTATGCCGCTGCTCAGCAGTAGTCAGCAGGTCCAACTTTTCTGCCTGTTCTCGCGCGAATAAAAAAAGGAGAGGGTGTAAGGTGAACCATCCTGCTTTTGCACCCGGCTTGACAAGGGAAAGGCTGTACAAACGCCCTAATCCACGACTGACGCTCACTGCATCCAGACCACTGACCTCCTGAGCTGTCTGTTGAGCAAATCCTTCCGGCGCACAGGCGCCCAGACAGGCAAAAAGGAGAAGCTTCTCCTGCTCCTGTTTTAGCTGTAAGAAATCCAGGCTCAACTGGAAAGAGGCGCGAATGTTTAAATCGGGATTGTTCGGATCGTACAATTGCGATAATCGGGTTCTCTTGTCCTCCAGGAGCCTGACATAGTCGGTTAACGGGGTAAATGGCTCCAGAAAAAGTGTGCTGCCCAGCATATCAAGGGCAAGAGGCAAACCACCTACTAAATTATGAACAGCCTCTACTGCTTCCGGCTCGTCTATGACCCGCCGATCACCCTCTCCAAGCCTCTTGATCAAAAAGTCACGCGTATCCTGCAAGGTGAATCCCTCCAGGTCAATGAAGGCGCCCGGCGGAATACGAAAACTTGCTAACAACCCGCGATTACGAGTGGTGACAATGACAGCACATTGTTTCCCTCCCGGATGTAATTCACTCACCACTGCCTCATCCGCGTTATCAAAGATGAGCAAGGCTCTCCTCTGACCAAAGACCGATTGCATGATCTGAGAAGCGCTCGCCTTACTACTCGGATCAATTTCCTCCCTGACCTCACGAGCAAAGTTGCGCGCAAGTGTGTCGATTGGTGCGTTATCAACGCGCAAGCCAATAACACCGTCTGGGAAATAATGCCCGTAGTGCGTGGCGAAATGAAAGGCAAGCATGGATTTTCCCATACCACCCGTGCCAGCTACTCCAACGATGCCTGCCAGCCGTGGGCCATCAGGATGAATCAGCAGGGCGGCCAGTTTTTCGAGTTCGGCTGCGCGTCCTGTAAAAAACGGCGTATCCACCTGTGGAAGAACAATATGTGGAGATAGCGAGTCGGACCGTTGTGAACTTCCTGGGGAGGGTGTCTGCGATGCCGTTGGATCAATCAGTGCAAGAATAAGCTGTTTCTCAATGAACTGGACTCCGCTGGCATTAATCGCGCTGACCAGGTCGGCTTGAATTGCTCCCAGCGCATTGCCAGGCTGAGTCTGTAGTTGTGCTAAGTATGCGGCAACCAGCTCTGCAACCCGGTCCGATTTCGTTCCCTCTGGAGGTTTGTCTGTTTGAGCTTGAAATTGTGCCAGGAGTTGATGGATCGTTTTTTCCTCAGAATCGCTTTGCTTTTCCACTTCCTGCTACTCGCCCCCTTCCGTGCATCTTTGCTCAAAGCCCAAAAAGATGTTGCGCTACCTGCCAAACAGTAGCTACAGTGGTGGCCAACTTGATGATTTGCGCGCCAAGTTTCCCTGCCGCGGCAGCCGCTTGCGCACATTTTGTCAGGACGCTATTTGCTTCATCCAGCTTGCGAACTACCCGGTCGCCCCGTGGTTGTGCCTTAGCAAGTTCGGTTTCAGCAGCTTCCAGGCTTTTCCTGGCATCATCGGCATCATCAGCATCCGGTATCTCTTGCGCTTCGATGGCTTTTTCTACTTTCTCACGCAAGGCAGCCAGTTCACGCCGGAGATCGTTTGTGTCAGGATGAGCGGGGTTCAGATATTGCAGAAGGCCGAGATTTTTTGCGCTGATGTCATCTGCGCTAATCTTGCCAAGCCGGAGCTCCTTTGCTGCTCGCAGAAACAATGCAGCCTGTTCCGCATCTGCTCCCTGTATTTGTATTGCACCAACATTGTCCGCCTGAATACGTTTGGCATGGATACTTCCCAGAACCTGATCATCACTATCCATAGGAGACCTTCTTTTTCAAAAGATTTATAATCCTCTTCAATAGAAGAGTTGCTTGAGAATATCATAACATTTCATACTGAACAAGGCAAGAAGTGGAGCAGCAGCGGTTCCACCAAATATTAGATGCTGAGGATTGAAAAAAGAATGGGAAGGTGCTGCCCAGCGCCCTTTAGTTGGTGGAACCGGTACCTCCCGATTGTACGCTTGACTTTTTTTACGTCACATGGTACAGTTGCGCCATAAAAATGACGCTTCTTTCAGCGAAATTCGGTTCAATCAATGTTCGGTGTGACAACCAGTCAAACAAATCTTCTAATATATCCCCTTGATGTGATAGGGATACCCGTAACGTAAGCCGATGCTTCAGCATAACGCCGCCTGGACTGTTGGCTCTTGATTCTCTATAGGCACTTATTGATGAATTTTTAAGGGGTAAAGCATTCATGGAACAACAATTACGCGCATTGCAACAGCCTTCGCCGGAGGCGCAGCAGTTTGCCGCCACCTATCAGCTAGGCACACCGCAGGCCGAGTATAAGGTGGGCTTCAAGAAAGTAAGGACGATCATCGCAGTTATTATATGCGTCGTCCTGGGGGGAGTTTTTGGAGCTGCCGCCGTGAGTTCTTCTGAGACGCAGTTCGTCTTCTCCATTCTTAGCGTGGCCTTCACCGCCATAGCCCTCTATTATATTTTCACGCCGGTGATCTATCGTTCATGGCATGTTTACGTCTGCAGCGATGGCTTTATCTCCACACGAGGCGACAAGGTTGAGCCGTTTCGCTGGGATCAGATTGAGGCCATGTGGAGGTCAGTCACGAAACACTACACCAACGGCATCTATACCGGCACCACCCATGTCTACACGGTGCGCAGTAGCGATGGTCGTCAGGTGGTTTTCAATGACAGGTTCAGCAACGTTGAGCAACTGGGCGACACCATCAGCCGTCAGGTTACCAATCGGCTGCTGCCGCAGGTCATCCAAGCCTATCAAGCGGGCAACACTATTACTTTTGGCCCGCTGAGCATCAGCAAGCAGGGTGTCAGCAACGGCAAAGAGTTGCTGCCGTGGAGCCAGATCAAAGAAATGGGCGTGAACCGGGGCGTGGTCACGGTGAAGAAAGAGGGCAAGTGGCTGAGCTGGTCTGCGGTGATGGCGGCCAAAGTGCCCAACATCTTCGTCTTTATGGCCCTGGTCAACTACGTTTTAAATTCAGTATCCTCAGGAGGATCGAGCTAGCCACGCCCTCTCGCCCCCTTTGAGGGATACTATATCTGCCATATCTGAGGACGTCAAGTAGCAAAGCATTAAGACAGGGCTTTTCCGTGTTCGTCATGCTCGCAGGGCGAAGCCCTGCTCGCAAGGGGAGAGAGGTGCCGGCAACGCCGCGTCGCGGCGTTGCCGGCACCTCTCTCCCCTTGCTCTGCGCCCCGTTGGGGGCGCGAACCCAGGCAGCAGGAGTCAGAGGAGAGGAAAACGGAAAAGCCCTGGCATTAAGAAGTCCGCCCCAGGTTCATCAAAGAGAGGGGAGATTGATGAACGTCTGGGGCGGATCATGCTGGAGCCACACGGTCAGATTTTGTCTAGCGCCGGTACCCTGAACGCCTCCCGCACATCATGATCAGCCAGGAAGTATACCAGGATCACCACCGGAAGGATCATGTTGATCAGAAAGCTCGTCCAGTTAAAGTATCCTTGTGACCAGCTAACAATGGCGAGCACGAGATTCAAAACTTCGATGATTATGACTGCCAGGTAGGCCCGGCGCTGCAGCGTCCACAGTCCCCATGCAAAGAAGAGCTGGAGCAACCCGATGATTAAGCCAAACAGGCCATACCAGATGGCCCATCCACGGAGGTACCCAGGAAGATGAAATCCAAAAACGCCAACGCCGAAGAACCATGAGAAGGCCGAGATCAGGGTGAAGATACCGGCTATCGCGACCAGCACAGCGATAATGGTCACTCCGAGAGGGCGCTTGCGTGTGACATCCGCCATCATATTATCTAGATCCATAACGACTCCTCTGCATGTGGTACTTCGACTCCGCCCGCCGTAGGGGCAGGGCTTGCCCCTGCCCTGCTAGACGCGGTGGCTCCCCGCTTCATCGTGGGAGCGTTGGCGGGCGGAATTGCAAGATATCCCTTGCGGTTGCCCTGTAGCGCGGAACATTTCAAATTACATCCGCGTACCTAGACGGTTGTTACCTGTCTTGCGAGGAGTATAGAGCCACCCCACTCTACATGTCATCCTCCCACCGAGCGATTTTCTCTTCATCCGACAGGAGGATGATTTGTATGGATGCGCTCAATCGAGGAATGCGAGCTGCTGCTTCGTCGGCGGGTGCGAGACCAGCTCCTGCGCAACCGCCAGCGCCGCCGCGAGGTCCCTCAGGTCCAGCAGTTCGACGGGCGAGTGCGAGTAGCGCCTGGGAAGCTTGAGTTCCAGGGTCGCGATCCCCCCTGCCACCAGGTGGGCTGCCGCTGCATCGGTCACGCCGCCATTGGTGGCTGCGAGCTGATATGGCACGTCCGCACGCTCGGCTGCGGCGATGGTGACGTCGCGCACGGCGCGCGATAGCAGATAACCGCGCCCGCCGGATGAGGACGACGGTGTAATAAGTACTCCCTGCCCGATGCGAGACGTATAATGCATATGGCGCGTATCGGGCGTGCCAGCCGCGGGAAAAGTATCGATCACGATAGCCAGATCGGGCTGCAAACGGGTGAAGGCAACCGTGGCCCCGCGCAGTCCCACTTCTTCCTGCACCGCGACCAGGGCGGTGAGACGACACGGGAGGTCACGATCCTTGAAGTGGCGCAGCAGGTGGAGCAGCAGCACACAACTGGCCCGATTGTCGATGCCCTTGCCCGCAACTCGCGTACCGGCCAGCGTGCGCAACTCGGAGATGACCACCACCGGATCGCCCACGCGCACCCCGAGCTGCTCGACCTCGGCTGCGCTATCCACGCCAAGATCAATGTACAGGTCCGTCATCGCCACGCCTCGACCCTGCTCGGAAGCAGGCGTCAGGTGGCCGGAGCGGGCGCCAATCACGCCGGGCTGTCCATTGACCCAGACCGCACGCCCTTCCAGCAAGCGTGCCTGCACTCCGCCAAGCGGTAGCAGGCGCAGGAAACCTTCCGGTTCGATGCTGGCGACCATCGCGCCAATCTCGTCCGAGTGCGCCTCCACTACAATATGTGGCGCGTCCGCCGGCCCTTCGCGGGTGGCAGTTAAATTCCCCATCTGATCGACCTCTACCGTGTCGGCCAGCGGCGTAAATAATTCGCGCAGTCGTGCGACGACTGGTTGTTCTGCGCCCGAAGGGGCATGCAATGCAGTCAATTCCGCCAGGTCCGCCCGCAAAGCTTCGAGTAGTGTGTGATCCTGTTGCATTCTCGCTTCATAACCTCCTGATGGCTGTAAATTCTAGCTCAGTTTCTAGTATGCATGCTCAGAAGGCGAGAAGGCAAGAAGCAAGTTGAATACACGCCGCATCACCCAGCGCTGGAACATCCACCGAATGGGTCTATTGTGCTGGCGCTTCAACTGCCTGCTGCAAGCAGGCGAGGAAATGCGTCCAGCCAGTAAGATGTTGCTCAATACGCACTTCTTGCTCTTCCGGCGTAAGGTCATACGGCTTATGCGTGAGGTGTAGACGCGTGCCTCCGCTCGTCAGCGGCTCTAAGACAAGCGTGACTTCCCGCGTTCTCATCTCCTGCGGGTCATGGTCCCAGCGCCACGTAAAGCCAAGCCGTTTTGTCGGCTCGAAGTGCGTATAATGTCCGCGAAGATGCCAGTTTCTCCCAGGCCAGCTCAAGTGATAGGTTCCGCCAACTTCTGGCTGAATTTCTGCCTCCGGCGGCCACCATTGTTGCAACAGCGCCGGTTCCGTCCAGTAAGCAAAAAGGGTAGCAGGCTCGGTGGAAGGAAAGTCCGCCTCCACTAGAAGGATATCAAGGTCAGAAGGTTGCTGGATTACTGCCATACGAGTTGTCTCCTCCAAATGATTATGTACAGGTGATTAACTGTGCAGCAGAACGCCGCTACAATGCTATGATGCGAAAATCTTTGACGGCGATAATCGCCCCGGAGCCGGTGATCCCGATGGGACCTGTCGAGAGCACAGGCGTGACGGTAGTACTGGCTGAACTTACCTCCGAGCCGTCAACGAGGAAGCTTGCCAGCGTATCTTGCACCTCGATACGATATGTATGCCAGTTATCGTGAGGCTCGTAATCTCTAGGGAGTCCATCGCCCCGCGCCATCGAGGAAAAGGGGTCAATGCGGATCTGGACCTGGGGATGTTGTCCATTAGGTTTTGGCCCTGGCTCCATGAACCTGTTCACACCGGCTTGAAATCCATCCTGTCCTGATGCACTCTGAGCAAAGATGCTAAAATAGCCGCTGGCAGGGTGAAAGAGCTGGCCAATCTGAATCTGTACCTCTATTGCGTAATTGTGGACAACAGGTTGATAGGGCGCCATGATGGTAAAGGTGCCATCTTGCGTTGTCTCAAGCTGCTCCTGCACGCTCCTCCATCCTGATCCCTGCCAGCCATTAAGGCCATGTGACCAGTCGGCCTGATAGAGGACCGTCCCGGCCTTAACCAGCGGAGTTGGGGTTGGCGTGGGCTGTGGCGTGGGCGAGGCCATAAGCGGCGTGGTCGGGCTTGTTGAACAGGCGGCTAGAAACAAGAGTAGACAAAGTGTTGGCATCAGGGCATTCATTGCCCTAGAGCAAGTCGCTTTCATTAATCCTCCAGAACGCTTTCAGGTTTTTAGTTCCTCAATAAAAAACCATATTGTTTTGTTACAAGCAATCATTCACATTTAAAGATATTACGCTCTGGAGAATCCTTTTCTCACCTATCTTGTAATCCTGTCAGCGTCTTCAATAAATTCGCCGTAACGCCAAAATGTCGCTAAATTGCCGTAGGGACGTGCTAAAGCGGGTCGGTACGGTATGGGGGAAATATGAGGAAGTCGGCGAAGGCAAGTAGGGCAAGCCTCGCGCTTGCCCCTACTGATTTAGTGAATGTTATACCGATGGTCGTTTGATGACCGTATTTTGTGTGACCACGAAAGCTTTGCCGTTCCATTGGTAGCTGGTCTTGACGAATAGATCGGGGCAGCAGCGAGGAGTGCCTGGGGAGTAGCCATCGCCCTCTAAGTGGAGTGCCTCGTTGCTGATCGTAATCCTGGTCACGTTGTCAATCGCGCCTCTGGCATCCGGCAGAGGCAGATCGCCGATCAGGCGCACATGGGCAGCATCGCCCGTATAGACAAAGACACGCACTCCTGTGGCGTCCGCCGCGGTACACTGGTAAGGCACTACCGCCTCCAGTTCGCCATCGCGCGTCAGGTCTCCATATTTAGGTGTGTAGACATAAAAGTGGACATGGCCATTAACCGCTTGCCCGTTCTTCGCGTGAAATGGCTGTGTATTCTGGTAGCACGAACTAAAATATGTGAAGTTGGCCCAATCCACGCTCGTGAGCGACTTTTGGGAGAGCGGAGTTGCTTTTGTCTGCACAGGAGATGACTGTGAGGGGCTGCATCCCAGCAAGCAAATTTGCAGCAGTCCTCCCAGGACGATCAGAACATAACACACCCATTTCCTCATAGTCTCCCCCCTTTCAGGGAAACAACCAGAACCACCCGGCGGGTGCAGAGCCAGCCATGCAAAGGCCAGCCCTATCCTTCTATCCAGCCGATCAACGCTGCTGACGCATTGTAGCTCCCCGATTGATCGTGGGAGCGCTCAGATCGGCTGCAAAGAAGGCCCTTACTGAGAGACACGCGGCAATAGGGAGGGAAGTGACAATCGTAAACATGATGCAAATTCCCTCCCATATCATACTATGCGCTAAAATCCATTTTTCTGCCGAGAGAGAGGCTTACCCTCTGCCTGGCCCCTGTAACGTGAGGGTCGTAGCCTGGCGCATCGCCTCCATCGTCTCCTCAACGGTGAACAACTTGGTCGTTCTGCTAATTTTGAGGTATCCTGAACTGAGGGCCGTCATCGCGATTGCAGTGGCTGCCGTGTCATTGGGGACCTCATAGAGCGTGAGCCCATCGTACTCTCCAAAGCAGTAGTAAAAACCAACCATCCGTCCGCCGCATTGCTCTATCAGCTCTTTGACAGGGACGCGGCGGTCTTGTGGATGCTTCCTCATCGTGGCTAGGGCTTCGGGGGTATAAGCAAACTGCACCATATAAAGCGCCATGATGTTTACCTCCTTTGTGAGTTGTAACCTTTCTCGAATGTAATAGGTCTTGCTCTAACGATAATGGAAAGAACGCGAGCGGGTCACTTTCCCTGACCAGATTTATAATCGCCTGATGTTTTTCGGGTTGAAGCTTGCTCTGAGGCTGTGTGGTTCATCTCCCATCGGCGTGCTATAATACTACAGGCATTGCTTTTGTGGCTACAGGCTATGTACCATCGCTGCAATATCTCCTCACCTGCAAGCGCCGCGGGGCGCAGTTGGGACAATGCCCATAGCGAAAGCGGACGGATGGCTTATGATGGCTTGATGTCCGGTTCTGGTAGTCCTGATTTCTTGAGTGAGGCTTATGGAAACTGTCTTTCTTGATACTCTGGCCACAAGGAATGCCGCCGGAGTATGGTCTGTCTCTTGTGATCGCGATTTGTTGCTTGCTACTTTGCAGCAGGCTTCTAGCCAGGCCGCCAGGCTGGGGAGAGGGGTGCTGGCTAGCTTCTCTCAACCGGTTGAGTTCTGCAATCCCTTGCGCGTCTTTATTGCTTTCCGGCAACTCGCAATGGGCGAGAGCTTCTTCTGGGAGCGGCCCCGAGAGCAGAGGGCGCTGGTCGGCGTGGGAGCTGCGGCAACCATCGAAGCACACGGAAGCACGCGTTTCGCGAAGGCAACCGAGCAATGGCGCGCGCTCCAGCAGGACGCGGTGATCGCCTGCGCGCCTGGAGCAATGCCCCACGATACCGGCGGCCCGGTCTTCTTCGGTGGTTTTGCGTTCGACCCTCTCAATACCCATACTCCCCTTTGGAAAGGCTTCCCCGATGGCTTGCTGGTGCTGCCTGCTCTGGCGTTTCACTGCAATGAGGATGGCGCGGCCCTCACCATCAACCGCATTGTGGCGGCTGCGGAGGATGTGGAGAACCTGGCGCGCGCGATAATCGCTGCTATGTCGCGCGTGCAGGCCGAGGTTGAGCGCATCGTACCCGATCCCCAGCAGGTGATGAGCAGAGGCCGCGAGCAGTTGCTTGAGCAAGATTTGCTCCCGCGCGCAGAGTGGCAGGCGCAGGTGGCGGACGCCGTTAAGATGATCCGCGGCGGGGCGTACGAGAAAGTTGTGCTGGCTCGCGGCGTACGCGTCATCAACGACGCGAAGGCGTTTGATATCGACACCACGCTCTGTCGGCTGCGTATGAACTATCCAGGTGCGTACGTCTTTGCCATTCAGCGCGGCGAACGCTACTTCACCGGCGCAACCCCTGAGCGGCTCATCTGTTCTCAGGATGGGCAGCTCCAGACCATCGCCTTAGCAGGATCGGCGCCTCGTGGCACCTCCGAAGAGGAAGATCAGTGCCTCGGCGAAGAGTTGTTGCAGAGCGAGAAAAATCAGGGCGAACACAATATCGTCGTCGCAACCATACGCGATGCCCTGGCGACCCTGTGCTCCAAAGTACAGGTTGCAGAGACGCCCCACCTGCTCAAGCTCAAGAATATCCAGCATCTGGAGACTACCATCGTGGGCGAACTGCTGCCTGGTCGCTGTGTGTTGGAAGCGATTGAAGACCTGCATCCCACGCCCGCTGTGGGTGGCTTCCCGCGCCTGCCCACGCTCGCCGCCATTCGCGAGAACGAGCAGCTAGACCGTGGCTGGTATGCCGGACCAATTGGCTGGATTGGAGCAAGTGGCAACGGCGAGTTCGCGGTGGCGCTACGTTCGGCGCTCGTCAACGGCAGCGAAGCAACCCTGTTTGCGGGCTGTGGCATCGTCGCCGACTCCAACCCTGAAAGCGAATATGCCGAATCCTGCTTGAAGCTCCAGGTCATGCTGCGTGGACTGGGCGGCGAAGATTGAGGACATGCTATGGTCAACACATCTGCTGTTAACGCGTTAAACGCTGCCAATCCCACCTATGCCTATATCAATGCTTTTGTCGATGAACTGCAACGAGCGGGGTTACGCAATGTGGTAATCTGTCCGGGCTCCCGCTCGACGCCTCTGGCGATGGTCTTCGCGGCCCATCCCGCTATTCGCGCCTGGATGCATGTGGACGAACGTTCAGCCGCCTTCTTCGGCCTGGGCATGGCGAAACGCCTGAAGCAGCCGGTCGCGCTCGTCTGCACCTCCGGCACCGCGGCAGCAAACTTCCTGCCCGCGCTCGTCGAGGCAAAGCTGACGCATGTGCCCTTGCTGGCACTAACGGCGGACCGTCCGCCCGAGTTGCGCGACTGTGGTGCGCCCCAGGCCGTCGACCAGAATCACCTCTATGGCACACACGTCAAATGGTTTGTTGACGTTGCGCTGCCGGAAGCGACCAACGCGGCTTTACAGTATATCCGCACGCTTGCTTGCCGTTCTGTCGCACTCACAATGGCCGTACCCGCCGGTCCCGTTCATCTCAACATGCCATTTCGCGAGCCGTTGACGCCCGCCGCCTTAGCCGATCAGCCGCTACCTCCGGTCGAACAGCGCGATCCCATTGCCTGGCAGGGACGACCCGATAACATCCCCTATGTCGCCGTCAATCAGGCCATGCTTGCCCTTCCGACCGCAACAGAAATCGCGCACCTGTCCAATCTAATAGGGCAGGCACCGTGCGGCCTGATCATCGTCGGACCCATCGACCATCCCGCTCTGACGCTGCCCCTGGTGCAGCTTGCTCAACACACCGGCTATCCAATCCTGGCCGATCCGCTCTCGCAATTGCGCAACGGCGACCATGACAAAAGCAATATCATCACCAGCTACGACGCCTTTTTACGGCTCGACTCCTTTGTAGAGCGAGCGCGCCCCGAACTTATATTGCGCTTCGGCGCCATGCCAACCGCCAAGCCGCTACTGCTCTACTTAAAGCGTTACGCCTCGTGTCCGCACATCGTCATCGACAGTCACGGCTGCTGGAACGAGCCAACGCAGCTCGCCTCCGCATTCGTGCATACCGAGCCCGCCGCCCTCTGCTCTGCCCTCCTGGCGACCTCTGTAGGGGCAGGGCTTGCCCCTGCCCAGCCTGCCCCTTCACCGCCGTGGCGACGAGATTTATCGCGTCCGATTTATCGCCCCACAGGAGAAACGCCAGGCGTAGCCCCTACCGGCGAACATGAGGTGGTGTCGGGAACAGGGCAACCGCCAGGGATTGCCCCTACCAATGGCTCAGGCGCTTTCCCCAATCGATCAGATTGGCTCACATTATGGCAACGGGCCGATGAAGTAACGCGGGAGACGCTCTACGCCGCCATCCAGGACTTCACGGAGCCATTCGAGGGGCGTATCTTCACCGAACTCAACGAACTGCTGCCCGAAGACGCCACGCTTTATGTCGGCAATAGCATGCCCGTGCGTGACATGGATACCTTCTTCTGGGGCAGTGAGCGACGAGTGCGTTGCATCGGCAATCGGGGAGGCAACGGCATCGACGGCGTCATTTCCAGCGCGCTAGGTGTCAGTGCTGCCTCTCACCGGGCCGAGCCAATCGAACAGGAAGCGGGTCCTCATCGAGCCAAGCCAACCGAGCAGGACGCAGGCGATTATCAAGGGGAGCCGACCGTGCTGGTAATCGGCGATCTCTCCTTCTTCCACGACCTCAACGGCCTGCTCGCCGCCCAACTGCACCGTCTCAACCTCACCATTGTCCTGGTCAACAACGACGGTGGCGGCATCTTCTCATTCCTGCCGCAAGCCGCCTACCCTGAGCATTTCGAACAGCTCTTCGGCACCCCTACCGGTCTCGACTTCTGCCCGGTCGTACAAATGTACGGCGGCACATTCAATCGCGCCGCGAATTGGGAAGAATTTCGTATAGCCATTAATGCTGGTCTCGACGCAGGCGGTCTGCGCGTCATCGAACTTTCAACCGACCGCTCCACCAACGTCACCCTGCACCGCCAATTGTGGCAACTGGTCGAAAATGGGCTACGCAGACGCGTCTACCCTGAAGAGGGGCAGAATTGAAATGACAAGAATCAGCACCGCCATGCCAACCCGATTGATCGTGTCCGCGAGGGGAGGCCGAACGGGAATGACAAAAGCTGGCACTTTCGTAGCGCCGTTCCCCCATCCATGGTGGCACCGTCACAGGGCAAGCGCAAGGCATGGCCCCTACCCATCCCATCCCGCCATTATCCCCCATCGCGGGCACCGCCCCAGGGCAGGGGGTGATGGGCGAACGGCAGGGCGTCTGGGTAGGGGCAATCCCTCGCGGTTGCCCTGCTGGGCTCGTCCCTACGGGATTTGTGGTAAGAGAGCATTGCCGAGGGAGGACGGGCGCTGAAGCGGACGCCGTGAACTGCGTCGCCACGGCAGGCATGGCAATTTATTTGTTATGAAAAGGATGGCAGAATGTGATAGTCCAACATATTCACGTCAATGGCGTGCGGTTTGGTGTGGTGACGAGCGGCGAGACGAGGCAGGGGAGGGGGACGCTGGTGCTGTTGCATGGCTTTACTGGCAGCGCGAGCGGGTGGGGTGGTCTGCTGGGTGAGCTGGCTCGTGGTGGGTGGCGGATCATCGCGCTGGATATGCTTGGTCATGGGCAATCCGACGCGCCAGCAGATCCCGCACGCTACACAATGGAGCATTGCCAGGAAGACATTATTGCCGTGCTGCATGAACTGGATGTGAACGAAGGCGAGGCGGTCTTGCTTGGCTATTCGATGGGCGGGCGGATCGCGCTTTACTGTGCCTTCTCCGGCTTCTTTCGTGCGCTCATCCTGGAGAGCGCCTCGCCGGGGCTGGCCGATGCAGCAGAGCGAGAGCAGCGGCGGAGCAGCGATTTGGCGCTGGCCGCAAGCATCGAGCGTGAGGGCGTAGAGGCATTCGTTGAGCGTTGGGAAAATCTGCCCCTGTTTGCCACGCAGCGCAACTTGCCCGCAGCGCAACGAGCCGCGTTACATGCGCAGCGCCTGAACAATCGCCCCGCCGGACTGGCGAACAGCCTGCGCGGAGTCGGCACCGGAGAACAGCCTGCATTGCATCACCGACTACCAGAACTCAACATCCCCGTGTTGCTGCTGGCGGGCGAACTCGACACAAAGTTCTGTATCATTGCGCGCCAGATGGCGCAATTATTGCCTCGGGCACAACTGTCCATCGTGCCAGCCGCCGGACATACCGTACACCTGGAGCAGCCCACAGCTTTTATTGCTCTGGTAACAGAATTCTGCACATCTGTGCTATGATTTAAAGAGACAAGCTGCTAGCAGGGCAGGAACAAGCCCTGTCAGCCGCGTTCCAACGCTGCTAGCAGGGCAGGGGCAAGCCCTGCCCCTACGTTTATTATGTTAAGGAGAGAACGTATGACCGTCGAATGGGAGAATGTGCGCGATTACACCGATATCATTCTGGAGAAGGCGCAGGGGATGGGGAAAATTACTATCAACCGGCCAGAGGTTCACAACGCCTTCCGTCCCGAGACTTTGACAGAGTTGATCGATGCCTTCAACTATTGTCGTGAAGATCCTCAAATTGGCGTCGTTATTTTTACCGGCAAGGGCGATAGAGCCTTCTGCTCCGGCGGTGATCAGCGCGTGCGGGGCGAAGGTGGCTATGTTGGCGGCGATGGCGTGCCCCGCTTGAATGCGCTCGACCTGCAAAAGGTCATTAAATACATTCCCAAGCCGGTGATTGCAATGGTGGCGGGCTATGCCATCGGTGGCGGTCATGTGCTGCAACTGCTTTGTGACCTTACGATTGCCGCGGATAATGCGCGCTTTGGGCAAGCCGGTCCAAGAGTGGGCAGCTTCGATGCTGGCTGGGGCGCAACCTATATGGCGCGCGTCGTCGGCCACAAAAAGGCGCGCGAAATCTGGTACCTCTGCCGCCAGTACAGCGCCCAGGAGGCTCTGGACATGGGCTTAATCAATACGGTCGTGCCCCTGGAGCGATTGGAAGAGGAGACCGTCCAGTGGGCCAGCGAACTGCTGGAGAAAAGCCCGATTGCCCTGCGCTTCCTCAAGGCTGCTTTTAACGCCGATACCGATGGCCTCGCGGGCCTTCAGGATCTCGCCGGCGACGCCACCATGCTTTTCTATATGACCGAAGAAGGGAAAGAGGGCCGCAACGCTTTCGTGGAGAAGCGCAAGCCAGACTTTTCGAAGTTCCCGCGCCTGCCATAGTCATTGCCACTTGACATTTTCGGGTATGACGCCTATACAGCCCTCAAAGGGAGCGACGAGAGCCAGTGACTTTCTCGACCCGCTTGAGGGTACTGAAAAGTAATACGATGACGATTATCGACACCCAATGGCGCTCGTATCGTCTGCCTTTGCGGAGCAGCTTCACCACGGCCCATGACGTGCTGGCTGCCCGCGAGGGCACGATAGTTGAGATTATCACCGACGAGGGCATTACCGGCATAGGGGAGATCGCGCCCATCCCTGCGTTCGGCAACAGTACCCTGGTCCAGGCCGTCGCCCCGCTTCCGGCAATGGCGACGCAGTTGCAATCGTTGCAACTCAACGAAGCTTTAGATTGTATCTCCGCCGCCATAAAAGCTGATGCCATTCCTGCTGCTACCGCCTGTGGCCTGGAGATTGCCCTCCTTGATGCGCTCGGCAAATTAGACGGGTGTACCGTCGGTGAGTTGTTGTTGCGTAGCAGTGATAGCATGCCTTTACCTTCACTTGATCATGCTCTCCCTCGCTCCGCCATCGCTGTCAACGCCATTATTGGTGCGGCGACCGTCGAAACTGCCATCACAGCAGTGCGGCAGGCGGTCGCGGCAGGCTTTGGCTGTGTCAAGCTCAAAGTGGGTCGCGATACCGGAGAGGCAATCGAGCGGGTCGCTGCCGTGCGCGAGGCTATCGGCCCCGCCGTTCACTTGCGCCTGGATGCTAATGAAGCCTGGAGTATTGAGCAGGCGCGTGAGATCCTCAACGGGTGTGCGGGCTACGATATTCAATATGTTGAGCAGCCACTCAGGGCAGACGATCTGGCGGGGATGTACAAATTACGTCAGGAAGTTTCCGTATCTATAGCCGTCGATGAGGCATTGCATAATCTGGCAAGCGTGCGACAGGCGCTTTCGCTGGAGGCTGCTGATATTTTCATTATCAAGCCCCAGCTTGTGGGAGGGCTGCGAACGAGCCGGCAGATTATACGTGAGGCGGCGGATCGGGGTGTGCAATGCGTTGTAACTAGCTCAATCGAGTCCGGCATTGGATTGGTAGCCGCGCTACATCTTGCCGCAGCATCTCCTGAGATCACGCTGGAATGCGGCCTTGCCACGTTACACCTGCTGGCGGATGACCTGCTGGCGGACGATCTGCCCATCCATCATGGCAGCCTTGCCGTTCCCACCGCTCCTGGCCTGGGCGTGCGCCTGGATAGAAGCGCATTGGAACGATACACATTGCCGACGGGAGGCCACGTATGAACACAGCGGAACCAACCCTCTTGCCGAACTGGCTGATGCGCTGCGCCGAAAACGCGCCTGAACGCCTGACATTGTGCTGCGGACAGCTCCGGTGGACCTTCGCCGAACTTGATCGCCAAGCGCAGCATCTTGCCCGGCAGCTTGCCGCGCTCAACGTACGAGAGGGGAGCCGCGTGGCGCTGCTCGCCGCCAATAGCCCCGCTTATGTCGTCTGCGTCCACGCTCTCACGCGCCTCGGAGCGATCCTTGTGCCGCTGAATACGCGCCTCACGCAGGAAGAGCTATCCTGGCAGGTAAGCGATGTACAGGCAAGCCTGTTGCTAAGCGATAACCATTATGCCGAAGTGGCGGCGAACATAAAGTTGCCTGATCAGCCTTCTGCCATCCTGGCTATGGAGCGTAATAATGCTGTATTGCAGGGGATAGATAAAACCGAAGTTCCTCAGCGCACTTTGATTGATCTGAGCGCGACTCAGGCGATTATGTATACCTCCGGCACCACCGGACTACCCAAAGGCGTGCTTATCACCTACGGCATGCAGTGGTGGAACGCCGTTGGTTCCGCGCTCAACCTCGGCCATCACCCCGATGATTGCTGGCTTGCCTGCCTTCCGCTCTTCCATATCGGTGGCCTCTCGATCCTCTTCCGTAGCATCATCTACGGCATCAGCGTCGTCCTGCTGGAGAAATTCGATCCTGTAGCAGTCAATCGAGCAATCTACGAGGAGAGAGTGACCATCATCTCGGTGGTTGCCGTTATGCTGCAACGTATGCTCGTGGCACTCGACGACGCGCAAACAAACGCGCGTTATCCCGAAGCTTTGCGTTGCGTCCTGCTGGGAGGCGGACCCGCGCCGCGCCCACTTTTAGAAGATTGCGCCAGTCGGAACATTCCCGTGGTGCAGACGTACGGCTTGACCGAAGCCTGTTCGCAGGCCGTCACGCTTTCGCCCGCCGACGCCTTGCGCAAGCTGGGCTCCGCCGGACGCCCTCTCATGCCGGTGCAGTTACGCATCATGGACGATGCTTTGCCCGTACCAGCCAACGCGCCGGGCATCATTTACCTCAAGGGACCAACAATCACGCCAGGTTACGCCGCCCGTCCCGAAGCGACTGCGCTGGCGTTGCGCGATGGCTGGCTCTCCACCGGCGATATCGGCTACCTTGATGAGGAGGGCTATCTCTACGTCCTCGACCGTCGCTCTGATCTGATCATCTCCGGCGGCGAAAACGTCTATCCAGCCGAGATCGAGTCCGTGCTCTTAGCCCATCCAGACGTCGAAGAAGCAGGCGTGTGCGGACAAGCTGATCAGCAGTGGGGGCAGGTCCCTATCGCCTTTGTGCGCCTGCATGCTGGCAGCTCTATTGGTGCGGAGACACTGCTAGACCATGCCGCGCAACGTCTCGCCCGTTACAAACTGCCGAGGGCCGTTTACGTTGTCGCTCAGTTGCCACGCAACTCGGCAGGCAAGCTGATCCGCAGAGAACTGGGGCGATTGCTGGAAAAATGAACGTCTGCCGCAAACGAGCAAGCGTTGTAAACGCTCCATTGTCACAAACGGGCAAATGCCGTAAATGACGTGGGAGGCATTTAGCTATTTGCGTACAGCGACGACTTCCAGATATTCCGCAGGAGCTACCAGTGTGCCATCATGCGCGAGATTTGCTTGCTCGACTATCGCAAGCAGGTCGCAGGCAAAACGCTCCTGGTTCGTCGCGTCAAGCGTCTTGAAGGTCGTTACAATGGGACCAAAACAGGCACTAAAGACTTCGAGCCAGTGCTGGGTCGAACGATAACGCCAGAAAAAGTTCCGTTTCTTCGTCTCAAGAGAGCTGACGCGATCCCCAAAAAGCTCGCGTACGCGCTCTTCGGTTCCCCAGAGCGTGGGTGGTCTGATATCAGCGGCGGAAGGGATATACACTGCAATGGTTTGGAAGATCTGCCCATACAACCCCTCTGGAGTCCAGTTAGCCATGCCAATTTTTCCACCCGGACGGCACACCCGTGTCAGTTCTGCTGCCACTAATTCCTGTTCGGGCGCAAACATAGCACCGATGGTTGAAAGCACGATGTCAAAGCTGGCATCAGGAAAAGAGAGGCGCTGGGCATCGCCCGGGAGAAATGTGATAGGCAAGCGTTCAGCTACGGCCCTCTCACGCGCTCGCTCAAGCAAAGCGGGAACATAGTCGATACCGGTGACCTGGCACCAGCGGCGCGCGGCTGCAAGGGCGGTGTTGCCGCTACCCGTTGCAACATCGAGGACTTCCTGGTTAGCATGGACATCAACCGCCTCACAAAGCAGCTCTCCCATGAGAACAAAGGTCTCCGCAATCACGGAATAGTCGCCTGAAGCCCAGGTCTGCTGTTGCCCTGAGTGAACCGCCGTCTGGTCGCTATGTGAGAAAGGTTGCATGTGCATGCGTCTCCTTAATATAGTGTGGATCTGGCCATCAATCTCATGCAGGTATGTTTCGATATGAGATGGATGAGCTTTTATGAAGAAACGTTCAAGGCTAAACCCTATCTTAACGTATTTAGCCATTTTCAGGATACTAAAAAGCACATGTGTTGTCAACAAATTACAGAATAAGAACAGGGTTTTTCAGTTTTCGTCTTGCTCGCAGGACGAAGCCCTGCGAGCAAGGGGAGAGAGGTGCTGGCAACGCCGCATCGCGGCGTTGCCAGCACCTCTCTCCCCTTGCCCAGCGCCCCGAACGGGGCGCGAATCCCGTTGGCAGGAGCCAGAGGAGAGGGAGGCGCGAACCTCTCCCTCTTGAGATCATCATAAACGTATAATTACAGCGTAATATCAATTACGTTGTAATTACTCATCTCCATTGACATGGAAGACGCGAGTGCCCCAGTTGAAAACGCCGTCGGTGGTCTGGCTACTCACAGGAGGTATGTACTCAATCGCCAGCCAGAAGGTGCTGCTGTTGGGATCGAGCGTAGCCCATGAGTAATCGCCCCAGCGAGGCTGGTTGTTCTCGTTATAGAAGCCATTGCCGTCGGCGGCGATCCGCACATTAGAGAAGCGGGCTGCATCCTCATGCTTGAATGAGTAGGCGGCGCTGGGGAAATTATTCGGTCCGCTAAAGGTGAAGACGATGACGGCAGTATGATCGAAGCTGACCTGGATCGAAGGGTAGAGCAGGTAATTGCCCAGTGAGGCCAGATAGCCCTGATTCACCACATGAGCGTCACTGATCAATCCGTCGTCTACCTCTGGATGAACCTGGAACCAGGCAATACCGGCGCGAGGCGCTGTATCATTCGGAATGTTCACAATTGTGTCCAGCGCGCCATAGAGGTTGCCATTGATAAACTGCACCTCCTGCAAACGGTCGTCGCCGGAGTCTAGAACTTGCGTAGTTCCCTTCTGCATAGCGGCAGGTGGCACTCCATAAGTCTCCGAAGCAATCACCATGCTAGAGAGCGTCGGGACGCCGCCGTCGCTCACCGCCTCCCGATTGGTCATGGCCCAGGCGCCAAGACGGTTATCAGTGGTGCCATTGGGATCAAGGGAGTTCAGGAAAAAGCCTGCGTCGGCATGCCCATAAGTAAAGGCGGGTTGGATGGAAGTTGCCACCGCGCCACCGATGTTGAGATTGTCGAAATGTACAAAGTGGACATTCGACTTGAGCGAGAAGAGCTGCGCTTTGGAAAGGGCATAAACCTGCCCCCCATTGGCCTGAGGACCAAGTATCGAAAATTCGTTGGTGTTGATATAGACATTCTGGCTGTCAATGCCCAGCAGCGGCTGATCGCCGAAGCAGGGGCAACCAACATGAGAAGGCGTACCGTTGGTGCCGTCGTCGGTCGCGTCCAGGTGATAGACGGTCCAGGGGGTCGTGGGATCGCCACTGTTGTTGACCGCGATATCGGTACGGGCGGCTGTATTCGTGTCATTAATAAAGAGGATGATGGCGATCCAGGTATCAGTCGTCTTATCGAAGAAACAACGCGGATCGCTGGTAAATTGCTTCAATCCATCGTTAAAGAGCACATTGACGTTGAGCGGTCCGAGGACAACGGAGCCGTTGGTGCGATAGATCGTGAAGGCCGAGTTCACCGGTTCGAGGACGAAGCCATTGCCGACGCAGAGGCCCTGATCGGGCGGCTCAAATTCGGCCCCGAAATTGGTCACTTCACTGTCCAGGCTGCTCACGCCATTGAAGTTCCTCAAAATATTGCCGGCCTGACGCTCGGAATCGGAGGCATTGATCTGGCTGGCGGCTGTTCCCTGGCTGGCTGCCTTAGGAAGCTGGCGCTGGCCCTTGTCAACGCGTCTTTTAATCGAAGCTTGCGTGGCTGCCTGCTGGGGAGGGTGGCGCGGATCGGCAATGCCCGCTGGCGCGATGGTGCCCTTCGTCACGCTATGATAAACGGTGGCCTTTGCATTAGAAAGTGTGGATGCTTGCGTTGCGGGGATGCGTAGAAATAAGCTACCGGCCATTAACATACAAAGAATAACTACAATAGAGGCCGATGCGACGAGGTGCCTGTTCTTCAGGCGTACAAGAAATTGCATATCCTAACCTCCTGGGAAAAGACGCACTACTTGTTTGAGCTGTGCGCGCTGCCAGATATTTCGTTTGATAGCATACGTAATCTGTAAATCGGCGCGTGCTTCATTATACGTTTTCTATCCGCTTGAACACAACCGATCCACCATCCCTCCTATGCCATTGCATAAATTTTTTGAAAAAAGTATGTAGAAAAGCCAGTGTAATCAGTCTAAACTAGTGACGCTGGCTTTTCTGTCCGGTGCATACTATTGCGCTAAAGCGACTATGATGCCGAATGGCGAGCGGCGATGCGTCCCGCGAAACGCAGCCATTTGATTTGTCCATCCGCCGCGCGCAAGAAATCGCCCTGCGTGTCCTTGAAGTAGGTATCGAGCGCAAGCACGCGATCCTTGCCACAAAATGCTAGAGGCACCAGCAGACTGGACCCGCTCTGCCGCGCTGACGAGGGGAGGATCTGAAGCATGAGCCGACCATCAACCATGCTCACCTCCCAGGGCGTAAACGAATCGCTGTATTGCCCTACGTAGGGAGCAAGTTGCTCTACAGGTAAGTCAAACGGAATAATTTCTGGTTCGCTCAACGTCAGATAATGGCGTAAAGCCCATTGTGTGACTTCTTCGCACAACTGGCCGCCTGATGTAGCGTTGGTGAGGATGATGATCGCGAAATGCATTGCCGGCACCATGAGCAATGACGCCTGCTGTCCCATAGTCGCGCCAGAATGCTCCACGGTACGCGCTCCATCGATCTCTCTCAGCCACCACGTCAGGCCAATTGTGGAGGAAGAGAAACTTTCGCGTAGCTGCGGCATTTGCATCTGGGCTATTGAGGCTGCGGTAAGCGCGCTTTCCCCATCAGTAGCGCTACTAACTCCCATGTGAAAGCGTAAGTAGCGCAACAGGTCCGTAACGCAGGAGACGAGCCCACCGGCAGGATGGGCGGCACGAGGAAGCGCCCAGGGGCGAGCCACTTCTGGCGTCGCGCTCTGGAGCGTATGACCGACCGCAACGCGATGGGTAATAGCCTCTTCCGCGAAAAAGCAGGACGAGGACATCCCCAGGGTATCGAGAACGAGCTCTTTTACTGCTTCCTCGTATGTTTTGCCGGTCAGAACCTCGATGATGCGACCGGCCAGGTAGAAGGCGGCATTGTTGTAACCCCAGAATGCGCCTGGCTCCGTCAGTTGTGGCAGACGGACCATATTGGCAACGATCCTGGCTAGCGCGTCGTCGCCGCGACCTGTATCGTCGAAGTAGTCGCCGGGCCACCCGGCAGTATGAGTGAGAAGATGACGCATCGTCACCTTTGTCGCCGCTTCCTCGTCAGCAAGCTTGAGATCGGGCAGATATATACGCAGTGGCTGATCCAGGTCAAGCAGCCCCATCTCGACCAGCCGCATCGCTGCTGTCCCCGTCACCGTTTTGGTAATCGAGCCAACTTGAAAGAGCGTCTTGCTATCGACCGGCAGGGGATGCTCAACATTTGTCACCCCGAAACCCGCGGCATATTCTTTCCCCTCATGAATCATGCCGACCGCCACGCCCGGCACCTGAAGCCGCTCCATCGTCTTTTTGATCATCTCTTCCAGCGGACGAAATTCCTGATTGTGCTGCGTTTGTGCCGCCGTTTTGTCGTTCATAACGTTTCTCCTTGCCAAAAAAAGACAAAAATAACGCATGCCAACACCGGCATGCGTTTCCCAGGGCCAATAAAGCCCAACAGAAAAGGCCACTCGGTTGAGTGACCTGCGGCCCCATTATATACTTGTTTTAAAGCTTGTCAATAGGTGAAAACTGTTAGAACTGTCTGTATGGGGGACAGGGCTTGCCCTTGCCCACGAAGGGCGTTGCAGGGCAGGGGCAAGCCCTGCCCCTACAGATTTTGTAAACAAAGGAAAACGTGTATGCGTATAATCTTCTGCACCGATTACTGGAATCGGCTATCGCCTGATCCGGCCTATCAGGCTGAGGCCGACGCGGCGGCAAAGTTGCGCCTCGACTACTCCCTGATTAATTTTGAGGTGTTGACAGAGCAACAAAATGCGGTGCGCGCGGTGAGCAGAGTAGAGCCAGCGACATCTGGGGAAGTGGCAGTCTATCGGGGATGGATGCTCAAACCGCAGGTGTACGAGCGCCTCTATGCGGCTCTCGCGGAGAAGGGGCTTGTGCTGATCAATACGCCCGCCGCTTATAAACATTGCCACTATCTACCGGAGTCCTATCATATCATTGAAGGTTACACGCCTGGATCGATATGGATCAAAGCCGAAACTGGTATGCATCTGGATGATATTATGACCCGGCTGCGCGTATTCGGCGATAAGCCCATCATCGTCAAGGATTTTGTCAAGTCGAGGAAACATGAGTGGAACGAGGCATGTTACATCCCTTCCGCGTCCGATAGAGACGCCGTTGAACGGGTGGTGACGCGCTTCTTACAGCTCCAGGGCGAGGATTTGAACGAGGGCCTCGTTTTCCGCGAGTTTATCGAGTTTGAGCCACTGACAACGCATTCAAAGAGCGGCATGCCGCTGACAAAGGAATTTCGTTTATTCGTGCTCGACAGTCAGATTATCTTCTCGACGGAGTATTGGGAGGAAGGCAGCTACGGCGATGACCGCAAGGCGTCTCCCCCGCTTGACACGTTTCGCCAGATGGCGCAAAAGGTCCAGAGCCGGTTTTTTACCCTGGATGTGGCGCTCAAGAAGGACGGGACCTGGAGCATTGTTGAACCTGGCGATGCCCAGGTCGCGGGCCTCCCCGAAAAAACTGACGTGAATGCGTTCTATCAGGCTCTAGCCGCGCTTTAACACCTGCTGTAAGTGATCTCGCAGCACAACGGCGTTGTTATGCTCGACATCGTGGGCGGCGAAGACGAGCGTGATCGGACCCTGTTGCGCTTTATCCTCCAGTTGCTGCAAAGCTGCCTGCGCCTCTGGGGAACGCAGCTCTGCTTCATAGCGACGGCGGAACTCCGCGAATTTCTCAGGATCGTGCCCAAACCATTTCCGCAACTCGTTGCTCGGAGCAAGCTCTTTTAGCCAGAGATCAACATGCGCCCGCTCCTTAGAGAGCCCACGCGGCCAGAGCCGATCAACCAGGATACGCGTTCCATCCTCAGGCTCAGCCTCATCATAAACGCGTTTGATAGCTAGAGGTAATTTTTGCGTCGCCATTGTATCCTCTTTTCTATAAACTTGCTTTCTATAACAACCATAGTGCAGAGGATCAAGCATAGTGTACGCCGGAGGAAGCGCGGAGCGGAGAATCCGTCGAGAAAAAGCGATAATTTCAGTACCCTCAAGCGGGTCGAGATAGCCCCAGACACCCCACCGCTCCTCTTGAGGAGAAGTATAGCGTCAAACCCGAAGATGTCAAGGGAAAATGCACTAAAGGCAGATTTGACAAGAGCGAGCTCTGCCTTGCATACTTAAAAATGAGTAATCCCCAATATGTGTTGTCCCTTAATGATTGATTGTGCTACTTTGCACGGAGGAGAAGTCAGACTGATGATACTGAAAACGCTCCATGTCGATCCCCTGGAACTCGAACGGCGCACCGGCTGGGAGATCAAGCCGGAGGGCGCCTGCAAGGATGATCGCTGCGTTCCCTTGCCAGCTATGGCTGGCCCGCAGGTCGATGTGCGAGAGCTGGCGGAGCGGCTGGGCATGCCGCTGCTCCACGATGAGAAACATGATCTCTGGTCTCTTGGCCCCGAGTCGGGCGGCCATGTGCTCAACAGCGCCGTTGCTCCCGATATCGTGCTGACCGATCTTGATGGCAACCCCTTCGCGCTCAGCTCGTTGCGCGGTCAGAAGGTGATAATAATTGCATGGGCCTCCTGGTGAGGGTGCCGTCATGATCTGCCCGTGTGGCAGGCTCTACGCACCGAACTACATCCCCAGGGTTTAGAAGTCGTCACCGTTGCCCTTGATACCGCTGGCGCTGAAGCTGCTCGCCCCTGGATCGAAGCGGCTAAGCCCGAACATCCTTCGCTTATCGACCAGGCTCACATTCTTGATGAACTGCTGGGCGTCGTCAATGTCCCCAATGCCGTCTGGATCAATGAGGAAGGTATGATTGTGCGTCCGGTGGAACCGGCCTATCCCCATCGCCCAAACTTTTTCAGAAGCTCTCGTTCTAGCGGCGAGTCCACAGGTGAGCCCTCTCCCCAACGCAGGCTGACTGATAGCGTGATGGATGTCGTGCGCAGAATCCAGATCGAGCCGGAAGCCTATATCGCGGCCTTGCGCGATTGGGTCGAGAAGGGAGCGGCCAGCAGCTACGCGCTTTCGCCCGAAGAGGTAGTGCGGCGCTCGCATCCGCGCCCACCAGAAGTAGCGGAAGCAGCCGCCAGCTTTGAGCTTGGGCAATATCTCCACCGCTCTGGCTATCCTGACGATGCCATACCCTGGTTCCGCCAGGCTCATCGTTTGCAGCCTGATAACTGGACCTACAAGCGGCAAGCCTGGACCTTTGCCAATCCCACGCAAGGCCCCAGTGAAGCCTATGATAGCCATTGGCTCGCCGACGTGCTGGCAATCGGACCCGAAAACTACTATCCGCGCCTCGAACTATAATTACTCGAATGGAGTGAGAGAAAGCAACCTCACTCCATTCTCTCTTATAGATAGAAGGAACAACTTGTATGAGCGAAAAATGGCTACAACAATATATTCTGCTGGCGTTTCATATAGACAAAGTGGTGCGGGCGGCTTACGAATGTCCATTTGTTGAAGCGTATTACGGTCCACCTGCGTGGGAGTCACAGGCCGAAGCTGAACCCGTGATGGCTCCCGCCGACCTGGTGCGGCAATCTATGGCCCTGGCAGATACTTTGCCATTGCAGGGCTTTCCCTCTCAACGGGCGACCTATCTGGGGAAGCATGTCAAAGCTATGGAAACCTTATGCCGTAAGCTCAGTGGTGAGCCTCTCTCGCTGGCGGAAGGGGCCAGATATTGCCTGGATATTCAGCCAGCCTGGACGCCAGAGGAGCAATTTGAGCAGGCGCATGCCCTGTACGAGTCGGTGCTTCCTGGAACAGGCAATCTTGCGGAGCGTTGGCAAACATACCGAGCCTCGCTTGCTTTCCCCTCAGACCAGCCTGACGCGCTAATAGACTTTATTAAGCAGGCATATGCCGAAGCGCGCAAGCGCACAAAAGCTTTCATAGATCTGCCTGAAGAAGAAACGATTGAGATTGAGTATCGTGCTGAGTGGGAACACGATGCCGCTGCCTACTATGAGGGCAACTATCGAACACATATCGTTATGAACGTCGCCTCGACCGGAGCGTATCTCTCTCGCCTGTTTGATCATAAAGTGTGCCATGAAGGCTATCCCGGTCATCATACCGATTATATCCTCAAGGAACAGCTTCTTTATCGCCAGCAGGGCTATGTAGAGCATGCAATCAATTTGACCCTATGTCCGCAACGCGTAATCGAGGAGGGCATCGCGCAGATGGCCCACGCAATGATCTTCGCGGAAGGGGAAGCTGAGCAATGGATAGCTGAACACGTTTATCGAACAATACAAAAAGAGGTTGATCCGATAGTGCTTTTACGCTTACGGCAGGCCAGTGAGATGCTGGGAGGCGTCTGGGACAACGCAGCCATGCTCTTAGATGAAGGACGATCAGAGCGGGAAGTGAACCAGTACCTTACCACACACATACTGCTTGCGCCAGATCAAGCTGCCCAGATGGTGACTCATTTGAAACATCCCATCTGGGGGCGTAATGAGCTGACATATTTGAGCGGCAAAAAGCTGATGCAGCCGTGGCTACAGGGAGCTGATAAGCTAGCAGTGTTTCGCCGCTTCTTAACGGAGCAGATCACGCCTTCGCAGCTAATTGGTGGAAAGAGGGACAAAGCGACGTGGAAACAATGACGCAGAAGCTGCTATCCATACACCGCTGTTACATGAGCATGCTCAGCCAGAACGTCATATCCGTGCTTTCTTTTCGTAATCTACGTTCTATCTCTCGCGGTCCCCACCTGTTTTCCTGGCTGGTCGCGCCGCACCGCTCGGCTTCGGTCGCAACTGTTATAAGTTGCTCAAACGTCTCCACTAACTTCTGTATGATCTGCTCTTTTGACATAATATCCTCCTGTATTTCATATAGTTCTGGATTTGCAAATTCTTCCGAGAACCCAGTATACTCACGAAGCGGACGACGAGCTTTGATGTTCGTGAGGTTCGTTTGCTACTGGCTTGCCTTCAGAAGAATTTCCCAGGGCTCGATTGACACTGTACGCAGCAACCCCAGTGATGTCCAGGGATCGTCTGCTAGTCGGCGCTCGATGGCTTGCTCGCTTGCGGCGGCAATGATGAGTAGGACGTTTTTGCCATCGCCAAGCGGGCCGCCCAGGATGACGAAGCCTTCGTCTACCAGTGCATCCATGAACGCAGCATGTTCATCCCATTGCTCCTGCTGACGCATAGGAATTCTGGTATGCCAGTTATCCACTCGTTCCAGGAGAACCGCGTAATAGGTTGTGGGTGGTTGAGCCATCAACGTCTCCTTTTTAAGAAATATGCGATCCTTTGCTAATTTTACCCTGGAAATAGGACAGATTTATGTCCTTTTTTCGCAAGTGCTATAATCAGGTATTGTTTTCTCGATTATAACGTAAGAATGTAAGGAAGAGAGTCGCCATGAAAATAATGTGGTGCTGGCGCCGTGAGCGAGATGTTCCCATGTTGGATGACGACGAATTTCGTGCAATCTACGCCTTATACGAGGAATGTTCTGCCCATGCTCAGAAGCAAGCCAGGGAGCAGTTGAATTTACTAAAAGAAAAGCGCAGAACGTTTGATGAATTACGTCTGACACTGCATGAATTCTTTGAGCCTGTGCGCAAAGAATACGAGCGTATGACAGGCATGGTAGATTGTCATCACAATGCTATTATGCATCATCGTATTTCAATATATGGCCCTCCATGCAATCGTTGTGGAAAACCGCTGCGTACATCTCGCGCCCACTTTTGTACTGCCTGTGGTCAGGTGGTAGGATTATAAAAAGTAAAAGATATGCGGTTTTGGAAAAATGTTCCAGGTTTCTGATCTACTGAGCACCAAGCTGGCGCTGCCACGCCTGCGTACGACGCTGGTGCGGCGCGAAGCGCTTTTTGCGCGGCTTGATAATAGCTGGGAGTATCCGCTGACGTTACTGTCTGCCCCCGCCGGGTTTGGCAAGACGACGCTGGTGCGCTCGTGGGCTGCATCCCGTAAGGATGAGCAAGGATGTTTTCTGCTTGCCTGGCTATCCCTTGATGCTGGCGACAATGATCCGGTCCGCTTCTGGCGCTATCTGATTGCCGCTTGCCAGCAATTTGATGCCGATATTGGTCAGGCTGCCCTGGAACGACTCAATGCTTCACAATCACCTGGCCTTGAAATGTCCTCGCAGTTGCCTTTTGAGCCGCTGCTGAAGGCATTGATCAATGATCTGAGCAAAATTTCATCTCACTGTGTTCTTATCATGGAGGATTATGACGCTATTACTTTACCGCAGATCCATAAAATGATGGCCTTTTTCCTCGAACACCTTCCCACTGCAATACACTGTGTCTTGCTCTCACGCAGCGATCCGCCGCTTCCCCTGGCGCGATTACGAGCGCGAGGCGAGCAGCTTGAACTGCGGGCAACCGATCTGCAATTCTCCCTGGATGAAACCCGCCACTTCCTCCAGCAAACCTTGCCGTTTCCGCTGACAGAGGGAGAGATTGCGCTTTTGCACGAGCGGACAGAGGGCTGGGGAGCTGGTCTGAACCTTGTCGCTTCCGCTTTGCATAGGTATGCTGATCCTGGAGAACGAGCACGCTTTCTCGGAACGCTTACCGGTAGGTATCGGCCATTGCTAGAGTACCTGGTAAGCGATGTGCTCAATGCACAGCCGGAGCCGCTGCAAGAGTTTTTACTCCAGACGAGCGGGCTAGGCCGCTTAACAGGCGCTCTCTGCGATATGGTGACTGGGAGGCACGATAGCGACCTCCTGCTGGAACAGATTGAGCGTGCTAACCTGTTTCTGGAACCTCTAGACGGAACGGGGCAATGGTATCGCTATCACGCGCTCTTTGCCGAAGCGATGCAGCTTGAGGCTCAGCGCCGTCTTGGCAAAGAGGCCATACAGGTATGTTTTCGCCGGGCGAGTAGCTGGCATGAACAGCATAACAGGCTCCCGGATGCGGTGGAAGCGGCTCTGCAGGCAGAAGATTTCGCTCGTACCACTACTCTTGTCGAGCGAGTGGTCGGCTCAATCCATGTGATGGGAATAAACGAATTCTATACGTTACGGCGCTGGTTAGGTCAGGTTCCTCAGAGCATACTCCAACAGCATCCCGCGCTTTGCTTTGTCTATGCCAGCACGCTGTTTTTTGAGCCAGATGGGCGTATTCTCACGGATATAGCACGCTGCAAGCAGATTGAAACATTACTGCATATAGCGGAACAGTATTGGAGCTCGGAGGGCAATACTGCACGGCTGGCAGAGGTGAATGGTTTACGGGCTCTTCTCGCTACCTGGCAAGGGGATCACTCACGGGCGGGAAGATTCGCCGCGCAGGCGCTGCCTTTTTTGCCGGAAAAAGAGGTTTTATGGCGAGGTATGTGCCTGGGTATTATGGGTGCGGAAGAACGAATCGCTGGCTCGCTTGATAAAGCTCTTCCTATGGTTCAGGAGGCGCTCGCACTGTGCCAGCAAGCAGACAATATATATAGCACTCGTGCAACCAGGTTGGAGCTGGCTGAGATATATCACTGCCAGGGAAAGCTACACCAGGCATATGAGGAATACTGTCAGGTGTTGGCTGACGCAGGTGAGGACCTGCTTGATAGGGCAAGAGCGCAACTGGGGCGGGCTCAGCTTTTTTACGAATGGCATATGCTGGATGCTTCCTCGCAGGCTGCACAGGAAGCTCTTGCTCTGGGGGAGCATATAGAGGACCGGGGTCTTCAAGTACACTCCGCCCTTGTTCTCGCGCGCGTGCTTTATGCTCGTGGAGACCGCGCTCAAGCTCAGCAGAAGCTTGTGAGATTGGTTACTCTTGCTCAGGCAAGTTCCTATCCTCTTCTTGCCAGGGAGCTCCTTTTCTGGCAGGCCCGGCTGCAATTCGCCAATGGCGATTTCTCTGCTGTGCAACGCTGGATCAACCTCACAGCGTTTGCCAACGAAGCCGTGCCGCTTTTTCTCGCGGTGCGCGAAGAGTTGCTGATTGCCTGCTGGCAGCTCGTACATGACAAAGTGGATGATGCGTTGCACTTACTTGAGCGCTGCCTTACCAGGGCGCATCACCATGCTCATACAGCCTGCGCGCTAGAAGTGCAGGTGCTGCTGGCTCTGGCATACTTCAAGCTGAATAACCTGGAGATGGCTCGGCAGGCGTTGCAGGAGGTGCTGCCACAGCTTCATACAGAGGGCTATCGACGCGTTTTCTTAGATGAAGGGCCGATGATGGCAGCCTGCCTGCGAACCGTAGTTGCTAGCAGTGCGAGTGCCGGTGAAACGTATCTGAGCGAGATCCTGGCGCTGTTTAAGGGTACGCAGCCTGAGCATTTGCCAGAGCAGCCATCCTTGATTGAGCCGTTGAGCTCGCAGGAGCAGCGTGTACTGCGCCTCTTTGTGGCTGGTCTCTCCAAGCCGGAGATAGCGCGCGAACTGGTTATCTCCATCAATACGGTCAAAACCCATCTACAACGCATCTATCGCAAGCTGCATGTGACCAGTCGTGCCGAAGCGCGCACGGCAGCGCGTCATCTTCATCTGTTCCAGAACAACTGACCTCTGCTTTTGCCCCTGGCGGCACGCTCATTTAATGCGTCCACTGATAAAATCACCCGCAGAATCACCCGAAACGGGCGACATGGCTTCACCCCTTTGTGCTTTACACTGGTGGCACAGGTGCTTGCGCGATGTCAGACGGCACTCGAATAACAATCCAACCATAAAAAAACATACTGTTATGCATGTGCATTGTACAGATGCTTTTGAAGGAGTATCATTTTGTCAACACAAGCTTTTCATGTAATTATTATTGGCAGCGGTATTAGCGGCCTGTGCCTGGCTCAGCAGCTAAAGCAGGCTGGTGTGAGCGTCGCAGTCTACGAGCGTGACCTCTCGCGTACATCTCGCCTGCAGGGGTACCGCATTCACATCGATCCGCATGGTAGCCGCGCGCTTTACGAGAGCTTGCCACCTCGTCTCTATGAGATTTTCCTTGCCACCAGCGGCAAATCGGGTCAGGGTCTAGGCTTTCTTTCTGAGCAACTGCAAGAGCTACTTTTTATCAGTGTTAGTGAAGCCGGTGTGACTCCCGATCCTGTCGATAGCCATAAATCCGTGAGCAGGTTTACGCTGCGACAGGTCCTCTTAACCGGCCTGGAGGATGTTGTCCACTTTGATAAGCCATTCATGCGCTATCAGGAGACTCCTGATGGCAAAATTACAGTCTTCTTCGAGGATGGTACTTCCGCGATCTGTGACGTTCTGGTTGGGGCCGATGGCAGTAATTCCCGCATACGCAAGCAGTTTCTTCCTCATGCCGAACGCATCGATACGCATTATCGGGCTATTCAAGGTAAAACAATACTGACAGACGAGATTATGCGCATCCTGCCCTCAAGCCTGTTTAGGGGGCCAGCTTCGATCATTGCCCCAAAGGGTTATAGCCTGTTCGTCGCGGTTCAGCAGTTCCAGCATAAGCCGGGCGATATTGAGGAAATTGGCGCGGCTATTAAGCTGCATCCTGATCTGTTGCTTAGCGATACCGCTGATTTTGTGGGCTGGGGATTTGTCGCTCGCCAGGAAAAGTATCCTCTCAAAGAGAATATGGAGGCGATGGATGGTACGGCGCTCAAGCAGGTTGTTCTCGGGATGATCAACGACTGGCATCCGCACCTGCAAAAATTGATCAGAGAAGCCGATCCCTCTACCATTATCTTTACGCCCATTTACACCTCGCTTCCCGTTGAACATTGGCGAACCGGTCGGATCACGCTTATCGGTGATGCCATTCATAGCATGACTCCAGCTCGTGGCATTGGCGCCAATATAGCCCTGCGTGATGCCAGTCTCCTGGGTCGTAAGCTGGTAGCTGCCTCGCGTGGAGAAATTGCTCTTGTCCAGGGTATCCACGACTATGAAGCTGAGATGTTAAAGTACGGCTTCGCCGCCGTTCTCTCTTCCAAAAAGGCGCTTGAGCAGGGCGCGGCTCTGGAGAAACCCTTCAACCTGGCAATTGCTAAGACAGCTTTCAAACTTCTTAACGCCGTCCCCCCTTTGAAGCAGCGCGTATTCAGAGGGTTCGGCACGAATTAGAGAGAGACGGGAGAGCTACATATGGCGACCCACAACACTCCGTTTACCTGCACAGGCTTGCTACTACGCCAGTAGCAAGCCTGTGCAGGTTGCTTATTTCATCAGCCCGGTCAGGCTGAGCAGCGCAAGTAGCCCGAAAATAGCGATGATGCTGCCGGATAAGCGGTTGATCCAGAGCAACCACTGATAGGTAAATTTGCCACGCAGCAGGCTGATGCCTCCGGTCAGGAGCAGCCACCAGGTCGCCGAGCCGAGGAAGACGCCGGCGACCACCAGGAGCGCGGCCAGAACAGCCCCCTGGCCGCCAACGCCGATGCCCGCGAAAATGGCAGCAAACGAGAGGATCGTCAGCGGATTGGTCAGCGTGAGCAAGAACGTCGAAGCATAGGCGCTGACAAAGCTCGTCGCCTTTGCCGCTGCCGCCACTCGTTCAGCCGGTCTGGTCAGCAAGGTTTTGCAACCGAGATAGAGCAAAAACAGGCCACCGAGTCCACGAATCCAGCCCTGTTGATTGACGAGAAAGGTCGCGATGACTGTGAGCCCAAAACCGGCGATGCAGCCATAGAGGCCGTCCGCCGTCGCTACGCCCAGACCGGAGACCAGCCCATAGGAGAAGCCGCGGTGAACGGTGCGCTGGATGCACAATATACTCATTGGTCCAACAACGGCAGCAATAGAAAGGCCAATCAACAGGCCGCGTACGAAAATCCCTGTGTTCATATGTTTGCTCCTGATACTAGGCGTTATAAAAAAAGTCGCCAGACCTCATCAAAAGGTCTGGCGACTGGTAACGTCTGCTTCTGCTTGCTCAGGGGGTAAAGGGCATGCGAAGCGAACCAAACCTCATGATGGGCTGGTTTGCCTGCTGCTGTTGCGTGCCGCTATAAAAGCAATAATTGTATCGATTCACCTGGTTACCCCCTGTTGTCGGTTCAGATTGATCGCGCTGAATAAGACAAGCTAACTATAACATAGCTTGTCCGATCAGGCAATCAAGAGATTTCTCGCAAGATCTAGAGCGTCCAGACTTTCAGATTGCTGATCGCCCCTTCGGTCGTCGCGTCTCCGCCGGTGCTCAGGAAGCCAATCTGACCCTGGGTGTAGGTGGTATCGCTGCCGTGGGCGATGCGTTTGCCGTTGACATAGAGGGAGATATCGCTCCCATTAGCCACAATAGCGACCGTGTTGGGATTGTTTAGCCCGGCATGCCAGCTAGGGCAGGTGCCCTGCGCGAGGGCATGACTGCAATCTGCGCCGGGATTGGTGTACTTGCAAAGGGTGAGGCTGTACGTTCCTCGCTCAAAGATGGTCAGTTCATACTCGTTGTAATTGCCATCGGAGCGGAAAACAAAGCCCAGGCCGCTGAAATGCTGCCCACTGCTGATGAACGTTAGTTGTGCCTGCATGGCGAAATTGCTGTAATTCGTGTTTTGTCCGTGGCAGACGTTGTTATAGTTGGCAGCCGCCGTAACATGATAGGCACCGCCCGAAAACTGGCAGCCGCCGGTTTCCGCCCAGTTGTGACCGCCGCTGTTATCGCTCATTGGATCGCTAAAGGCCAGCGTCCCCCCATAGGGATTTTGTTGCGCGAGCGCCGTGGCGGTGGCGACGACCTGAGCTGTTGCCGTGACATTGACCTGGGCCGTGGCGGTAGCATTAGCCTGTGTGGTTGCGTCGGTGTTGGCCTGATTGGCCTGAACTGTAGCGGTGCCATTGGCGTTGACCTGGGTAATAGCAGTACTGGTTGCAGCATCGTTATTCTGGCCCGAACTTGTCGCGGTCAATCCTTGAGCGAGCGCCGTTGCCGTGGCAGCGGGGCCGCCCGCTGTTCCGTTGCCACGGCTGTTGGAGAAGTAGTAAAAGGCGCTCACGCTCCCACCTATGAGTAGCAGCACCAGCGCGATCAGTAAAACCAGCTTTGTCGTAGAAGATCTGGGATTTCTGGGCGAGGGAGTTGCAGACAAAGTCTGATAAGGCGCGGGCAATGGAAGCATGCCGGCATGGTTTACAGCGGTGGGAGGCTGCTCGCTCTTCAGTGTGAGCTGAGCCTGGCTGGCTATGGACGCATTTACCGCGTTCCTCCGGCCCAACCCAATATCAGCATGAAGCGTGGCTGCATCAGCCATGGGGTCAGCTACAGGATTTGGGGGGGCGGTTACGGCGATAGTAAGGACCAACAGGTCTGCCGAGCCTGCTTGAGCGGATGAGCCGGTCTGTGCGTCCAAGTGCATGATCTGGCCGTCGCTGGTACCCGGGGGAATGGTGACGCTGACCTGCCGCCCTGCTGGCAGCGTGAGGGTGCGGCTGGTTCCCTGGTGCGCCTCTTCTTTGCTGATGGCGAGGGTCGCGCGAATATCGTTTAGCATGTGCTTGTGCCCCGCTTTTTGATAAAGTACTTAGATGATGATTATAAGGAAAAACGCTCTATATATCGGGCAGTCCTGAACGGGTAGCATACCGATGCTTCTAAAAGCATCAGTAATATAACACATGCATAATGGTCAGGTCAGTGAACGAGTTCACACTCCTGGACTTTGCAAAATTATCTGGGGAAGAGGTTTTACGATGCAATATCGCTTGTGGTGCTGGCGAGGAGTTTTTGCGTATAAAACTCCACAACGTTTGCCGCAAGTCGGACCACACGTTCGCGCAGCTCTGATGGTTCTACCACCTCTATTTGCGCGCCGTGGCTGAGGATGTATCCACAGGCCGAATCTTCCGTCTCGAAGAGGACGCGCGCCGTGATCCATCCGTCCGCGCCAGACGGCTCAGCATGTTCCACGCGGATCTGCCGACCGGGCGGTATGCGCTCGAAGGCGGCGGGTGTCATGCGCAAGATTGCTGGATAGCGTGGCAGGCTTGCGACGAAGCTGGCCGATGATTGAGACCAGTATTGCGCGAGGTCAAATCCCTGGGGGCGCGTATATGACTGCTCTGTAATCGCAGCATCGCATATGCGTGAGACACGATAGGAGCGTACCTCCTGCTCAACGACCGCCACGAGGTACCAGACGCTGCCTTTGGCGACCAGCCCAAGGGGAGCCGCCAGCCGCGCCACCAGCTTACCATCGTTGCGCTGATAGGTAAATTGCAGCTCGCGTTCGCGCCAGATCGCCTCTTGCAAAATGGGGAGGGCGGCTATAGCTTCCTCGGTGTGATGCCAGCCCGTTACGTCCACATGGATGCGCTGGCGTACATATTCCGCGCCACGACGCGAGATAGAAGGCAATGAGGCGAGCAGTTTGATCAGAGCCGCTTCCGAGGTCTGGCGCAATCCCAGATCGGCCAGGAGGCGCGCCGGCTGTGTGAGAAAGAGCGTCTGGATCTCCGCCTCGTTGAGCCCAGTCAGGTTGGTCTTGTACTCTTCCAGTAGCGCCCAACCGCCTCCCGTTCCCCGCTCCGCCACCACCGGAACCCCAGCCGCGCCCAGCGCCTCCATATCGCGGTAAATGGTGCGCTCCGAGACCTCCAGCCGTTTCGCCAGCTCGCAGGCGGTGATGCGGCGATGGACCTGTAAATGCAGCAAAATAGAAAGCAATCGATCAGCGCGCATGGTATCTCCTCGCTTCCTTCGTCATGGGGTGGTGCGTCTCTGATCGATAGTGTATCATAGAAATATGACATGAAGTGTCATGAATGACCAGTTTTTGTCATATTTGTGGTGGTTAAGATACGATTTAGAGGGACAGTTCCTGTTGCTGTTCTCGCTCCTTCTTTGCCGTGTGAAACGCTTTGAACTGTTCCGCCATCTCCCACTTATTGGCATACACGCGGTTCCCGCAATAGATGTTGCGCCTGGCGAACTCCTCCGGCGTGGTGCGTATAAGCCGCGCTCGAATGGATTCTCGATCAGGGTGAAGGGTATCATACCACGGTGTTATTAAGGTGTACTTAGGGTCGTAGACCCATTGCGGACACGCTTCTCCGTATTTGTGACAGAACCATTCGACTGAAGCGGCACAGAAGGTGGCCCATCGCTGAAGTTCTGGCGATGGTTCGTAGTCTGGAAGCGGATCAGCAATGAGTTGCTGTCGTCGCTCTTTGGCATAATCGAACCAGTAGTTCATAAAATTGCCTAGAGCCACCCAGGGATCTTCTCCCTGGCAGATGTCAGAGAACGCCTTTGCCATCGTTTGTAGCCGGTCTCGTCGCATCATATCGAGCATGGCTTTTTACCTTTATGATGAAAAGAACTCCTCAAGCGTTGCTGGAACATCACTAAGCTCCTGGAATTGTCGATCTGGGAAGTAAGTGTCCACAATGGCTTGTGCTTGCTCCTGTTGCTTTATGTGCAATGCTTTGCACAAAGCTATGATATCATTACGGTCTTTGGTTCGTCCAGCTAACAATTTGCATGCTAGAATAAAATCCTTCGGTGGGAGAACGATTTCGACCAGCTTGCCGAACGTGCGCCAGGGGGTTCCCTTTGGGATCTCGCCTGTACTGGTCAAGGCTTCTGAGGCAAGATCATTGAGCCAGGTTTCGCTGATGCCCAGATCGTACGCAACAAATCGTACCGCACTTTTGAACAGGTGATGCTCATGAGGCGTGAGCGGATGATCTAAGCTGACGATGACATCAATGTCGCCGGTCGTTTTCCTCTCCCCAATCTTCTGCGTGATCATATAAGCGCCGCCAATCAGCAGGAGCCGAACGGGCTTTTGCAAGCCCAGTTCCTGGAGTTCTTCTCCAAGTAAAGTAAGGTTGTGTTCAATGTCTTGGCGCTGCATCATGGGAAACTTCATCTCCCGCTAATAGAAAAAGTATAAATGGTGGCGTTAGCATAAAGAAATTTAAATGTGATGTAAAGAGGAAAGCACCTGAAAATATATCAGGTGCTTCTTGTTGATGGCTTCTCATATACTACTATTGCTTCTAAAGAAAGCCCATGAAAAAAAGGTGTAGTTCGTCCTCAAGAAACGGCGGCACAGAGTGGTAGCAGTTTGAGCGTGCCGCCGGAACTGATCGGTGGGCTATCGATAGTGAGGGGCGGCAATGAGTATACGGTTGTTGCCCAGGTTGGCGTATTGGTGCCGTAGGAAGGGTAGAACAGGGTGATGGGGAAGGCGCGCGCGGAAGCGTTGACCTTCTGATAACCGGAACCTACTGGCGTTAAGCCGGACGAGCAGGTGCCCGAACCGGAGGCGCTGGTTGCAACCTCTGGCTGCTGCGCCGCTGGCACGGAAGTGGTAGTCGTGTTCCCGGCGGAGACGGTCAGGCCAGGGGTGCAGACGGCGTAAACGGAGACGTTATTGCCGAAGTGGTTGAGGTTGCCGATGCTATAATCCGTCGCAACCATCCAGCGCGTCAGACCAATCGGCGTGGAGGACTTGAAATCTATTACGGCTGAGGCAATATTGGCCTGTGAAACATTGGTGAGCTGGTAGCCGCCACCGGTGAGGTGCATATTTTGCGGGCAATCAACGGACAGGGTGTTCCCGCTATTCGCATTGCCGCTCTGGCTCACAATCGTGGGAGCCGATCCTTTCGTCAGGCACTCGACATGGGCCGTTCCCAACACAGCGCCACTGCCTATCGCCTGATTGGTAAAGGTGACTGTCCAGGAATTGGCGCTGGAGGGATAGCTGGCGGCAATAAAGTATTCGTCGATGACCGTATGGGTGATACCGCCGCGTGTCACTTTGTCCTGATAGGCAGGGGCCGTCACTGCCCAGCCGCCGCTCAGCATCTGCTCGCCGGCCTGGCAACTGGCAGTAGCAGTCGCAAGCCCCAGGGGATGGATCGTCACGACGCTAAAACGGTCGGTAATACCCGGCGCGGAATTGATCCCACCTCCACCATTCGGGCCGGTGCCACATGCCCCCAGCAGCGTGCAACAGAAGAGCAGCGGCAATAGCAGAGACCCTGCCCGTAAACGCTGATAAATGCTCATAATGTATTCCTTTCATCCATCGGATAAGTAGTTTAGCTCTCATTTATGCGATGTATCTAACATGCGTTTTTTAAAGCATATAGTAGCCATCGATGCGGGGCTACTCTCTACCTCACAAGTAGACTGTGATAGATAGCACTTTCCGCGGATGAGCGGAGATGGTAAAATGATCTCATCCTTACCCTAGCGGAGATCACAAGCAAAATGCAGATACTCTGCTCAACTGGAGTTTTTACACGCAGTTCCGACCTGCTCAGTCACGAGGCTATAGTGCTGTATGGTCCGCAGTTTGATGTGGACGGCTTTGAAGTCATTTTCTACCCCCGCTGGTATGCTCAGCAGGAGGATGTTATCCAGGCTTTGCGATATGCCCTTTCTGGTACACTTCAGATAAGGCAGAATACCAGCTCCTCCCTGGCCTTTGGCGAAATCGGGCGCTGGCGAAAGGTATAGAAGACATGCCGCATCCACTTGTCATCCAATTACGCTTTACCCGCAGCGAGTTCAGGCGCGCTCTTGATGGGCTCAGTGAGGCTGATGCGTGCCGACGTTTCCTGCCTATGAACTGTATCAGTTGGAACATCGGCCACCTGGCTCATGCCGAACAGGCTATTTTTCTAACTGGTATGCAAGGGCACACGCCGCTGCCTCACCTTAACGAGCTATACGGCTACGGTCAGCCAGCCAGCACCCCGAAGCTTTCCGAGATGTGGGAGGCGTGGCAGACGGTAACGCAGATGGTCGATCCGTTCCTCGATACTTTCACCACCACAACGCTTCAACAAACGGGTATCACTGGCGATGATGATCAGCAGACCTACTATCTGGCAGGCTCGCTTCTGCTACGCGTCATCTACCACTACTGGTATCATCTCGGCGAGACTATGGCGATCCGGCAATTGCTCGGACATACCGATCTGCCGGAGTTCGTCGGCGATCTCGATGCCCAGGCACCTTACCTGCCACACTGAACCTGGAAATGCTTGACGAGACGGGGACACATTTGCCTCTGGTAGTACCTACTGTCGCGCGATCAAATGCGCCTTGCGTTCGGCCAATCCTACACGAGCGATATAGCCGGAATTGAAGGCGAGGTAATCGCTTTCGATGCCGTCGCTAAAAATTACGCCATAATCAGGCATGTGTGAGGTAATTACCAGCTCCTGGTGGGGAGCGATTTGCCCGAAGACGATACTGGCCTGCGACGTTCTGGACTGGAATGGTTCGCGTACCGTGAACCATAAGCGGTCGGATTCCCACCCCAGCTCAATATCCTCTAGAGTGGGCGGCTTATCTCCGCCTCCGCCGAAGTGGTGCGCGACGTGCCACGCGCCCAGCGTGATTGAGCGCAGCCACCCGGTGCAGCCGGCACCGGTCGAGACGATGATCCCACTCGAACTCTGCTGCTCGCGTCTGCCCGCGAACTCCAACAGATAGCGAGCCGAGCCGTGGCTGCGCGGCCCGATAAAGAGATCGTTGACGCCGTAAAGCACCTGCCTATCATTGAGCATGGCCTTGACCATTGAGATGTGCGAAACCTGCACATCGCCTTTTAGTGTGCGCTCAAGCCAGGGACCGATTTCCTCGAAGGTGAACGGGATCAGGATGCCATCGATGCGCCTGGGATCGGGATTGATGGCGAGAATTGGCTGCGTGGTCAGGTGTGAAATTGAGCAATCTAGAAATTGTTTCGGGCTCGATAATGCGATAGGTGATCTGCCCTTGCAGAGTGACGGCCTGGAAATTGCCGGTGGTCTCATTAAAAACGAAGGGCGCATCAACCGTTGAGATTGGAACAAGGACGATGGAGGTGCTGGGTCGCCAGTACCAGAAGGCCAGACCAGCCCCCTGTTGAGCAATTTTCCCATTCGAGTAAGCGAGGATATATTCGGTAGGTTCGGATTTGAAGTATGCAAACATTGCCAGCTCCTTTAGATCAATTTTTATATTAGTGTATTATAGACACTAATATAGCCTGAACAATTGCCGTTGTCAAGCTTTTCTAAGAGGATAATGGGACAGAAAGAGAAGTTGCGCAGAAGATTTGCGCAAGCGAGAAGAAGTTTGGTGTCTGTTCTTCGTACTATACTGCCTGTAGTTACCACGAGCGGTAACTGGTCATGTGTGCCAGATGTCAGGCACAATAGTGAAAAAGAACCGAGGACCTCATTATGGCAACGGAACAGGCGCTTTCACTCATCACTTTTTATGCTGGCTGGGCTGGTTTCCAGAGCAATCTGGTCAAAGTTATCGCGCCGCTTACTCCTGAACAACTGGCTTTACGCGCCGCGCCGCATCACTGGTCGATAGGGATGGTGGCGCAACATATCATTGCCAATCGCGTCTGGTGGTTCCAGAACTGGCTAGGCCAGGGAAGTCCTGAGCTTGCTCCCCTCGCAAACTGGGAACCGATGGAGCGGGAAGAACTGCCCACGCACGATGCTGCTGAACTGGTTGCCGCCTTGAATTCTACCTGGCAGATGATCGAGGACGCACTATCCCATTGGACTCCTGCCGATCTTGAGTATGTTGTGCCCCAACCGGCAGCCTTAGAAGAGGAATGGCGGCAGATATTCGTTGATCTGACACGGCAATGGATTATCTGGCATGTGCTCGAACATGAGATCCTCCACGGGGGAGAGCTTTCCCTGGCCCTGGGCACATATGGCTTGAAAGCCATCTATGACTGACGCAAGGTCATGAACCTACTTAAATGCTTTGACGACGGGAAGGGCCTGACAGATAAAGTCGGCGGCCAGTTCGAATGAGAAGAGTCCGGTGTTGATCAGCAGGTGGTAGAGGTCGGACTGGCTGCCATCCGAGCCATAGTGGCGGCGCAGGTAGCTTTGCTGTTCATAATCACGTTGCTCAACCAGCCGCGTAGCCTGGGTGCGATCAAGATTGGAGCGCTGCATAATGCTCTCAACGCGCTGCGGCAGGGGAGAGAAAATGGAGATATGGAGCGTGCGGGGGATACCGTGCAGCAAGAATTGCGAACCGCGCCCGACGATAACGGCGTTTCCCTGAGAAGCAGCCTCCAGAATGACCCTTTGCGTCAGTTGTAGATGTGCCTGTTCTTTCGATTGCGTCAGGACGGACGCTGGTTGTAGCAGCGTGCTATAGCTGAGATTGAAGGGGTTGCTGGCTCGGACTGCCTCAAGCAGGTGTCCGACCATCCCTGCCGTTTGCTCGTCCTGGCGCGCGGCCAGCTCCACATCGACCCCTAACCGCCGCGCTACCTCGTCGATGATCTCGTAATCAACGTACTGCAATCCCCCCTTTTGCGCCACCAGCCGGGCGATAGCAGCTCCGCCGCTGCCGAATTGACGCGAGATGGTTACCACTACCGTCTCTGCCGGAGGGATGCCAGAAGGCATTGGTTCCCCCTGCCACGCGGTTTCCGGCAATATTCTGGTTTCTTTTGGAAAAGCGCCCTTTGGGGCCTGTTGTTTCGGTTGCATCGGCGGCTGCGTACGGCTTTTGAAGAGGGATGCCATTAGCTCATCCTTTATATATTCAATCAGAGTAAAGTATTATAGCACCTTTATTGTACAACATGCTATAACAATGATGCAAATAGAGGCGTGTTCAGGGTAGCAATTTTCAAAAAAGCCAGAGATAGCTACGTCAGGAGGTCAAGCGCTTCTGCTCGCGCTTTCAAATCCTCCGCAACTGCATGAAAGCCGCGCTGTAAGTCCTTGCCAAGCGTGATTTTTAATACGGGGGCGAGGAGGCCCATAAATGCTTCTCGGGTCCAATACCGCGTTGTATTGGCGTCAATGGGTGTGAGCGTCTGGAACCGCTCGCCTCGCAGCAACCAGCCTGGCGAACGAGTCTTCCATGCCAGCAGACCCATAGGCTCAATCGCGGTAATCGTCTCAATACTTTTCACCGTGAGCCGTTTATTCATGCGCACCTGCATGGTCAGCAGCTCGCCAACCTGGAAAGAGGATTGCATCACAGGAACAAAGGTATTCCATTCGTGGTAACGTTCCAGATCAACCAGAACGGACCAGACGCAATCAAGCGGAGCATTAATAGTGCTGCTAGCCTGGACGGCAAACCCGCCGGTGGTATCTGAGATGTGCATAGCGTTGTGCATCCTCTTGTGAAAAGGATTGACCTTTTATGGTATTTAATGGATATATTAGCAGCATTATATGGTTGAATCCACCTCTCTTATACAACGATTTATATGTTCGTAGCTCGATGTTGGAGGTTGTGTCTAGGTAGGACGGGCGCTAAAGCGGACGCGATGCAATCGGGGCGGTACGGCAGGTAGGGGCAATTCCTTGCGGTTGCCCTGGCGGAATGGCGCTCAAGTGCAACCCTTTTTTGTAATATATAATATATTGGTTATGTCTCTTTCTCAGGGGGGACCTGATGCGTAACATTAATTTGCACCAGTTGGCGACCTTCCAGGTGGTCGCGAAGTATTGTAGCTATGTGCGGGCGGCTGAAGAGCTGCATTTCAGCCAGCCAGCCGTCTCGGCCCAGATTCGCCAGCTTGAGGAGTCGATGGGCATCAAGCTGTTCGACAAAATCGGGCGCAAGACCCATCTGACGCAGGCGGGCGAAGAGCTCTATCTTTATAGCCAGAAAATATTTTCCCTGATTGATGAAACGGTAGAGACGATGGAGGCCCTGCGCAGTCCCTATCATGGTCGCCTCAGCGTTGGCGCGGATACAACCGTGGGGACGTATGTGGTGCCGAAAATGCTCGGAAATTTTCATCAACTCTACCCCGATGTCGAGATCACGCTGGAGGTGGTCAATCGCGGCTACCTGGTCGATGCGCTGGTGAATAACCGCATCGATATGGTGATCATGGGCAAGATCCCGACCGAGGCGCCCGTCTTCGTGGCCCCCTTTGCTCCCAACGAACTGGTGCTGGTCGCTCCTCCCACCCATCGCCTTGCCGGTTGCGTCAAAGTTCCCTTTACCGAGCTAGCGCGCGAGCATTTTCTGCTGCGTGAAGTCGGTTCAGGCACGCGTAGCGCGCTCGAAAGTGCATTTCAGGAGGCGGGCCTCCCCTTGCAGGTAAGCATGCAGGTGGGGAATAATAGTGCTATCAAGCAAGGAGTCGCGTCCGGGCTGGGCATTGCGCTGATCTCGCGGGTCGCGCTCGATATGGAACTGGAGACCAATCGGCTGGTCATTCTTGATGTCGAGGGCTTTCCGATTATGCGGCAGTGGCGGCTGGTGCATTTGAAAGATAAAAATCTTTCGGCTACCGCTCGGGCCTTTAAGCACTTTATCTTGCAACATACCAGCCAGGCGGTGCATAAGTAGAAATGAACAGCGTTCAGCAGGAAGGGAAGAATATTTGGATACAACGTCCGATACTGAGAAACAGATGGTTGTCGCGGAGGTGCGCCGCTTCGTTGACCGCGAGGTGATTCCCGTGGCACATGATCTGGAGAAGCACGATAGCTATCCCGTTGAGCTGGTGAATAAGCTCAAGGAGTTGGGCATCTTCAGCGCCACCATTCCCGAAGCTTATGGCGGCCTCGGCTTCGATTTCAGCACCTATGTGCAGATCGTGGAGGAGCTTTCGCGCGGCTGGATGAGCCTGAGCGGCATCGTCAATACCCATGTGCTGGTGGCGCATATGATCAACACTTTTGGCACAGAGGAGCAGCGCCGCCGCTTCTTGCCCGTCATGGCGGAAGGCGATAAGCGCGGCGGGCTCTGTCTCTCGGAGGCCGACGCTGGCAGCGATGTGCAATCTATTACGATGACCGCCACGCGCGATGGGGATGATTATCTGCTCAACGGCTCTAAACTCTGGGTGACGAATGGCGTCAACGCCAGTATTTTCGCCGTTCTGGCCCGCACCGATCTCCATGCGCGTCCTCCTTATAAAGGGATGAGCCTGTTTCTGGTCGAAAAGGGCACGCCCGGCTTGAGCGTGGGGCGCACCTTTGAGAAGCTGGGCTATAAGGGCGTCGATACCGCTGAACTGATCTTTGAGCAGGCCCGCGTACCAGTCGCCAACCTGCTCGGAGACGTCGAGGGCGAGGGCTTCAAACACGCGATGGGTGGCCTGGAAGTCGGGCGCATCAATGTCTCAGCCCGCGCCATCGGCGTTGCCCAGGCTGCCTTTAACGACTCGATCAAATACGCGCAGCAGCGTGTCACCTTTGGCAAACCTATTGCGGAGCATCAGGCGATCCAGATCAAACTGGCCGACATGGCAACGAAGATCGAGGCCGCGCGCCTGCTGTTGCAGAAGGCAGCCGCTAAGAAGGATCGAGGCGAGCGCTGCGACCTGGAAGCCGGCATGGCAAAGCTTTTTGCTTCTGAGATGTGCCAGGAAGTTACCCTGGAGGCTATGCGCATCCACGGCGGCTTTGGCTATACAAAGGATTTCAATGTCGAGCGGTACTATCGCGACGCGCCCTTTATGCTGGTTGGCGAGGGCACCAGCGAGATCCAGCGCCTGATCATCGCGCGCCAGTTGTTGCAAATTTCAGTACCCTCAAGCGGGTCGAGATAGCCATTAGCTCCCGCCGCTCCCCTTGAGGGGCAGTATAACATCAAACCCGAAGATGTCAAGCGGGATGCAATAGAGAGGGGTCAAGATGCAATTTGGTCGTTGTTTTGAAGAGTTTGAGGTCGGGGCGATCTATAAACACTGGCCCGGTCGCACCATCACCGAGTACGATGATACGCTCTTCTGTATGCTTACTATGAACCATCACCCGTTACATATCGATGCCAACTACGCGGAAGGTACGCAGTTCAAGCAGCGTCTCGTCGTGGGGACGCTGGTCTTTAGCATTGTGCTAGGCATGACCGTCGAGGATGTGAGCGGCAAGGCTATCGCCAATCTCGAATTCGAAAACGTCAAGCACGTCGGCCCGACATTTCACGGTGATACTATTTATGCCGAGACAAAGGTGCTCGATAAAAAGCTGTCGAGCAGCAAGCCTGATCGGGGCATTGTGACGGTCGAGACCATCGCCTATAACCAGCGCGGCGAGACCATGCTATCGTTTAAACGGCGCGTGATGGTGCCAACGCTGGCGTCTGATGCCATTCAGCAGCGCGCCTGGGAAGAGAAGATGGAGCGACGCCGCAAGAGTACGCAGCTATGAAAGGATTATGATGCGTTTAAGACGATCTGAATTATCAACACCGGCCAGCAGCGAACGTATGATGGAGAAGGCCGCAGGCAGCAGTGCCGACCTGGTATTTCTTGACCTGGAGGATTCGGTCTCGCCCAACGAAAAGGTAGCGGCGAGGGCGAAGATCGTCAGGGCGCTCAAAACGCTGGACTGGGGCAAGAAGACGCGCGCCTACCGCATCAACGCGCTGGACACGGAGTATGCTTATCAGGACATTATTTCGGTGGTGGAGGTAGCGGGCGAGTACGTGGATGTGATCATCGTACCCAAAGTCAAATCCGCCCGCGAGGTCTGGTGGGTTGATACGCTGCTGACGCAGATAGAGAAGCGGCTGAATCTGTCCAACCGCATCGGGCTGGAGGTTCTGATCGAGGAGGTGGAGGCGATCATCCATATCGAAGAGATCGCGCTCGCCAGCCCACGCCTGGAGGCATTGATCTTTGGTCCCGCCGACTATAGCGCCTCGCAGGGCATGGATAGCAGGGTCATCGAGGGCCACCTTGACGAATATCCGGGCGATCCCTGGCACTACGCGCGCAATAGAATCGCCATCGCCGCCCGCATGGCCGGCCTCGATGCGATAGATGGAGCCTTCCCCGACTTCAAAAATCTCGATGGTTATCGCAGAGAATGTGTGCGTGCGCGCGTGCTGGGCTTTGTGGGCAAGTGGGCCATTCACCCCAACCAGATTACCATCGCTAACCAGGTCTTCTCGCCTTCCGAAGAGGAGGTTGCATACGCTCGCCAGCTCGATGCCGCCTACGCCGAATCGCTCGCTAACGGCCTGGGAGCGGTCGCGATAGACGGCAAAATGATCGATGTCGCGGTCGTTCGCAGCCTGCGCAACGTGATTCAAAAGGCGGAGTTGATCGGGATGTAATTGTTTTTCCCTGATGATCAAAAACCGCAGAGAAGGTATCAGCCTCCTCTGCGGTTTTTATCGTTGATGAGCCTGAGCATACTTGATGATGACGAAGGCGATAGCAAAGCAACAGGTTCAGGAGAAGGTACATGTCAAACTCTGAGAAGAAGGGGAGATTGCATCTGTACGTGCTTTGTGGCGCAAGATGTTTCATCTTTCCCCCGTGATTTTGCAATCATTATACAAGTACAAATGAAAGAAGTGTAATTGATTTGCTATTGTCATTGAGAATAAAACATGTTAATATATCTATAGAAAGTATTTGTAAGTACTTTGTGAAACAAAGATAAGTGAAACGTAAAAACATTTTCGAGGGCCGAGAAAAAGAGGTATGCGGTGGTAGAAGGGGCGTGCGGATGGGTGAGTCTCCTGAGAGGCGTGCCGGGCAAGATCGGGACCTGGTGAGGATGGCGGCTATCGAGGGAGATGGTTGTGAGGAGCGGGCGAGGAGGGTAGCGAGGGCTGGTTGTGAGTTGGCGGTGGCGAGGGTGATGGGGCGGAGGGCCGCTGGTAATGTGGGTGGTGGCGGTCTCGGTCTCTTTAATTGCTCAACGGCTGGCTCGTCGCTGCTGCTGTATTGTGCGAGGGTGCGGGGTGCGGGTACGTAATTGTACAGCAACGGAGGCGGGCCAGCGTTGTTGAGTGTGGAAATAGAGGTGACAGGGAAACGCCAGGGCATGCTGGCGTTTCCCTATTACCAGCTATTTTTTCAGCTACTTGAGTTTCTCTTTCAGGAAGTTGACGGCCAGGGGCCAGGCTTCGGCGGCGGCCTGCTCGTTACCCATACCGTGCTCAGGGTTAAGGAAGGCGTGGCCTGCGTCGTATACCTTCACGGTAATATCTTTGCCTGCCTGCTTATAGAGGCGTTCGACTTTCTCGACCTGCTCCATCGGAATGCCGCTATCCTGGCTCCCATAGACGGCGAGCACCGGAGCGTTGACTTTAGCAACCTCCTCAGGGGTGGGATCGTAGCCACCGCCGTAGAAGGGGACAACTGCCGCGAGATCGGGATAACGGGAGGCGACGGTGTAGGTCATGAAGCCGCCAACGCAGAAGCCGATCAGTCCCAGCTTCTTAGGCTCGACGTTCGGCATAGCCTTAACGGTATTGAGCGCGCCGATTACCTCTTGCGCGGCCCGGTCAACATTGCTGCGAATCATCATGATCATGCGCATCGCGTCGTTCGGCTCGGTCGCCACCTTGCCATGATACAGGTCTGGCACGGCCACCACAAAGCCTTCGGTGGCGAGTCTGTTTGCCAAGTCAAGAATGTGCGGCTCGATCCCCCACCATTCCTGAATCAGCACAACGCCCGGATGCTTCGCATCATCATCGGGCTGTGCCACAAAAGCGTAAGCGTCATTGCCGTTGACATGCAGATCAACCTTCGAATTCCGTACTACTGCCATAACTCTCTGCCTTTCAAAATACTAAAAGGTCTACAACACGGAGAAATAAGGAATAAGGCACGGGGGTGGGTAGAGATTGACTCTACAACACGTTATCCCTATTGCATTTCCGCTTGACATCTTCGGGTGTGATGTCTATACTCCCCTCAACGGAGCGGCGCGCATTGATGGCAACTCGACCCGCCCGAGGGATTGAAACTATTATATACGATAAAGTGCCATGATTTGTAGAGTTGTGTACAAATCTCTACTTTTTGCTGGCCTTTAACGAAAACGTCATTGGTAACAGATTGCGTTTGCTCTCGTCCTTAAAGCGATACCAACCATCTGTGCCCCGTTCCATATCCGGGAAAGGCGCCCACTCGCAGAAGGGAAACTCGTGGAAAAACTCCAGGGAGAGCCCTTGAGATAAAAGCGAGCCTATAATCTCGCTGAAGCTATGATTCCATTCGTACGCCGTTTGATTGACTATCGGAACCTCCGAATCGGCGTAAGAGTACTCCGACTCGAATTTCATGACTTCGCGGTTGAAATATGGATAGCCGATAGTGAGGCCTTCCTTATTCTCATCAATTGTCGCCTTGAAGGGGTGGCCTTCCATAATATAGAATATTCCTCCTGGCTTGAGATAATGGGTGATGGTTTTGGCCCATCCTTGCAGATCGGGCAGCCAGCACAGAACTCCATGACTCGTATAGACAATATCGAACTGACCGTTTAGTTTCTCCTGGCTGACTAGATCGTAGATATTGGAATGGACAAAGTTTGCCTCAATGCCCAGCTCTGCCGCTAATGATTGGGCCAGGGCTATGGCCTCCTCCGAATAATCCACTCCCGTTACCCGCGCTCCCAGCCGTGCCCATGACATGGTATCCATGCCAAAGTGGCATTGCAGGTGCAGCAGCGATTTGCCCTTCACATCCCCCAACTCTTCCCGTTCCAGCTCCGAGACGCTGATGCGCCCGGCTTTGAAACTCGCCACATCGTAAAACGCGGACCGCTCGTGAAGCCCCACCAGTTCATCCCAGCGCTTCCGGTTGACATTCATATAGTCATAATTGTTGTGCATACTGATTATGCTCCTGATAAATAGAGAGGTGACGATAAATTTTTCTTATCGTACCACATAAGATGAGGCAACTAGAACTATTCTGCTGGCTCTGTCGTGATAGAGGGAAATGTGTGCAATAGAACTGAAGGAGAGTCTTGAAATTCCGCGCTCCGTAGAGGCAACTCCCACGATGAATCGGGGAGCTACCGGTTGCCCCTACGGAGCGCGGTAAGGAGGAACCGCATGTTACGTCATGCATTGAACGGCCTGCTTGCGGGAGCGGCGGGAACTGCTGCGCTCAATATCGTAACCTATGCTGATATGGCTCTGCGGGGCCGCTCGTCGAGCAATGCGCCATCCGAGATGGTGAATATCATTGCCAGTGCAATACATCTGCCTCTCTCGCCTCAAGGCGTTGGCGCTCAGGATCAGGCGGCGCAGAATCGCGAGAGCGGGATTGGCGCTTTGTTAGGCTATGTCAATGGACTTGGGACAGGGGTGGTATATGGCTTGCTGCGCTCACAGAGCGACGATGTTTCTCTATCTCTTGCCAGCCCCCTGGTTGGCCTTACGGCAATGGCAGCAAGCGATGTTCCTCTCGTGGCGCTAAAAGTGAGCGATCCAAAGACGTGGGGCATCTCAGGATGGCTTGCTGACCTCATCCCTCACCTCGTCTATGGTTTCGTTACCGCTGCAACCTATGAGGCGTTGTCGGAGCTTTAAGGTTTGCAAAACGAGAATGGGGTAATTGAGGTTTTTCGGGCGAAGAGATTACTGCTTGACAAACCACAAGCGTTATAGTTACACTGTAATCAAGAATTGTAGATTGTAAAAGGGCCTGGATTTGCATGGCCCTGTTTTTTACTCATTGGTAAAAGGGTAGTGACAACGATGCCGCATCAGACAGTTTGCTTTATGCATATGATGCTTACTATGTGTTATGGGATGCCCATGCCTATGATCATGGTATCCCATCGGGTGTCGCTGTCCTTCACAGACATGGAGACAATCCCGCCTGAAAACGGGTGAGAGCATCAAGCGATAGATGTTACGAGGGACGCAGGCGACACACCTGCGTCCCTCGCTTTTTTGTTCACGGCGTAGAAAGAAGAGGTGAAAGATGGCAAATGAATCCCTTGAAGATCCGGCTCAAAGGCGTTATTACCTGACCACTGCGATTGATTATCCCAACGCGGAGCCGCATATCGGGCATGCTCTGGAAAAGGTAGCTGCCGATGTCGTTGCGCGCTACCGCCGTCTGCTGGGCGATGATACCTACTTTAGCATGGGGGTGGATGAGAATAGCCAGCATGTGTTAAGGGCCGCCGATGCCAATGGCGTTGATCCGCGTATCTGGGTGGACAAGCTGGATAAGGCGTTCAGACTGGCGTGGTCGAAGCTCGATATCGGGTATGATTACTGGATTCGCACCACAGAAGAACGACACATACGGGCTTCGCAAGAGATGTTTCGCCGCGCTCAGGCCAATGGCGATATCTACACATCCACGTACGCGGGCTGGTACTGCCCCAACTGCAATACCTTTTATAGCAGCGATGAACTGATCAATGGCGCGTGCCCCAATCATCCATCGCTTACGCCCGAGTGGCTGGAGGAGGAGAACTACTTCTTCGCGCTTTCCAGGTATAGTGACCGCCTCCTGGCTCATATCGAGGCGCATCCGAACTTTATCGTGCCGCCGCCCAGGAAGGCCGAGATTGTGGGATTGATTCGCCAGGGATTGCGCGATTTCTCGGTCTCACGCCAGGTGCGGCCCGGCATGGCAGCGTGGGGCGTACCCATTCCTGGCGACTCGGGACAGGTGATTTATGTCTGGTTTGATGCGCTGACCAACTACCTGACCGCCGTAGGATTTCCCGATGACATGGCGCAATTTGAGCATTACTGGCCCGCTGATGCTCATGTGATCGGCAAGGACATTACGCGCTTCCACTGCCTCTACTGGCCCGCGATGCTGCTCTCCGCTGGCCTGCCATTGCCGGAGCAGATAGCAGTGCATGGCTTTATCACGTTGGAGGGGCAACGCATCTCGAAAACGGCTGGCAACATCATCGATCCGGTGGAGCTGGTCGATAAGATCGGTGCGGATGCCGTGCGCTACTATCTAATGCGCACGCTCTCGTTTGCCTCCGATGGCGATTTTTCGCGTGCGGGCCTGCTGCGTCACTACAATGACGAGCTGGGCAACGATCTTGGCAACCTGCTCAACCGCGTCGTGTCGATGATTAAACGCTATCGTGGGGGCGCTATTCCCGCACCTGGCCCTGTTGGTCCGCTAGAGCAGGACTTGCAACGAACTGCGCGTGAGACGCGGGAGCGGGCAACGACTGCGCTGGAGCAGTGGGAGATCGGGGGCGCGCTCGCCATCATCTGGAGCTTTGTCAAGCGGGCCAACCAGTATATCGAACAGAGCGAGCCCTGGAAACTGGCGCGCCAGCCTGAGCAAGCCGAACAGCTCAACACCGTGCTCTACTCGGCAGCGGAGGCGACGCGCCTGCTAGCGATCCTGCTGGCTCCCTACATTCCAACGTCCAGTAACCGTATCATGGAACAACTGGGCCTGGAACCGATTACAAACGGAGCATGGATCAGCCAGGAAACCTGGGGAACTCGCCCCCTCGAAAAAGTCTCGCCGGGACCGTTACTGTTCCCGCGTATTGAGGAACTGTAGGGGCGGGGCTGGCCCCTGCCCTGCGCCAATGGGCAGGACAGGCTGGCCCGCTCAATATCACAGCCATATTCAGGAGGAAGAGCATGTCAACGATCATCGAGGTGAACAATCTGGCGAAAACGTTCAGGACGCGTACGCGAGCGGCAGGTTTGACGCATAGCCTGCGTTCCTTCGTGGCGCCCGTTTATCGTGAGCGCGAGGCTGTGAAGTCTGTCAGCTTCTCGCTTGAGGAGGGCGAGGTGCTGGCATTCATTGGTCCAAACGGCGCTGGCAAATCTACCACCATTAAGATGCTTACCGGTATTCTCTATCCTTCCGCGGGCAACGCTCATGTGCTGGGCATGACCCCCTGGCGGCAGCGGCGCAGATTGGCGTATCACATCTCCAGCCTCTTCGGGCAGAAATCGCAGCTCTGGTATCACCTGCCGCCGCAGGACACCTTCGACTTGCTGGCCCGCATCTATGAGCTGGATATGGTTGCGTACCGCAAACGGCGCGATTTCCTTGTAGAAGTCTTCGGCATCGCTGAACATATGCGCACGCCCGCGCGCAAGCTGAGTCTGGGCGAGCGCATGCGCTGTGAACTGGCAGCTTCTCTGCTCCATAGGCCGAAAATCCTTTTCCTGGATGAGCCAACCATCGGCCTGGATGTCATCGCCAAGCAGTGTATCCGCGATCTGATCGGCCTGCTGAACGAAGAGGAGGGTGTGACCGTTTTCCTGACCTCCCATGATGCGGGCGACGTCGAGCAGGTTTGTCGGCGCGCCATCGTCATCAACTATGGCGAGATCATCCTTGACGCTCCGGTAGCAAAACTGAAACGCGACTACCTGAAAGCCAAAACGGTCGATCTGCTGCTCAACGAGCCTGTTGAGACGCTATTGGCAAGCGGGCCTGCGGACGAGCAGCAGCGTTTGAATATCGAGTTGCCGTACGATGTGCAGGGAATACGTATCCTCAAAGCGAATGGTCGCACGCTGACCCTGGAAATTGATACGGCTCGTTGTCCCCTGGAACCGGTGGTGGCGGCAGTTATGGCGCGTAGCCATATCATCGATATGACCATCACCGATCCGCCGATGGAAGAGATTATCGCGGCAATTTATAGCGAGAAGATAGGCAATAGAGAAGCTGTGATAGAGCAGGATGCGACAACAGCAGTGACAGGAGAATGAGTATGGAGCTATCGATACAAAGGCGGAATGGAGACCGGCGCTGGCGCCTATCTATGCTCAAATATGGTGCGGTGTTGCGTGTGAGCGTGGCGCATAACCTGGCCTATCTGAACGAAGTCTTTTTCCGCGCCTTAATGATGGTCGTCATCACTTTTATCCTGATTCAGTTATGGAAAACCACCTTCGGCCTGCATGGAACGCGGGCAATGAACGGCTTTAGCATCGATGATATGGTGTGGTACCTGGTAATTGTAGAATCGTTGGCGATGTCGATGCCCACGCTGACACGGCGGATCGATCTGGAGGTACGTTCCGGCCAGCTAGCATACCAGTTGGGGCGGCCCTGTAGCTACGTATTCTACAACTACGCTCACTACCTGGGCGAGCGGCTGGTGCGCCTGACAATGAATGCAGCGATTGGTTCGGTGCTGGCTTTGCTTATTGCTGGCTGGCCTCACTTTAGCTGGATGGGCATCCTGGCGTGGCCCCTGGTCGCTCTGGCGGCCCTGAGCATCGACTTTGTGGCCTACTTCAGCATCGGGTTGCTGGCTTTCTGGATTGAGGAGACGCAATCGTTTTCGCTGATCTTCAGCCGCCTGACGCTGGTTTTAGGCGGCGTGCTGGCGCCGCTGGAGATCTTCCCGCAACCATTTCGCAGTATAGCGCAGGCCCTCCCGTTCAGCACGCTGCTCTACGGCCCGGCTCGCACGCTGGTACATTTTGAACCGAGCAGCTTCGTTGGACTGTTGTGGCAGCAGGCGCTAACATTGGGGGTAGGATGCGTTATCCTGCTTGTAATGTACCAGGTGGCGATCCGCCGCGTGAGTCTCAATGGAGGGTAAGGCGATGACTGTGCTGAAAATATGCGGGCGTACGCTGCGCTTCATCGGCGCGTATGCTGCCGCCAACGTGCAGGCGGCGATGGAATATCGGCTTGCCTTCATTGTCCAGATCGTCACCATGCTAGCAAACGACAGCCTCTGGCTGTTCTTCTGGTGGAACTTCTTTCACACGTTCCCGCTGACCAATGGCTGGCATACCACTGATATTATCGTCATCTGGGCTGTCTCGGCCTGCGGCTTTGGCATCAGTGTGGGCGTGTTTGGCAATGCGCGCCAACTGGCGGCGCTCATTATGAACGGCGGCCTGGACGCCTACCTGGGGATGCCGCGCTACGTCCTGCTGCACGTCTGCATTGCCGCCACCGATCCCACGGCCTGGGGCGATATTCTCTTTGCGGTAGGGGCATACGCCATATTCTTGCGGCCCGATCCATTGCATATCGTGCTGTTCGTGCTGCTCTCGTTGACGGCGGCTTGCATCTTTACAGCTTTTATCGTGATCCTCTGCTCCCTGGCGTTTTTCCTGGGCAATACGGAGGGATTGCAGCAGCAGATGGTGGGAGCGTTGATATCGTTCAGCACCTATCCAATGGACATCTTTCATGGCATTGTGCGGCTGGCCCTCTTCACAGTTGTGCCTGCGGGCTTCGTCTCTTACGTCCCGTTGCAGATTTTGCACCGGTTCACCTGGCCCCTGCTCGGCGCGCTGCTGGGCGTGACGGCGTTGATCGTGCTTGCGGCTGCCGGGTTCTTCGAGCTGGGGTTGCGCCGCTACGAGAGCGGGAACCTGCTGGGGATGCAGAGCTGAGCAATGGAATGGGGAGCATCAGGGCTTTTCCGTTTTCGTCATGCTCGCAGGGCGAAGCCCTGCTCGCAAGAGGAGAGAGGTGCAGGCAACGCCGCGTCGCGGCGTTGCCTGCACCTCTCTCCTCTTACCCTGCGCCCCGAATGGGGCGCGAATCCCGTCGGCAGGAGTTAAGAGGAGAGGAACACGGAAAAGCCCTGGGGGGAGCATCAGGACTTCGCAAAAGTCGCTGCACGCTCTGACTGCTCGCGCCAAAGGCGCTCACAGGGAGAGGAAGGTGCTGGCTGTGGGCACAGCCCACAGCCAGCACCTTCCTCTCCTGAACGGCTCGCTTGCGAGCCGTTCAGGATGAAAAGACAACGTTTGCGAAGCCCTGGGGGAGCATCCGCTCTCCTATTCAATGGCGGTCTGGTCGTGTTACCATAGCAGCGATAGTGATGATGTGTAGATGCGTGAGAAAGGTGGTGTATAACTATGACAATCTATCCGAGACGAGTTCCTCCGCAGACGGGAGAGCAAATGAGCGTCGAAGCGTATTTTCAGCTTGATGCAACCTTCCCCGACACAAAATACGAGTATCATGACGGCGTGGTGCGGCTTATGTTCGGTGGTTCAGCGGCTCATGCCACTATTGCCGGAAATATCTATATGGGATTGCGCTTAGAGTTTCGCTCCGGTCCCTGTACTGTGTACAACTCTGATATGCGTGTCTAGGTAGCCGAAGGGATCTATTATCTACCCGACGTTTCGGTAACGTGTAATGTAGAAGATCGGCGGCGAGATGCCAAAACGGTGCAATCACCCCGCCTGGTCGTAGAGGTGCTCTCGCCTTCAACGGAGAAGACGGATCGTACGGAGAAGCTTCAGGTGTACCAGGCATGCCCGACGATTGCCGAGATTGTCTTAGTCAGTCAGTTTGCCCCATATGTAGAGATATGGCGGCGTGATGAAGAGGACGAGGCCACTTGGCGCTACGTTCACTATGAGGCAGGAGAAGAAGTAGAGTTTGCTAGCCTGGATGTGCGGTTATCGATGCAGGATGTCTATCGGCAAGTCAACTTCGATGAACCATTGCTAGAAGAATAGCGGGTTCATCGAAGAGGTATCACCATGATGGAGTGATCAGGCCAGGGGCAGTTCGGTAAGATGACCGCTATAGCACATAAAGCGGTCTGGTCGCAGCTTTCAGGCTACATTTGTCTCCGTAGTGTATGCGTAATCGTTGTGAGGGCGAGCGGTCATGAGGATGCCAATGGTCGCGAGCAGGAACGCGACGACGCAGAGCCAGAAGGCCAACTCATAATGATGCAGCGTATCATAGAGCCAGCCAGCTCCTATTGGCCCCAGCCCGCCACAGATTGCTATCGGCACACCCTGTATGGCGGTAATCGAGCCGTAAGCCCGGCGTCCAAAGTGATCGGCCATCACGGATGCGCGCAGAGGAGAAAACGCTCCGTACGCGGTCCCATAGAGCAGGACATAGAGGAGCACCCAGAGTAGCGAGGGGGCCAGAACCAGAACCGCGATACCGGCTGCCTGCCCCAGAATGCTGATCGCCAGCAAGCGTTGCGCGCTCATGCGGACACTGAGTACATTGAATACATAGCGACCCGGGAGGCTCACCAGGCCCAGCGCGCCGTAGAGCGTCGCCGCCAGCACGGGATCGTAGCCGCGCCCGATCAGGAACGCGACCTGGTGAACGAAAATCACCGTATTGCCCAACACAACCAGGGAGAGCGAGGCCGTGAGCATCCAGAAAACAGAGCTTCTCAAGGCATCCTGGAGTGAAGCTCCGGGCAGAGGGCCGGTCGTATGTATTGTTTGTCTGGCCTCTCCGTCTGGAGAAAGTCCCAGATCTTCAGGGTGACGCCTTACCATGAACGCGTGCAGGGGGAGCGCGAGCAGCAGTTGTGCGCATCCAAGCACGATGAGGGTCTCACGCCAGCCGATATTGGCAACCAGCGCCCCCGTAAGAGGAACACAGATAGGGGAGGACAACCCTCCGATCAGCGTCACGACAGCAAGCGCCAGCCCACGTTTGCGCACAAACCAGTTGGCGACAACCGTAAAAGTCACGGGATAAAGCGTCAGAGCCGTAGCAACCCCCAGGCCGCCGGACCAGAGGGCATAAAACTGCCATAGGGCCTGCACCTGTGCCATGCTCATCAAAGAAAGTGCGGCCACGATAGAGCCGATGCTCATGAGTAGGCGCGCGCCCCAGCGATCTAACAGACGTCCAACGGGAACTCCGAGCACGCCCGCGACGATCAGTCCAAAGGCATATGCGCTGGAAATACTAGCCCGATCCCAATGCAGCGAGGCGCTGATGGGCACCACCAGGATGCCAAAAAGGTATTGTGAGGTGCCATAAGAAATGATGGTCGTGATCCCCAGCACGACCATCAGCACCCAGCCATAGTAGAGTTTGTTGCTACTCATTTTGTCGCCATGCAAAACTATTTAAATCAAGTATAGG
>DASRHT010000091.1:0-9912 GCA_035650355.1 Ktedonobacteraceae bacterium
CGCCGAACTCACACCAGAGCAGATCGATGGCTTCCTGCCACGCTGGTGTCGCGCCAACGTGCGGCGCGATTCCTACCCCGCTGCGGGAGGAGAAGAGGAGCGCGAAGAGCGCATCGCCCGAGAAGCCGAGCTGATGGCGCAGCGCCTCAGCAAGGCCGTACACGCGCATCCAGGGGTAGCCAGATTGGCGGAGAATCCTCTCCTGCTCACCCTGCTGGCAGTGATGCAGCAGAACAGCATCGAGCTTCCTCGGCAGCGCGCCGAGCTCTACAAGGCGGTGACAAGTACGCTGCTGGAAAATCGCAATATCGCCAAGCAGCTCGTCCCCATCCCCGAAGCGCAGGCGATCCAGCGACTTGGCCCGATAGCCTATGAGATGCAGAAGTCCGGCAACAACTTCGCCCGCCAGAAGGATGTCAGAGAGTCCCTGACACATACCATCGAGCAAGAGGGCGGGACGCCCCAGGAGGTAGCGCAGGAGGTCGAGAACTTCCTGCTGCGCATCCGCGAGCGCGGCGGCCTCTTCGTGATCCGCACAGGAGACTACTTCGGCTTCTTCCACCGCACCTTCCAGGAATACTTCGCCGCCCGCTACATCCTCAACCAGATCAAGCGCGATCCCGACCCCTGGATCGCCACCCTCGTAGAACTGGCGCGCAGCCGCCACGACCTCTGGCGCGAACCCTTCCTGCTCGCCGTCGCCTACCAGAGCAGCGAAGACGAAATCATCGCCCGCAAAATCATCCAGGTGTTACTCGACGTCCCTCAAGGAGCCGATTTCAAGGCTCAAGCGCATGATCTACTCCTCGCCGCCGAATGTGTGGTCGAGGCCAAACCCCTGACCATCGGCTCAACCCTCGAAAAACAGATTGCCAGGCAACTCGTACAGGCGTATGAACAGGCACTAAGGATACGCGATTTTGAGGTCAATAATGATATTGAGAGCATGATGAGCCTCTGGCTGCTCAGCCTGCCAGAGGAAGTATATCGCCCGGTTCCGGTGATCGTGCTAAGCGAGGTTGTAAGCGATTCACAGGATCGAGCGTTGCAGCGAGTGGCTCTAACGTTGCTCGCCAACATTGCACAAAGGCTCGTTGATGGTGCTCCAGCCATTTTCGAGCTTCTTGTTCCACCACTGCTGGCATTAAGTGGACAACCTGCCGTTGGTGAATTTCATCCTGCTGATGGTCTTCCCGAGTCGTCTGATTTTAACATAATTGATCTGGCTTTGGCGGCCCTATCGTTCATGAGAAAAAGAGGACCTGCTGGCGCTCTGCTTGGAGATGTTCGCCAGCATTTTAAGGAGCGTCCTGAGCATTTAAGCCAGCTTGCACGCTACTCATTAGAATGTGGCACGCTGATTACCCCTACCTTAGTGCCGTTATCGGACGATAATTATCAGCATTATGAAGCAGCCATTGCTCGATGGATCGAGCTGCGTGACTCCTATCGCCTTGCCCGTATTACGGAGCGAGATGTATCCGCCTGTCTTGAGATTCACGAACAATTACTCTTCTGTGCGGAGGAAGCAAGCTATCCTACAGCGATGCATCTATTAAAGATGCTTCAGATTGCTGGAGATAATCCATCCCTACCCTGGCAGCAAAATTGGCAACAATATATGTTGGAGCAAATGGACTCCGGTCACTATACCAGCTACCAGGAGTTAGCGCTGCTCTGGACCATGCTTTTCCCCAATGAAAAGGCATTAGCTCCTTTAGCTCAGCATATCTTGGAGCACTATAATGGCTCCGCTAACTCAGTACAACGTTATGCCCAACGCTTTATTACTTCTCTTGGTTTCGACCTAAGATACCTGAGAGACCTGAGAGATCTGAATTCCCTGAGAGACCTGAGTTTCCTGAGAAACCTGATTTTCCTAAGATACCTGAGAGACCTGAGAGACCTGAGTTTCCTGAGAAACCTGAGAGACCTGAGTTCCCTGAGATACCTGAATTCCCTGAGAGACCTGCAGAACACATTACTTACTCAAAAGGTTGCTGAAAAAGCACAAAGCCTCATACCTGCAAAAGATGAGACACAAACGGCAGACCTGCTTCTGATTTTGCTGGGACGGGTACTCGAAATTCAGGAAGAGGAGAAAACCGGACAGGATATCGAGAGCGAGGTTAAGCAGATTGTCCAGGTGGCACTTGACAGCATCGCATCGGCAAGCTCAGAAGAGGTGTGTGAAGCGGCTCTGGATATCATACGCTACATGCCTGTACGTACGGCAAACGAGGTCGAATTTGTGCTGCAACTGACGGAAAAGGTGGCTGATGAACGAGTACAAAGAGCGTGCGTGGAGGCGATAAGATTTGCTCGCTTGAATGCGGAAGGGAAAGCGGCGCTGGAGACAAGGAAACAATCGGGGGTGAAAATGTTGCGTGAGGCGGTGGAGCGGAGGTTGCGACAGAAGGGGTAGGATGAGGTGCAGCAGGCAGGGCAAGCGCGAGGCATCACGTCCCCAGCAGCAGGGCAACCGCAAGGGATTGCCCCTACAACATCGCACCCCAAAAAAATCCAAACGGGACCTGTAATGTTCGACCGGGGGCGGTAGGGGCAAGGGGATGGGCGTGGGTGGATGTGGGGCCTCGCGCTTGCCCTGCTGGGGACGCTGCCCCGAGGCGGGATTGGGCGATTTTTGGTGAGGGGACGGCAATCAATTGGACGCGATCAATCGGGTCGGTACGGTAAGGTTTTAGGGTATTGCAACGAGACTTCCACCACGCCCGAAGGGGTTCCGATTATCGCTGCCAATCCGTTTTCTCAGGAGAATCTGGTTGACCCCTATCCTCTTTTATAAGCGTGGCGGACCCTGCTGAATACGCGTGCGCACCTCGTCTGGATGCTGCGCCGACCAGCGGGACTCCATCCACCAGGTAATGCCCGCGTCGATATACGGCTCTAGAATTGCTCGCGTCTTTTGCGGATCGTCGCCCGGCGTCTCACCCTCCCAGATGATATCAAAGGGCGAATCTGGATCGCGTTGCTCCTGAATGTACGCTTTTAAGGCTCGAATATCCTGCTGCGTCATCGTACCGCGCGTCCCATCCTCATTGAATTTGTCCGGCATGATCCCATCGTAGCGCAAGGCACGCTGTAACGATCTCCTCTTGGGCCATGCTCCGACTACCCAGATGGGGATGCGCGGGGTCTGAACCGGGGTGGGAGAAAAAGTCATCTCTTCGATCTGATAATGCGTCCCCTGATAGCTAAATGGCCGACCGCTCCAGAGACCTGTCAGAATATCCAGGCTCTCATCTAACAACTGGGCGCGGACTTTTCGGTCTGTTGCCTCGTTCACCTTGCTGAAACCGCCATCGTCTATCGCTCCAAGCCCAACGGGTAGCACCAGGCGACCATGCGAAAGATGGTCGAGCGTGACGGTTTCGCGCGCAACTTTCCAGGGGCGACGACGCGATAAAGGCGTGAGCACGGCTCCCAGGCGCACGCGCTGCGTATGCATTGCCATCGCGGCAAGGACGAGCCACGGATCAAACATTGGTTGCATCGATTCGATATAAATGCCATCCCAGTAGAAAGCGCCATCCCAACCCGCCTGCTCGGCCTCGACTGCGAGGTCCGTTAAAGTCTGGAGGTCGCCGCCAGGAATGATGAAACCATACTGTACCATGATATTCTCCCTTTCTTTCTCTGCTCCCTGTATAGAAAGAAAGTATACCTGGCGAAAATTGCCATCTATTGTCATATTTGGGACAGCACTGCCAGACTCCTGGCAGTTCACGCAGCCGGGGATGTGACTTTGTGCTCACTCGCTTATGGGAGCGGATCTAAGTTGTTTGGTCAGGCCGGAGCGGCGTTTGACCTGGAGCCGACGTACGCGGCTAGCGGCTGTGGGGCGAGTCGCTTTGCGCGGGCGTTCGACGCGCTGCATCGCCTGGAGACGCGCCGCCATCCGCTCGAAAGCGGCTTCGCGGTTCGCGTACTGCGAGCGTCGCTCCGAGGCAGTCACGACGGTTCCAGTGGGGCGATGAGTCAGGCGGACAGCCGTCGAAACCTTATTGCGATGCTGCCCACCTGGCCCGCTGGCGATAAAAAACTCTACATCACAATCGCGTTCTAACGCCGCGCGATCTGTAGGATAGATCTCAGCCATAGCAGAAATTCCTCTCACTTCTCATTTCAGGCATCGTTAGCATAAACAATCTGGGCCTGTAATGCAACCATGACTTTCGTGCCGACACGCCAATGAACCTGGGGTGATATGTGCAATCATGATCATAAATAAATTACGTTGGTAATATCCTCGTGGTACACCCTGGCAGCAGGGCAAGCGCAAGGCATTGCCCCTACCACCTCCAGCCGCAGATGGCGGGTCCCGTTCGGATTTATTTTGGGTGGGACGCGATGTGGAAGGTACAGGTAGGGGCAAGGGGCGGCGGATGGGCCTGGGAGGGGGCCTCCTTGCCGCCAGCCTGAGCGCAGCTAGCGTAGTAGCTCCCCGATTCATCGTGGGAGCGTTGGCTGGCGGAATTTCAAGAACGAGCGCTTGCCCTGTTGCTTGACTGATCAATGTAAGAGCAACACCTTCCACCGCTCAAATATGCGGTGGAAGGTGTTGCTCTTACGTTAATAGGGCTTTTAACAGCTTCCGAGCAGCGTCCATACGCCCGCCGCTCCTCCGGGAACGTCGGCTTCGGACCACCATTTTGCCTGCCATAGCGAGCCGTTGAAGGTGACTTTGCTGCCACCGACATAGGCCGTGGTCGAATTCCACGGAGCAACGCCCGCGCATGTACCACCGCTTCCAGGTGTAGAAGTTGGCGTCGGAGTGGGCGTGGATGGCGTTGGCGTGGGTGGCGGCGGAGGTGGTGGTGCCGCACCCGCGAATTGCACGATGATCTTAGTAAAGTCCCAATCGCTCTGAGGCACGCTACTGCATGTGCCCGAAAGACTGCCGTTATTGTCGGGCGGATTGCACTGGCGGTCGCGATTGACCGACCAGAAGGTATAGCGCGTCAGGTGGTTGCTTTCCACGAAATTCAACACGGTCTGGAAGTCCGATTGCGCGAAAAACTCCGCGCTATCGGTCCGGCCATTCATCGACGAGATGCCTTCGTGGGCATAGGCCGTCGCGCTGCTCCAGCCGAAGGTATTCATCAAGAGCGTGTTGAAGTTCTGCAAGGCGCTGATCTGGCTGCTGGCCCCGCTAAAGCCGCCATCGAACGGCATGATCGAGTAATTGTCCGGCGTATAGCCCAACGTCTTCGCGTTGTTCAGCAATTGCTGCCCGAAGAAGCCGGTTCCGCTGGCCGTTCCTGCGGTCGTGATCGATTCGTAGAGGCCGGGGTTGTTGGCCTGCAGGATTTGCGCCGCCCCCAGCTCGTTATTGATCGCGGTCGCGTTCTCGTACTCCGGCTCCTCCAGATCGAAGTCGAGGGCCTTCAGGCCATACTTATTAATGATCGTCTGCTCGGCTGCTGCCGTCGCCTGGGGAGTGCCGCACGTCTGACCAAGCTTGGTGCCGTTAAAGCCGCCGAAGGAGACGACGACATCGCCGCCCGCAGCGCGAATCGCATTGATGATCGGCCCGATCTGTGTATCAGTGCTCACGTCGTCGAGGCCGGCATCGGTCTCCCAGGCGGGCGTACAGCCGTTATCGGCCACAATGAACGCCAGGGTGAAGGCTTTAATGCCGCTCGCCGACATGACCGTGGTTAAGTTTGGTGGATTGTTTGCCAATGGCATGACATAGGGCGCCGCCCCGTACAAGCTTGTGCTGGTCGCGGCTGCCGCTTTCGCTGTGGGTGATTGCGGACGGGCAATGGTGAGGAGGGAGAGCAGGAGCAGCGCACTCAGGGCAACGGCTCCCAGGCTTCCATGCTTCACGCGCTTATTGCTTAACATGGTGTTTTCCTTCGCTCCATATGGACACAATAAAGCGGGTCCAATGAGGGTATCTATTATACTTCATCGCCAAAAGTTGTACGAACAACAGAGGGGAGCGCAGGCCCCCCTCGACGCGATCAACTTAAAGAGACATCGTCCACAAAGACATTGTTCTGACCATACCAGCCATGGACAAAGATCGTGATGCTGGTCTGAGAGGCGCCGGTGGTAAAGGTGACGCTCAACTGAGTGTAGCTGCTGCTCGTCGTCCAGGTGGAAGTTCCGCCCTGCACGCCAATATACGCGAATGGGCCATTCACAAAGCCCGAGAGCGTATACGTATGGTTGGCCTGCACGGTAATCGTCTGGTCGCACTCTCCGGTCGTCGAACTGCTCGGCGTCATTTGCAGCGCGTGCGAGCCACTATGAACCGGCGAGGAAACCACGATATCCCCCGTATTGCACGTCCAGCCGCTCAAATCGCCAGTCTCGAAGCCGCCATTCACGACCAGGTTTCCAGGGGTGGGCGTCGGCGTTGGGCCTGGCGGTTGCGTTGGTGTAGGTGTCGGCAGTTGCGTTGGTGTGGGTGTGGGCACAGTCGTCGGCACGGGCGTCGGCGTTGAAGTTGGCGCTGGCGTCGGCGTGACGGTTGGAACAGGAGTGGGCGAAGGCGTGGGTCCTGTGCCGCCCAGACCGTTGGCAATAGCGTTCAGCAGGGTATCGCCCGGGTCCTCCGCATCAAGCGAGAACATCATGGCACCAGCCAGGCCGTTGTTTTTAATGAAGGTAGTCTTGGCAGCGATAGACTGTGGTGTATCTCCGGTGTAGAAGTTGGTGCCATCGTAGATCCACGCCGCCTGAGTGGTGGGATCGAAGAAGTTATCGCTGGCATTGCCGACCAGCCCCGCTGATACTAGTTCTTTGTAATCGGCCACTCCCGCCGTCTGGGTAGTGGAGAAGGCGCTAGATGGTCCGGTTGCCGCCTGGTAGAGGCCGTGATTGCTGCCAGCCGCAACGCCGGTCCAGCCGCGATAATAGAAGGGGAAGCCCATCACCAGTTTGCTGGCAGGGAAGCCGCCCGGAATATTGTAGTCGGGCAGGCCGGTCGTCCAGGCTTTGATTGCGGTATCAATATTGTACTTCTCGTTGCCGGGAGCAATAGCCTTTGATGGGTCGCCAGGCGAGTCGTGAACCGGATCTTGCAGGTTGGTGGGTCCGGTGGCCTCGAAGCCGCCATGCATGTCATAGGTCATGACATCAGCAAAATCCAGGTACTTGCCGATCTGATCGGTCTGCAACTTCGCGATCTTATCCTGCCCCGCCGATACCGCCGCCGTCAGCAGGAAATGCTTGCCGATGCTCGCCCCGTAGCTATCCAGCTCGTTGCGGAACTCCTGCATCAGAAGGGTATAGTTGGCTGTATCCTGTGGACCAAAATGGTTGCCGACATGCCCGATGATGCCGGGATATTCCCAGTCAATGTCGAAGCCGTCGAAAATGCCCGCTGCCGAGGCTGGCCCGCCCGAAGCGTCGCCGCTGATGCCCGTCGGCAGATTGCCTTTGAGGAACATATCAATACAGGAACTCACGAATTTCTGGCGCGAGGCCGCCGTTGCCGCGACATCCGAGAAGTACTTGGAGTAGGTCCAGCCGCCGAGCGAGAGGAAGATCTTCAGATTGGGAAACTTGACCTTGAGCTCGCGCAACTGATTGAAGTTTCCCTTGATCGGCTGGCTGAAGGAATCCGAGGTGCCATCGACGCTGTTGGAGCTGTAGCTCTTCTGATAGTCGGCAAAGGCATCACCCGCCCCATCGCCCGCATTGGGATCGCTCTCGTTGGAGGCGTCTGACGCTTTGATGGCTTCAAAGCAGGTCAGATTGTTCGGATCGACATTCTCAAAGTCATAGATGACGGCGGTTAGCTGCGAAGCTGCGCCAGAGGAGGCAATATTCGACGGAAAGTAAGCATTGCCATAAATGCTCCACTGGTCGAAGTAGGCGATCCTCTGAAATGGAGGCGCGCCCGCCGCCTGCGTCGAGGCCGTCACCGCAGAACTCTGGGTAGAGGTGTTGCCATTTTTGTCATACGCTTGCACGGTAAAAGTGTAACTTTTGGAGGGCAGCAACGAACTAACCGTTACCGAGGTTCCCATTGAAGTAGCTACAATATTAGAGCCGTTAAAAACTTGATAGGCCGCGACATCGCCGGTCCCTGAACTATCGGTCGAGGCCGACCACGAGAGCGTGATAGATTGCGGCCCGGCGCCCGTCACCTGCACATTGGTGGGCGTGGAGACAACTGAAGCATTGGTGGCACCATAAGCGATTGAAGGGATACGAATCAGTCCAACGCACGTAAAGAGAAGCAGGCTGAACGCTGCTCCCAGTTGAAACAGCTTCTTCTTTGACATGTCTTACTCCTTGCCAGCAGTCCTTGCCAGCACTGTTTACCTGCCACTAGCCAATTCTAGTAAGCAAGCCCCCATTTTCTCCACGCCCACTGCGATTCCGCGCTCCCTGCCCTGCATCTGATGGGCAACCGCCAGGGTAGCCCCTACCAGACGGCGCCCCATCGCATGTAGGGGCAGGGCTAGCCCCTGCCCTGAGCACGGAATCCACCCAATCTTACCAAGAGTGTACCCTGATGTGGTGTATATGTCAAGATGTCTATACCAGTTGCCAGAATTTTCATTTCGTTGCATTGTGGTTCATGTTGTTGGCGGATTGCTTGATGGATAAGATAGCGTATGGCGGCTATCGGGTCTGAGTCAAAGCAGGAGAGCTACTTCCAGACCTCCTGCTTTGCTGCGAGGTGCCAGAGCTGGTTCACCCAGGAGGGCGTCATGGCAGTTTCGCCAGGATGCCAATTTGTTGCAGGCGGGTTTTGAGGTCGTTGATGCGGTTGATCAGGTCTGCGCTGCCTTGCGCTTGAGCGAGCTGATCCTGCAAGGTTTTAATTTGACTTTGCAACGTTGTGATTTGATTGCGCGTGGCTAGCAACTCCTGGCCCGTCCACATCTCGATCACGCCTCGCTGTTGCGTCCACTCCAGCACGGTCCAGCGGAACGGCTGCCAGGTGCCCCCGCCGAGGGCCGGATTGGATAGCTCCAGTTGGGGCAGTGCCTCTTCCGGCGCCAGAGGATAGTTATTCGCGTCCCAGTTGTGTGCAAGCACATACTGGCGGAAGCCCAGTTTGACGGGGATGTTATTTGGGGCCGTCAAAATCGTGCCATCGTCGTGCCAACCTTGTGGTGTTGTGCTCATGATTTTTTTCTCCATTGCCCAGAGTTCATTAGAGCGTAAGCGAGATGCCCAGACGGAATCTGCAAAACTGATCTCTCGTGCGCCAAACGGGTCCATCGCGGTCAGGCTGGTTGGCGTGTCCTTGTACCAGACGCAGACGTGCGTCCAGCTATTGCGGAACTGCGGCGGCGCGTAGTCGTCCTGCTGGGTGAAGATGACGGGGATTCCTCTGGCTAGCAGCGTATGCGCCTCCTGGACCGCCAGTTCGGGGCTGTTCGTTTCCACGGCATGCAGGTTGACCCCGTGTTGGTCGCAGAAGCCGACGAACGCTGTCGCTGCCGTCCCGCTGTTCACCCACCCCTCGCCATAGGCCCAATCTTTGAGTTGATCCGGCTCAAAACTGTTGTTGCCGGTCAGGTAACGCAGCCCGGCGCAAATGGAGGCGGGGACGCAATTAAACTCGGCGTTTTCGTCAGGCCGACCATCTGACGTCGGACTATTCAACTGATTTACAAACGGGAAGTTTGGTAGTTCGCTCATCAAAGCCTCCTTGTTATGATATAGCTAATACGTCAACGGGACAGGTGAGCAGATTTCGAGGGTTGATTTTTCTGCCAATCGAAATATTGATAGTCATTCAAGTAGGTCGCTTATATAGAAGAAATTTAGTACGGATCGGGCTGTGATCCCGCCGTGACAACTTTTGGCTCTGTTGTCACGTAGTTATATATAGAGCTCTGTTTAGCCGCATCCCAACCCTGGTGAGCCTGCAAAATCTTTTTGCGGTCTGTGGATGTGAAGCGATATATTGTGGAG
>DASRHT010000092.1:0-36490 GCA_035650355.1 Ktedonobacteraceae bacterium
CAGGGCCTTTTAATTTTCGGCGAGAGGCCGCAAAAGCAAAACAAAAGGATGAGAACCTGATAAAGTGATGGTACCAAACTATCACGAAACGAGGACTCATCCGAGATGAACTATAGCATAGTCAATGAAGCCAGGGAACTGGCGGGATGGAATGCAGAGAGTGAAGCCTTATCGGTGTATCAAGCGATGATGACACTCACAGATATACGAGGAAAGAAAGGAAAGAGATATTCGTTAGCACTCATCCTGACGTTCGTCCTCTTAGCGAAGATGGCAGGAGAAACGACCCTGCAGGCGATAGCTGATTGGATACGGTACCGAGGGGACTGGTTGCAGCAGGTCCTGCCGGAAACACGGGCAACGTTTCCGTGTGTGGCAACCTACAGTAATGTGTTGCGGGCAGTTGATCCAGCTCACGTCACGCAAGTGCTCATGGATCTGTTGACCCGTGTGCAGGCAGAGAAGCGAACAGAGGATGAGCAACGCCATGTCGTCTTAGATGGTAAGACCTTACGGGGAACCCAGCAGCATCTAGCAGAAGATCAAAAGAAGATGCATCATGTGAGTTGTTACGAGGTCAAAACGGGGGTGATTCTCAAAGAACATATGGTAGCCGAAAAAGAAGGGGAAGTGACTCGGGTGAAGGAGTTTCTCACTCCACTGCTGCTTCAAGGACGCATCATCAGCGCAGATGCTCTCTACACCCACAACAGTTTTTGCCAAGAGGTCATCGCTTCTGGAGGCAACTACCTCCTCTTTGTGAAAGGGAATCAACCCACCTTACAGGAAGATTTGCATCTCTTCTTTGGCGAACCCCCAGTGGATTGCTGCGATTGGCGGACCGCCTCCCAGGTCGAGAAAGGGCATGGTCGTCTTACCACCCGCTTGATCGAGGTCTCGACCGAACTCAATGACTTTCTGGCTCGTGACTGCTACGAGGTCGGACAGGTCTTCTGCTTACGCCGGCGAGTCGAGTATCGACTGAAATGCACCCAAGAATACGTCTATGGCATCACCAGCCTCACGCCTAAACAAGCTGACCCCGTGTGCTTATTGGAATTGATTCGCGACCAATGGTCTATCGAAAATCGACTCCATTGGCGACGCGATGTCACGCTTGCTGAGGATGCGTGCCAGGTTCGCAAGGGCGTTGCCCCGCATACGCTTGCCGTCCTCAATTCCTTTGTGCTGGCTCTGTTCGATTTCTTACGTGTTCCTAACGTCAAGCAGTATATGAGACTCCTTGATGCACAGCCTCTTCGCGCTGTTCATCTCTTACTCAAGTCCCTGACGGAACATTAAAAGGCCCTGTTGCCGAGCTAAACGATCAGGCTCAGCAGATCATTCAGCCCGTGGATGATGATACACGGCCACAAAGACCTCGAACGTTTCAATACAAAGCACAGAATGCAGGCGAACACAAAAATGTACAAACCGGCAGATAGAAAATACAACGGCGATTTGCCAATACTGAGCCAGTAAGGGAAATGCAGGCATACAAACAAGAATGAACTGAGCAGACTGGCTTGCCAGAAGCCCATAAATTCGTTCAACTTCTGGAATACCAGGCCCCGCATAGGGATCTCCTCAACAAAGCCTACCAGGATGACCATGTTGAGCCAGGTGTCAAAACTTAAATGGTTAAATGGAAGTCCTTGCAAGAAATGGCGGTAGCCTGTTGTTAAAGCGAACCAGAGGCATCCTGCCAGAGCCCAGAGTGCCCCCTTGCCTATATTAGTGGTCAATTTTAAGTAGGCCAACGGGTTGCACCGGTTCACATAGGTGATATAGAGCAGGGGCAGGATGATCCAAAAAATAACCGTCAACAACGTGCCGATAAAATTTGCCAGATAGGGATTATTGAGATGAAGCGTGATGTAGGGTCTTACAATGAAGTCGGACGTAACGTTGGAAATGAATAAAAGAAGAACATAGGCCATGAGCAGGGGAATTTCCAAATTTCTATTTTTTGCGATAAGCATCGGTAATACCTTCCTCCTTGAGAGCAGATCTCGTGCGGCTTCGCCACGTAAGGAGTTTTGGAGGTGGTGTGGGAACATGCGCGAAGCGCATGTTCCCACACCACCTCCAACAAGACGAGCGTCTGTGACGCGAGTACGCGCTCCTGCTGAGAATCAGACACACACTAATATAACGGATGCAGAACCAGTTTCGAGAATACAAGAAGGGCACTTCTAAGCAATAGTCCTAGAAGTGCCTTGAGGATAGACAAGTTTGCTCAAGGAAGATGCTAAGCAAGCAGTTCTATGAAAAATCAGGCTGTCGTATGTGACGTGTGTGCCTGTCTGCGTTTGCGCACGAACCGGATGGCGAGGGCGATTACGCTCAGTAGAGCAATGAGAATGAGCGTGACCTGAGGCGTGCCCAATGGCAACGAGGGGAGCCAGCCCGGTAGCTCGTGGGCGAGCGCGCTCTGACCGTCCACAACGGCCATAGGCGCGGTGCCGAAAGGTGCCAGACGAATGACGCCCGACTTGCTCACGCCCATATCGTACGTTACGGCTGAACTGGGCGCATTCAGACTCAAGTAGGTCAACCAACTGTCCGGTCGTACCCAACTCATGTTGCGGTCGGTTGATAGATCATGAAAAAGCTGGTCAGATAGTTGCTCTTGCACTGCTACCTTGAAGCCGGATGCGCCGGGGATTTCGTTGTTGACGGAGGACTGCCCAATTTTAGCACTGAGGTCAGAGGTATAGACGGGCGTATCGGTTAGGAGGTAGATGTCAGCATTGACCTGTTGTCCATCGAGCGCCAGCACTTCCAACGGAACCCAGGGATGGGCGGTCTTCATCGTAATCAGCAAGGGAACGCCGTCGCCGGTAAGCTGGTGGCGCGCTTTAGCGGCGGAGGTATCGTATTTGGCCGCCATGAAGATCGGGCTGCCCTTCGCATAGGCCAGGAGATGCTCGCGGGTATCATTATCCAGGTAGAAGCCGTTGTGATAGGCCCAGGTAACGATCTCATCGCCACTGCCGCGAATGACGGTAATATTAAGTGCTTCAACTTTCACCTGCTGAAGTACTTGAGCGGAGCCCGCGCTCGCTGCCCTGGCCGCAAAGGGGGCATCATCGAAAACGGGATGAGTTTCGAGGAAGAGGCGTTGCAGCGTCCAGGCTCCTCCTGCCTCGATTTTGAGCGGAACGGCTGGCAGGGGGACGATCCAGCCCACGTTAGAAGCTTCTCCCTGGTAGCTGAAGCTCGTCATATAATGTTCAATACCATCATGCCACGCCACCAGCGTCGCCGCGTTTTGCAGGCGAACATCACCATCGGGAGCAACGAGGCCGCCACAAGCAAACGCGGATGGGGCCTGGAACATGAGAAGGGTAAGCACAAGCATAGGAATAATCAGAAGTTTTTTACGCATCGTGAGTTCCTCCATCTATACATTTTTTTCGGGGGTTCCACTCACGATGACGCTCTGTCAGGCGAAAAAGTTCCCGTAAGATTCGGTATCTTTAGTCTTGATAGACTTAAACATATGGATGATTAGCCGCGAGGTTTTTTGTTCTTCCTGGCCTTCATTTCCCCACGTAAATAGTTAATAATATCGTCATCGCGGCACATCCGTTCATCTTTAAAACCATATTTTTTCAAGCTATCCCCATCTCTGTATTTGCTCGTTGGCGATGAACCCCAACAACGGATATATGCTTTCCAAGTAATTTGTCGAAGATAATCTTTACAAGATTCGCATTCCTTATCCAATAAATGCTTCAGTCGATCATATGTTGCCTTAATTTGCTCTTTCGCATCACCTGGATCAGTGTGCTTCATTTCTACAAGGCAGATGACATTCTGCGTATTGTTCTTATAAAAAATAATACCATCACAACACTTTTGGTTGTTCATCCCCAGGGCCAGGCGTGCCGGACCAGCGTCCACTTTGTCAAAAAACAGAACCAGTTCGCCATCCTGAAGTTCGCCCCGTTCCATTGAAAGTTTATCGCCTTTTTCGCCTGTAATATGCGTCTTAGAACTTGCCGACGTTAGCAAGAGAATGCTAAAGGGCATAGCAACGCCTCCTCCTCTACAACTTATAATGGATATCTGCAATTTGATCAGTGATATCGCCGAACGTGCTCCAATCAATTTGTCCATGATCCTGAAGGATGTTTTCCGCGGTTCCGTTATCGACGCAATAAATGGATACTTTCTCCTGGGAGATAAAGGCATCGCAGCTTTCCAGGAAAAAAATCTCTGCCAATGATCCTTGCTCTTCTTTCTTGTGCTCTGCTGCGTATATTAAATTTGACAAGTGGTCCAGCAAATACGGGCTGTGAGTAGTAATCAGCACCTTCAGGCCCGCATTAACGAGCATCGCCAGAAACTCGATCATTTTTACCTGGGCTTCGGGATGCAAATTCATCTCCGGTTCGTCTATAATAAGCAATTCATCTGGCCGAGCCAGATAATGCAAATAGAGCACAAGTAATGAGAGTTCTTTCACCATAGAAGATGCAATCGGGATCTCTAATTTAACATTCTTTAACGGATGAAATAAGATATCTCGCTGGGGATCTGGCTCTGGCGTAGATAGACTTATCCCTCCAGCTAGAATTTTCTGCTCCAGGATTCGTGCAAGGTCGATATATTTGTGAATTTGTGAATTGGCTCTTCCTGATCTTTCTCTTCGTTCGAGGTCTTTTGATCCTATATTAAATATCTTGCCCAGCGTGTTGAGAAAATCTCCTACAGAACCAATAGCGTTTTTAGCTCCTGAAGATATAAATTCTTCGAGATCTGCGCGAGACAAATCCAACTGTTTAAGTGCCTGGGCAAGTGCCTCAACTACCTTTTGCGCATTCTCACTAAGGATAGATAATGTATCTGCCCTTGGATGAGGACGTAAACGACCTGTAACAAGGCCGGTTCTTTCAGTTGGAAACATCACTGTGTTGGCATAAAGCGCTTGATGTAGCACACGCGTGACATTCCGAACCAGATGAAGTTTGATTGCTTCAGCAGGAATTTCTTCAAGAAGTGTTTCTTGCTCTTCCTGAGAAGTCGAATCTTCCTTTTCATCAGAAGTATAGGCATACAATACTGGGTCGCCTCTCTTTTTGCTGAGAGTAAACAGCCCCCTAGCGATGCTGCTTCGTACTGTAGATTGCTTGACACATTTTACAAACGCTGCTTTTGAACCCATCAAATCGATAGATACTTTTAGCTTGTCAAAAACAGCGAATTGGGTGCTCATGAAATCGGGCATCCATTGTGGGGCGTAGCTTGCTACATTTTGGAAATACTGTTCTCCATATTGCTCTGCAAATGTTACAAGGTCAATCTTTGCACTTCCATCTTTTAGCACTGTCTCAATAGCACTATCCAGAGTAGGATATTTCTCAGAGAGTTTTCCTTCCACATACGCCTCTACATATTCGCTCCAGCCGCGACGTCCAAAAATACCGCCGAGAGTATAGGCCATCCATGTCTTGCCTGTATTATTTGGGCCAATAAGAACTGTTAAGGGCTTGAGGTCAATCTCCGCTTGCTGAATAGCGCCTAGATGTTGGATAGTAACTTTCAAGGTAGTACTCCATATATGTTTTGATTACTCATATATTACATCCCCGCTCCTATCTTCCTCTGATTTCCCTTCGGACTGCCTTGCGTAGCGAAGTAAGAACTTGAGGTAATAAGCACTTATGCTGTAGAATAGCACATATATTGCAAAAAGTAAATAGGAAATAATTGAAGATATTATAGGTTAATTATTGTAGGTATTATGTTCAAATTATCATTTGTAGTCTTTCATGAACAAGCTCTTCAGCTTCTGCACAAGGGATTAGAAAACTCTGCTCAACATTCCCTGCTCTTTTCTCGCTGTCCGTATGCTATACTGTGGTAGCGAATAATTGCCTGGACGATCCTGAGCCAGCCAGGAAAAATGGCGTACCGGTCCTTCTGCAGGCTGTATCGGGTCACTACCTCGTAAAAAAGTTGAGGGAAGAGTTGTGAAAGAGAAGACAGAGCCCGCGATGGGTAGTATGCGTTACTATAACAATATCCTTGAAACGGTAGGCGACACGCCTCTGGTGCGGCTGAATAAGATCGCCAGCGACGTGCCCCCGCTGATGCTGGCTAAAATGGAGATGTTTAATCCGGGGGGAAGCGTCAAGGATCGCATCGGCATCGCAATGATCGAGTATTGCGAGAAACAGGGCCTGCTGCGACCAGGCGGTACTATCGTCGAGCCAACAAGCGGCAATACCGGGCATGGGCTGGCAATAGCAGCAGCAATTAAGGGCTATCATTGCATTTTCGTGATGACCGATAAAGTCAGCGAGGAGAAACGCTCCCTCTTGCGAGCTTATGGAGCTGAGGTCGTTATCTGTCCAAGCAGCGTCACGCATGAATCTCCTGATCATTACAAAAATGTCGCGCACCGACTCGCGGAAGAGATCCCGGGAGCTTGCTGCCCCAACCAGTATGCCAATCCCGCGAATCCTGCAACGCACTACGCAACGACCGGGCCTGAGCTCTGGCGCGATACCGCCGGGCGCATCACAACCCTCGTCGCGGGCATTGGAACCGGCGGCACCATCTCCGGCACCGCCCGTTATCTCAAGGAGCAGAATCCCAGCATCAAAATTATCGGAGCAGACCCCCCCGGTTCCGTCTTCTCAGGGGATACGCCCAAGCCCTACAAAGTCGAGGGCATCGGCATGGATATCTTCCCAGAGAACTACGATGCTGCCCTGGTCGATGAGTTCATTCGCGTTGATGACCGCACGTCGTTCTACTGGGCGCGCCGCCTGGCTCGCGAAGAAGGTATCCTGGCCGGCGGCTCGGCTGGCACCGCTTTAGCTGCCGCGCTCACCTATGCGCGTCGGCTGACTCCTGATGATGTCCTGGTGGTCTTACTGCCCGATACCGGGCGTGGCTATCTGACAAAACAGTTCAACGATACCTGGATGCGCGAGAACAATCTGCTCACTCAGGCCGAGGTGGAACAGGCGACGATGTATGACGTGCTTACCTATCGGCGCAACAATACGCGCAGCATGCCACTGGTCGTCAGCGTCCATTTGACCGACTCTGTCGCCGATGCCGTCGAGCTGCTGCGCCGTTATGGTATCAGTCAGACGCCGGTGATGGATGATGGCCGGATGGTCGGAAGCTTGACCGAGGATCAGCTCTTGCGCCGCCTGGCCAGTGGGGAGCCGCTCTCCTCAAGCCTGGTGGGCCAGGTGCAAGGGCCGCCATTTGCGACGCTGCAAGCCGATGCGCCCGCGCGCGAGGCGTATACCATCTTCAGCAGCGGTCAATCAGCCGTTGCCGTGATGAACGATAAGACGCTGGAGGGGATTGTTACCAAGAGCGATCTGCTGGAGTTCTGGGCGCATTCGCGCGCTCAGTAATTGCAGTATCCTCAATCGAGTCGAGATAACTATGCGCTCTCGTCCCCTCCCTTGAGGAACAGTATATCCGCCATATCTGAGGATGTCCAATGGCAATACAATAAGGAGGAAGCGAGTGACGCCTGTTGCCCTGGGGCTGGTGCTTATCTCTGCCGTGATGCACACGAGCTGGAACTTTTTCGTCAAGCAGGCAAAATATAAGCAGGCGTTCATGTGGTGGGCGCTGGTCGTCGGCTCGCTTTGCTTCACGTTTGTTTTTTTCATTAACCCACCACTGCCAGCGCGGGTCTGGCCTTATGTCGCTGCCAGCGCGGTCATGGAAGCTCTCTATTGCATCGCACTTACCTGGGCCTACGATATCGAAGATTTCTCACTTACCTATCCACTGGCCCGTGGAACCGCCCCGGCTTTGCTGGTCATCTGGGCTGCGCTTTTTCTGGGCGAGCCGCCACGACCGGTCGGGCTGATTGGTATCTCCCTGCTCATTCTCGGCCTGATCATCGTGGGGGGCGGTGCGATTTTGTTCCGTCCAGGCAAGGTTGCATTTAGCCCCAAAGGGATTATAGCTGCGCTCGCCGCCGCAAGCTGTATCTCCATTTATTCGGCTATTGATGGCGCGGCGGTGCGCATTGCTCCAGCCGCTCCTTATACCATCCTGGTGCTGGGCCTGTCTGCCTGCCTTTTTGCTCCGGCAGTTTTCATGCGCTATGGTACACAGGTGATGTTTGCAGAATGGCACCTTAACTGGCGGCGTATCATTCTGGTCGGCCTTGTTCTCATCCTGACCTATGGTATTGTGCTCCAGGTGTATGCGATATCGCGGGTCAGTTATGCCGGATCGATACGCGAGGTCAGCGTGGTATTCGCGGCCCTCTTTGGCTGGCTCTGGCTGGGGGAGCGCTTCGGCCCGTTCCGCACTATCGGCTCCCTTTTGATATTCGCGGGTATCGTAGTGATTGCGGTCGCAGGCTAAAGCTGCATCTAAGCCCTGCCTCATAACGTGTTCTATACAGATTTATTCGCTCTTGGCATAAAAAATAAGGAGTGAGAGTTGTATGGAGCCGCCAGCACATTCACGGGCAGGGCAAGTATCTGCCAATGATGCTGTGGTGCGAAGTGAGACGAAGCAACGGAGCCGTCGTCCTTTTCGTGTAAGCTCAATCGTGCTCTGGTCTTTAGGTTTGGCGTTACTGCTGGCTGCCGGTTTTGTCGTGCATAATCATCCCGCCACCTGGCCGCTCGAACAGGACGCTATCAACGCGATCCAGGGACCGCATCCTGTCCCCTGTCCTGTCAACTGGCATGCGAACCTCTGGGAGAATCAGGCAGCCTACTTCATCAATACATTGAATGATCCCATTGACGCGGTCGTCATTCCCGTTGGCTGGATGATCGTCGTCATGCTCTTGCGCATGATTTTGCAGGCGTTCTCTCTAGGGATAGCTGTCCTGACATCCAGTTTATGGTGGTTAGGGATTGAAATCCTGGTGGAGCGTCCGCGCGCTACAGTTCAAGATGGCGTTTGTGTTCACCGCGCGATTAATGCATTTAGCTTTCCGTCGGGCCATGTAATCCATGATGTTGTCCTGTATGGCTTTCTGCTGTACCTGAGCTTCTCCGGGCCGGTGCGTCGCTGGCAATACCGCTGGGCCTTACTTCCCCTACAAATTGCAATGGTGGTCTATATGCTAGCTGTTGGTTATGCGCGTTTGCTGGCGGGGGAGCATCACCTGTTTGACGTTTTGGGAGGATACCTGGCCGGCTTGCTCTGGCTCTTCCTTTGCATCTTCCTGTATCGCTGGCTTGCCGGACTGATAGAGAGGCGTCATCTGAGAAAAATGTCCCAGGCCAATGCATGATAGATTGGCTCTGGGACTCAAGAGTTTTGCTTGCGCCTAGACGTGCAGCGTCATCTGGTTTTGCCACGGGTCGGCGACGGTGATGCTTGTGGCCTCTTCCTGGAAAGGAATCTGGGCCGCTGTGAGCCGTGCCTGTACCTCTTTCAACGCTTCGCGATCAGGCAGGAGGACCTCAAATGATCTCAAACCGGCGGTATGCGCGGGAGCGGGTCCTGCGCCGCGCGATTCCCAGGTATTCAGACCGATATGATGGTGATAGCCGCCTGCGCTCACAAAGAGCGCCCCGGGAACCTGTGCCGTAATATCAAAGCCGAGAATCGTGTGATAAAAATGCTCGGCCTGCGCGATATCGCCCACGCGCAAATGCATGTGCCCGATGCGAGTGCCGGCTGGTAGCCCGGTCCAGCTATGAGAAGACTGTTCGCCTTCGGCTAGCATGCCCTCCAGATCCACCGGATTGCTTGCCATCTGGACCCTTTTTTCCTCAGACCAGTGCCAGGTATCGCTCGGACGGTCCCGATATAGCTCAAGCCCGATGGCGTCCGGGTCGGAGATGTAGAGGGCCTCGCTGACCAGATGATCTCCCTGACCAATCTCTATCCCCGCCTCGATCATACGCGCGAGAAGCTGGCCTAGCTCTGCCCTGCTTGGGAGCAAGATAGCGATGTGGTAGACGCCAGCGAACTGCCGAGGCTGCGGCTGTGCCCCAGGCTCTTCAGTAAGGACGAGGAGCGGCGTCATATCCTCAGCTCCTATCACCACTTTTTCTGGGGTTTGTTCGAGGCGTCGGAAGCCCAGGACATCTTCGTAGAAGTGAAGGGAACGGTCTAGCTGGGCGACGCGCAGGGTTGCAGTTCCTATTCTGGTATCTGGATGGATAGATTTCGAGGTGGATTGTTGTTGCATGGTATGCTCTCTGTTCTTCTGCTAGCGAGGAGGTGCTGGCTCCTCTACTTTCCGCTTATTACAACACATTGTGGATAGATGCATATTCCCGACTGAGAAGGGGTCTGATTCTGAGTATCTTCATCCTGGCGAGCGTCGCAGGTGCAAGCATGTACTCATGCTGAGAAGCAGACACCCTCTGAGGAAAAAATGGAGGCCATGTAAAAGGTGCCGGAGAAGCCAAAAACGGTAAGAGCCATGTCATAAGGCTGTCCACGCTGACATCTTATGGCATGACTCGCATGGGAAATTGGTCACTTTACAATAACATTTGTACTATGGCAAAAGTCAGAGGTTATTCTGAAATGCTCGTGCCAGGATAATGATGACGAGAGAAAAAACTGTGAGGATCGACAGCGCGACTACGCCTATTGCCAGAACAGTGAGGTCGAAATCGATTTGAAATAGGGCGACGGCAAAAAAGACCCAGAAGGCGACAAGGGCCAGGGCAAGGTAGTGCCAGGCTCGGAAGCGTCTGATCGGCTTACTGACACTGATTATTTGAGCGCTGGCCATGGGTTGATCAGCACTTTTTTGATAGAAAGAGACGACATTGTTATAAGCGGACTTCACAAAAAGCATCATGGTTGGTCACCCCTTTTTCCTACTGTGTTGCGCTTGCACGCACTTCCATTGAGCAGAGTAGCTCTAAGGCACGTCATACTTTTTCGTCAAAATCGTACTGACCTGTATTTGCCTCTCCAGGTGCTAGACTGTTTGAAAACCGCTGGAGGCGGGGGCAGGGGGCGACCGGCCCCCTGCGGGGGTGTAGCATCCCCGTCTCCGTTCTTACTGCGAGTGTCGTAAAAGGTCCTGTCTCATGAAAAACTACGAAGGATGGGTAACAGACGCGAATGGCTCCTTTCTAGCCGATAGGGGCACTCACTTCCCTGGCGTGAGGCGTCCAATCTGGTTGCCCGCGAACTCGGTGAACCAGATCGTGCCGCCAGGACCGGCGGTAATCCCTTTAGGCGATCCAGAAACTGAAAACTCAGTAATTGTGCCTGAAGTCGTAATATTCCCAATTTTGTTGGCGTCAAACTCGGTGAACCAGACCCCGCCCGTTCCGGCAGCCATACCCATCACTCCGCACTTCTGTGTTGGAAGAGAATATTGCGTGACTTTTCCTTGAGGAGTGATGCGTCCAATCTGATTGCTCGAGTTCTGGGCAAACCAGAGATTGCCATCGGAGCCCGCGGTGATCCCTAGAGGGAAGGTCGTGGGAGCCGACAGTGGGAATTCGGTAGCGGTTCCTCCTGGCATAGCGCGCCCAATATTGCCCGTTGCTCTATCGGTGAACCAGAGCGCCCCATCAGGTCCTGCGGCCAGCCCTTCAGCCAGGGTTGGGGTTGCCATGAGAGGAAACTCGGTAATGGTTCCATTGGGAGTGATGCGGCCAATATTGCCACCAAGTTCCGCGAACCAGATATTGCCATCAGGGCCTTTCGTAATCCCTCCGGGAAGCACGTTAGGGTTTGGTAAAGAAAACTCGGTGATGGTCCCATCGGAGGTGATACGCCCGATTTTTCCCTCAAGCTCGGTGAACCAGACATTGCCGTCGGACCCGACAGTGATGCCGGAAGGAATGCTGTTCGGGGTTGGGACAGAAAACTCGGTGATAGTCCCCTGAGGGGTGATGCGCCCGATCTTGTCGCCGATTTTCTCGGTGAACCAGACATTGCCATCGGGTCCCGCGACAATTCCGTCGGGGGAGGAGCCAGCGGTGGGCAGGCGAAACTCCGTGATCGTTCCCGTTGCTTTAGCCGGCGGAGTGTTATCGGAACATGCCGCCAGAAACACAAGGCCCAGGAGAAGGAACACCGGAATGATTACGCTGTAGATACGTTTTCCTCTGTATTTGGGCATATACTAATCCTTTTGTACTGCTCCAACATCTATCGAACTCTGCTACAAGGTTGGTTATCCTGGAAACGTCGGGTGGTATGCGGTATACCATCAGGCATTTTGCCCTTGCTAGCCGGTGACGGTAACCGTCATGGTCATCGTGTTTGGATGGAATGTGCAGGTAACATGGAAGGTGCCAGCCGTGTTCCAGGGTGGTGATACCCATGACTTGCCAGTACCAATAAGCTGTCCCCCACCGAAAGATGGTGCGCCTGCTTCCGGCGCAGCTTTGCCGTTGGTCCCATTGACCAGGTTATGCGTCGTGCCGGTGGGGTCGGTCATAAAGGTGATAGTACTGCCCTTGCTGACCGTCACGGAGGATTGATCAAACGATGTGCCTCCCATCGTGACGGTGGTACTGGTGGACGTAGGCGTCGAGCCACCACCGCAAGCGACCAGCGTCGAGAGCGAAAGCAGCAAAGCAAGAACAACGAGGAACGTTATCTTCTTCATCTAAAATATTCCTTCCTAAATGATCAGGTGTGAACGCAGTTTTGCGCCTGCTGCTCATCCAATTCTAGATGAGCATCAGGCGAAGCTGAGTCGATCTCAGGCCGATGTACTCCTTTTACGGAGACACAATATAGAAGCCATTCATGCCGCCCATGCCGGGTCCCATCACATGTATCGGCACATGGCAGTGATAGTACCAGGTACCCGGAGCGTCTTCGGTAAAGTCGAAGGTGTGCGAAGTGCCGGGGCCAATCACGACGGTATCGACGAACTCTCCGGCATAATTCCAGGTATGGGCGTGTATGTGAAATGTATGGAAATCGTTGCCCAGCGAGACGACTCGCCAGCGAACGCGTTGTCCCACTTTGGCGCGCTTGGTAGGGGTATTGCCCAGATAAGCGAAGCCATCGAAGCAGTGGAAATCCTGGCTCAGACCAGGAATATCGGCTGAGGAGAACGTGTGCCAGAGGGTCGTAATTTCTTTGTCAATCGGTGGGGTGTTGGCGTCGGTGACCGCCAACATGCCGACCAGGCCAAGCTCCGCGCCAGCCTCCATCACTGGAGAGCCTCGGCCCGGATCGAAGTGCTTGGAGTGATCATGGTAAGGCCAGGTCCCTACTGAGCGGGGAAGAGCTTTCCATTCATAGGTGTAGGTATCCCCGACGTTTACCGCGGTGCCTGGTCGATCCCTGAGCATCCAGGACCAGCCGCCGTCACTTGACTCTGAAAAGCCGAGGGCATGGATGGAGATGCTATGTGGCACTTTATAATAGGTGTCCATGTTGCGGTAGTGAACGCGGAAGGTATCACCAACCGCTCCACGGAAGATAGGGCCGGGAATGCCGGTGTTGGAGCCAATATCATCATTGCCTGGCAGAGGTTTGCCGAAACCAGGGGTGAACGCGCGGAAGCCAATAGCCCAGAAACTGGTCTGATTGGCCATATAGGTGTTGCCGGTCTGGCCGTCCACGCCGGTAGGGACGATATTATGGAAGAATGAATCTGATTGCACCCAGTATTCGCGTAACTGCCCTCCGCGTGGAAACTCCACGACTGTGGGGCTGGTGGTTGCTGCCGCGGCAACGCCGGAGGGCAGAACCAGACCGCCTAACGTGCTCAGAGAGGCAGCCCCAACGGCGGTCCCGGCCCCTTTCAGGAGGTTGCGGCGTGTCAGGCCGCTGCCTTCCGCTGGGGTGGCAGGCGTAGTCGGTACCTGCCCGGAGTCGCCAGGGGTCGGGGACGAATGTGGTACTTGCTGGGTCATGTATGGATTCCTTTCTGAGACTCCCTGATCACTAGCTCAGAGATTCTCAATCTCACAAAGGTGAGGTGTTGGCCTCATGCCTCATATGACAAGGAGCCCTTCCCTTCAACAGCCATATTACCCGTATTGTTGCCTTGTCAAGGTAAGCCGACGATTACATCTTTGACGAGCGTAACATGCTTCCGAATAAGTATGTGAGCAGACTGCGCTTCCTGGGAAATGCAGAATCTGCCAGAATTTCTGTGGCACCGAGCAAGAGAGGCGACGAGCAGCAAGGAGCCTCGCTCTCTACCTCATTGCGTACACCATGACAAACGGTTGGTTATCGGGAACAAACATCCTGAATTGGAGCCTGGGAGGGTTCACCCCTTTCTCATGCTCGTACCCCGAAAAAGGGAAAGCTACCAGACACTGGGACGACTCATAACAGACTTGCCTCCAAAGAGACACCAGGATAGCACCAATCCCGGGGATATCGAGTCATAACTACATAAAAAATTGATCTACAAGGGCCATCGGAGAACCATTCTCCCCAATTTTTCCATTTTCTAAATATGGAATTTTAGTCCCATGAAAATGGAATTTTCCCTTATAGAACCTAAATGGCACCCTAGAAAAACGCCCACTTATGAAAAAACACCAACGCTTCGGGAGATGGTGTGGGCGAGGACAGCAAATGCATTTGAAAATGCATTTAAAGCAAATGCGCTGTCCAGGTTTTTACATAAATCAAGTTTAAAACAAAATTGATACGTTGTCAAGTATAAAATTGGTGGTTGTCAAGCCAGGTAATACTTTTGGGGTAGCAGCACGCTTGCTTATTTATAATACTCGCCTTCGCCCAAATGGGTGTCAGAACTCACGGTGAGAGGCTTTGTGAGCGAAAAACATAAAAAGAAGATTCTTCACTTTTTAGGATCTCCGCTTGCTTGTAAAAGAAAAAATGCGCTCTCTTCTGGTGAGCGCTCTCACGATAATTGAAACGGTAGCGTTTATTTATATAGAAATAAGCTCTTCTATTGGGAAATAGTCATGTGAGTGCTTCACTCAATATCTTCTCTTCGCTACCACTCTCTAGGAGGTAGTGGTACCTCAATGACGATAGGGCGCGCACTGTGTATAGCTGTGCTGATGGCGTCGCGTAACGCTGTTGGATTCTCCGCATAGACGCCATCAGCGCGGAAGGAGCGGGCCATCGCGACGTAGTCGGGAGCCAGCAGATCCGTGGCGATATAGCGTCCGCCGAAGCGCCTGCGCTGGTCGTTTTTAACGGCGGTATAGGTTGAGTCGTTGAAGATTACGACCACCACGGGAATCTGCTCCTGGACTGCGGTTGCCAGCTCGCCTACGTTGAGCAGGAAGCCGCCGTCGCCACAGAGAGCGACAACGGGACGGTCAGGCGCTGCCACTTTTGCGCCAAGCGCCAGGGGCAAGCCACAGCCAATGGTGCAGAGTTCGGCGGGATGAATGTAGGTGCGCGGCTCATACACCGGCAGGTATTGTTCGCTGGCATAGCCCAGCATCGTCATATCTGCTACCACAATGCCATTACGCGGCAACCCTTCGCGTACGCCGTCCAGCAGGTGAATGGCCTCTCCAAAGATGCGTCGGGTTCGCTCGCGCATCGCCTTGCAAACTGCGGCGACTTCGGCAGCAGGCGATGGATGTTCGCCGGGGTTGTCTTGTAGGGCGTTGAGCAGAGCTTCGAGCGCAAGGCGAGCATCCCCAACGATGCCGATCTCAACGGGATAATTGCGACCGATCTCAGCCGGATCAATATCAATCTGGATAGTATGGGTGGGGAGAGGAAGTTGTCCGTTGGTGCGTACTGCTCCGAGCTTGCTGCCCACGACGAGCGCGACATCGGCAGGTTCAATGAAGGCGCGTAGCTCGCTCGGCACGTAGCCCCCCGTCGCGATGGCAAGCGGATGATCTGTTGGTACGGCGTCATGGCTTTTACCACCGATCAAAATAGGAGCCTGAAGCAGCTCTGCCAGTTGGAGTAGCTGGCTATTGGCGTTGGCGAAGGTGACGCCAGCTCCGGCGACGATCAATGGTTTCTTGGCTGCGCGCAACAGGTCAGTTGCGGCAATAATGGCGCTTGCGGCGGGGCGAGGTGGTTCGAATGTAGTTGATGTGGGAATATCCATGTCGGCTGCGACTTCCAACAAATCGAGTGGGATTTGCAGGTAAGCGCCGCGAGATCGCCCCAGATGCATTGCACGCAGAGCGTCGTGAAGCGCGTCGGGAATTTCCTCGACATGTTCTACGGCGCGTGCCCAGCCAGCCAGCGCCTCCATCACGCCAAGCTGGTCTTTCAGTTCGTGCAATTCGCCGCGTGGGCGTCCCCGCGAGGATCTGGGGAGATCGGTGCTAATCACCAGCAGGGGGATCGAATCGGAATAGGCGCTGGCAACGGGAGTGGTAACGTTAGTGACCCCTGGCCCTGTAATCGTACATACGACTCCCGGGCGTCCGGTGGCGCGGGCGTACCCCTCAGCCATAAAGCCAGCCCCCTGCTCATGGCGTGCGAGGACATGACGAAAGCCGGATTCGCCGCGTAGCACATCATAAATAGGTAATGTATGCACGCCAGGAATACCAAAAATAGTATCGATGCCATACGCGCGTAATGTGGCGATAATTGCCTGCGCGCCGTTCAGATGCAAGCGGTCCTTCACAGCTCGATCTCCTTATATATGTGGATGAGAGGATGAGATCCTCTCCTTAAATTAAACCACATTCTTCACCTTGTCCGATTGGTTCTAGACAAAATCGCGCCCAGTGTAAATCTTTTTGTTTTTCCCCTATTGTCATAATGAGCCGCTATGTTCTAAAATAGGGTGCATTCATCAATTAGGAAGGAATACTCATCGATGAGTGAACAAGAGAATCTTCAGGTTATCAGAAATCTCTGGAAAGCGTTCGACGACCAGAACTTTGATGCAGCAGGGGAGCTGCTTCACCGCGACTACGTTGGTTACTGGCCTCAGACGGGCGAGAGGATTCGTGGGAGAGAGAATTTTGTCATCATCAATAAACACTACCCCGGGCAGTGGCAGGTGACGATCCTCAGGCTGATTGCGACCGGCGATCAGGTTATATCAGAGGTAAAGCTAACCTACCAGGATGAGATCGTATATGTTATCTCATTTTTTGAGTTGCAGGATGGCAAAATCCTCAAAGAAACCGATTACTGGCCGGAACCATATGATCCGCCAACATGGCGCTTACAGTGGACTGAAACCAGCTAAAGCGCCTCCCACATTTTCTTGCCCGTAGGTTCCACTTCTGCCAGCTAGCATGGAAAACCCTCATACTAACTGGCAGGGGGATTATGTTGGCTGCATTTGTTGATGAGGAAGAATAGTGAGGATGTGAAGATGTCTCTTTTTCTTCCTAGAAAAATGTGCTGCACCCTACTGGCATCAATCTTACCGAGCTATGAAGCTCTTCAAAGGTGTTTCTCTATTATACTAAAGGAAGGCGGACGAAAAACGTACTTCCCTGCCCTGGCGTGCTCTCAACCCAGATGTGGCCGCCGTGCTCCTGGATGATCGTTTTGGCCAGAAAAAGCCCGACGCCGAAGCCACTGGTGGAAGCATCTCGTTTGGTCCCTCGATAAAACCGCTCGAAAATATGAGGGAGGTCCCGCGAGGCGATCCCGGGTCCCTGATCTTTGACCCAGATTAACGCCTCCCCTACCAGGCGACGTAGTCCCACCTCTATTTCTTTCCCTGTAGGGCTATACTTCGCAGCATTGGAGAGTAAATTCTCCAGGGCCTGTTCTATACGCAAGCAATCTATCCATCCAATGAGCTGAGGAGGGTGGGATGTATCCTGGACGGTGAGCCGAAAATGATGGGTGCGGGTGGTTATACGGTATTTCTCGACCAGCTCTTGTAAAAGCGTTGGCAGGTCGTGAGGAGCCTGCTGGATATCCAGACGAGCATGATCCAGCCGAGAGACATCCAGCAATTCATGAAGCAACCCGCGCAGACGCGCCCCTTCTTGCTGTATCCGCTCCAGCGCATCGCGTCGCCGCCAATCTCCACTGTCGCTCTCAACTGCCTGCAACAGTTCCGCAAAGCCGAGAATAGCTGTGAGAGGAGTGCGTAATTCATGGTGGGCCACGACAAAAAACTCTTGTTTCTGTTGCTCCAGGGTCTTTTGAGCAGTAATATCTTGAAAGACAATCACTGCCTCGGTAATGCGTCCCTGTGTGGTACGAATAGGAGAGACGGAACTGAACATCACCGCCTGGCTCCCATCGGGGCGATTGACCAGTACTTCTTCGTTGGGAACAGTCTCTCCAGAAAGCGCTCGAATCAACGCAAAATTCCAGCGGGTGAACCCTTCAAAGCGATTGGGTTGCTGTGGCGTTGCCGAAGCGACTTGATTAAGCGGTACTTCCAACAACTGAGAAGCTGGAAGGCCTAGTAGCTGTATGGCCATCGCATTGGCGTAACGAATGATGCTAGTAGTCGCCTCAACCAGCAAGACGCCTTCCGGTAGCTGATCCAAAATAGCTGCCCACCGCTGGCGTTCCTCGTTTATGCCCATCGACCATAGGGAACAGGCAAGCGACGGTGCGATGTTTGATCGGAGGAGCCATTCATCGCTTTCTCCCGGGGAATATGGGTGAGGCTGCATTTCCTGTTGCTCTGGCAGTAGGTCGGCGCAAGTGGCGGGATCGCACTGTTGTGCAGGTTCGGGAATGGTAATCTCATGAACAGTGAGTAGTAAATAGCCGGTGGCGACGCCAGCAAGTGGGGTCAGGGTCCAGCCCCAGGAGGTCTGGGTTCCCGTGGACGTTTGCTTTGCCGCCTCCCCATGAGCTGTGGTTCTTGTCTGAGCCGTCTGCTTGAAGAGGGCCAGGCAATCCACCTGGACAAATGGCGGGACCATATCGCGCAGTTGAGCGTTTCTTATCTGCCTCTGGTGTTGCGACCCGAGTAATGTTTTATAGGCAGCATTAGCTGCAAGGAGGCGAAACTCCTTGTCCTCAAAGAGCGCTATTCCGACAGAGAGCGAGTTTACGAGTGTCTGTACATACGTTGATTGATCAGCAAGAGACCAGTTCCTCATACCACAAAACACCACCTTACAGGAAAATACGAACAAGCCAGACGATACCAGGAACCTCTTCCCAACACCTATAATACCGGAATTATGTATGATAGATGATAGTTCTTGTGTTATAGTACTCACTTGTTTCTATATATTATAGCTCATTTTCTCTATTTTGGCGAATTTACTTTTCAAAAAAAGGTGGTAAAATATGACTATCCGGCTATTTCTTGAGAAAAAGGCAATGGCATCGGAAACCTGGAAATACAGAGCAGAAAGAAAGAGTACAGCGCGCATGCACACATCCGATGAAGGCACGACACAATCTGCCCGCTATGTGATCGACGCGGAAAACGCCGCCGAAATGGCCCGGCTCATGGTGCAAGATCGTCTCCTGACCGAGGCTATGGGAGGTCCCTTTGCCGAACAGGAGGATCTCTCCTCCATTCATCAAGTGCTTGATATCGGTTGTGGTCCTGGAGGCTGGCTTCTGGATGTAGCTTCCCACTTCCCACATATTCAGGGCGTCGGCATAGATATTAGCCAATTGATGATTGCCTATGCCGCAAACCTCGCCCGCGCCCGCGCGCTCCTGAATGTAGCGTTTCGGGTGATGGATGCCACCGGACCGCTTGATTTCGCGGCTGAATCATTTGATCTGGTGAATGGGCGTATTCTCAGCGGATTTCTTTCAACCTCTGGCTGGGGCACATTGTTGCAGGAATGCAGACGCATCACTCGCCCGGGGGGCATACTGCGTTTGACGGAGCCTGAATTTGGTTTTACCAATAGTGCCGCCCTTGACGCGCTCACGGGGCTGGCGGCGCAGGCCCTATATCGCTCAGGACACTCGTTTTCTCCTCATGGACGCACCTTTGGGACTACGCCTCTGCTGCGTTTGCTGCTGCGGCAAGCCGGATACAGCGCCATCAAGCAACGGGCATCCGTGGTCGATTATTCTGCCGGAACGGAGCTGCATCAAAGCAATGTCCAGAATCTTCTCGTGGTGTATCAACTGCTTCAGCCGTTTCTGGTGCAGATGCAGGTGGCTTCGTTACCCGAACTGCAAGAGCTTTACCAGCAGATGGAGCATGAGGTACAACAAGCTGACTTTTGTGGGATCGATTACTACCTCACCGTCTGGGGAATGAAATAGCTCCGCTGATTCAATGATACCATTGGCTGAAGGTAGAAAAGCCGCCGACCTTGTCGGCATATCTGTTTGTTCCTACAGCGAAGATCTGCATTGTGCCCGGAATCATTGCCACGGCTGCAAGATCATTATTTCTTCCCGTAGAGGTATTTGGACTATCTACGACCTCCCAGCTCGCTCCGTTCCAATGTTCCGTCAGCGTTTTCCCCTGATTGAGATTATGCGTCCCGTGATAGCCAACGGCCCAGGCATTATTTGAAACAAGGGCTGACACCGATGTCAGTATACTATCCTGCCCCGTGATATTGGAGCTTGGTACCAGTAGCCACCTGGTTCCATCATAACGCTCGGTCAACGTCTGTAAGGGGGTGCCCGGGCCAGTTGAATAACTGCCCACCAGCCACAGTTGGTTGGTGCCTGCAATGCGGGTGATACTATTGAAATAGATGCGATCCGCCTGGCTTGGCGATGGATACGACATCAGTTGCCAGGTGTGGCCGCTCCAATGTTCGATCATGGCCTTCCCTCCAACTGGCTCATTCGCATCACCTATCGCCCAGGCGTCGTTGGGGGCAATCGCTGCCACTCCTGACAGACCACCCGCGGACGTATTGATTGTAGGGCTACTCACCAGACTCCAGGAGGTCCCATTCCAATGCTCAATCAACGGCTGTGTAGCGAGCGCACTGTTCGTTATATAACTGCCAACGGCCCAGACATCATTGCTTGCACTTCCTGCAACAGCGGTCAGCATCTGGTTCCAGTCTGTCTTATTTGGCCCTCTAAAGATTTTCCAGGAGGCCCCATCCCAGTGATCCATAAGCACGCGATACCCGATACAGACACAGACGTAGTACCCGACGGCCCAGGCGTCAGTATCTGACAAAGAGACGATGGCTGAAAGGCTGTCGCTTTGCGGTGATGGCGATGGACTGGGGGTCATGAGCCAACGCGTTCCATTCCAGCGGGCCATAAAGCCTCCGCTTATACGTGCGGGTATTGAAAAGAGGTCGAAGTTTCCCACGGCCCAGATAGCGTTGGCCGAACTGGCGGAAAGACCGGTGAAGTTATCATCACGCCCAAGCGTTTGATCGGGAAGATTACTCCATTGACCGGTAAGCTTCGTTAGCGTTGTATCAGGGGGCAGATTACCTGCGGGATTGTCAATGTTTCCGCGACCATTACCACTCTGGGATGTGAGCGCGGGTATGTGCTTCAGCAGTGATGGTGCGGTGAGAGCAAAGAGCACAATACAAATGAGGACAACAGGAATCCCGATACGCCACAGCAACCGCCTCTGACGCGACGTAGAGGAGTTCCGGGTCGTTTTAGGGAAAGCTGTTGGAGGACGAGGATTCACAAACTGCTGTGCGGGAGCAGAAAGCGGTTTCTGCGTGTGAGCCAGGCCATCAGTCTGTGTAGATGGGGATATCGTCATTGCAACGTTGGGAGCATGCTGAGAGGGTGTGGCAACGGCAGGTTGTTCTTTCCGGTCTTCTCCTGCCCCTTCTATGGTCATTGGAGGTTTCTCAACAGGCATAGCAGACTCCTGAGCGGAAGACTGCTTCGTTGGGTTCTTCTCAAGCAAGAGACGGATGCCCTCGGCCACCTTGAACAACGCATTGTCCTGCGTATGCCAGACTGGGTCTGTGACAGGCGTACCACCTGGCGGCAAGGCTTGAAACTGCCCCAGAAGTGATTGCCAATGGACGGGACGGAGAATGACGGGAATAATCTGTACTTCTCCTTGACGATGCCGCTCGATGGCACACTGCATCTCCACGCTGTAGCAATAGTCTGATGCCAGAAAATCAGGACTCACCAGGAAGAGGATGATATCTGCTGTATTCAATTGCTGGCGAATTTCTTGTTCCCAGGAGGTTCCTGCGGTAATGTCACGATCATACCATACTTCTATACGTTCTTGTCGTTGCAATGGGGCAAGTTGCCTTTTCAGTTGCTGGAGAAATACTTCATCTTCTCGCGCATAACAGAACAAAAGCTTTGCTGGCATAAATACCGATAATACCCCTCTATGGTTCTCAAATGTGATTGTATCTCAATATATTGATTATACATCTTTTCATCTCGAATCACAATCAAAATTTAAAAACGTTTTGAAAAATCTTCGAGGACAACTATGGCAAAGAAGGAAATCACAAGGAAGCGCGACGTATAGGTGGATTTATTAGTGTGATGCCGGTCATCAGGATCAGACCGCCCCAGAGAATAGCAATGGTTATGGGTACGCCGAGGCGCTCCAGGCTTATGCCAATCAACGCCTGCCCCAGCGTCAGTGAACCAAAAAGGATCAATCGATACACGCTGCCCACGCGCCCCTGTAAGTCATCAGGTATGACGGTCAGGCGATAGCTGGCAATCAAAATGCTCGCGATTGAATCGACCAGGGCGAGAGCTGCCACGACCATACCCAGGAAAACAGGTGTGCTGGAGAGGCTATAGAGGGGCCATAGCAGCACAAACAGGAGCAACATATAGCATAACCCCCTGCCAAAGCGAATGCGCTTCTGGAATGGCGTGCAGAGTGCCGTTCCAACCAGATTGCCAATGCCTCCCACCGCGAGGATGATGCCGACAATGTCAGATGAAATCTGATGCTGCCGGGCGATGACGAGAATGATGAGAACGCTGCCGCTCATCACGACGTAGAGATAGCCTGCGAGGAATGCAAGGTAGCGCACAATGGTGTGGGACCACAGCCAGCGCATTCCCTCTCGTACCTGTTTCAAGAGATGCTCTGGAGCCTCACTGTGCTCTTCCTGAAAGGCAATACGCATGCTCAACAGCGCTCCCAGCAAAACCAGGTAGGAGATGGCATCGGTGATAAACGGGAGCAAGCGCCCAATGCTAAAGAGTAAGCCGCTCAGCGAGGGAGCCAGCAGAGAAACGGTGCTATAAACAGCCTCATTTTGCGTGACGGCAGCGGAGAGCTGTGTTTTGGGGACAACGTGGGTGAGCGCCGCCAGTTCTGCCAGTTCATAAAAGAGTCCGAGCGTGCCAATAGTGAAGGCGATCAGGTAGATCAGGAGGATGCTGAGATAGCCGGTGAGCAATGCGATGGGGATGCTGGTAATACAAAGGGTGAGTCCGATGGCGCAAATAATCATGATCCGCTTGCGATCCCAGCGATCCACCAATGCGCCAGCAGGCAGGCTGAAAAGCACATAAGGAAGACGCTCCAGTGCGCCTGCGAATCCCGCGACGGCAGGAGAAGAGTTTGGTAATGCCAGGATCAGCAATGGAAACGCCAGTTGCGAAATCCCTGTGCCCAGAGAGGAGATGCCTTGCCCAAGCCACAACAGGAGATAATCGCGGTTGCGCCATAGGGATACAGACTGCTGCGAAATAGTCTTTTCCTTTCATTTGGGGCTTTCTCGGTGCTTGACAGCGTCAATAAGTATACCATATGCTGATCAATGGTAAAAGTTCGTTTTAATGGCTTATTAGGGCTTCTCCAAAGTCGCTGCACGCTCTGACTGCTCGCGCCTTCGGCGCTCACAGGGAGAGGAAGGTGCAGGCGGCGCCCACCGCCTGCACCTTCCTCTCCAGAACGGCTCGCTTGCGAGCCGTTCGTATGAAAAGACAACGTTTGAGAAGCCCTGAATAGCTTATGCGCTACGCTAGACTGGATTGGGAATTTGATCCCGACATATTGAATCCCTGATCAATAGGTTGCTACCGCCTCTTACGGCATAGGTTTTTTTCTTCAAGCGATCCATCGACATAACGTATGGAGCTTTTTGTGCTGTCTCCAAACACGCTCTATTCGTTCCCCTCCCCCTTTCCCATCTGTGTACTTTGCGCAATCAGACGAACATGGGAAAGAAAGGGAAAAAATGTCTTTAGTAACCACTGGTAACGACGATCAGGAATCCGCCTCGTGTGAAGAAATTGATCATGCTGCGTGTTTGAAGAGAACTGGGCGAAAGGTCCCGCTTGCTCTTTTGTTAGTGGAGCGTGGCTTCTTTGATTGTCTGGATGAGGCGCAGCGGTGGGTGATGGCCGGAAATGTTCTGGTAAATGAACATCGTCTGGATAAGCCTGGCATGCCGGTTGCATACGATGCCATTTTACGTGTTCGCGGAAAAGCTCGTTATGCAAGCAGAGCCGGATACAAACTTGAAGCGGCGCTCGCACACTTTGCTGTTGACGTGGAAGGCTGCGTTGCACTTGACTGTGGAGCGTCCACAGGAGGATTTACCGATTGCTTACTGCAACATGGAGCCTCTATGGTCTACGCGGTTGATGCTGGCTATGGTCAGCTTATCGGTCGCCTTCGTATCGACGCACGCGTGAAGAGTTTTGAGCGGACCAATTTAAGCGATCTCACATTGAGCATGCTTCATGTGCCGCCGGTAATAGTCACGCTCGATCTCTCCTACCTTTCACTTACCAGAGCTCTTCCAACGGCGGCGGCCCTGCTTGCTAAGCAGGGACGTATCCTTGCATTGGTGAAGCCCCTTTTTGAAGTCGAAAGCAGCGAGGCGAGAAGGGTGGGGCGCGTTGATAACCCACTAATGCTTGCTCATGCGCTTGAGCGAGTTTTAAATGCTGGCGCCTCCTGCGGTTTGACGGCCCAGGGCCTCGCAAAGCTGGCCTTTAAACCTCGGCGCGGCACCTACGAGTTTTTTGCTTCATTCCTCAAAGGGTTAGATGCGATTCCCTGGCGCTATGATGAACAAGAGCTGCTTGCCATTATTGGTCAAGCGGGGATTGGTTGCGCTATCGAAAAATAAAGGTGGTATTGCGTTAACTGGTAAAGAGCGTGCGGAAAATGAGATATCATCAGAACACCTTACCTCATTTTCCGCACGCTATTTTGCAAATATCTACAATAAACTAATTTATTTTGCCACTGGTATTGACAAATATTATTTCTATATGTTAATATCTTGCAAGAAGATGATGAAAAGAAGCATGATACTTCTAAAAATTGCTAATTGCGTGTAGAAATAGGGTGCCTGTTGCAAGAGCATCGGGCACAAGTAAAAAAGAATGGAGAGCAATATGACTCAGCAAACATTTCCGATTTCTGGCCGGCATCCTCGTGTAGTTATCAACGGGCTAGAGGGCCAGCTTAATGTACAGCCCTGGGAGAAGCAGGAGATCAGCGTTTCAACCGATGGGCCTGTGGAGGTGCTGCGCCAGGATGGCGATACCGTGACCATTACTGGCTGTAAGAGCGACCTTGAATTGTGGATACCCTCCAGCATCAACCGCGTTTTCTCTTCCATCACCACTGATATTATTGGTACAGCGTTGAGCCGTGGAGCTAGCATTGAACGTGCTGGCAATGTCGAATTGAAGGAAGTGGGTGGGAGTGTAACCTTGAAAGACACCTGCGGCAACGCCGAACTTACCGCCATTAACGAGGGAGCTGAATTATCGAACGTGGGCGGAAATCTGCGAGCGGCGCATATGCCTCGTCTCCAGGCGCGGGGAGGAGTGGGAGGTAATGGCACACTGCTAGATATCGGGCAGGCGGAGATTGATATGATAGGCGGCAACCTCTGGGTCACAAGCGTCGGTTCAGCCACGATCAGCACTGTGGGGGGAGACCTGGATGTGGAGCAGGTAGAGAGCGCGCTCAATTGTAGGACGGTCGGTGGTAACTGCGAAGTGCGCAACAGCGCAAGCGCACAGGTCAATGTACACAACGTGGGCGGCAATATGTTTGCAGATGGCACATTGCTCGCGGGCCTATGCAACGTAGGCGGCAATATGAAAGTACAGGCCAGCTTTACTGCTGAAAGTCGTGGACGGTTCCATGTCGGCGGCAATGCCAGCATCGTCTTGCCAGAAAACGCGAACCTTACGGTGCATGCCATCGTGGGTGGCAGTGCCAGCGGACCCGAGGCCATTTACAGTCACGGCGGAGGCTTTGTTGATCTTGTCTATGGTGATGGCGTGGCCAGACTCGATCTTACCGTGGGCGGGAATCTCAGACTTTCAGGGACCAGCACGCCTCGTAGCGTCAGCGGCAGCGATGCATGGCGTAATTTTGGATCTGACATGGCAAACTTCGGCATGGAGATAGGGAAGATGGGGCGCAAAATCAGCCGTGAGATCTTAAAATCGCTAGGAGAGTAGAAGATCGGCCTTATTGCTACGGTGCCCTGGTTGTCCAACTGGTGGTAAAATCTCTCTTAAATGTCATTTGCTAACCATTTTAGAGCAGAGAGATTTCCTATAGCCATAATGATATGGATAGAGAGGATACATCATGCCAGGGCAGATAAGCGGTTCGATCCGTTCTCTTGGCGTACTGACTGGTGGCGGGGATGTGCCGGGGTTAAATGCAGCGATCAAAGCATTGGTATATCGTGCAGAGCCGGTGGGGATACGCGTGCTGGGGTTACGAGCCGGCTGGGAAGGTATTACCATCCTGGACCGGGCTCGTGGCTACGAGCATTTGATCTTCCAACCAGATGATCCCGATACCTGGGGGAGCGGCTACCTGATGCCTCTCACCCGCCTCAATACTCGGACTATCGACCGGCAAGGTGGCACAACGCTGCAATCGACGCGCACCAACCCGGCACGCATGCGTGTGGGCGATTTACCTGCCCATCTCAAATTCTATGGAGAAGGCCATCAACCAGATGATCGCGTCGATCTCACAGAAGAGGTCTTAAAGAACCTGAGCTTTCTCCAACTCGATGGTCTGGTCGTCATCGGGGGAGATGATACCCTCAGTTACGCTAACAAGCTCGTGGGCAGAGGGGTGCCCGTCTGGGGTATTCCCAAAACAATGGACAACGATGTGCCCGGTACGGACTACTGTATTGGCTTTCAGACCGCCATCAGCCGGGCGGCAGAATTCATTAACCGCATGCGTTCGGTCGCGGGCTCGCATCGTCATACGGTGCTTTTCCGCATGTTTGGCCGTGATGCCGGTTTCACCGCGCTCGAAACAGCCATCGTTACCTGGGCGGACCGTCTCATCATTCCAGAAGTGCCCGTGAACATCGATCATCTGGCTGAACTGATTGTACAGGATCGACGCAACCCACATAACTACTCAACGGTTGTCATGTCTGAGGGAGCGAATCTGGGCGTGCCGGTCCCCGAGATTGGTCCGGCGGACGCCTATGGACATCGCAAAAAAGCTAACGTGGCCGAATTTCTGGCCGATCAGCTAGCGGAGCGGTTGCCCAGAGTACGTTTCTTGCCCCTCGACCTGACCTACTTCTTGCGTAGTGGTGAGCCAGAGGTGATGGACAAACACATGGCGATCTTCTATACCAACGTTGTCATGAGCCTGGTCGAAAGAGGGACATATGGTGTAATGGCGGCGCATCGGGATGGAGCGTTTATCTGCACCGATATTCCTGGGAAGGATTTACATGCCCGCCGCGTCAATCCTGAGGAATATCACCGTGAACTCTACCGCCCGAATTTTGAACATATCAGCGGCCCATATCGACCGCAGCCGCAGGAGAAGCGATAAATAATAAAATAAAGGGCTGGTGACGTTTGGTCATCAGCCCTTGCTGTAAGCCTGCGTATGGTTATTTCAGTGCAGGCACCATTTCAGGTGTTCTCTTCGTCTCTTTTGCCAATGTGCCTGTCCAGGGAGTACCCAGCAGCGGTAACAGGTAGCTATCGACGCCATAGAAGCCCGCGACGCGCCACGCCAGGACCAGGAAGATGCTCAACACACCTAGAACCGGGTTGATGCTTACCGCACCTGCCAGCATGAAGTTCAGGTTCATGAACAGGCCGAAGAACGCAGCGATACCGGTCAGACAGCCAACGATCAAGCCCAGGCCAACGGCGAGTTCACCGAAAGTGACAAGGTAGGCGAATACCGGTGCGCTCGGAATGACCATGTTCTGTAAAAACCAGGCATACCACCCTTGAACAGATGGATGCGCTCCACTTGCCAGCGTCAGGGCGCTTTGAGCGAAGCCTGCCATTGCCGCGCCATCATGCCCTGAGAAGACCCAGGGGCTGCCAACGGCTTTGCCAAACTCGCCGATGGCAATCGAGTGTCCGGTCAGTTTCTCCCAACCCGCTGTGATCCACTCGTAGCCGACGTACAGGCGAACGATCAGCCAGAGCCAGGCCATATGGGTGTTCGCGAACAGGTACCTGGCGATAGGAGGCTCCTCAATGTGCGTTGCAGCCTTTGGAGGCAAATTTTTTATAAAGGTACTCATGATCATTACTCCTTAAAAAGGAAAGTTCTGCGTTTCGTACCCTTACGGAACTTTTTCTTTCCTTTGATGTTTCCTTTCATCTCCTGTGTATATGATAAAGCTCGGTTATCACAGTAGAATCACTGGAAGGAGTCATAACATCACGAATATCTCACATTGCCCTGGAATATGAAACGCTTTCCATTCAGTGCTTGATGGGAGCCTCGCCAGCGTATTTTTGCATATCAGCCCCTTTCTCTTGTTGTTTGGCGCGGCGCTCAGCCAGCTTGTTGGTAGTCCAGCGATACAAGAAGATGAAGAGGGAGAGCCAGAGTATGCCTGAAAGGTATCCTCCCAGAACATCTGTAAGCCAGTGTTCGCCTTCGAGGAGGCGTGAGTAGCCGATGGCGAAAATAGCCAGCATCGCGAACGCCTGAAATGGTAGTAATAGCCAGCGGTAGCGCCATTCACGCACGGGTTTGGTGAAGCTCAGGTACAGCAGAAAGCCATAAAAGACCACATCATGCTCGGTGTGACCGGAAGGGAAGCTATTGAATATCAGAGTCGTGTCAACATGAATAAGCTTTGGGCTGGGGCGTGGACGGCGAACAAGGTCGCCAATCAGCGCATCGATGCCATTGCCAACGCCGACCGTCAGTGCTAGAAAGATGGCCTGGCGAAACCAGCGTAGCAGCGCCATCCCGACAACAAAGATCACGACAGCCGCAATGGACGGAGGAATATCATTGAGTGAGCTAAAAAACATCAGGGTCGAGAGCAGCCAGGGCCAGTAATGAATGCTTTGCACGGTTCTGGAAAACTGTAGCTCATCAGGCCAGGGGCCAGGGTGTTGATGAATCAGAAAACCAGCTATAGCGAGTATAATCAAGCCTGAAACCCAGAGGATTACTCCCAGAATGTGTCTTTTATGAGCATCATGCCTGTCTGCCCCTCCCTCTGTAGTATTTGCTAGATCTTCTTGATGACTGGCTATATTGTGCATAATTGAAATCCCCTTAATGTAGAATAGGCTAATATCCTTCTGTCGAATACACGTTCTCAGCAAACAACTGGATGCAGTTGAGCGAGACGAGATATTTTTGACGATGAAGCCACGATACCCTATAATAATGACACGATTGTGTGCGAATTCTAGTAGCGAGAGGTGTATGCCAGCAGCACAGAGGTCCAACATTACCCGTTCTTTACGGCAATTCAGGAACCGCCTGTCGATTGTAAGGGCGTTTCGTCTGGCGTTGAGTGCAACACTCATAACGCAGGGCATCACTGTGATGGTATTACTGGTCATAGCTGCTCTGCGCAGACGGCATATCTATAAACCAGGCTTCCCACACCCGCGTTTTGCTCAAGTGCAGGTTGGAGAAAATACGCTCCAGTTGTTTGACTATGGGCGCGATCTCTATAACGCTATGCTGGATGCTATCGATCACGCAAGTGAGAGCATTTATCTGGAATCGTTCATCTGGAAAGATGATGCGGTCGGCCAGGAATTCAAAAAGCGCCTGATCAGAAAAGCGGCGCAAGGCGTAGCTGTCTATGTCATCTTTGATAGCTTTGGCAATCTGGTTGTGCCGCACGCCTTCAAATCTTTTCCTCCTGAAATTCACTCGCTGGAGTACCAATTTATTCGTCGCCCTCTCCACGTTTTCGATCCAAGACGCTATTCGCTGGATCATCGCAAAATGCTTATCGTGGATCATACGATTGGCTTTATTGGCGGATATAACATCGGCAGCCTCTATGCGACCTCATGGCGCGATACCCATCTGCGCATTGAAGGCCCCGCCACCGCCGATCTCGCATTTTCCTTCATAAATTTCTGGAACCGTTTCTGTAAAGAGGGTGAAAGTATCAAACAGGAAGTTTCTCGCAAGTTCGATCCTTTAATCAGATTGCAAGGAAATGACGCGCTGCGCCTGACATTTCCTATCAGAGATATGTATATCGAGGCCGTTGATCGGGCTCAACGCTCTATCTGGCTCACCAACGCCTACTTTATTCCCGACCATATTTTGCTGGGCGCATTAAAAGCTGCCGCCAGGAGGGGCGTGGATGTGCGTATCCTGATTCCCAGATTCTCCAATCATATCGTGGCAGACTGGATCTCCCATGCCTACTTTACTGAATGTCTGGAAGCTGGCATTCGTCTCTTTGGCTACAGCTATACCATGCTCCATGCCAAGACCTGTACTATTGACGGTCAATGGTCAACGATAGGAACTGCCAATCTGGATCGCTTGAGTTCCATTGGGAACTATGAACTGAACATCGAAATTTACTCAGCCGCGCTGGCTCACCAGATGCAGACGCTTTTTGAACACGATACCGCCGATAATTTTGAAATTACCCTCGAAAACTGGCGCTGCCGCCCCTGGTATACGAAGATGAGCGAGCGTATCCTGGCCCCGCTACGCTTTATCATGTAAGGCTACTACTCCGCTTTTGCCAGCGTTCCTTTCCTGCACTCGTGATTTGGACCCTTCTATAAAGAACGAACATTCGAATATTTAACCGTATTATATTTAATCTTTGATGTATTTTATGTGTTGAGTATAGTAGTTATTCGCCAGAATTTTCTAGAATATAACCACATTTTTACTTGACGCATCGCTAATTTCTATGTTACATTTATTTTTGTATAAAAAAATATTCTTTGTTTATCTTTCCTTGTCGCTGCCTTCCGAAAGTGTGGCAAACATGATGATTCTGCGCCCACAGCCTTCGGCAGAGGCGAGAACCGCTAATCTGCCGCGGGTAGAAATGAGTTATATCGAGGCCATTGGTCTCTCCTTACAGAAAGAGATGCGGAAGGACCCTCGGGTTTTGCTTATAGGGGAAATGGGTATTGACAATGGCGCTACAGGGGTTGCAAAAAACCTGTTAGCTGAGTTTGGGGAGGAGCGCGTGCGTGATCTCTCTCTTTCTGAATGCGCTATTGCGAACTATGCGATTAGAGTGGCGCTAGAAGGAATGCGACCGGTTGTAGAATTTCAGTTTAGTGACTTCATGCCCATTGTCGTAGATCAAATGCTTGATCAGGGCACGAGGTCGGGCTTTACATTTGGTGGTGAGACAAACGTGCCGGTGGTATTTCGTATCTTGTTAGACGCCGCGACCGAACTCAGCGCCCAGCATATTCAATGTCTGGAAGCGTGGCTGATGTATAACCCGGGGCTGAGCATCGTTCTTCCCTCCACGCCTGCTGATGCCGCAGGGCTATTATGCAGCGCGATCCTTGATGCTGAGCCGACAGTTTTTCTAGAGCATAAAATGCTCTATCAACGCCGGGATCAGGTTCCTGTGGGAGATTGGCAGGTGCCATTGGGAAAGGCTCAAGTGAGGCGGGAGGGAAATGATCTGACGATCATTGCTCTTTCTATCATGGTAGAGCGCGCGTTAGCGGTTGCTGAGCGGCTGGCCGAGGAGGGGATAGAGGCGGAGGTGATCGATCCTCGTATGCTCAGGCCGCTTGATGAGGCAACGCTGATAGCCTCGGTTTGTAAAACCAGGCGGGTGCTAATTGTCCATGAAACGGCACAAATGGGAGGGTTTGGCGGAGAAATAGCGGCTCGCATAGCGGCGGGCAAGGGATTCTCTGCTCTGGAAGCTCCCATTATGCAACTGGGAGCTATGGAAATGCTCATGCCCTATTTTGCCGGTCATAGTATTCCTCAGGAGGAAGAGATTTATCGAGCTGCGCATATCTTGCTGCGTTGAGCTATCAGAGACCGTAGAAGCCGGGAATCAGGCCGCTCGCCATATGAACGGAGGGGTGGGTAAGCAGAGCGTCCAGGATACTTGCGCCGTCAAAGCGCTTCAGATCGTATTGGCACAGCAGCGTGACGGTCGGATATTTCTCCATGAGTGGATTAAGCAGAGCTTCATAGGTGACCAGTTGCTCGACTCCTGGTATTTCCGATTTTGAGAAGCACCACGTCATCTCGCCCGTCAATAACACATGAGAATGCCCTGCCGCCAGAGTGGATTGAATAGCTTCCTCTATAAAAGTCAGCATACGCTGCGCGTCAAAGCGGCCTGTGAGCAGATAGCTCTGGTCAGGGGGTAAGACTCGCAGTAATCCTCGCGCAATAAGCCCATCTAGAGGAAGCCCCTCGGCATGCAGTTGTTCCATCAGACGGGCTGAGGGCGTACTATCATACAGGTAGAGTACCGGTCTGTTGGCATTGAGGTAGGATAAGAGATATGGGCATAATAACCGCCACTGCTCCTCCTGGCTACGAAAAAACAGGCAGATATGCAATTTGTGGGCATCGTTCGGCTGAAGGGATGTAAGGGCGGGCAGGTGGATAATCGACAGCATCTCGGTTGAAGGGGGGGAAGATGGCGTCGTTCTAGAGCGCATAAATGCCAGCAAATCTTCCGCGAGAAAACGGCGCTCGCTGCGTCCCCCCACCCGGTAGCAGGGCAACTTTCCACTGTTAGTCCAGCGGCGCAGTGACGTCTCGCTGACATGAAGGAATGTAGCGGCCTCTTCAATTGTCAGAAACTTTTGAGCTTCAAGCATAGAGATCCAGCCATCTGATCTATCTTATCCTTTGATAATTTTTACTGTGCATCTCAGTGTACAGGCACCTGATTTAAATGTCAAGCTTTTTGGATGTAAAAATTTCGGTAGCTCATGAATTTCATCAACGTGGCTTTTGCAGTGCCTGTGCGCTCTGCTTTGCTCATGGATATGCAGCAATGCTCTGGTCGGGCTACTCGAAAACTCGTTGCTTTGCGTCTATGCATCGACGCTGCTGTATCAGAATATGATCGGTCGTGTGGATTAAGCTGTGCTGGAGAAGCATGCGGAGCTGATTTACTATGAGAGAAAGGAGCCTGACATGGCAATGGCGCTGGTTGTTGCCAGTATCCTGGGAACAGTCTGGGTGTGGATTGTCTGGATTGTGATTGGTGGTATTGCCGGTGCGCTGGCTGATCGCCTGGTTCAAGGGGATCAATTAGGCATTGTAGGGAATATCGTGGTAGGCATCATCGGCGGTTTGATCGGTGGGGTCATTCTGGGCATATTCGGCATTGGAGGACGGGGCATCATCTGGACGTTCATTACAGCCTTGCTCGGAGCAATCATTTTGCTCTGGATCGTCGGCGCTGTTACTGGAGGTCGTGGCGTAAGATCTCGTTATTAACCCCAACTCCTTTGAACGCGAGGCAGGCGTGGTATCAGTACCGCGCCTGCCTCGTGCGTGTTTCCTCCCAAAAACAATGAGCTATCATGGTCGCCTTGATCATCTGGGATAGTTCTCTTCCATAGAGGGTATGGGCAGGTCAGGGAACTTACCCTTGTTCGTCTGATCAGCAATGTATATCTGCGCGATAGCTTGAGCAGTAGCCATGACCTCGTCGCGTATATGGAGTGGGCTGATGACTGTGGCGTCGGCTCCCAGCGCGAGCACATAAGAAATGGCAGCCTCGATTGATACCATCTCGACGCTAATCAGCACACCATTGCCCGGCTCTTCGCTTAGTACTGTATAGTTCCCTCCCAATCCATAGCGTGCCGCAGGGGTGATGCGTAAGAGCAGTTCAAAGGGTTGTTGTTGCTCTTCCAGGTGTTTGCGGGCCTCGCGCCAGTAAGCACGGAGATTAAAGGCTGGTTGAGGGGTGAATTGCTCATTGCAGACCTGTAATTTCTCAATGTAACTGACGCGGAAAGGCGTAAACCCTTGACATGCCTGGCAGTAGGCTACCAGATACCATACGCCGGTGCGGATATGGCGACGCGATAAACCCTTAAAGACCAGGCCATAGGGTTCTATACTGCGCCAGCGGACGCCGGGGGCCGCGCAGGTTTCGCATGGGTAAAGGATCTCCATCTGGCGCGCCTCCATCACAGCATTGCGGATGGTCTCTAAAAAGACCGTCGTGATGGGACGATTGCGCCAGGCGGTGGTATCGAACAAAATGCGCTCGCGGGCGGCTCGTATATCGGCCTGATACTCTTCGGGCAGGCTCGCTTCCAGCTTAAAGAGCGCGCGATGAAGTCCATCATCGCCCGCGAAAAGACTGTATTTGCCCGCCATATCCGCGCTAAGTATCAGCGAGACGGCCTCCTCACGCGTGAAGATGGCCGACTCGAAGTGATAGTCATCGGGTAAATAATAGCCCCCGCCTGGCCCATACTCCATTGACACTGGGACGTGGGCTAGCGAAAGAGCCATAATGTCTCGATAGATTGTACGTTTTGAAACTCCGAGAATGCTGGCGAGGCGTGCTGCGGTCATTTTGCCCCTGGCTTGCAGTAGCAGTGTAATTGCCACGAGACGCTCAATCTTCTGCATATGTCTATTATAACACGGCATTAACCGAAGCATGGCATAGTCTATCGTTTAACTCAAAATCAAGCTCTATTTGTTTTCCTGGATATCATATGGTAAAGGTTCGTAAAACGTCTCTGATGTCAGAAATGATGTCAATTGATGCAACAAAAAAGAGGCATTAAACATGCCTCTTGTTGGGTAACAATCCGTGATAGTTGATTGCCTTATGCTAGCTTGGCTTATTGAGTTTTTCTACAAGCGTTGCAAGAATGTTTCTAATCTCTACAGTGTCAGATTTAATGTCAGCCAGTTCTCCATACACATGTTCAAACCGTTGATCAACGCTTGCAGAAAGCTGTTTGAAACGGTCATCAACGCTTGCAGAAAACTTTTGTTGATCAATATCCTGCTTATCTAAGTGTTCACTTATCGCTTTTAATCGCGTATCCGTTCTCATTTCGATATTATCGATAATGACCACGGTTCGACGTAGTTCACGCTCTAAAAAAGCGACACGCGCTTCTAATTGCTCGAACGGCGTTGACATCCCTTCGTTACTTTTCATGCTCTCTCCTCGCTCTTCTACCAAACTGTAAATTATGATACGTTAGGTTTGTGGTTTTGTCCAGTTTTCACCTCTTGATGGTTCGCTTTTACTAACTGCTGGTAAGTTTTTAGAAATGGCGATTCAGCAGTCTCAAGTTCAAGCTCAAAATGCCGCCGTGTACTCCCTGGCTTTGTAGGAAGCTCTTTGAAACCAAGTCCCTTGCACAAATTTATACCGTCAGGTACGCTGCTGGTAGCCAACAACCGCTTCACGGTGTTACCTTGCGTCGCAAAATCTTCTAGAACCTTGATACCACCTTGTATTAAGCGCATGCCGTAGACTTCGCCCTTGCGTAAACCCCTTCTAACTCCAATGTCGAGGAATAAACTGTCTATTGGCTTTCCTGGTACAAATGGCTCTATTGCGTCTGGGCCTTCTATGACATGCTCGTATGCTTCGCCCATAAAAACTTTTAAAGCTGCTTCTTTGAAGGGTGTAAGCGATAAGAAGCCGACGATTATTCCCTCTTGCTTAATGACATAGTAAGTGTATGGATTAGCCCTATACTCTCCTAATCGTGCTTCATAGCTCGGTGTTCCGTTAGCTCCCCACAGATGCACACAAAGCTCATAAATTCCCCTTATATCCTCTTCCGTAGCTCTTTCAAACGTTGATGAGTCCGTAGCGTATTCGAGGGTAAATAGCTCTCTGGCTTCTGCGAGCTTATCAATCTCTATTTTCCGATAGAAGCCTTCTACTTGTCCAGGCGGGACTACTTTTTTGATCTTTTCTTTCCGAACATAGGTAAAAAAAGTGTTTCTCGGCATCCCCAGTTTTTCAATAGCCTCTGACGCTGTATAGAAGCCTTTAGGGGCGTTAGCTCTTTTTGCCATAACATTAATACTCCTCTCTGTTTAGGTCCATCAATATACCTATTATATCACACTGTTGGTACTCTTTGACCTATAGGGGTTGACAATACTATTTTATTCGGGTACAATAGAAATTGTTGGTACTCTTTAATCTGTAGGTTTAGTTGGTACAAGAGGTACTGAATTTCAACAAGGAGAGTGCTTATCGATTAACGCAAAGACGCGACGAAGCGTCATGGTGCCATTGGTGGATACCAGATGAGTCGGAACAACCATGACGTTACAGTCTGATGGCAAGGACAACAGGTGTGGGTGAAGCACTGGCGTGCATAGGCCCGAAAGACGGTTCGATCCCGATCTCGCTGAACCTTTTCTTCACACGAAATCACTTCTTGCCTATCAGAATGTGTCCCTGCAAAAGTGGTTACAAACTGCACGTTTCTGGACACATTCTGGTCACATGCTGAGAATAGAGCGGCGATTTTCCCCGATTTTTGCGGATTTATTGCCCATTTATGGGTGATTTTGCTGCAAAGAACAAAAATCACTGGCATGCTATCAGAAAAT
>DASRHT010000093.1:0-18381 GCA_035650355.1 Ktedonobacteraceae bacterium
GCAGCGAGGACGAGCAGGCAGCCAGCAGAGCTATGTCGCGCCTCGCACTGCTTTAGAGCGAGAGCTAACCCAGATCTGGAGCGAGGTGCTGGGAATAGAGCAGATAGGGGTGCAGGACAACTTTTTTGAGAGCGGAGGCCATTCGCTCAAAGCGACGCAAGTGCTTGCTCGCGTGCAGCAGGGGATGCAAGTGCAACTGCCCTTGCGCAGCCTCTTTGAAGAGCCAACGATTGCTGGCTTGGCCCAAGCGCTAGAGCAGGCGCGCGAGCAGAGCCAGGGCGGACAAGCCGCTATTCCCCGGCGAGAAGACATTTCTGCTGATGAGCAGTTTGAGTATTTACTCGCCTACCTGGAGCGCATTTCTGCAAGTGAGTTGTCAGTTCTACTGAAGGACGAGGGAGAAAAACAATGCCTCCTCTTTCCGGTATCGTTCTCACAACAGCGCATGTGGGTGCTGGACCAACTGGCTCCCGGCACCTCGACCTATACCATAGCCGGGGCGATCCGTCTGCTGGGCGAACTGGACCAGCAGGCGCTGGAACATACGTTGAGCGAACTGGTGGACCGCCACGAAGCGTTGCGCACGGTCTTTCGCGCCGTGGGGGGCCGCCCCGTGCAACTGGTCTTGCCTCCTGCGCCTCTCAAGCTGGCGGCTGAGGATCTCTCAGCGCTGTCTGAAGCGGAGCGAGAAAGCCAGTTGCAGCGGTGCTTGCTGCAGGAGGCAGCGCGTCCCTTCGATCTGGCCAGCGGTCCGCTCTTCCGACCTTCCTTGTTCCGTCTGGCCGACCGGCAGCATGTCTTGCTGTTGAGCGTGCATCACAGCGTTTTTGATGGCTGGTCGCAGGGAGTGCTGCTGCAAGAGTTTATGTTGCTCTATGAGGCTTTCGTCGCGGGAGGTCCATCTCCTTTACCTCCTCTGCCCCTGCAATACGCCGATTTTGCTCGCTGGCAACGCAGTTGGTTTGAGAAATCTGCGATGCGCGAGCAACTCGTTTTCTGGCAGCGTCAGTTGGCGGCTCCGTTGCCATCACTGGACTTACCTGTGGATCGACCCAGGCAACCGGTGCAGACTTTTACGGGCGCAAATTTTTCTTTTACTCTACCCGTGGACGAGACCAGAGCCTTGACGGCTTTGAGTCAACAACAGGGGGTGACTCTTTTCACGACGTTATTGGCAGCTTTTTGCATTCTACTGGCTCGCTACAGCGGACAAACCGATATCCTTGTTGGCACGCCGGTCGCCAATCGTACTCGCGCTGAGCTCGAAAGCTTGATTGGCTGTTTCATTAACACACTGGTTCTGCGGACTCAGCTAGCCGATAATCCTGACCTGCGCACTTTTCTTAAACGCGTTCAGCACGTTGCACTGGAGGCTTATGCTCATCAAGATATTCCTTTCGAGAAGATCGTCGAGGAACTGGCTCCCCAACGCGACCTGAGCCGCAGCCCTTTCTTTCAGGTGATGTTCGTGTTGCAAAATGCTCCCCAGCCTCCGCTCGCACTGAAAGGATTCACGATTGAGAATGTCTCGGTTCCTATCCAGATAGCTAAGTTTGATCTTACCCTCTATATCATAGAGAACGAACAGGGACTGCAAGCACACTTTGAGTACAATACCGATCTGTTCGAGGAGACTACAATTGCGCGGATGGCGGTCCACTTTCAGAGAGTTCTGCAGGCGGTGCTCTCTAACCTGGATTGTACGATAGGAGATGTACCCCTGTTGACCTCTCAAGAGCGTCAGCATTTGCTGATCACCTTGAACCGGACTGCTCAACCATTCCCCGACCAGTCTTGTCTGCATCACCTGATTGAAGCGCAAGTCGCTCTGGCTCCTGATGCCCAGGCTCTGCGTTTTGCGGACCGGACCCTTACCTACCAGCAGCTTGACCATCGGGCCAATCAGCTAGCCCATTATCTGCAAGCGCAGGGCATTGGTCCTGACTGTCTGGTTGGCATTTACCTCCCGCGTTCTTTTGAGATGGTGATCGCCATCCTGGCGACGCTCAAAGCTGGAGGAGCTTACCTTCCGCTGGATAGCTCCTATCCTGCGGAGCGGTTAGCCTTTATGATCCAGGATGCCCAGGCCGTTTTGATCCTAACGCAGGAATCACTCTTGCAGCGCTTACCCCCGTTGTCTACACCGCTCCTGTGTCTGGATCGCCTCAGTCAGAGCCTGGCTCTCCAGCCAATAACCCCTTGCAAGAGTCTCACCTTGAGCGAGCACCTGGCCTATGTCATCTATACCTCTGGCTCCACTGGCCGTCCCAAAGGGACAATGATTCCTCATCGTGGCCTTGTCAACTACCTGAGTTGGGCAGGTACTGCCTATCAGGTCGCTCAAGGGGAGGGATGTCCCGTTCATTCTTCACTGAGCTTTGACCTGACCGTGACCAGCCTGTTTCTCCCTTTGCTCAGTCAGCGCTGTGTTACCCTTTTGCCAGATGAGCCAGAGGATTTGGAGCAATTAGGCCAGCTTTTCACGGTCGAGCGCGACTACAGCTTGCTCAAAATCACGCCAGCCCACCTTGCGCTGCTGCGGCAACAAGTTGATCTGAGACAGGCGGCTAATGGGGTGAGAAGATTAGTCGTTGGAGGCGAACCCCTGCAAGCAGAAAGCTTACAGGGTTGGTTGCTTGCCAATCCAAACTTATCTATTGTGAACGAATATGGTCCAACAGAAACAGTGGTGGGCTGTTGCATTTATGCTGTCGATGGTCAGACAACATTAAATGGACCGGTGCCGATTGGTCGGCCCATTGCCAATACTCAACTGTATCTGTTGGATGCCCATCTGCAACCAACGCCGATAGGTGTTGCAGGAGAACTCTACATTGCCGGAGCGGGGCTGGCCCGTGGGTATCTGAACCGACCCGATCAGACGGCTGAACGCTTCCTTCCTCACCCGTTCAGTGCATCTCCTGGTGCTCGGATGTATCGAACCGGAGACCTGGCACGCTATCAGGCTGATGGCACGCTTGAGTATGTGGGGAGACTGGACCAGCAAGTCAAGATCCGAGGCTACCGCATTGAACTGGGAGAGATCGAAGCGGTTCTGCGGCAGCATCCTCAGGTCGAGGATGCGGTGGTGTTGGCCCGCGAAGATAGACCAGGCGATAAGCGTCTGGTCGCCTATGTAGTAAACAAAGAACATGACCAGGATGATAGCATGCTGCGCAACTACTTGCGCACGCATATCCCAGAATATATGATACCATCAACGATTCTTTTTTTACCCCAACTACCGCTAACATCAAACGGGAAAGTAGATCTACGAGCCTTGCCCATACCGGACAAAGAAAAAGCAACGCAGGGGTATGTCGCACCGAGCACACCGTTGGAAGAGCAACTGGCTCAGATCTGGGCTGAAGTGTTGGGTCTGGAGCGCGTTGGTATTCATGACAACTTCTTTGAACTGGGTGGACACTCTCTTCAGGCCGCCCAGATCCTTGCCTATATGCGAGAGAAGTTACAGAAAGGTTTATCGCTCAGCAGCTTTTTCAAGACGCAAACAATAGCAGAGGTAGCGATCTTGCTAGAAGCGAGAAAAAATGCAGACACTCCCATTCTGATACCTCTCAGGGAAACAGGTGCTCGTCCTCCTCTCTATTGCTTTCATCCTGCGGGTGGAGAGGTCGTGATGTACCAGGAACTTGCCGCCTGCCTGGATAAAGACCAACCTATTTACGGAGTACAATCTCAGGCATTGGAGGGGATGCATCCTGAATATGAATCTATAGAGGCTATGGCACATGAATATGCGTTGGCGCTGCGTCAGCACCAGCCCGAAGGCCCTTATTACCTTCTTGGTTGGTCTATGGGGGGAGTGATAGCCGTTGCTGTAGCTTCAGAGCTGGAGCGAGCAAACCAGGAAATCGCATTTGTAGGATTGCTTGATGCCTATCTGACATCACCCGAACTGGTGCAGGGGCAACAAGCAGATGAGTTAGAAGGTCTGGGGGTTATTATCGAAGTTGCCTTGACGAAGACTTTCGTCACTCTTAGCCTGGAAGAACAGCAAGCGACGCGAGAAAGCATATTGGCTCTCCCCAGACAAGAACGATTGCCGCAGGTATTAAAGTGGGGTAAGGAACGCAAACTACTTCCTGAGAGCCTTTCTCTAGAAATCTTGCAGTTACAGGAAGCACTGGTCAATACGCATCTTGATCTTGTTAATGCATATCAAGCGCCAGTTGTAGAGACTCCTCTCGTTGTGTGGAGGGCGTGCGAGGTCGCTTTCGTGGCTCAGGCACAAACTCCCTGGCAAAACTACACGAGAGGAGGTATCCAGGAAATACCTGCTAAAGGGAATCATTTTACCATGATAAAACCACCACATATCCAAACGCTGGCGCAACAAATAGAAGGTATTTTGAACGCCTCCCTGGCAAATAAAGCTGTAGCTCGTGAGTGAACTCAACATTTTATGTTGAGGGCGTCACGTTTTGGTACCCGTTAGCCCTGTTGTATTGTCAAATTTAAGGCGTTGACCCGATAGATGGTCTTTATTTTGAGGAGAAAAATAAGATGCCAGAAGCAAACGATACCTCATTGGTCAGCAATGAGAGCGATGCTGTGGCCCTCTCTGCGAGCGAGCCAGCAGCAAAACCTGCCAAAAAATCGGCATTAAGCTTCTTTACGACCATTATGACTCCTTTAGGAAATCGTAATTTCCTGTTGCTTTTTAGTGGGCAAACAACTTCGACGATGGGGGATGCCTTTTACGCGGTAGCTCTTCCTTTGATCATCTTAACCAGCGGTGGCAGTCCTCAAGAGTTAGGCATTGTGCTGGCAACTTATGGTGTACCCCGGCTGATAACGATTCTGCTGGGGGGAATATTAAGTGATCGCATCCGTCCGCGCTGGGTCATGTTGATCGCTGATATTGCCCGAGCTCTTCTGGTAGGATTACTGGCTTTTGAGGTTGCGGGAGGGCATTTCTCTCTTCTAATTCTCCTCGCGCTTGTCGCAGGGTTAGGAATATTCACAGGGCTATTCGTACCGGCCACCTACTCAATACTACCTGATATCCTGCCTAAAAAAGAGTTACAAGCAGGGAATGCCCTCAATTCCTCTATGCTACAGCTAGCGACTCTGATTGGCTCTGCTTTGGCTGGCATCGTAATTGCTCGCTTACAATCGCAGGCGGCCCTGGCAATTGACGCTCTCACGTTTGCCGTCTCGGCAATTACGTTAGCCGCTATGAGCCGCAAGCCCATCGTAGAGAGCACCCCACAAGCCTCCTCTGCGGCAAATGCCGAATCGAAGGATGGCTCAAGCGCAACTGAGGCTCCTTTAGAGCCTGCTGAGAAGAACCAGACATTTGGACAGTTTTTACGCACTTCGCGCTTGCTGCAAGTCACGGTGCTGGTTGTGGCGGTAACATTCCTCGCTGCTGGTGGGACAATGGGGGTTGCGTTACCCGCATATGCGCTTAAAACTCTTGCAGCAGGCGCAAACGGCTATGGCATAGCTCTAGCAATCTTTGGCGCAGGGGAACTTGTTGGGGGATTAGTCGCTGGAGGACTTGGACATCTGCGCCATAGACCGGTGATCGTGCTGATTTTACAGCTTGGGCAGGCCGTTACGTTTGCTATCTTGCCAATCTTTAGTAACCTCGGCTGGGTATTCATCGTTCTGGCTCTCGCGGGGCTGTTCAATGGTTTAATCAATGTCATGTATTTTACCTTGATTCAGGAGATGTTCCCTAATCGCTTCATGGGGCGTATCTGGGGCATTGTCATGTTTGCAACCTATGGGCTTTATCCGCTTTCAGTGGCTCTGGGCGGCTTTGTCACGGCCCAATATGGGGCCTGGTTGATGTTCCAGGCGAGCGGAATAGCCTTAGCCGTGGCCGCAGTCATTGGCTTACTTCAACGTGAAATTCGCGAGATTGTGTAATATGAATGCATAAACGGCCTATTCCATTATTAAAAACGGTAGAAATCACTGCCTATAATCTTAGAAGAAGATCATAGGCAGTGTGTTGAATCGCCTGATAACAGTAGAGTAGTAGTTATTTAGTTGAGGCTTGGTCATAAAAAGGAAGTCCTGCTGGGGCAAATCTTCAGCAAAGCTTGTCCTCTTATCATGGTGATAATGATATCCACTAATGATTCGAACCACTCGCGAGGCTCGGTCCCGCTCCCAAGTGTAAAAGTAGGAAAAGGGGCAAAAAATAAATATCCGGTAAAAATTATCGGCTATTTTAAGGAGCAATTTATGATCATTGCGTATTTTTAGAGTATGAAATGCATAGACGGAACCGACGGGCAACGGCTACGCTCTCGCCAACGCTAACCCTCTTCCTGAAGCCTCACGGAAAACTTTATCTTAAATTACAACAAGTCCTGGCACAGTTGCAAATAAACGTTGATCATCCACTTCCACCTGCGACAAGACGACGACCAGGCCCAGCAAAACCGAAGCATGGGATTCCTCCTACAGAGTGGCCCAATGTCTTCCGTCGCGTCACTGAGAATCAGGAACCGCTACGTAAGGTTGCAGATGATTATGAGGTATCACACGAAACTATTAGGCGCGTTGTTCATGCAGTAAGAAACAGCGGATAGAATAGCCTATCTTTTATGCTTTTTGCGCTTTTTCCTCCCTTGCTTACTGAAGCGGTAACGAATTCGCTCGGGACCAGGAGGGGCTGCTAATCCCATGTCGTCGGCGGTGACAAAGTCGCCTTCTAGCACATCAAGCAGAAGTTGTAACCATTGCTCTATGCCTAGCTGCGAGAGTAGCGTTACATTTCCCTGTATCCATTGATCCTTCGGCCACATGGGCGGATGTTCTACTGCAAATATCGGATCGATGTTAATGGCATAATAAGGGTTCACGAGTTCGTGAGAGGTATTGCCTTGCAGTACGTCAAGTAAGGTGGTAAGCCACGGCTCTGCCCCTGTTTTCTGAATCATGGAAGAATTGTCTCTCACCCATTCTTCATCGCGCATTGATGGAGCATGGGTTTCGACAAGCTCAGGAGCAACTTGTATCACATAGAAAGGGTTAATAAGGATATTTTGAATATGTTCAGGAGTAACTTTTCCCATCTTTTGCATTCCGTTTCTCTGAGCCTTCGGGCTGCTTTCTCACATCCGTTGCCACCAAGTTGGCTTCATTATAGATCATGTGCTTTGTCTTGTCACGAGTTGGGCTTGGATAGCTCCAGAGAAAGCCGAGCTGTGTGCTAAGATCATCAATTAAGGAGTGTATGATGAATCAATTCAGCAGCATTGAGAAAATAGACAAAGGAATATTGTACGTGCTGGAACTCGCGTCAAGTGTCTCGGTCTTACTCTTAGCGTTCGGCTTAATCGCCAGTATGGCCAACGTGCTGACAAAAGGTTCGGTCTTGAGCGATAACCTGACGATGCAACGAATCTGGGCCTGGACGCAATGTATTGCCATCGATGCCAGCGTAGCAGGCACGATCATTCGCACCTTCCGCTATTATGCGCAGGGCGAACGGGTCAAGTACCTGCTGCACGGCTTCCTCTCCCTGTTGCTGCTCTTTACAGCAGCCATTGTCAGCAATATCGAGAGCGTGCAACAGACGCTCAATATCACGCTGGAAGCGGCCTACGTGCATGTGTTTGTGCCGGTGGAAGCGTTAATCTGGGTGCGTTCGCTGGCGATTGTGCTGTTGATCGTCGCCCATGCGCTGCGCCATGTCCAGCATGTGGCCCCTCAGTCGTCGGAACTGAGAGATGGATTACCACGTTCGCAAGCAACGCTGCCTACGCTTTCCCCTGAACTGGTGGAAGCATTACGGGGCGTTCTGGCTCAGGTGAGAGTGATGGAAGAGGTTCCGCAGGAACTTCTGGCTCCCCACAGCGAACAGCCACCGAACGGCAGCGAGGTCGAGGGCGAACAAGAGGCGAACAACTACGAACGGGTGAAAACGTTTCTTGTACGTTCTCCTGGGGCGTCCGCTCGCACTATCGCTCAGGCGTTGGGAATGAGTGCGAGTACGGCGCATAAGTGGCGAGGTCGAGTAGAGGGAGTATGTAAAATGAGCGAGTAAACGTTGATAACGTTATCGCAAAGTCAGTAGAGCCGGGATGCATGGTCTCGACCCTTTTGTTGGTTTATGGTATTACGGAAAGACTCCTTGACGACCTATCACTCGCTCTATCAGAGCGTTTCCGGTGCGAGATTGTTGCTAAGAACTGGGCTAGATTAGTGCCAGGTTGTCAGCGGTTGTCGTCACATTGACCTGTTATTGGCAAATGGCAGCCCATAGATAGCTTCCAATGTGCGCAGGACTTGGTAGGGAGTGATAGATTCGCCATATTGACCAGCCTTCACCATCGTCATCGGGCCAACAAACATGGTCGAGATCTAATTATTTGACGAGCTGTCATCTTCATCTCGGGTGACAATTAGTATGATAGGTTTTGGCCCACTGAACGTAGCTGTCAATGTGGCTCCCAAGTATCGGCCTGCTGGATGGCAACTGATTTCAAAGCCAGTTTCTCTACTAGCTTCTTCTATTCACAGTACATCTCAGACTGAGCCTGGAACATACGATGATATATGCCATTCGTGTGGGTTATGAGTTGAGCATGGGTACCCTGTTCTACTACACGCCCTTCGTCTAAAACAATAATCTTGTCAGCCAGCCGCGCAATGGGCAGTCGGTGACTTACAATGATCGTTGTATGTTCCTTTGCCATCTTCATGAATTGCATATAGAGCTGGGTTTCGTGAAATGCATCCATCGCCATTGTTGGTTCATCAAGGAGCACAAGAGGTCGCTCACGAAAATAAGCCCGTGCCAACGCCAGTCGTTGCCATTGCCCACCCGAAAGATCTGTGCCGCCTGTAAGATCAGGTCCAAGCATGGTTTCAATACCATCCGGCAAGGTGTCGATAGTGCTCACTAAATCTGCCTGGACAATTGCTTTGCGCATGTGCTCGGTATCATTCCGTACATCTATATCACTAATAACTACATTTGAACGTACAGATAGTTCATAGCGTACTGACTCTTGAAACATAACGGTGAGTTGTGTGCGGATTTGACTGAGATGACGATCTAAAGGCTTGCCATCAACGAGAATCAATCCCGCTGTAGGAGTATCTAAACCTGCAAGCAAGCGCAAAATAGTTGTTTTTCCTGAGCCGTTTTTCCCTACTAGCACCACTTTGTCACCGGACTCTATAGTGAAACTTATGCCAGAGAGGGCCTGGGATGTCGTGCGTGGATACTGGTAAACGACATCGCGCAGTTCGATACGGGGAGGTACCACTGTACCGTCAGTATTGTTAATCGGCTCTTTCTCTCCTTCGCGTGCCTTTATGGGGGCATCCTCGCTCTCAAGTGACCAGAGCTTATCAAGATCTTCCAAGACCAGAGTACTGGCAAGCAGATCCGAGATCTGGTAAAGACTAGCTGATATTACCCATTGAAGATATCCAAGCGCAATAATACAACTTGCTAGTGCTCCTACTTGGATAGCTCCCTGAGCGAGAAGAACGAGAACGATAAAAAACACAGAAAATTGACCCACTGAGCGAATCAGCACAGACAGGTTTATCAACCTTGCCCGACGCTTCTCCATCTGGGTAGTCTCGGCATCCAGTTGTCGCCGCACGTTGAGCCAGCGACCACTCAGTAATGTACGGTTATAGGAGCTAGTAAGCTCTGGCGCCGCTTTACGCTCCAGCAGCAGATCGAGCATTGCCGAGCACCATCGCTCTCGTTCCGTCTGCTTTCGCACAAGTTGCCGCGCTTTGATACTCATCATATTGCGCGCGATAAAACTTGGAATCGCCACTACGGCAACGATGAGAAAAATAATTGGATTGAATGAGGCCAGCACACCTAAAATCGACAATGCACGTAGAGCGCCTGATAGCAGAAATGTACTGGCAAGCAGCACACCAAGAATATCACCGGTATCGACTTTGGATGTTCGGTCAATGAGGTCTTGCGTCGCCGGATCTTCCAACAGGCGCAAAGGAAGCTTTTCAGCCTTTTGCAAGTTCTTCTGAGCTAGATTGCGCTGGGCATACTGTCTCACACACGCATAGAAAAAGTAAAAGGCCCTCCAGCAACAGTTCGGGATGAACAGGCCCCAAAGTATGTAGGTAATGAGGAATGGAGCGACATTACTGGATGTATGCTGCAATAGGGCATCGACTAGGGATTTGAGTGCAGCCAGCTCAATAATCGGGGAAATAGCCCAGAGCAACAGGGAGAGAAACATAGCAATCGAGGTAAAAGGCGATGAGCGCAACGCCAGGAGAGTAATCCGTGATATTACTCGTAATGTTTGCATATCTTAGCCCTTCCCTGCATACCAGGCTGACTGAGCAGCATACATTTGAGCGTAGAGATCATTACGCTCTATCAATTGTTGATGAGAACCAACTTCGCGTAGCTTGCCATGATCCAGTACAGCGATACGGTCGGCCTCTCTTGCAAAGCCGAGCCGATGTGAAATGATAATGCGCGTGCTCCCTTGCGTCAAACGGCGAAATAGACGAAACACTTCCACTTCGGTCTCCGGGTCCAATGAGGCGGTTGGCTCATCAAGGAGAAATAGAGAGGCTCTGGTATCCACCAGAGCACGCGCCAATGCAATTTTTTGCCATTGTCCGCCGGATATATCTGTACCGTCGGAATATCCCATGCTCAACTTGAGATGATGGATAGTCGGGGAGAGTTGCAGGATTTGGATGCGATCATAGAGCTGGCTCAAGGTTTCACTCTCAAGAGATCTGAGAGAGGAGATATTTTCCAGCGTTGATGCCGGATATTTTATCGGCGATTGGAACACAAACGCAATCCTGCGAGCGCGTTCAGCATGGCTCACCTGCTGCAAAGCTATGTTGTTATAGGTGACTGAGCCGCACTCCGGTTCGTAAATACCGGCTATGAGCTGGGCCAACGTCGTCTTCCCCGATCCATTGACGCCCACCAGCGCCAGCGTCTCACCAGGAAAAACCTCTAGCGTGATATCTTCCAAACACCAGCCAGTCTCACCAGGATAACGAAAGCTCACCGATTGAAGTTGAACATGCAGCGCACCCTCGCGCAGCTCTCCCTGTTGCCTGACAGCCTGTTGCCCTTCACGCGACTCCGTAGCTAACACTTCCTTGCACCTGTTCCAGGAGTACAGTCCCTTGATCAGCGATTTTGTCGCCAGGCGCGCCTCATCCATCGTCTGTAGCAAGGAAATCGCAAAGGGAATGAGCGCGATGAAGAGGGCGCTTGATAGTTGCCGTGTTTCTACTAGACCAATAAGCTGAAATAAGAACCAGCTAAAAATAGCTAATCCTGCTGTCAGTGTCAGTACTTCGAGGATGGTCACTCTGAACGATGCGGACAGGGCTTCACGAATCAGCACCGATGAAAGTTCGTACCACTCTTTCAGCAAAAATGTGCCTGACTGAAAGACTTTTGTTTCTTTTGCCAGACGAGGAACACTGATGATACTGGCAAGATAGTCAGCAAAGCGCTGCCGCTTTGCCTGCTTTTCCTCCACGGAAAACTCGAGCGCCGAAACATGGGCAGCTACCCCGATTACCGGCACGCCAATGATTGTCCCTAGCAGCGCTATCGAAGGGGAAATATGCCATAAAATTCCCAGGAAGGAGATAAAAACGGTCGTAGCGCCAAGCAGTTTGCCTGTCGCTGTGGCTATCGCGGAGGGACAGGTGCTGTCGCGCCGGATACGCGTCAGTCGAGTGACGCGCTCTTCTTCTTCAAATCTTATGGCAGGCCAGGAACGAAGCACGATGAGCAACTTTCGTATGACAAAAAGACTGCTTTTGCGCTGCGAATATCCATCTAAATGTTGCATTTCTAAACTTTGAAGCAGCGAAGTGGCGACAAGCCCTGATGTGAGCAGCAACAACAGTAGGAACGACGCGTGAGCCACAACCATGAGCAAAACTGTTCGCAGGAGCCAGGCATTCGCGGCTGGGATTAGGCCAACGATGATATTGCGGCTCATCGTGAGCACAAAGGAGAGCGGCGCGAGATACCAGTTGAGCTTCAGCGCGTCCAGCCAATCCAGGGAGAGGGTCTTGGCTTGCTGAAGGGAAACGGAAATCTGGCTCCATCTGAACAATTTCCGCATAACTGCTCCTGGCTGGCTGCTGCTTGATTAACCTGATGTGCAAGCTGTTCTCAGCAGAGGCTGCGTCCCTGACCCCTGGCGGCGGATCATACTTGCACATGATATTAATCGGCAGAACCGATTTTACTGCTTATAACCGGCAATAGTTAGCAAAAAAACACATAGATGGTAAAAATTCATTGATCTGCATAAAAATTACATTTCCATACGATACTTGCATTTTCTTAAATCATATGGTATATAAATCGTAATGTCAATAACACTCCTTTGCAGATAATACAGGCGCGTGACATTTGGCTTCTGCTATTCCGTTTTTTTGTACATTGTCACCTGTCAAGCCTCTAACCCACGACGACATCGGCTGCTGTATTTGAGAAGGGGGATATTTCAGTGGAAGGCTCTCAGCCAGTACCAAAGAACCCAAGAAAGCTCTTACACCTCGCGCAGCAAGTCTGGTTCACACAACATTATCGCAACCGATCAACAAAGCCCAACAAGATCGTGATCAAAGTCACCCGCGATTGCAATCTGCGCTGCACCTATTGTTATGTATCAGGGGGAGCAAGAAAGGAGCGGATAGCTCCTGCGATGGTCATTGACTTCTTCGACCAGATCGCTGATGGCAATCCGCGCATCATCGATTGCACCTTTCATGGGGGCGAACCATTGATGGTCGGTAACATCATCCGTGAAGTGGTCGATGGCCTGGAGAAGAGACCCTATGCCCCGCGGTTACAGTTCAGTCTGCAAACGAACGCTACGCTGGTGACAGAAGCATGGGTGCGTTATTTTCGAGAACACCGCATCTCTGTCTCTGTCAGCCTTGACGGCCCGAAAGCAATCAACGATAGCACACGCGTCAATCTCGTCGGACGAGGCTCATTTGAGCGCACGATGCGCGGCATCGACCTCCTCTGCAAAGCAGGAGGGGTGGGCCTGATCTGCGTCGTTACCAAGCAAAACCAGGACCATCTCATTGACGTGCTTAACCTCTGTCACGAGAAGGGCATCCGCTCGCTCTCATTTCTCCCCTTCTTTCCCTCTGGCTATGGAGCAGGCAAAGAGGATCAGCTCGGCGCAGATAATCTGGAGTATTGGGAGAGAACGAAACAGGTCATTGACTGGCTCATTGAGCACAATATGCGCTATCCCGATGCCATGATTTACGAAAGAGAGATCGCATCGATAGTACGCAATATTTTGATCCCCGGGAATGGGTGCTATATGTGTGCATCGTCTCCGTGTGGAGCGGGAACGCGGCATGTTGGCCTGGATGTCAATGGCGATGTCTATGTTTGCGACACTTTTTACGGGCTGACAAACTTCGTCATCGGCAATATGTTAACGCAATCCATCGACGAAATATTGCAGAATCCCCTGGTCGAACGTTTCCAGCAGCGATCAGTAAAGACGATCCCCAAATGCAGCGCCTGTCACCTGAATGAATGGTGTTACGGTGGCTGTCCTGCCCATAACGTGCTTTTCTATGGCGAAGAAGAAGGGTTTAATCGAGAATCACATATGTGTTCGTGGTTCATGCAGATCATTCCGTTTCTCAAAGACCGGTTCGATAAGCAGTTGATCGACCCGAACCTTTTGTCAGATCTCCCCACAAGCTCTCCTATCGTGCTTCCAGCAAGTGTATAGCGAGGTAAAAATCGATGCGTTACCAGCGGCTCCCTCACGTTTCCGTACAAGAGATGGGGTTTGAAGGCGATGTCATGGTCTATAACCTCGAACGCGGGACATTGCATATTCTCAATATGACGGCAGCAGCAGTGCTTGTCGCTTTAGAGGAGCCTAAAACGAGTGATGAAGTCATCGCGGCGCTGTCAGAAGAATATGAAATTGACCAGGCGACCGTGCATGAAGAGATCCTAGCCATCGTTCGCGAATTTGAACAACATGGCCTGATACAACAGGTTCATAACGAGACAGAAGTTACCAGTGAATAACAGCAAGGTAGACCCCTATTCCTGGGTGACCGGCTACAAATCGTCTGGAGTCAGAGCCGATTATCCGCCAATGATACATTTAAAGAAAGGAGGAACAAGTACATGACCAGCAAGGCAAAGAAACTCTGGAAAAGGCCGCTACTGCTTTCAACCTTTACAGAGGAACAGCTCATGCAACAGAAAGATGGGCTGACATTCTTGGGTGACTGGCTACAAATCGTCTGGGGTCAGAGTTAATTACACGAGGGAAGCTTTTCTTCAATAGTGCGAAAAAGTATCTGGAGTGGACATATCCATGCACATGCGCGCTAGAGTGTGTCCACTCTACAAGTCCTCTTGCGGAGCAAAAACAACATACAGCCGGGAGTAGTGCATTCATGTCTGTGCTGGTCTGTTCAGTAATGAGTAGGTCGTACCTGAGTACACTAATGCTCGTTAAATGGACCCGACAGGCCGGATTTTCTCGGATAGAGTTCCCTTTTGTCGAGATGACGTCCCAGGAGGAGAAGCGTCTCCCCACACTCTTGAGCAGCCTGGGAACTTCCGTGTACTCGGTCCATGCGCCCAAACAACTATTTAGCCTATCAACGGCGCAATGCATGACACAATTGCAGGCGACCATACAATTCGCGCGCAATCTCGGAGCGAAAGTGATTGTGGCCCATCCAGGTACGCAGAATATTCGACTGATTGCGCGGCCATTACACAGCCTTCAGAAAGACTTCTCCGGCCTGATCCTGGCATTCGAAAACACTACACCGGAGGTCACATACTGGATTCAGCAGCTTCGAGACGTTTTACCCTGTGGCCTGGCGCTTGATTGCTCACATGCACAATATCTACAAACAGCATTTGACGAGTATTTCCGCTTACCGGTTGTGCATATCCATCTTCGGGGCTATAGCCCAACATCGCGCTACCAGCGGATGCATCCCACCGATAACGGGATCGCAGCCCTGTTAGCAGTATGTAAAGCACATGGTTATAGTGGAGCTTACACGCTTGAATACCCATACAACTCATCTGGCGATATTGTACAGGATCGCACAATTGTCGTGAACCTGCTCCAGTCGGCAGGCATCGATCCATCATAGACGATTGCAGGAGGAGAGGATGATCTGGTGCTTTCACCTGGATGAGGGCTTTTTTTGCGTATCAGCCGTTGGCAAAGGGGGGCTCTATCTGAATATTGCGGCAGATGCCGCCTCCGATCTTCCACAGCATATCAGAGAAAAATATATACACGACAACAACTTTATCATCGAATACAAGCTAAAACTGGACGACATCCAGCAAACCATTGAGGCCGACAGCCTTCCCCTGAGAGACAACCCCCATCATCAACCGACAACCGGCGATCCAGCTCAGCTTGTAACACTCATAAAAGATACGACGCGACAGGTTGTGTTTTTTACAGGAGCAGGGATTTCACGCGCCGCGGGCATATGGTCAAGTGCGGAACTTGATGCGCAACTGAAAAGAAACGATATAGCCGCTCTCTGCCAGTATAGCGTGCTTCAGCCGGAGACGCTGATCGGACGTTTTAAGATATTCATGAGCCAGATATTTTTGGCCAGGCCGACTCCAGCTCATCGGGCCCTGGCGCTGATTGCGCGCGCGTATGAGAGAAGCGTCGTGACTGAAAACGTTGATCGTCTCCACGAGCTAACCGGTATTACTCCACTGCGAACTTTTATGAAAAAGGATTTAAGCGAAATTCACCGGTTAAAGCCCGACGTTGTTATCCTTTTAGGAGTATCGCAACCCAGAGCTGCTCACCTGTTATCGCACTGGTGCGATCAGGGAGCTCAAATACATCTGATTTACCAGGGGTCTTCTAACATCTCGCATTTTGCAGATTTCATTTATACCTGCGATTTACAAACCTGCCTGCCAGAATGGCAAAAGCAACTCGGACTGGAGTAAAAATCGATGGAGAAAAAACCAGAGCTAGAACATATTCTTCATGAATATGTGACAACCTGTAGCGATCACTACAGGTTTTTCATGCATCGTACCGTTCCCGCCGCCTGGCATAGCAAGCTGCCATTGCAGGCTGAGGAACGATGGTTACGCCTTCATGCCTTGCTCTCTCTCGACCCCAGGCAGACAGAGTGGCAAGAACACATCTGCTACTTTGTCAAATGCGAACATATCGCCTGTTACGGCCACGCTTCGACACAAAGCCTAGTCTGTGTAGCTCCAGTGGATTCCCAACTGGAAAGACCCTTTCTCCACGAGGAGACGCATGTACTTACCTACAAACGATGGGGCATGCTACCGGCCTTCTTCATGGAAGGTATCGCACACTACGTTGAGCGTTCCGCGATTACCTACGGTCATGAAATGCAGCAGCATCAAGGCAAAAGTGCAGGCTTCTGGGCGTCTGCCTTTTTGGAGCAGAGGGACCACGTATTGGATATCTTACAGCGCAGCGATTGCTTTCGGCGGGAAATGCCCGCATATCCAATGTATCTGCTAGCCAGCAATTTCATCGATTTTATCATGACTACCTACGGACCGCAGTTTCTCCATAGGTGCTGCGCTCTAGTTGGCTCCAGCACAGATATCACCGACGCGATGCAACTATCTGAGCCAGAGATCATAGCCGCATGGCGACAATTCGTGCAAGAGCAGGGAAGGTAGGATAGCAGGGCTATGGACATCTCCATCAAGCCGACGTGGGAGGCAAAAATCTTCGCATTTGATGTCGATGGCACAATTGCTCATAAAGGTCGATTATTACCTGAAGCAAAAAAGCTTTTCCACTATCTGGCTTCCAAACAACGAATTTTGCTCTTGGTAACAATGCGGACGTGGTTCGAAGTTTTACCCATTATTACAGAACTCGCCGTACCCATCCAGACAGTGTGCTTTGGAGGCTCTGTGCTAGTGGACTCGGCCAGACAAGTGCTCTGGTCAGATTCAGCTTCTCTCCCTCGTGAAGCTATTGAGCAGATCCACGCGACCTGTGGTGAGTTTATAGCAGAAAGTATTTTTGATTGGAGCTGCTCTGCACCTATCCTCTATCCCTTCGCTAAATGTGCATTGGGCCTTCCTTCGTCAGGAGAACGCTCTTGGCCGCCAGATTTTCCTGTGAGAAGGCTTGTGACGCTATCCCGGTATATGCGCCAGGATTTCAGTATAATGATACCAAATACCTGCGTGATTACTCGTCCACCTAACCTGCCAATTACGAAAATCGAGTGCCGCGGCATAGCGAAAGGAGAAGGGTTGGCGCGTTTCGCGGCATTGATGGGGTGGGATTTGAGCAACGCAGTCTCAGTTGGCGATGACGAGGCAGATATCAGCATGTTCCAACAGACAGAGTCCAGTATAACGTTCACATCAGCCCCCGCTATAGTACGCAAGGCTGCGCGTCTGCATATCGGCTCCATCGATGATATCTTCCGTTTGTTTTGAGTGGATTCTTCAAATATCCTATCAACAGGAGGTGGCTATGCATCCTCGCATTTCCTATCTCATTTATGCAACTCCACGCTGTGGCAGTTATCTTCTTTGCGAGGCTCTGATCAATACGCGCCTAGCAGGGCGGCCCGCAGAGTACTTTGGACAGCCACAGACCGAAACCATGTTGAAACGTTGGGGCCTGACTGGCTATGAGCAATGCCTTGCCATCATCTTCAAAGAAGGCACTACACCCAATGGCGTATTTGGTGGGAAGATTATCTGGCCGTCCTTTGAAGATTTCATCAACCATCTCCGCGAAATTCCAGGGTGCGAAACATTGCCGGTACCAGAGCTTATGTCAACAATCTTTCCTCATCTCCGTCATATCTGGATCAGTCGTCGCGATAAAGTAAGACAGGCAATCTCTCATTGGAAAGCAATCCAGACCGATGTGTGGATGGTGGCCCGCAGCCAGCGATCTTCAGAGAAAGCAGTGATATTTAATTACAACGTTATTGAGCGTTTGCGTCGGAGCATAGAGTATGACGAGCAAGAGATGCAAGAGTATTTTACTGCCTGTGATATTCAGCCATTCAAAGTCGTGTATGAAGACTTTGTCCACGATTATCAAGAGACCATACAGCAAATACTCAATTACCTGCATATCCCGGTGCCGAAAAATCTGGCCTCTGCCGAGCAACAATTGAAGAAACAGGCCAATGAGCAGTCTGAGATGTGGGTCCAGCGATATTATGAACTCAAGCCACAGAAACGCGAAGACCCCTCCAAAAATCTTCTGTTGTGAAGGTATCGATCTAGATACAGCATTTAAGAGCTATCGAACTTTACACATAGTTTCGACTTTGCGTCGAAGAAAGAGTACGCAAAAGACACCTATGCATTTCCCGAAGATTCTC